>DASUQC010000011.1:0-56165 GCA_036280745.1 Solirubrobacterales bacterium
CCTCGGCCTCGAGCGCCACCGGGCCCGCACTCTTTCGGGGCTGCGGGCCCGGATCGCATCGAAGCTCCTGGCGCTGGCAGCAGGGGTCTGGGTCAACAGCTGGCTCGGGTTGCCGAGCCGCTCCTTCGCTCAGTTCGCTGCCTGAGCGTGGAATCAATCATCTAGGCCCTCCTGGCTACTCGTCCCCGGGCCCCGGGCGCCGGCGTTCGATGAGGACGGTGCGGACGATCGCGCCGAGCACCACCAGCACCGGCAGGGCGTAGAGGGCCCAGACGACGTAGTGGCCCGCGTGGGCGAGGGGGAGCGTCACTGGTTGCTGTAGGAGAGCAGGTAGAGGCCGAGGCAGGTGAAGGAGACCATCACCGCCAGCATCCAGTACTGGGAGCGGGAGGCGTCGCGATAGTCGGGCCAGTAGGCGAGGGCGCGGTCGTGGGCGAGCATCAGCCCGATCACGTGGCCGACGACGAGGGCGCCGACCTGGACGTACCAGATCGCGTTGGCGTTGAGGACCGTGTAGTCGACCCCGGAGGAGGCGGTGCCGAAGAGGTCGGTGCTGCCGGTCCCCAGCGGGTCGGAGAGCAGGTAGGTGAACTGGGCCTGCTCCTGGAAGACGAAGAGGCTGAAGTAGTGGGCGACGAGGTAGGCGAGCGCGATCGGGATCAGGGTGTGGGCGAAGCCGACGCGCAGCTTCTGCAGCGAGGGGGCGCCGTGGACGCTGCGCATGCCACGGACGCCGAGCATGTAGACGAGCCCGACCATGCCGAAGCAGGCGGCGAGGAAGAGGGTGTCGGTGAGGCGCAGGGCGGTGTCGAGAGCGAAGGGCCCGGAGAGCCAGTCGAAGACCGTCTCGATACCGCCTTTCAGCGGGCCCTCGGAGGCGCCGTCGAAGGTGGTGGTGGCGATCGAGGCGATCACGACCGCGGCGGAGCCGAAGGGGGTCGCCCAGCGGGTCGCGGCCGCGAGCGGGCGGCGCAGGCCCAGCCTCCCGTCCTCCACCCCGAAGCAGCCGAGCTGGGAGAACATCCCGAAGTAGACCGAGAAGACCTCGCCGCGATCGCACCACTTCTCGACCCCGAACACGGCCATCATCGCCAGCGTGTAGCCGCTGTAGAGGAGCGCGGCGACGGCGGCCGCTTCCGGCTCGAGGCCGACGGCGACGCCGCCGCTGGTCCCGTAGACGATCTCCAGCCAGACGACCGCGATCAGGCCGATCGCGGCCGGCCAGCGGCCGAGCCGCTCCGGGTAGGCGAGGTGGGCGGGCTGCTGCCCGGCGATCGCCCGGAAGCCGGCCCCGGCGGCGCGCCCGACCGCCCGCCACGGGTTGAACGGCCGGAAGACGTCCCCGAGCAGCGCCGACAGCACCGGGAAGCCGAGCCAGCAGGTGACGAAGAGGAAGGTGAGCGCGAAGTTACGGTCCGGCGCTTCGGTGCCGCGCAGGCCGGCGTAGACGGCGACGCCGAGCAGGAAGACCCCGACGAGGCCGCAGAGGGCCTGGACGGGCAGGCTCAGCAGGACGCGCGAGGGCCCCGCCCCGAGGGGACGCCAGCGCGTCTCCTCGAAGCGGGGCCTGCGCCAGGCGACCGAGAGGGCGACGAAGGAGACGATCAGGACGATCGACGCCCCCCAGGCGAACAGCCAGGCCGGGATCGGCAGGTCCTGCCGGGCGGCCAGCGCGTGCGCGAACGGCAGCAGGTTCACGGGTTGACCGTCAGCTCCGCGATCTGCAGCCCGCGCTGCTCCAGCTCGACCTCGAAGATGCCTTCGATCTCGGCGGGGAAGTCGAAGCTGACGGTGCCGCCGGCGGGGATCACCTGCAGGAGGTCGTAGCCGTGGACGTGGACCTCGTCGGCGACGTCCGAGGTGACCTCGAAGCGGACCTCTTCGCCGGCGTCGTACTCGAGCTCGGCGACGCCGCCGACCGGCTCGCCGTCGCGGACGACGACGGCCGGGACCTTGCCGCCGCGGCTCGCCGCTTCCTCGCCGGAGACGCCGTGGGCGTGGCCGCCTTCGAGCTCGGCGCAGGCGATCTTCGCCGGGGGCGCCGGTTCCTCGGGGTGGTGGTGGCCTTCGTGGACGAGCACGGCTTCCGCTCCGCTCTCCTCCCCGGCCGTGTGGTGCTCCGCGTCGGCTTCGTGGACGACGATCGAGCCCGCTTCGCCGGCAGGCACTTCGCGGTCGCTCGACGCGCGGGCCTGGCCGCTGCCGTCAGCGCCGGAGCGGAACTCGAGGTGGACCTCGTTCGGCGGCTCGTCGCCGGCTTCGGCATTGAACTTGAAGTGCGGACCGCCGGGGTCGCCCTGGTCGCAGCCGCCGGTGTGCAGATGCGCGACGTAAGCGGAATTCGGCTCCAGGCCGGTTGCGGTCAGCGTGACGGTGGTGGTCCCGTCGGCTCGCTCCAGGGTCGCCTCGCCGGCCACGGCCTGGTCGCCGGTGGGCGCGCCTGGCAGCGCCTTCAGCTGGCCGCTAACGGCCTCGGTCTGGTCATCGTTGCTGCCACCGCAGGCCACCAGGGCAAACGCCGCCAGGATCGCGGCGAGCGCGGAAGCGGTCCTAATCACGTTCCTCATCTCAACTCCTATCGATTCGCTTTGCGCAGAGAACCGGCCACTCAGGCCTCGAACCGTGCTTTTCGGTCGCACCACGACCCAAAAGAACAGGTCGGCCACCGGCGGCCGGAAGTGAGAGCTGCGCTAGGCGGGCGGGGCGCGACCGGAGAGCGAGTGGGCGAGCAGGAGCCCGCCACGGGGAGCGAAGGAGCCTGGCCGCAGCGGCGCCTGGGCGCAGGCCGTCCCCCGCCGCCGGCCTAAAGACCGAGCCGCGACCCGCTCGGCGAGGCGCACGATCGCGCCATGGCCGGGGTAGCGGCCGAAGAGGAGGCAGCCGAGCAGCGCCAGGAGCGGCACCGCCGGGAGCAGGAGAGCGCCAAGCTCGGTCAAGGCCGCCCAGGATAACGTCCGCGCCAGTGCGCCCCGGACGCGACAACATCGCCGCCCCCGACCTGCCCGCGGGGCTGGCCTGGGTCGGGCAGGAGCCGGAGTCGATGCCGGCCCTGACCGCCGGCGGGCCGGCGCTCGTGCACTTCCTCGACTACGCCCAGCTCAACAGCGTGCGCACGCTGCCCTACCTGAACGAGTGGCACCGGCGCTATCGCGAGGCCGGCCTCAGCGTGGTCGGCGTCCAGTCCCCCCGCTTCCCCTTCGGCAACGACGAGGCGGCCGTGGCGGCCGGCCTGGCGGCGCTCGGAGTCGAGTTCCCGGTCGCGATCGACGCCGAGCGGGAGCTGTGGGGCTCCTACGGCTGCGAGGGCTGGCCGAGCCTCTTCCTCTGGAGCCTCGGCGGCGCCCTCGCCTGGGTCCACTTCGGCGAGGGCGAATACCTGGAGACCGAGATCGCGGTCCAGGAGGAGCTGCGCGAGATCGACGCCCTGCAGGAGCTGCCGGAGCCGCTGGCGCCGCTGCGCCCGACCGACGGGCCGGGCGCCCGGGTGATGGCCCCCACCCCCGAGCTCTTCCCCGGCGGCTCCTGGGAGCGGCCCTGGACCGCGGGCGAGGACGGCGAGGACCTGGCCCTCGACTACCAGGCAGGCGGGGTCTTCGCGACGGTCGAGGGCAGCGGCGAGCTGCTGGCCGAGATCGACGGCGAGTGGGGCGAGCCGATCGCGGCCGGCCCCTCCCCCGGCCTGCTCGCGATCGCCGAGCATCCGCAGCACGAGGCGCACAGCCTCGTCCTCCGGCCCAGCCCCGGCCTGCGCATCTGGTCGGTCAGCTTCGCGGCGGGCGCGCCCGGGTAGGGATGCACCGACCTTCCGTAATCAGCGACCAAGGAGACACCGTGATCAGCAAGCTCGACTTCGTCGGAATTCCGTCAACGGACGCGGACCGCTCGCGCGCCTTCTACGTCGAGACGCTTGGGCTGCGCCCCGACGACAAGTCCGACTACGAGTTCTGGGTCGGCGAGACCTGCTTCGGCATCTGGGAGCCGGCGAAGTTCGGGATGGAGTTCGCGCCCCAGAAGAACGCCCACCCGGCGCTGCACGTCGACGACGTCCCCGCGGCGCGCGCGGAGCTCGAAGACAAGGGCGTCGAGTTCGCGGGTGACGTGATGGACACCGGCGTCTGCCACATGGCGTTCTTCACCGACCCCGACGGCAACGACCTGATGCTGCACAACCGCTACGCCCCGTACAGCGACTGAGCGCTAGGCGCCGGCGGCGAGCTCCTCGCGGATCTCCTTCGGGAGCATGAAGCGGACGTCCTCGTGGACGGTCCGCAGCTCGAAGACGTCGTCGGCGCCGCGCTCGCGGAAGAGGCCGACGAGGCTCTCGACCAGCTCCTCGGGGGCGCTGGCGCCGGAGGTGATGCCGACCGTCTCCACTCCCCGCAGCCACTCCTCCTGCACCTGGGTGTGGTTGTCGATCAGGTGCGAGGCGGCGCCGTGTTCGCGCGCCACCTCGACCAGGCGGTTCGAGTTCGAGGAGTTGGTCGAGCCGATCACGAGCACCAGGTCGCACTCGCGGGCGAGCTGCTTGACGGCGATCTGGCGGTTGGTCGTCGCGTAACAGATGTCGTCGGACTTGCTGCTGACGATGCCAGGGAACTTGGCCCGCAGGGCGGCGATCACCTCGGCCGTCTCGTCGACCGAGAGCGTGGTCTGGGTGATGAAGGCGACTTTGTCGGGATCGGGCACCTCCAGCGAGGCGACCTCGTCGGCGGTTTCGATCAGGACGATGCTGTCCGGCGCCTCGCCGGTCGTCCCTTCCACCTCCTCGTGGCCGTCGTGGCCGATCATCACGATCGTGTAGCCCTGGGCGGCGAAGCGGCGGGCGGAGACGTGGACCTTGGTCACCAGGGGGCAGGTGGCGTCGATGGTGCGCAGCCGCCGGGCGGCGGCGTTGTCGTGCACCGCGGGGGCCACGCCGTGGGCGGAGAAGACGACGATCTCCCCCTCCGGAACTTCGGTCTCCTCCTCGACGAAGATCGCGCCGCGCTCGGCCAGCTCCTCGACCACGTGCTTGTTGTGGACGATCTCCTTGCGCACGTAGACGGGCGCCCCGTACAGCTCGAGCGCGCGCTCGACCGTCTGCACGGCGCGGTCGACGCCGGCGCAGTAGCCGCGGGGGGCGGCGAGCAAGACTCGGTTCGGACCGGTGGTGGCGGTTGCTGCCATATGACCAGGGTAGCTAGCCTTGCAGGATGAGCACCGAGGGACGCCATCTGGACCGCCTCACCGCCGTCGACGCCTCGTTCCTGACCAACGAGACCTCGAACAGCCACATGCACGTGGGGGCGATCCTGATCTTCGAGGGGCCGCCGCCCAAGTACGTGGACCTGGTCGAGCACGTGCGCAGCCGCCTTCACCTGGTGCCGCGCTTCCGCCAGAAGCTGGTCGTGCCGCCGCTGGAGGCGGGCCGGCCGCTGTGGGCGGACGACGTCAACTTCAACCTCACCTACCACATCCGCCACACCGCGCTGCCCCAGCCGGGGGGCGAAGCGCAGCTGAAGCGGCTGGCCGGGCGCGTCTTCTCCCAGCAGCTCGACCGCTCGAAGCCGCTCTGGGAGATGTGGCTGGCGCAGGGGCTCGAGGACGACCGCTTCGCGATCCTCACCAAGACCCACCACGCGATGGTCGACGGGGTCTCGGGGGTCGACATCGGCACCGTCCTCTTCGACTTCGAGCGGGAACCGGAGACACCCGCCGCCGAGGACGACTGGGTTCCGCAGCCCGAACCGGGGACGACCGAGCTGGTCGCGCGCGGGATCGCCGACGCGGTGGCGGCACCGGTGGCGCTGGCCGAGCGGGCCGTCGACGCGGTCCGCAACCCGGAGACGACCGCGCGCAAGGCGGTCGAGGCGCTGGAGGGGCTGAGCGAGATCGTCACCGCCTTCGCCGACCCGGCCCCGGACGTGCCGCTCAACCTGGAGATCGGGCCGCACCGGCGCTACGTCTGGGCGCGCTCGGAGCTCGCCACCTTCAAGCGGATCAAGGACAGCCTCGGCGGCACCGTCAACGACGTCGTGCTCGCCGTCGTCACCGGCACCCTGCGCAACTGGCTCGACCGCCGTGGCATCCGCACCGAAGGGCTGGAGCTGCGGGCGCTGGTCCCGGTCTCGATCCGCAGCGAGGACGAGCGCGGCAACCTCGGCAACCGGATCGCGCTGATGCGCGGGCCGCTGCCCGTCTACGTCGAGGACCCGGTGCGGCGGCTGCGGACGATCAGCGAGGAGATGGAGGGGCTGAAGCGATCCAAACAGGCGCTCGGCGCCGAAGTGATCTCCCGCTTCAACGACTTCGCGCCTCCGACCCTGCTCGCCCAGGCCTCGCGGATCAACTTCTCGACCCGGCTCTTCAACCTGATCACCACCAACGTGCCGGGGCCGCAGGTGCCGCTCTACGTGCTCGGGCGCGAGATGGAGGAGGTCTTCCCGGTCGCCTTCCTGCCACAGAACCACGCCCTGGCGGTGGCGATCATGAGCTACAACGGCAAGGTCGGGTTCGGCCTGCTCGCCGACTACGACTCGATGGAAGACGTCGAACTGCTCTCCGAGGGCATCGCCGGCTCGCTCGCCGAGCTGGAGCAGGCCGCCGGCGCCGCTGCCGCCGCTGCCTGAAGCCTTTTACGTCCCGCAGCACGTAAAAGGCTTCGGGGCTCGACCATCTACGCTTCGGAGGGTGCCCTTCCTGATCGTCCTCTTCATCGTCGTCCCGATCGCGGAGCTCTACGTGATCATCCAGGTCGGGCAGTGGATCGGCCTCTGGCCGACCCTGGCGCTGCTGCTGGCCGATGCCGTGCTCGGCTCGCTGCTGCTCAAACATCAGGGCCGCAACGCCTGGCGCCGCTTCAACGAGGCCATGGCCCAGCGCCGCTTCCCCGGCAAGGAGGTCGCCGACGGGGTTCTGATCGTGATCGGCGGCACCCTGCTGCTGACCCCCGGCTTCCTCAGCGACATCTTCGGCCTCCTCCTGCTGATCCCGCCGACCCGGGCGATCGCGCGGCGGCTGCTGCGCCGCCTCACGATCGGGCGGTTCACCGTGGTCGGGATGCCCGGTGGCTTCGGGCCCGGACCAGGGCCAGACCCGACCCGGGGAGCCCGAAGCTACGACTACGACGCCACCGCGGAAGAGGTGCCACCCGAGGGGCGAGACCTGAGCGACGGCTCCGGCGAGCGCTGACGTCGGCGCTCATTTGACGATGCAGTTTGCGGTCGTGTCCGGGCCGCCTGGGTAGCAGTAGTTGGTCCCCCCGTTGCCGTCCATGGTGTCCGTACCGTCAGCTGCGCCGGTGACGTTGTTGCGCCCGTACAGGAGGTCGTTGCCGCCGTAGGCAGCCATCCAGTCCGGGCCATCCCGCCCCAGGATGCCGTTGGCGGCATTGCTCCCCATGAGCACGTCGCTCTGTTCGGAGCCCTCCAGGTCGGCGAAGGCAACGAGCGTCGTCAGCGACCCCGAGGTGCACTGGACACCACCGTTGTAGGAGTTGCCGGCGACGTTGCTTTCGATGCTTGCCGCCACCCCGGACCCTTGGAGCTTGGCCCAGGAGGCGCTGTTCTGCGCCCCGTCGACCACGCCTTCCTGCGATCCGTGCAGATAGTCGCCGGAACAGACGTCGGTGGAGACTATGAGGTCGTTTTCGAGCCCGCCCTGGAGGGTGTCCGCGCCCCCGTTGTTGAGGAGCACGTCGTCCCAGGCCGCTGCGTACATCCAGTCGTTCCCGTCGCCGTCGACCATGACGTCTTCCGTGGTGAAGTCGCCCCACTCGATGTCGTTCCCGCTGCCACCGAGTAAGACTGGTGAGGTCAGCTCGTCGATGCCCGATTCGTGAATGCTGAGCGTGTCATTATCGGACATGCCAGCCACGACGATCGAATCTGCCATCGCCGACAGCCCGCAATGGACCACTTCGGGCCAGTAGATGCACCCTGGGGTCTGCGCTCCCGCACTAGTGTCGAATTTCGCAGTGGAGTCGGGATAGAGTTCGAAGGAGATATACATCTTCTGTGAGACGGTGTCCCACCATTCCAGTCCGCGGACGCTGTCGTGGAGGTTGCTCCCGACCAGGTACAGCTGTACGGACCGCGCGGTCGGATCTTGGTTGGTCTGCTCGAAGCCGACGCTGATCGCGCCCGTGTTCCTCACGTTCACTTCCGCCGCGCTGCCGGTGCATTCGGATTTGATCTCCACTTCTGCCGAGCAGTTGTTGGCTCCGCCGAGCCCGTAAGCGGTGTCCGTGCCTCCGCCGCCATCGAGATAGTCGCCGTCGGCGCCTCCGACGACGACGTCTCCTCCTTCAGAGCCGTAAATCACGTCGGCGCCGCCGCCGCCGTCGATTCGGTTTGCCGAGGCGTTGCCGACGATTACGTCCGAGAAGGGCGAACCGATCACGTTCTCGAACTGCCAGCTGTTGATCTGGTCATAGCCCCCACCCGTCGAGGCCTCGCCGTTACAGGCCTCGTATCCGCCTTCCCCGCTGCACGGGACGGCGTCGAGCCGAAGGAAGACGCCACGCTCGCCCCCTTCGGCCGGGAAGCCGGTCATCGGCGACCCGCCGACGAACCCGGGGGCCGTAGCGGTGGAGAAGCTGAGCGTGTCCACCCCACTGGGCCCGGAATCGGCGATCGTGTCGGTGCCGGCGTCGCCGCGGGCCATGTCGTTGTCGGCTTCGCCGTCGAGGTTGTCGGTCCCGAAACCGCCACCGAGGATGTCCCAACCGCTTTCGCCGCGAAGGGTGTCGTCGCCCGGACCCCCATATAGAAGATCGTGGCCACCGCCGCCGTAAAAGGTGTCGTTGCCGCGCTGCCCGTAGAACCAGTCTTCTCCCGACCCTCCGTACCAGACCTGGTTTCCATCCCCTCCTTTAACGCTGATCGTCGCCACACCTGAGGTTGACCGGTCCTTCTCGGGGGAAGAGGCTTCGGTGCGATAGACGGGACCGCCGGAGGGCCGGTCGGCATTGGCGTTCACAACCTTGGTCAATCTGCGCTCACCCGGCAGCTCGCCGTAGAGGTGGTCGTCGCCTTCGCCGCCGAAGATTTCGACCACTTCGCCGTTGACGAAGACGATGTCATCACCAGGTCCGGCCTCCACCCTCTGCGCATCTTCAGCGCGCACCACCATGATGTCGGCGCAGGGAGTGCCTTCAACCGAGTCCGCCGCATCGTTGACCCGGGGACCAGCCTGGCAGGAAGGCAGCGCCCCAGCGCTGGCAGGAAGAGACGCAAGCAACACAACGGTCGACACAGCAACTGACACCCGTCCCAGGAACCCCATCACCCTTCACCTCCATGGCCGAATTGCTTCGCATGGGCCTTATCCCCGGGTTGGGTTGCATCAAACAGTCTTTAAACAATTACTTACTTTAAAAATAAACAGGTACTTATATCTAACTTGGTAACGACGCGAGCGGGACTCGGGGGCTCGGCCCCCTCCAGGGGATACCCGTCGCTCTTCCCCGGCTCCCCCGGGGAGTCCTCCCGATTCACCGGAGCAGAGGCCAGTCCAGCGGCGCAAGGAATTCCGAGCGGGCCGCTAGGCCGGGACCAAAATTGCCCGCAGCGAGGTACCCGTCAGAGGAACGCCGGCCTTGCCTGGCAGGTCGACAGTGAGGTCACCGCTCCATCGCCGGCCCGCCTTCTCTCGGAGGTCGAAGCGAGCGCTGCCGGCGAAGGGGGACGGAGGACGAACGGTGGCGGTTCGCAGTCGTCGGTCGTACGTGAAGCAGTCGCCGGGCATTCGCAGCACCATGTACCTCCGGATCGAGATGCCGTTGCTGTATTCCGATACCCAGGCGGCGATCTCCGCGGCCGCGCCAGGCCGCCGCTTTCCCACGCTCATCTCTTGGCCCAGGGCCGGATTTCGAACATGAAGGACAGCGCCTCGCCGCGTCCCCCTGGGCCCTTCGGTGAGGACCCCACCGCCACAGACCCCCAACCAGTAGTCGATGTTCCCCGGGGCACTCGTCGCTCTGACGCCGGTGTATCCCTCCTCGCCGCGAAACTCGATCACCCCCTCGTAGCTGCCGGAGTCGAAACGAATCGTGTCCTTGCCGCAGGGAACGCGGACTGCACGATTGGACCGCTGAAAGCTGACCGAGATCTCCCCGAGCTCCCCAAGGTTCGCGTGCATCGAGGTTTCGGTGACGGTCGCAGGAGCTTTGTAGGTGACGAGCCTCCCTTTTGCTCGGACATAGACAAGGAGACTTCCGGGACGGTTGGCGTGTGGCGGTATCCCAATCACGTCCAGCGTGTAGCCGTTATCGGCCGACAACCGAAACGCGCTCGGGACTGGAAGCGGCTCCGTGGCCGAGGCGGCGACGGAGCCAGGCGTCAGCGCTGCCGCGAGGACCGAGATGAGAAAGGCCGCAAGCAACGGTAGGCGCCGGGAGCGCACCCGCGACTCAGCCACGATTTGCCCCGTTGGCGCGGACGAGAATCGGTTCGGCGCTGCCGAAGGCAAAGCTGCGGCCGGGCCCTTCCCAGGTCACATGCACTTCAATGCGTTCACCGTCGCGAAAGTAGACGGGCCGATCCCTCCAGTCGAAAAAGGTGCCCGGCACCCGAACCCGAAGCGTCGCCGTCCCCTCCGCGTCGGTCCTTCCACCCGGAATCACCCGGGTCCCGCATTCGTCTTCGCAGATGGCGGTGGGAAAGATCGAAACCTCGGTAGACCCCTTTCCGGGGAAGCCCTTGACCCGGATTGCCTCGATGTGCCCGGGCCTCAGCCGGCCGTCGGTGGTAACGATCGGCCCCGCTTTCTCGCGAGCCTGAGCGGCACCCGCATCGGCGGACACAAGCAAGCAGACACCCACGACCGACGCAATCAAGAGCAGGCTCCTCGCCGAACGCATGCGGCGCAGGTTATAGAAGCGACTTCCCTCTTTCTTCGGGTGTTCCTGAGTACCATGCGGCGGGTGAATCGGCGGCTGCCAGCCATCCTCGTCGCCCTCGCTGCGCTTCTTGCCTTCGCTCCAGTGGCGGCGGCCGACTGCATAAAGAGGCACCAGGTGCGCATCGCAACCGGTGTCAGTCCAGCCGGATGGCCCTGGACCGTCGAGGGATCAATCGGCCCCAACGGCAACGACTGCCGCGACTGGCTGTTCGGCATCGACTTCGAAGTGGAGGGAGCGGTTTACTGGGGCTCGTCCACGGGAATCCCGGCCGGCGGCCACCTGGGCCGGGACCCCGAACCCGCCGCCTCGGACGATCTTCTCGAAGACGGGAGCAGCAGGGTCTTCACTGGATTCGCCAGCGGCGAAGTCGCAAAGGTACTGCTCACTTTAAGCAACAACAGGCATGTCACCGTTCGCCCAAAATCACCCCCGTCTCATCTGCGACGAAAGGTCGTCTGGTTGCGCAACGTCCGCTACTTCGTCCACTTCTACCCACCGGAGGGTTTTGTCACCGGGATCGCCACGTTCAGTGCGACCGGCCAGCTCCTGTACCGCGACAGAACCTTCGAAGGGGCTTTCTAACCCCCGGGGCCCGGGCGCAGGATCAAGACCTCGGCCGGGGCCTTCTCCAGGAGCCAGACGAGATCGTCGCCGGAGAAGCCCGCGCCGGCGGCCGCGGTTGCCGGGACGACGACTCGGTCGAAGGTCTCGCGATCGAGAAGGCGGGCGAGGGCGTGACGATAGGAGCGGCCGCGCTCGATGCGCGAGTCCACCGCGACGCCCTGGGCGGCGGCCCGCTGCTCGATCGCCTCCAGCATCGGCATCGCCCTCGCCGCCGCAGCGGGAATGGGGCAATCGAGCGGTAACTGCTTCGGCACCGGCGCCAGGTAGGCGGGCATCAGCGTCGCCTCCTCGGCCCGGGCGAGCCGAAGGGCGGCATCGACTGCGCGGCAGGAGATCTCCGTGCCGGTGAAGGGCAGGAGGATCTGGTGGATGGGCCGGGGCCGCTCGGAGCGGCGCCCGCGCAGGCGCGAACGGGCGAGGAGGTAGCCGCCGGCCAGCCCCCCGACAAGCGCAACGACGATCAGGACGTGCTCGACCGTCACGGTCGACGCCCCTCCCCGCCCTCCCGCCGGGCGACGATCCGCACGTCGACCCCGGCCGGGGCGGCGCGCATCAGCCGCTGGGGCAGGGGCTCCCGCAACCGGGCCAACCCGCGCGGCGGCTGGGACTCGCCGACCATGACGTAGGTGATGCTGCGCTCGCGGATCACTCGCGCGGCGCCGTCGACGAGGCTGTCGCTCTCCTCGACCAGGAAGGTGGCGCCAAGGACCGAGGCGAGGTGGCGCAGCGCCGTCACCTGGCGCTCGACCTCGCCCTCGACCGGCCGGTTCGGCGGCTTCACCCAGAGCAGGTCGAGGCTGCTACCGAGCCGCTGCGCCGAGCGCCAGGCCCGCCGCACCAGCCGCTGCGAGGACGGCTGCGGCCGGACCAGGGCGAGCAGCCGCTCGCCGACCGCCTTCGGCACCTCGGCGGCAACCCGCTCCTCGCGGGTGCCGAGCGGCGCCTCCACCACCAGTCGCTTCGCCTCCACCTCCCGCGCGACCTGGCGCAGCGCCACCTCGCGCAGTGCCAGCAGATTTTCCACGGTGAAGAAGTTGCGCAGCGCCGCCTCGACGCTCTCGCCGGGGTAGACCTTGCCGGCGCGCAGGCGCTCGATCAGCGCCTCGGGAGTGAGGTCGATCAGCACCACCTCATCGGCTGCCCCCAGCACCGCATCGGGGATCGTCTCCCGCACCCGCGTCCCGGTCAGCTCGGCGACCTGGTCGTTCAGCGACTCCAGGTGCTGGACGTTGACGGTGGAGAAGACGTCGATGCCGGCGGCGAGCACGTCGCGCACGTCCTCGTAGCGCTTCCGGTGCTCGGCCCCCGGCGCGTTCGTGTGGGCCAGCTCGTCGATCAGCGTCAGCTCGGGCGCCCGCGCCAGGAGTGCCGGCAGATCCATCTCCTCGAGGTCGGCGCCGCGGTAGGTAAGGAGGCGGCGCGGAACGGCCTTCAGCCCACCTGCAAGCGCCGAGGTCTCCGGCCGTTCGTGCGGCTCCATGTAGCCGATCACCACATCGCGCCCGGCCTCCTGCTCGGCGTGCCCCTCCTGCAGCATCCGGTAGGTCTTGCCGACCCCGGCAGCCATGCCGATGAAGACCTTGAGGCGGCCTGCCACCGGCTCATGCTCCCAGCAGGTTGTGGATCACCAGGTCCAGGAGCTTGATCCCGACGAAGGGGACGATCAAGCCGCCGAGGCCGAAGACGAGCATGTTGCGGCGCAGCAGCGCGGTGGCCCCGATCGGCCGGTAGCGGACGCCGCGCAGGGCCAGCGGCACCAGCAGCGGGATGACGAGGGCGTTGAAGACGATCGCCGAGAGGACCGCCGAGGCCGGCGTGCCCAGCCCCATGACGTTGAGCGCGTCGAGAGGGCCACGCTCGCCGGGGTCCGCGGCGTAGGTGAAGGCGAAGATCGCCGGCAGGATCGCGAAGTACTTGGCGACGTCGTTGGCGATCGAGAAGGTGGTCAGCGCCCCGCGCGTGATCAGCAGCTGCTTGCCGATCTCCACGACCTCGATCAGCTTCGTCGGGTTGGAGTCGAGGTCGACCATGTTGCCCGCCTCGCGTGCGGCCTGCGTACCCGTGTTCATCGCCACGCCCACGTCCGACTGCGCGAGCGCCGGGGCGTCGTTGGTCCCGTCGCCGGCCATCGCGACCATCCGGCCTTCCTCCTGGTGAGCGCGGATCAGCTCCAGCTTCTGCTCGGGCGTCGCTTCGGGGAGGAAGTCGTCCACGCCGGCCTCCTCGGCGATCTTCGCCGCGGTCAGCCGGTTGTCGCCGGTCACCATCACGGTCGAGATCCCCATCGCCCGCAGCTCGTCGAAGCGGGCCCGCATCCCGTCCTTGACGACGTCCTTCAGGTAGACGACCCCGAGGATGTGGTTGTCGCGGCAGACCGCCAGCGGCGTGCCGCCCTCGCAGCCGATCAGGTCCAGCTGCTCCCGCAGCTCAGCGGGCGGGCGGCCGCCCTGCTCCTCGACGTAGCGGACGATCGCGTCGCCGGCGCCCTTGCGGTACTGGTTGCCGTTGACGTCCACCCCGCTCATCCGCGTTTCGGCCGAGAAGGGGACGAAGGTGGCGACGTGGGTGTCCAGGTGGCGCTCGCGGACCCCGTACGCGCTCTTGGCGAGGACGACGATCGAACGCCCCTCCGGGGTCTCGTCGGCGAGCGAGGAGAGCTGCGCCGCCTCGGCCAGCTCCGCCTCCCCGATCCCCGGCATCGGGATGAACTGCATCGCCTCGCGGTTGCCGAGCGTGATCGTGCCGGTCTTGTCGAGCAGCAGCACGTCGACGTCACCGCTGGCCTCGACCGCGCGCCCCGAGAGCGCCAGCACGTTGTGCCGGACGAGCCGGTCCATGCCGGCAATCCCGATCGCCGAGAGCAGCGCCCCGATCGTGGTCGGGATCAGCGCCACCAGCAGCGCGATCAAGGTGACGACTGAGGCGTCGGTTCCCGCGAACTCGGCGAACGGGCGCAGGGTGACGGCGACCAGCAGGAAGACCAGCGTCAGGCCGGTGAGAAGGATGTTGAGGGCGATCTCGTTCGGAGTCTTGCGCCGCTCAGCGCCCTCGACCAGGGCGATCATCCGGTCGAGGAAGCTCTGTCCCGGCTCCTGGGTGATCTCGATCACGATCCGGTCCGAAAGGACCCGGGTGCCGCCGGTCACGGCGGAGCGGTCGCCGCCCGACTCGCGGACGACCGGCGCCGACTCGCCGGTGATCGCCGACTCGTCGACCGAGGCGATGCCCTCGATCACGGTGCCGTCGCCGGGGATCGTCTCCCCCGCTTCCACCACGACCATGTCTCCACGCCGCAGCTCGGAGGCGGGCCTCTCGCCGCCGTCGCGCAACCGTGCGACGGTCTCGGTCCGCATCGCGCGCAGCGCCTCCGCCTGGGCCTTGCCGCGGCCCTCGGCGAGTGCCTCGGCGAAGTTGGCGAAGACCACGGTCAGCCAGAGCCAGGCTGCGATCGCGAACGAGAACCAAGCCGGGTCCTCGCCCCCGCCGAGCGGGGCGCCGCATAAGAGCTGGATCAGCCAGCCGGCAGTCGTGAGCAGCGCCCCGATCTCGACCACGAGCATCACCGGGTTGCGGAACTGGTGGCGCGGGTCGAGCTTGCGCACGGAGTCGAGCGCCGCCCGCACCATGATCGAGCCGTCGAACAACGAGCGCGGCCGGTTGCGGAGGGTCTCGTCGGTCACTTCCCCTCCTCCCGGTCGAGGGCGATGTTGAGCGTGAGGACGTTGACCCCGGCCTCGCCGAAGACGAGGAAGCGGCCTTCGGTGTGCGCAGCGACCAGCTCGAGGACGCGGTCGAGCGGGAGCCCGCGGACGGCGGCCACCCGGTGGGCCTGGACTCGCGCGTTGGCCTCGGAGACGTGCGGGTCGACGCCGGAGGCCGAGGTGGTCACCGCGTCGACCGGGATCTCCGCGGCGGTCAGGCCCTTGTCGTAGTGGCGCTCACGAGTGAGATAGGCCTTGAGTTCTTCGGCGAAGAGCTCGGAGAGCTCCCGGCTGTTGGGTCCGAGGTTGTTGAAGTAGGTGACGTCGGCGCTGTACTCGGTGGCGGAGGGGCGGCCCTGGAAGTAGCGCGGATCGCCGCCGAAGTCCTGGCCGATCAGCTCGGACCCCACGACCCTCCCGCCGACCTCGACCTTGCTGCCGTTGGCGGCGCCGGGGAAGAGAGCCCGGGCGACGCCGGTGATGGCCAGCGGATAGGCGGCCCCGAGCAGCAGGGTGAAGAAGGCGAGGGCGACGGCCGCGGTGGTGAGGTCTTTGCGCAGGCCGTTCATCAGAAGAGCTGTCCGGTCAGGCCCTGGACGACGGGGCCGAGCAGGAAGGCGGGGAAGAAGGTCAGCGCGGCGACGATCATGACGACGCCGAGCAGGAGGACGACGAAGGTGGGCGAGTCGGCCCGGAAGGTGCCGGCGCCGAGCGGCGCGACCTGCTTGCCGGCCAGCGAGCCGGCGACTGCGAGCACCGCGATCATCGGCATGAACCGGCCGAGCAGCATCACCACTCCGCCGAGCAGATTGGGGAAGTCGAACGCTTCGGCCCCGGCGTTGCCGGGCGCGTTGGGCTGCAGGAAGCCGGTGTAGCCGGCAAAGGCGGAGCCGTTGTTGTTCGCCTGCGACATGTAGGCGTAGAGCGACTCCGAGAAGCCCTGCGGGCCGGGGTTGTAGATCGACTGCGTGCCGTCGTCGCCGGCCACCGCCCAGGCGGTCCCGATCAGGACCAGGAGGGGCGTCGCGAGGACGGCCACCAGCACCAGCTTCACCTCGCGCGCCTCGATCTTCTTGCCGAGGAACTCCGGGGTGCGGCCGACCATCAGGCCGGCGATGAAGACGGTGAGCAGGACCAGCATCAGCATCCCGTAGAGGCCGGAGCCGACGCCGCCGAAGATCACCTCGCCGGTCGAGAGGTTGGCGAGCGGCACCAGGCCGCCGATCCCGGTCAGCGAGTCGAAGGCGGCGTTGACGGCGCCGGCCGAAGTGACGGTGGTGACCGCCGTCCAAAGCGAGGACTGGACGATCCCGTTGCGTACCTCCTTGCCCTCCATGTTGCCGCCGCTGGAACCGTCGAAGGCATGGGTGACGAGGCCGGCCGCGTGCTGGGCGGGGCTGCCGTGCTGCTCGGCGACGTAGACGACCGCGACCGAGGCGACGAACATCGCCATCATCGCCGCGTAGATCGCCCAGCCCTGACGCCGGTTGCCGACGATCCGGCCGAAGGCGTAGGGCAGGCTGGCCGGGATCGCCAGCATCAGGAAGAGCTCGAAGATGTTGGTGGCGCTGTTCGGGTTCTCGAACGGGAAGGCGCTGTTGACGTTGAAGAAGCCGCCGCCGTTGGTCCCGAGCAGCTTGATCGCCTCCTGCGAGGCGACCGGCCCGAAGGAGAGGGTCTGCTCGGCGCCGCTCAGGGTGTGGACGAGCTCAGAGCCCGAGAGGGTCTGGACGACCCCCTGGGAGACGAGGACGAGTGCTGCGACGAAGGCGATCGGCAGGAGCACGTACAGCGTGATCCGCGTGAGGTCGCTCCAGAAGTTGCCCAGCGAGCTGGCGCTGCGCGCCGCGAAGCCGCGGATCGCCGCGGCCAGCACCGCGGTCCCGACCGCCGCCGAGACGAAGTTCTGCACCGCCAGCCCGGTCATCTGAGCGAAGTGGGAGAGCGTCGTTTCGCCGCCGTAGTACTGCCAGTTGGTGTTGGTGACGAACGAGGAGGCGGTGTTGAAGCTGAGGTTCCAGGGCCCCGAGCCGAAGCCCTCAGGGTTGAACGGCTGGATCGACTGGGTGCGGAGGATCAGGTAGAGGAGGAGCCAGGAGAGCAGGCTGAAGGCGAGCACCGAGCGGGCGTATTCCCTCCAGTCCTGACCTTCGCCGGGGCGGACGCGTAACAGCCGGTAGCCGAGGCGCTCGACCGGCCCGGCGACGGGAGAGAGGAAGACCCGTTCGCTTGCAAAGACCTTGGCGAGGTAGGTGCCGAGCAGCGGCACCAGCGCGGTCAGCGCGACGATGAAGACGCCGAACTGGAGCCAGCCCTGGCTCATACCCGGTCCAGGGCTCCGATCAGGAGATAGATCAGCCCGAAGGCGGCGAGGGCGAGGGCGATCGAGACGAGGTCCACGCGGTGATCGTGCGCCTCACCCCGTCAAGGCCGCATGAAGAAACCCGGCCTCCGCATACAGATTTCGTAAAGGTCGCTGCTAGGCGGCGAAGCGGTAGCCGACGCCGGGGTCGGTGCGGATGTACCGGGGTCCGCCGGGGGGCTCGATCTTGCCCCGCAGATTGGCGACGTGGGCGCGCAGGACCTGGACGTCGTCTTCGTACTCGACGCCCCACACCTCGACCAGCAGCGAGCGATGGGTCATCAGGCGACCGCGGTTCTGCGCGAGGACACGCAGCAGCTCGAACTCGGTCGGGGTGAGGTGAACATCCTCGCCGTCACGGCGCACGGCGCGGGCGACGAGGTCGACCTCCAAGCCGTCGGCGGCGATCAGCTGCTCGGGGGCTTCGGGCTTGGCACGCCTCAGAACGGCCTCGAGCCGCGCCACCAGCTCCGGCGGCCCGAAGGGCTTGGTCACGTAGTCGTCGGCACCGGCGGCAAGCGCCCCCACCTTGGCCTCCTCCTCCCCCACGGCCGACAGGACGATGATCGGCATCTCGCTCCACTCCCGCAGACGCTTCGTCACCTCGACCCCGTCGACGTCGGGCAGCATCAGGTCGAGGATCGCGGCGACCGGTGGCCTCACCGCCGCCAGGTCGAGCGCCTCCTCACCGGTGGAGGCGGTGACCGCCTCATAGCCGGCGTCGCGCAGGATCACCCGCAGGGCGCGAAGGATCTGCGGCTCGTCGTCGCAGACCAGCACCCTCTTCGCGCCGGTCATGTCGCTCCCCGGTGGAACGGCAAGGTGACGACGAAGCTGGTCCCCTGCCCCGGCAGCGACTCGACCGAAATACCGCCGCCGTTCGCCTCGATGAAGCCCTTGGCGATCGCCAGGCCGAGCCCGGAGCCGGCGCCGACCGCGTCGCCGTGCTGGAACGGCTCGAAGATCCGCTCCCGGTCTCCCTCCGGTATCCCCGGACCCTGGTCCACCACGCGCACGACGATATTGCCGCCGACCAGGCGGGAGCGGACCAGGACCGGCCGACCGTTCCCGTAGCGAGCCGCGTTCTCGAGCAGGTTCGCGAAGGCACGCTCGAGCTGGGCGGCGTCGGCGTCGACCATCGGCAGCTCCGAATCGACCGCCAGCCGGACCGCTTCCGCCCCTGTCGACCCCTGCCGCGCGCTTTCCAGCACCTCGGCAAGGTCGACCGGACCGCGATGCGGCTCGGCCTTCCCGGCCTCCAACCGGGAGAGGTCGAGCAGGTTCTCGACCAGGCGCGAGAGCCGCCTGCCCTCCCCGACGATGTCCTCGCTGAGATCAGCCCGCTCCTCCGGGGTCAGGCTCTCAGAGCCGAGCGCGGCGCCCCCCGCGATGATCGACGTGAGCGGGGTCCGCAGGTCATGGGAGACGGATCGCAGCAGCACGGTCTTGAGCTCGTCGCTGCGCCGCACCGCCTCGGCTTCCACGGCCTCGGCCTGCATCCGGTCCCGCTCCCTGGTCAGCGCCTCCAGCTCGGCAAGCGCACTGTCGGCATCTTCCCGCCGTCGCTCGGCCTCCACGGCGCGGGCCCGCGCGAGGCCGGCGACCGTGCTGCTGACGATCGCCGCGATCGCGAACGCGGCCAGCGCAACCCAGTTCTCCTCCTGGGCGATCGCAAAGCGGTGCAGGGGTGGGATCTGGAAGAAATTGAAGGCGGCGGCGCTGGCGATCGAGGCGAACAGCCCCATCCGCAGCCCCCAGACCGTCGAGATGAGCAGGATCGCCGGCAGGTAGACGACCCCGAGCGAGACCACAGGCGCCACCGCCTTGAGCGGATAGACGAGCAGCGTCCCGACCGAGACGCCGACGAGAACGGCAACCACCCCGGCCCAGGCAGGTGGCGCTTTCCGCTCCAGCGCATCGACGAGACGGCCCATTGCCGCCCAGGGTACGCGCGCCGGCGACGGGGAGACGGGACGAGGCAGCTACCGGAGATCTTTATATCGCCGCCCCTCGGGCGGCGAGAACCCGCCTCGATGCCTCGATGGATCTAGCGACATTCTTTGGCCGCGTCCATGGATTGAGCATCCCGTTCGCCACATTGCCCAGGATGATGAGCAGCAGGAGAGCCACCATCTCGATCTCACCGTTGAAGGCCCCGGGAAGGGCAGAAGCAGTGAGCGAGAGGCCTGCGATCACGGGCGACCATCCAAGCAATGCAGTCAGAGCGCGACTCTTAATCTGATACCTCCGACCCGCGTGCAGCATGATCGCTGCTAGCGCCGGGTCATCGGGGGCCTCGCCCCGAGTGAGATACCAACAGACGCGAAACTCGTCGAGCGTAGCTATTTCGGGAGATCCCTGTGCCACCTCTTATTTCCAATTGTTCTCGAGGACTGAAAAACAATCACTGCGAAGGCTTGCTGTCACTGACTGGCGAAAGCCTACGACCGTCGCTGCAGCTGCTTTTCCGTGCGATAAAGCACCGCCATCGTAAGTAAGAGAAACGCAAACACGCCGGCAGTCCACCAGTCGCCCTGAGTCAACGTGAACACCATCCCAGCCAAGCAAACAGGGGCCAGTGCCACGAACAGTTTCACGTCTAGACTCATCGAGCTTCGAGGATATCCGACGGCCGGCGCGTGACTTTGGGCTGTATCGGGCTCCAACCAAGAAAGGCCACAGCTGTGGCTGATGCTGTATCCGCTTATCCGTGCGGAAGGTCAAAAAAATACGACCACAACGAAAGCAGCGGTTCCGGCTGCCCACAGATCTCCCTTAGCTAGGGCGTGCGCCAATCCGGTCAGTGCCGCCCCATTCCGATCGTTTTCAGTCCCATTGGCCTCCAAGAATATCCTCACCCACGAGTTTCAAGAAAGAGCGAGAGAGAATGATCACCTCTCGGCCTTTGTCGGCCAAATGTCGGTGACCGTCCATGGGTACGGGATGGGGCCAACAGACCCCATCTAGCCCTATGACCCCGGAATCCGTGCCTAGAAGCCGAGTGCGAACTTGGCGTCGTCGGTCATCATCTCCGGCGCTTCAATCTGGGTTTGCCTGCAAATCGCCAGCTTTCTATGGCCATGGGGACAGCGGTGGGGACGGCGTGAACATCCCTCGTTCGTCAGCCAGGAGGGCGAAGCTCATCGGAGCGATCGAGCGCTTCGTCAACAAGGGTGAACGCGGACAGGTCCGCTGCGGCAAAGGTCCCGATCAGCGAACCATCGTCTCGTTCCAGCGTCACGGCTGTCGACCCGATGGAATCAACCGCCCCGGTGACAGTCTCGCCGTCGCAGAGCTCCAGCTCGATTGGCAGGCCGGCGAGCCGGCCTCTTAGAAACTCGGCAAGCCCGCCAAGAAACGCTTCGGGCGATTCACCCGCGGATCGCTCGTATCGCTGGCCGAAGACAAGAGCCACTCCACGATCCTAGGGTCGAGCCATGACGGGTTGCGGGACAACTACTCCAAGAGCTTGCTCTTACAGCAATTGTTCGGGCCGATTCCGGTCGGGACCACCAAAAAGTGATGCTAGAGCGCTCATACCCCGACCTCCATCAGCTCGCTCGCCCGGATCGCGGCGACCGTGGGTTCAACGACATTGCCGTTGAGACGAAGGAGGCCGTCTCGCCGCAGCTGGGTTACTGCCTGTTCCCAGGGTTCGCGGTCCTCATCCCCCAGCCGCCGTGTGGCCAGGGTCCGAACGAGCTCGTCCACGGTCAGCGTGACGGGGAATCGTTCCAAGACCTCGATGAATGCCATTTCTTGACGGTTGCGCTCCCTCTCTCCCGTCGACAGGTGCCCCTCGTCCCCGCTCATGGATCTGCGGGACCGCTCGGCCGCACCCGGCCGGCAACGACCTTGTCCCCATCCATTCTCAGGACTCCCTTGCCGATCAGATTGCGGACAGCACTCCACGGCGCTGCTCTCGGCGCTGGGTGAGAACTTCTCTGCCAGTGAGCGAATCGTCTCGTCTTCGTGTTCCCCGAAGACCACGTAGGCAAAGACCACAGAGCGTGCCCGTCCCTCCTCAGTCGAGGAGATGACCGACGGATCGGGCGGCGACTTCGGCGCGATCTCATCCAGGCGGCGACGCAGCATCCGGCCAGCCCGCCCTAGCGACCTTCATCGGACCGTTCGGTCCCAATGAGCACGAGCCCGATCCCTCCGTCGTGCTCGACCGTCGATGCGTAGAAGTGCTCCACCCCGCCACGGTCCGAAACCGTGTCTGTCAGCGCGAGGGCTTTCACGGCGTAGAGGACTGCGACGTGGTGGGTGACCTCGCTCACACCGCAGTCGAGCATCGCCGCCAGCTCGCGCGGGCTCCGGGCCTCACCCACCTCGTGAAGGCGGCGGAGAATGCCGCGGCGCAGGGGATGGCGCAGCGCCGTGACCATCTCTTGGGGGGACATCACGCCCAGACCGAGATCGCGGCCCAGCTGGCGTCTCGGCCGGCTGTGGACAGCCTCCATCAGGTGCCCCTCAGAGCGTCGTCACCAAACGGTCGGACGGGGCGCCGGGGATGAACCCCTGGACGACGCCCCGTCCGACTTGTTCCTGCCGGGTGCCAAGCAGACATGATTGGCACCACTTCGGGGGTGGCAGGAAGATCGTGCATAGCCAGGCGGCCCCGGGAGCGGCGAAAGTCTCCAACTCCACACCGTTGCACCGTGAAATCCACACCTGGACGTAGAAGGCGTTGTGGCGGCGGCATCATCGGGAGTCGCTCCCGGATTTCTCTGGTCCCGAGGCCGGTGGGGCTTTGAACCAAGCAATGCCGAAGGCGGCTTGAATCACACCTGAGCGATCGTTAGCCAAGCGGGAATTACTCCTCTGTTCTACGGCCTGAACGTGATCCCGCAAGTCCGCGATTGCCTTCGCCACCTCAAGCCAACCTCGCTGATCGAGTGTGACGGGGCGCCAAGCTAAGGCCGACTCAGGAAGCGCATCAACTGTGTTCGCCGCTAGAGCATCAGCGGCGAGCTTGGTAAAGCTGTAGAGGGCCGTGCCCTTCAATGCAGAGTGAAATATCTTCGGGACGAACTGGGAGACATTTGCCAGGGGCTCGATCTTGAGCCGATACATCTTTTCATTGGCCCCGCGCTTCTTGATCGTCTCCGCAACTTCGACAATCCCGCACTCCTGACCCAGAACCTTGGCGAGGTGGTAGGAGAGGTTGCTGGCGGTCAATCCCGGGAACTGTGAGGACGCTGCAAGGGTGGCAGCGCTTGCATCTTCCCGAGCGAGCATTTCCACCATCCGCAACCGAACTGGATGACTCAGAGCACGGAGCACTCGCATCGGCTCATTGAACTTCTCTGATGCTCGCGTTTCCGACCTCTTGGGGCTTCCACTCATCTCACCCCAATCATTACTGATGATCTGACTAGTTCACTGTGATTTGATTCAACCGCTGCAACCCGGTCCAGCGCTGTAATGAGTTCCAGTGCAGCACCGACCGCTCTCGCGGACCGATGCTGTCGCTATGCCTTAGCCGATCTTGACCGTCTGGAGGACCGGAGCGGCGGGCGCCACTTTTTTGATGCTCATCGAGGATCACCTCCTTTCAGAGCTAGGGCGGGGAGGCTGCGGGTCCGCTGCCGGGGCCTGCGCAGCCCTGATGTGAAGGTTTATTAGAACAGTGGAATCTGTTCCAGCGCGAGGCTCCGAAAGGGAGACTCAGGAGTTTCCGAGGTTTATTCGAGACGCTCGGATTGCTCTATAGTGCTCCACCGCTGGAATAACTCCAGCGGTGGAATCGTTCAACGGGAGGACGCGGAATTGCCCCCAAACAAGCCGGCTCGGCGGGCTGGCGCTGCCGAGGCCAGAAGACGAGGGATGTCAAAGAAGCCCGCCGCCCCAGCCAAACGATCAAAGGGGAAGAAGCCCCCATCTCGGCGGCGGGCAGATGGCGCAAGCGGGCTCGGACCTTTTGACGACGACCTGCTCTTCGTCTTCTCCCATCCCCTCCGTATACGAATGCTCGCCTTCATGCACGACGCCGGTGAGGCGAGCCCCAGTGATCTTGCTCGGGCTCTGGGCGTAGGGACCTATCACACGAGCTATCACATGCGGGTTCTTGTTGAGTACGGCTGCGCTGAACCCATCCGCACCGAGCAGGTTGGCTCGCTCAACAAGACCATCTATCGCCCGATTCAGAAGCTGGAGTTTCCCAAAGAAGTGTGGGAGCAGCTCCCCCCGGCACTCCAGCACCAGATGATCACCTATCTCTTCCAGGCAAGCTTTGCCGATGCCGAAGTTGCGCTCCAGGATCGAGTCTACGAACAGTTTCCCGAAAGCCATGCCAGCTGGGCAAACAAGAATCTCGATGAGCAGGGCTGGGAAGAGCTAGTCGAACTCTTTGATGCGACCCTAGAGAGTGCAATGGCGATTGTCGGGAACTCGGAAGGCCGGCACAAGGAAGACGGGAGGCAGGCTGATGCATCCGACCTGAGAGTCAGTTTCTGCCTCGTGGCATTTCCGTTCCCGCGAGATCAGGAGCCTCCGGAGACTGACTTTCTTCGCCACGGTCCATCATAGGCACCCTCCCTTGTGTGGGAGCTGCTGATCCGGCGAGTTCAAGACATAGGGAACCAGCGTGTACTTGTCACAGGGAGTCTCCAGCGCAGGAAGCGCCCGTTCCCAGTATGAACTGGAGTTCGCTGGATAACTTGTCTAAAAAGTTGGTAGGCGAGGTCACCTGTCCCCTGTTATAGATGCCGCATTCATTGGGGTTCTGGAGCCTCACACTTCTAAATGGCAAGGGGAGCACAGTGACTCGGAGCGACCACGCAGGGACCAACCCTGGTTCAACTTGGCTTCCTTCACGAGCAGCGCGGGTAGTCGTCGCAGCGATGCTGTTGAGCTTGGTGGCCGGTATCGCAACTGCACTCGCTGACGATCCATCGACCGTTGGTAGCGAAGAAGCAGCCACCTACGCCCCGGGTTGGTCATCCCTTTCGGAACTCGAACGAGCGAGCGAGGAGGCCGATGTCATCACTCTCCCCGGGCCGGTGGTCGACTCCGAGGCGGCGGCAGCCCTGCCGCATGAGGATCTGGACCGCGAGGAGGCCATCCAGCTGGTCACTTCCGTCTTCGGCGAGGTGATCGAGGAGCCGGCAGGCACCTTTGATGGCCTCGACATCCGCAGCTTCCGCTCAGACCACGTGGCCCTTGTCGAACCGGATGCGCTGTCAACCCCCGAAGGTCCAGGCGGCCAGCTAGGTCTCCTCTCTTCTCTTCTGCCGCTTCGGGCCGAGGGAGATAAAGGTGCCAAGGAACTGGTCTCGCTTGAGCTGGAGTCCTCAGAAGGTGAACTCCAGCCACAGAACCCATTGATCGACGTCGGCCTCCCGGCCCAACTCGGCGACGGGATCACCTTGCCCGAGGCCGGTGTCTCAATCGAGCTGGTCGACGCAGCTGACCGCACCGCATCGAACCTCGAGCAGACGACGGCCTTCTACCCGAACGTGGCGCAGGAGAGCGACCTTGCCGTGACGCCCACCGCGACCGGTGTCGAGACCTTCATGCAGCTGCGCTCTGCCGATGCGCCACTCTCACACGCCTTCCGGGTGCAGACGCCGGCCGGCGCTGAGCTGAAGGCGAGCCCCGACGGCGGAGCCATCGTCACCGAGGGCGACTCGACCCTCCTGCGCGTGCTTCCCCCAGGTGGCGTTGACGCAGAGGGCAAGGCAGTGCCGGTTGATCTCGATGTGGCCGAGGGCTTGGTGGCGATCCAGGCGAAACCGACCCCGGAGAACGTCTACCCGCTGCTGATCGACCCGATCTTCGAGAACTTCGCTTGGGAACAGGCCAGCGCGCAGAGCCCGGAGTGGATTCCGGTCAACTCACCCGGGATGACGGCGATGTGGGGCGCCTGGGGAGGTCCCGGGATGACCATGTACAGCGGCAACTTCGCTTCCGTGAGCCCAGGGGCGCAGGCCAACTGGAACTACTACGTCCCCCGCTTCTTCACCGACATGGCTCAAGTCGGCTCACGTCCGACCACCTACATCAAGCAGATGACCATGTCGAAGCTCTCGTTCTTTTGGAATTTCACCCCGTGGTCCCCTGGGCCTGGCTCTCCCTTCCTGATGATGGGCCTGTGGTCTGAGAACAAAGGCCAGTGGGTCTCGGTCGGCACGCGCGACGGCTTCCAGGGCCCTCTGAGCGACCCCAACTACCAATA
Organism: Solirubrobacterales bacterium; assembly: GCA_036280745.1. Lineage (GTDB taxonomy): Bacteria > Actinomycetota > Thermoleophilia > Solirubrobacterales > 70-9 > VAYN01. Next base: position 25,752 of record DASUQC010000011.1, read on the forward strand.
CGGCTTCGTCAACCCCAATGAAGTGACGGACGCCAAGAACGGCACGATCGCGCTTGCAACCACCGAATCGCAGCTGCCCGGGCAGCGCAACGTCAAGGTCGAACAGGCAACCGTGGAGCTGAGCGACAAAGACGCCCCGGGGTTCGGAAGCCTCGGGAGCCCTGCTCCGTGGCAGAACAGTCAGCCCTCGGCAGCGATCACCTACAAAGTGAGCGACCCTGGCCTTGGCGTCCGCGAGGTCCAGGTCACCCAGCCCAGCTCCGGCCCGACTACCAGCACCTCCGTGACTTCGGCGGGCTGCCTGGGAACCGTTGCCAAACCGTGCCCGAGAAGCCTCCAGAACATCCAGCACCCTCTGCAGTACGACCCGGCCACGATGCCGCAGGGAGAGAACTGGCTGAGGATCGTCGCCGCCGATCCCATTCTCCAGCAGGCCGCAGGCGAAGTGCGGGTCAAGGTCGATCATTCGAAACCGAGCCTGGAGCTCTCGGGTTCCTTGACCGAACAGGCCAAAGTCGGCACCACCTCGCCGAGCTACACCCTCAAATACGACGCGACTGACGGCGACTCGACTGCGGCCACCGCCCAGGCGCCCTTCGGCACCGCCGGAACGGGTACCGGCCAGCTCCAGCGCCCGATGGGAGTCGCGATTGACGCTGCCGGCAACCGCTGGGTGGTGGACCGCGATTGCAAATGCGTCCAGAAGTACGACCCGACCGGCAAATTCATCTCGCAGTTCGGCGGCCCCGGCACGGCCGACGGTCAGCTCTCCGACCCGCGAGGCATCGCGATCAGCAACGAGGGCATCTGGGTGACTGACTTCGCCAGCAAACGGGTGCAGCTGTTCGACCTCAGCGGCACCTTCGTCCGCAAGCTCGCCCCCGGCTCCTTCGTTGAGCCCTATGCCGTCGCGGTCGGCCCCGGAAACGTCCTTTGGGTCTCGGACTTCGGCGCGCACACGGTTTTCCGCTTCGCGAACGCGACCGGAACGCCAACCAAAGTTCGCGGATGGAAAGCGAGCCCAAACAACCAGAACAGCAGCGACCTCGTGAGCCCGATCGCCGTAGCGACCGATGAGGCCGGGAGGCTCTGGGTCACCGACAACAACCTGAACCGGGTCACCGCCTACACCCCCGAAGGGCAGTGGCTGGGCCAGTTCGGGACCCTCGGGTCCGGCAACGGCCAGCTCAACAACCCGGTCGGCATCGCCGTGGCCCCGGCCACCGGCAACGTCCTTGTCGCCGACGGCAACAACAACCGCGTCCAGGAGTTCAGGCCAAGCGGCGAATACATCCGCCAGTTCGGCACCGCCGGCACCGCCAACAACCAGTTCTCAGAACCGCGCGGGATCGCGCTCGAGACCGACCGAACGCTCCTCGTCGCCGACGCCGGCAACGACCGGATCACGCGGTGGACGCACGGCAGCTACGACCCGCAGTCCGGCGTGGCGAGCACGGAAGTGAAGGTCGACGGCAACCTCTTGGAGCCCAAACACGCCCCCGGCTGCGCGACCAAAGACTGCACGGTCAGCCGCGAATGGACGCTGAAAGCCGACGACTTCAGCGCCGGTCAGCACACGCTCACGGTGACCGCCACCGACGCGGTCGGCCTCGCGACCACGAAAACGATGACGATCGAGACCCACGGGGACCTGACGCCGCCGGCGCTTGCCCTCTCGGGCTCAATGACCGAACAGGCGACGCAGGGAACGACCCGGCCCGCCTACACGCTCAAAGTCACCGCCACCGACCCAGGCGGTGCCGATGAACGCAAATCGGGCGTCGCCAGCACGACGGTCAAAGTCGACGGGGCAACGGTCGACTCAAGCTCGCCAGGCTGTCTTGCAGGCGGCTGCTCGATCACCCGCGAATGGACGCTGAACTCCAACAGCTACTCCGTCGGGGAGCACAACGTCCAGGTCACGGCTACCGACGCCGCCGGCCGGGTGACGACGAAATCACTGATGATCACGATCAACCGCGACACGGCCGCGCCGGAGATCAACACGACCAACGCCTTCAACACGCTCTTTAACCGGCCCGAGGGCTGGGTCGAACAGAAAAGCTATAGCTACTGGCCATTCGCGACTGACGCCAACGGCTATGGCGTCACCTCCCTCGTCGTCAAGTTCGACGGGGCCACGGTCGCGACGAAAACGCAGACCTGCCCGAAAGGCAGCTGCGAAACGAGCACCTTCGGCTCCCTCAACATGGTCAACTACGACGGCGGGGCGCATACGGCCGAAGTCCTTGCCACGGACGGGGCTGGAAATATGCGGAAACGAAGTTGGACGATCAACATCGACCCCGTTGGCCAGATCACGGCCGGCGAGGCCGAAGACACCCTAGAAGCCCTTGATGTGACGAGTGCAGTCAACACGATCGGTCCTTCCCAGGAGGAACCCTCCCTCGAAGGCACGGCAAGTGGACTCGCCCTAGAAAACGCAGCGGGCCAGATTCAAGCCACCGGCTCACACGTACCGACCACCATCGACCCTTCGCCCGGTGGGGTTGTCACCATGCAGGTTGTAGATCCAGAACACCTTGGCCTTTGCGAGATCCAGGAGGAAGGATCGGAACCTTCATGCATCGAAACGCCAGCCTCGGGAAATGATGAAGACGGGTATCCCGGACTCGACCCGGTGGTCATCTCACCAGTCAGCACGGCGACTAATGCGACGGCGAATAAAGTCGCTCAGGGCGTAGCAGCAGTCGCGGCCAACACGACAGGCAACGTGGACACGATCACCCGTCCGCTCTATAACGGTGCGATGATTTTTCAAGCGATTCGGGACGCAACCGCTCCGGAGACCTTCTCTTGGGAGGTACAGCTAGCCCCGGATCAAGAACTTGTCCCGATCAACGATCAGTACGCAGTCGTTAGATATGCCGATGGCATACACATCGCTTATGGGATCGACGCCCGACCAGCTCACGATGCAATCGGTACCACCGTTCCGACGAAACTCTCGGTCAGCGAAGGGAACATCATCACCTTGACCGTTCAGCACCGGGCATCCTCGCCAACGGGAGGGTCTTTCGTGTATCCGGTCGTCGGCGGCACTGGCTGGCAGGGCGGCTTCGCCACCCATGCGATTACCATGCCACCACCTGTCACGTGGCTTGAAGGGGGACCCTCGGAGATAGAAGCAACCTTTGAAGGATATGAAATCTTCTCAGCTCCAGAACCCGCAGGTTCTGCCGAAGGAGAAGCATCCATCTCAAGCGCGGAACGATCAAAAGGCTTCATCAAAGTTCTTTGCTCACATTTTCATGTATTTGACGGGGAGAACCTATCTCTCAGCGATTTTGAAATAGCTTGCGGAAATCCATGGACGGGAGAGAAAGGTATCTCGCTGGCCTATCGAGTGGCGATGCGCGGTCGCTATTTTTATGACGGGAACTATGTCTGGCATAGGGGATCGGCGACGAACGGAATCGATTGCAGAGCCTTTGCGTCTAATGGCCCTTGGCCACCTTCGAACGAAGAAGAGACTTACACCGGCGGGAAGGACCGTCGGGTCAAACAAGAGCGCTGCGTGTGGTGGGGTAGCTCTCCAGGAGGCAATGGCGTTCAGAAACAGGAGAAAGGCCATCACATAACGGCGTTCGCGCAGTTCACCGGAGAATCGCGTGGTGGCTGTGGAGACGACTGCGGAGGCACGCCAAATCCGTGGGAATCTTTCCCTATTCCGAAGGAAAATGGCATGGCCTATTACCTCTGGCCGACCGGCGACAAGGAGTACCATGGGACGGACTGCATTGACTGTGATTAGGTGGCTCCCCCAGACCAGGAACGCCGATATGCGAATCCAAACGGACCAAAAATTCGGAAGGTTTGCGGCTTGCGTCGCGAGCCTGATGGTGCTCCTAGTTGTCGCGTGGGTTCCCACGGCAGCCGGCGGAGACGGTCACTGGCGCACGATCAAGCTAGACGAAGGACGCAGCGGAAAGTATCTCTGGGGAGTCGGCCTAAGGCGGAGTGGCGGCAAGCACGGCGGTCAACGTCCCTGCGTCGGCGTTTCGCTGCGCAATCTGAATCCCAGCGTTCCACCGGAACAGTACTTTGAGGGATACGAATCCAGCTGCTCAATCCTGGCACTCGACGTAGGCCCCAACTTCGCCTTGGCGTCGGAAGGCAACGGCTCCGCAAAATTTACGGCGGGCGCCTTCGCAGTAGCTCCGCGCATCGAGACGGTGCGCCTAGACCTCGGCGCGCCAGGCTCCCGCAGGCTGAAAACTAGGCTCCTTAATCCACGCCAGCGGCAGATTGCCGGCGTGCGCCCAGCACGATACGCAACCTTTGTGATCCGAGGCCCGTACTGCCTCGGCGAAGTGGTCGGCTATGACAGTTCTGGTGCAGTCGTCTATCAGCGACCGAGCGAAGGCTGTGCCGATAGCTCTGGTTTTTCAGCCTGAACATCGGCGCGTAACTTCACCGCCCCAGTCCTAACCCCAGCCCGATCTCACCCTCCATGACCCGCTGACGAGTGCGGTCCTGCCGTAACTGCTGCTGGTAGCGCCGCAGCCACTGGACCTCCAGCCGCTGCCGTTCCTGGGCCGCGCGGTCCCGCGGCTCCGCACCGAAGGCCCGGCTGCGATCCGTGACGCCGTTGCGCTGGCGGTAGCCCTCGATCAAAGCGAGGCCGCGGTCACAAGCGCGGGCCTTCGCCGGATCGGTGGGCCTCCCCCAGCTCGGCGAGGACGTAGGCGGGCAGGGCGATGCGGGCGGCGGTCGACGCGATCCCGGCCCGCTCGGCCAGCACCTCGCCCACCGCCGCCAGCTCGCGGCGCGCGTCGTCGCGCAACGGGACCCCCTCGGCCTCGGCGCGAAGCCCCTCGAGACGGGTTTCGGTATCGGCCTCGGCGCGGTCGATCCGCTCCAACTCCGAGCGGCGGAGCTTGCGGGGAAGGCGCGCCGCCTGCTCGCGCTGGCCGTCGATGCCGGCGAGATAGCGCGCCTCGCGCTCGATATGGAATTGCAGCTCGCCGTGGCGCACCCCAGCCTCGCGCTCGCGGTGGGCGAGGGAGCGCAGCTCCACGGCCCGCTGCGCCAGCTCCTCGCTCGGCAGCTCCCCTAGGCGGGCCACGTCGTGCGCGGCCTCAAACGACTCGGGTTCCATGAGGGCAGGCACACGTTCGCCAGCATCGGTATCGCTGCCGGCCTCAATGCCAAGACGCTCAGCACCTACTTGGGACACGCAACGATCACGATCACGCTTGACCGCTACGGGCATCTAATGCCACGTAGCGACGTCGAAGCGCGAGAGCTCTTGGACTCGTACCTGAACGAGTCAGCCTAGTCGGCAATTCTCGACCTCGCGTTAACCGTTAGTTAGCCGCAGCCGCACCCAATGGCTTACTCCGGCGCGCCTGTCAGCGAATCCCAAGGTGATTGAGAACTTTGGCACTGAGTCTCGCATCGGGGGTGAAGTCGAGTTTGAATGGCATGGCATGTGGAAGGAGCCCTTGAACACGCTTCTGCTCGCTTGGGTCGAAGTACGACACTGCCAGCTTTTGTCCGCGCTTCATTTTGCGCAGAACTCCTACGAGGGGTTGGTCATGCAGGGAGTGGCCGATCACCACGACTCGCTTTGCCTGCTGGACAGCGAACTCAAGCTCCTGCCAAATCTCTGCGACGATGACGTTCTCCGAGGGCTTCTTCCCTGGATCGGGGTAAAGGACCACGGGCGATCCGCGACTGTCGTCGTGGTCCTCATCGGCGTTGTCGAGGACGACCTCCCCGTTCCGTTCGTACCATCCAACCGCCCCATGAAGATGAAGCAGCGTCACTCCTTTGCCCCTCATTTCGGCGAGACTCGACGGCTTGAATACCTTCCGCCGAGGTGGGTTCCCGACGAAGCCATTGACAACCGAATACCCAAGCTGCAAGAGGGCAGATTCCGCCGATCGATCATAGTTCGTCGTGGCAATCGCAAACCTCGGTTTGCGAAGCTGATCTAGCAGAGAACTATAGGCGGCTATGGCCTTGGCATCATCGACAGCGACGTGGCTAAACTGTCGATAAAGCGTTTCGTGGATCGCCGACCTGACTTTGGCAAGGCGATCACTCGTATTCGCCCTGGCCTGGCGAAGCTTCTGCAACGGCACGCCCGTGAAATTGTGAAGGGCGAGAGCCTCGAACTTTTCCTCCAAAGGCCGAACTTGATCCCATTCCAGCAGTTCCCCAAGCGCTTGCTCGAACTGCGGGCCATCGAACTCGGGGTCCAAGCGGCATGCTTTGGCCAAGCCTGACTCCGCTGCGTCGAGCGCCTCACATAGCGTTCCAGCCCAATCACGCATTAGGGGCATGGTTGAGCCTTCAGTACCGAGATTACGACTCGCGCCCGCCCCAGTGACGATTAGCGTATCCATCACGAATGCATGATATGGCGCAGCAATGATTTCTCCTTGTGTCGCTCCCGGTCTGGGCATCGAGACGCAGGAGACTCGCCGTTTTACTCCTGAACCAGAGTGCGACCAAGGAGATCACCGACGCTCGAACCCAGGACTCTCTCGAAGGCCGTCTCGCCTCAGATTAACTCGATCCCTGACAATGCTGCTCCATGACCCTTGAGGCCCAGATTCAGCTCATCACCGTACCCCAGGAGTTCACCCGCCTTTGCAATGCGATCCTCGAAGCAAAACACGGTGACGACTTCCTGGTCATCGACGATGATCAGGCGGACCGGGGGAACGACGGCTACCTGAAGTCGTCCAAGACCCTTTTCGCAATGCATTGCTTCAAGCGAGTCCAGAATCAGTCCCTGGACAGCGAGATTCGACGGAAGATGATCGGCGATCTTGGAAAGGCAATCGCACTCAAGGATGAGGGCATATGGGCCATCAATTCCTGGGTCTTTCTCAGCAACTACCCGGTGAGCGAGGCAGTCGCCGAGCGAGTAGTGCAGCGCGGGAGGGATGCCAACATTGAGGTCGGTTGGCGGGGTCCGGACTATCTCGCTCGTTCGCTACAAGCGCATCCTGAGATCCAAGAGCTCTTCCCAGCGCTCCAGATAAACAGCATTTCGCAGCGCCTCAAAGAGCTGACTAGCTCGGTGCAGGGACCTGACTCCGTGGACCCTTCAACGGTCGGCTCGCGGGTGCCCCGGTCGGTGCCCGAGAAGGAAGCCGTAGCGCGGGAAAGGCCCGACGGCTGGGAGTACCTCCTATTCGGTGGTGCTCTTTACATTGGCAAGGATAACTTGGAGAGGAAATGGCACGACTTCGAGATCCCTCCCCACCGCCGGATTCGTCAGATCGTTGACGTGTCGGAGGCGTCTCAATTCTTGACCGGGGAGATGAACGAGATCATCGGGTTGACCGAAGCCCTGGAGCGGGTCTTCTCGCCAGAGGTCCAAGAACAGGCCTTCGGACCCCCCGGCGTTGAAGGAGACCCGCATCGCATTGAACATTTGGCGAACCGGGTGATATCTACCTATGCGGGCATTCTCGACTGGGCCGCCGAGGTTCGCCAGGTCCGACCACCCGAGATTCTCGCCCCAGCATTCGAGATGGTGCCCCTGATGGCTGATCGGCCTCTCCGAAAGTTTCGCGGCTTCGTTGATGACGCAGTGGCGAAGCTAGACCGTGTCCCGGCGATCCTTCAACAAGACGAACCCGAGGAGCCAATCGTGCTGACGCTCGATCTGCACCTCGAACTTGATGCGGACGTGATGGCCGAGTACCACCGCCGAATCAAGCGAGCGCAGCGAAAGCAACGCTGGGGCTTCTAGCTATGAGGACTTTAGGCCCGCTGCGGTGGAAGATGGTCCGATCGGATTTCGGAAGGCGCAGGCAGAGTACGACGCTGTGCCTCCGACCCCACCCGCTTTCGCTTCCGTGGGGACGCCTTGGGGACGAGATGGGGACAAACTGACCCCCTATGACCCCGGAATCCGCGCCTAGAAGCCGAGTGCGAACTTGGCGTCGTCGGTCATCATCTCCGGCGACCAGGGGGGGTCGAAGACCATCTTCGGATGGACGGCGGAGACGCCGGGCAGGTCGCCGACGAACTCCTTCATCTGTTCGGAGACCTGGGGGCCGATCGGGCAGGCCGGGGTCGTCAGGGTGAAGGTGACGTAGACGTCCTCTTTCTCGATGTCGACGTCGTAGACGAGGCCGAGGGAGACGAAGTCGAGACCGAGCTCGGGGTCGATGACCTCCTCGAGGGCCTCGTAGACGTCTTCCTCGGTGAGGACTTCGGCGTGCTCCTCGGAAGCGGCGGGCGGCGGGGCGGTGGGGTCTTCGGGCATCGGCCAATGGTAGCCGGGTGGCGGCGGCTACCCTGGCGGAAGCGGCTCCGGCGGCCGCTCGTCGCCCGCCGGGGCGAGGTCCAGCTGCCACCAGCCGACGTCGTGCCAGCCGCCCTGCTTCCAGCCGATCCGCGGGCTCACCCCGAGGCGGGCGAAGCCGAGCCTCTCGTGCAGGGCGACGCTGGCCGGGTTCGGAAGCGTGATGCCGGCGAAGGCCACCTGGAACCGCTGACCTTGCAGGCGCGCGAAGAGCGCTTCGTACAGCGCTCTCCCGATCCCGGCGCCGTGCCGGTCCCCGGCGACGTAGACCGTGACCTCGACGGTCCAGCGGTAGGCGGGCCGGTCGCGGAAAGGGCAGCCGTAGGCATAGCCGACCACCTCTCCCCCGTCCTCGGCGACGAGCCAGGGGTGGGTGCCGTTGACGCGCTCGATCCGCCCTGCCATCTCGGCCGCGCTGGGTGGCCGCTCCTCGAAGGAGATCGGCGTCGCTTCGACGCAGGGCGCGTAGATAGCGGCGCAGGCGGCGGCGTCCACCTCGGGCCTCGCGTCGCGGATCGTGACCGGCTGCATCACGCGGCAATCTAGCCGCCTCACCGCAAGGTCGTTTGACCGGCCACTAGGCTCCCGGCCGATGAGCGACTCCGGCCTGATCCTGCGGCGGTCGATCGGCATCGTCTTCGCCGACGGCGGGCTGCTGGCGGTGACCTCCGCCCTGCCCGCGGGCGCGCGTGAGCACGGCGAGGAGGAGGTCGTGGCGGTGCTCTGCGATCCCGACGCCGGGCCGGTCACCTTCGAGGAGACGCTGCTCTCGACCGAGTACGGCGAGGACGGCGTGCAGCGGCGGGTCAGCCTGGAGCTGTGGCCCGACACCGAGGAGGCGCGGCCGCTGCGGGGCGCCGGCACCCTGATCAGCTCGGTCGCGGTGAAGCGGCGCGGGCTCGACGCCGAGATCGCCTTCTTCCGCTGGTCGGTCGAGGGCCGCGAGGGTCTCGGCACCTACGAGGTGGCGCGCCCCGGTGGCTGAGATCGAGGCGATCGTCTCGGACTTCGGCGGGGTCCTGACGACCCCGCTGCTCTCCTCGTTCATGGCGGTGCAGGACGAAATCGGGATCGACCCCGAGACCCTGGGCAGGGCGATGCGGGCGGTCACCGAGGAGGACGGCGAAAACCCCCTCTACAAGCTGGAGCGGGGCGAGATGACCGAGGTCGACTTCCTCGCCCGGCTCGGCGACGGCCTCGAGCCGCTGCTCGGCCACCGGCCGGAGCTGCACCGCTTCCGCGAGATCTACTTCGAGGCTCTCCACCCCAACGAGGAGATGATCGAGCTGATGCGGGAGCTGAAGGACGGGGGCAAGCGGATGGCGATGCTGACCAACAACGTCAAGGAGTGGGAGCCGTTGTGGCGCTCGATGCTCCCGGTCGACGAGATCTTCGAGACCGTGGTGGACTCCGGCTTCGTCGGTTGCCGCAAGCCGGAACCACGGATCTACGAGATGACCCTGGAGCGGCTCGGCCTACCGGCCGAGGCCTGCCTGTTCATCGACGACCTCCCCCACAACGTCGAGGGCGCCCAGAAGGCCGGCATGGCCGCGGTCCACTTCCGCGACAACGAGCAGGCGATCGACGAGATCCGCGCGGCGCTCGCCTAGCGCTCGCTCTTTGCGCCCTCGTTAGTTATCCGAACCGGCGCGGTCCCAGACGTACAGCTCGACCGCCTCGACGGCGAGCTGCATGAGGCGGGGCGGGGCGAGCAGGCCTAGGACCAGCTCGAGGGCGTCGTCCTCGGTGACGCCGGCGTCCACCGCCTCCTCGCCGCGGAAGCCGGCGGCGAGCTTGAGGGCCTCGCGGCGGTTTTCGCCGAGCGAGCCGAAGGCGCCCATGAGGAAGTCGCGGTTGGGGACCGGGTGTCCGACCTCGAGCGAGCCGTGCCAGGCGGCCAGCATCGAGAGGTCGTGCTCGTCGAGCTCGGCGATCGCCTTCGCGTAGTGGACCTCGAGCTCGGACTCGGGGATCTCGTCGACCCAGGCGCGGACGGCCTCGCCGAGGAGTTGTCGACGGGCCTCGCGGCCGACCGAGTCGGCGATGGCGCGAACTGCGTCGGCGGGGTCTACAAAGCAGAGGGACATCGGCTGCGCCGCAATGTAGAGGGGTGGGTAGACGGCAAAACGGGGGCGGTAAATCCCCGCTTTGCGGCTTCGTGGAGCGGTCCGCGTGCCCTCGGGTCCACGCCGGAGGCCAACCTATGCTGAATCGCCTCCCGTCATGCCCCTGAACCTGATCCACGGACCCCCCAACTCCGGTCGCGCCGGCCTCGTGCGGCGCCGTTTCTCGGCGGTGCTCGACCGCGACCCGGTGCTCGTCGTCCCCACCGTCGACGATGTCTTCTCCTTCGAGCGGGAGCTCTGCCAAGGGGGCGCGGCGCTGGGCGGCGCGGCAATGACCTTCGGGGCGCTGTTCCGGACCGTCGCCACCGCGGCCGGCCTGCCGCCCGGCGCCGAGCTGAGCGAGGCGCAGCGGCGGCGCGCGATCGCCGTCGCCGTGACCGAGCGGATCGGCGGGCTCGGGCCGCTGCGGCGCTCGGCCGCGCGCCCCGGCTTCCCCCGCGCCTTCGCGCGCCTGCTCGACGAGCTGCAGGCGGCCGGGGTCGACCCCGGCGCCGTCGAGGCGAGCGCCGCCACCCTGGAGGGCTCGGCCTACCTCGGCGACGTCTCGACGCTCTACGCCGGCTACTCCGCCGTCCGCGACCGCACCGAGCGGACCGACGCGCACGGGACCGCGCGCGAGGCGATCGAGCTGCTGCGCCGCGACGGCTCCTTCTGGGGGGAGCGGCCGGTCTTCCTCTACGGGCTCGACGACCTCACCCCGAACCAGCTCGACCTGCTCGAGGCGCTGGCGGAACGGACGGAGGTCACGGTCGCGCTGCCGTTCGAGCCGGGCAACGCAGCGCTGGCGGCGCGCTCGCGCCTGCTCGGCCAGCTGCGCGAGCGCCTCGGGCCGGCGGCGGCGGAGACCACCACCGAGCCCGACCCCGCGAACACCCCGAGCCCGCTGCTCTTCCACCTGGCGCGCGGCTTCGGCACACCCGGCCCCGCCCCGCAGGAGCCGACCGGGGACCTGGTGCTGCTGCGCTCCGCCGGGGTGCGCGGCGAGGCGGAGGCGATCGCCGCCGAGGTCTCGAAGCTGATCGCCGCCGGCGCCGACCCGGCCGAGATCGCCGTGGCGCTGCGCGACCCCGCGCGCCGCGGCGGCGCGATCGCGACGGCGCTGGAGGCGAACGGGATCGCGACGGCGCTGGAGGCCGAGCTGCCGGTGGCGGGCACGGCGGTCGGAGGAGCCCTGATCGCGCTCCTGGAGGCCGAGTTCGGGAGCCGCCGCGCCGCCGACCTGCTGCGCTACCTGCGCGGTCCGTCGGGCTTCTCGCCGGGGCGGGTCGACTGGCTGGAGCGGGCGCTGCGCCGCGGGCGGGTCGAGAGCGCGAAGGCGGCGCTCGCGCTCTGGCAGGGAGAGGACCGCGAACCGCCCCGCGACCTCACCCGCCTGCGCGAGGCGGCGGCGCGCTCGCCCGCAACGCTCGCGGCGGAGGTCGGCCGCCTGGCGGCGACGATGGCCTCGCGCCCGCTGCGGGGCGAGCAGGACGGCCCCGCGCTCGCCGGCGGCGAGGGGCTCGAGCTGCGGGCCGCGGGGGCGATCGCCGGCGCGCTCGCCGAGCTGGCCGAGCTGGGGCGCCTGGCCCCCGGCCCCGAGGAGCTGGCGGCGACGATCGCGGCGCTCGAGTTCCGGGTCTGGAGCGGCCCGGTGGAGGGACGGGTCCGCATCGCCAGCCCGTACCGCCTGCGCGCCGGCCGCTTCGATCACGTCTTCGTCGGCTCGCTGCAGGACGGCGAGTTCCCGCGCCGCGACCGCGGCGGCGACCCCTTCCTCTCCGAAGCGCAGCGCGACGCGCTCGGCCTCGACCCGCGGCGCGACACCGAAGCCGAGGAGCGCTACCTGTTCGGGGTCTGCCTGGCGCTGCCCCGCCGCCGCCTCTTCCTCTCCTACCGCGACAGCGACGAGAGCGGCGGCGCCGAGGCGCGCTCGCCGCTGCTCGACGACGTGCGGGCGCTGCTGGCGCCGCCGGCCGACGGGACCGCCCCCGACCCGGTCGAGGAGGCGATCGAGCGCAGCCGCGACCTGGCGCAGGTCGTCCACCCGCTCGCCGAAGCGCCCTCGGAGGACGAGCTCGCCCGCTCCCTCGCCGCCTACGGGCCCGGGGTCGAGCCGGGGGCACTGCTCGCCGCCGCCGGGGTCGAGGGGGAGCCGGCGGCGAGGCTGAGCGAGCGGATCGTCGCCGCGCGCGCGGTCGAGGCGGCGTCGCGGGCGCCGGGCCCGATCGCCAACCCGGCGGTGATCGAGTCGCTCGGCGCCGTCGCGGCCTACGGCGGCACGACCCTGGAGGGCTTCGACCTCTGCTCCTACCGGTGGTTCGTCAGCCACGAGCTCGAACCGCAGCCGCTCGACCCCGTCCCCGACCCGCTGGTCCAAGGCGGGCTGATGCACGCGGCGCTCGACCGCCTCTACAACGAGCGCCCCGGGGGCGACCCGCTCCCCCGCCCCGCCTCGCTCCCCGCCTGGACCGAGCGCGGCCGCGCATTGGTGACCGAAATTGCCGGCGAACGCGAGCTCGGCAACCACCCGGCCGAGCGGGCGATGGTGCGGCGGGTCGCGCGGCTGCTGGAACGCTTCCTTGCAGAGGAGGCCGGGCGCGAGACCGGCGGCTTCGAGCCCTGGCTGCTGGAGGCGTCCTTCGGCGCCTACGAGGAGGCCGAGCGGCCGGTGCTGGAGCTGGACGGCTGGGGGCTGCACGGCGCGATCGACCGCGTCGACCGTGCGTCCGACGGCCGCGCCCTGGTCATCGACTACAAGGTCGCCGGGGCGGTGACGCCGCGCGAGAAGTTCGAGGAGCAGGCGAAGCTGCAGCTTCCCCTCTACCTGCTGGCGGTGGGCGAGCACTGGGACGCCGCACCAGTCGGCGGCATCTACCACCCGTTGCGGGGGACCTCGGTGCGGCGGCCGCGCGGCGTCGTCGCGGCGGAAGCGGCCGGCGACCTGGCGGGCTATGCGCTCTACGACCGCGACGTGGTCGAGGCCGAGGAGCTGGACGAGCTGCTGGCCGAGTCGAGGCGGCGGGCTGGAGAGATCGTCGCCCGCATGCGCCGCGGCGACATCCGCCGCGACCCCGGCCCCCGCCGCGGGCTGCGCGGCCACGACGCCTGTCCCCCCTTCTGCACCTTCGCCCCGATCTGCCGCCGCGACCGCGCCCCGCAGTACGAGGAGGACGAAGAGGTGGAGGAGCGGTGAGCGAGCGCAGGCCGACCCCGGAGCAGGCGGCGGCGATCGCGGCGAGCGGGCGCGAGGTCCTGCTCGAGGCGGGGGCCGGCACCGGCAAGACCGGGGTGATGGTCGACCGCTACTGCCGCCTGGTCTGCGACGAGGGGGTCTCCCCGGACGCGATCCTCGCCTTCACCTTCACCGAGAAGGCGGCGGCGGAGCTGCGCCAGCGGGTCCGGGCCGAGCTGTCGCGGCGCGCGCAGGGCGGGTCCGAGCGGGCGGCGGAGCTGCTGGGGGCGCTGGGCGGCGCCTGGATCGCGACGATCCACGGCTTCTGCAACCGCCTGCTCGCCGGGCACCCGGTCGCGGCGGGGATCGACCCCGACTTCCGCGTGCTCGACGCTCCGGAGACGACGCGGGCGGCGCGCGAGGCCTTCGACGACGCGGTCCGCGCGTTCATGGCCGCGGACGGGCCGGCCGACTCGCGGGAGGAGCTGCTCGCCGCCTTCGACCTCGAAGGGCTGCGGGCGGTCCTCACCGGGGTCCACGCCGAGCTGCGCAGCCGCGGCGAGGCGGAGCCGCGCCTGCCCGAGCCGCCGGCGAGCGACCCGGTCGAGGCGATCGCCGCCGCGATCGAAGCGGCGGGCACGGTGCTGGAGGAGCTGCGCGAGAGCGACCCCAAACGGGACCTCGTCGAGCGGGCGCTGGCGCGGCTGGCGGAGCCCGGCCCCCCGCCCGGGCTCGACGAGCTGCGGGCGCTGCGGACCGAGAGCAGGGCGAAGGCGGTCCTCCCCTACCGGGAGGCGATCGAAGCGGCGATCTCCCGCACCGCGGAGGCGGGCGAGGGCGGCGCTGCCTACCGCCACCTGGCCGAGCTGCTGGAGCTGTTCTCGGCCGCCTTCGAGGCGGCCAAGCAGCGCCGCGCCGGGATCGACTTCGAGGACCTGCAGATCCTCGCCGCGCGGCTGCTCGAGCGGGCCGAGATCGGCGAGGCCTACCGCGGCCGCTTCAGCCACCTCCTGGTCGACGAGTTCCAGGACACCAACCGCCTGCAGCTGCGGCTGATCGAGGCGCTGCGGGGGCCGCGCACCGAGCTGGTCGCGGTCGGCGACGAGCTGCAGTCGATCTACGGCTTCCGCCACGCCGACCTCGACGTCTTCCGCCGCCAGCGCGAGCTGGTCGCGCAGCGCCCCGACGCCGAGCTGATGGAGCTGAGTGGCAACTTCCGCTCGCGGCCGGAGGTGATCGGCGCCGTCAACCTCTTCGGCGCCTCCCTGTTCGGGGACTCCTACCGGCCGCTGCGGGTCGGGGCGCCGCCCCCCGCGGAGCCTGCCGCCGGCCCGGGCCCGCCGGTCGAGCTGCTGCTGACCGGGCGCGACGGCTGGGACGCGGAGGAGATCGACCTGGAGCCGGCGATCGACGGGCGCACCCCGCTCAACTGCCTGGCCGAGGCGCGCGCGGTCGCCGCCCGCCTGCGCGAGCTCGCCGACGCCGGGATCCCGCGGGGCGAGATGGTCGTGCTGCTGCGCGCCTTCACCCACCTCGACGCCTACGAGGACTCGCTCGAGCGCGCCGGCCTGCGGCCCTACGTGGTGGGCGGCCGCGGCTACTGGTCCCAGCAGCAGGTCTCCGACGTCTGCGCGCTGCTGGCGACGATCGCCAACCCGCTCGACGACCAGGCCCTGTTCGGCGCCCTCGCCTCGCCCGCCTGCGGGGCGGCGCCGGACACGCTCTGGCTGCTGCGGGCGGCGGCGGGCGGGCGGCGGCACGTCTGGCCGGCCCTGGAGCGGGCCGCCGGCGCCGGCGAGGCGGAGCTGGCCGAGCCGGAGCGGCTGGAGCAGATCCCGGCCGGCGAGACCGAGCTGCTGCGCCGCTTCGTCGCCACCCTGTCCGGCCTGCGCGAGCGCGGCCCGCGGCTCCCGCTGGCGGGCCTGATCGAGGCGGCGACGACCGAGACCGGCTACGACCTCGCCGTCCTCATGCGCCCGGCCGGCGAGGCGCGCTTCGCCAACGTCCGCAAGCTGATGCGGCTGGCGGAGGAGTTCGAGGCACGCGAGGGCCGCGACCTGCGGGGGCTGCTCGACTTCCTCGCCGACCGGGCCGAGAGCGACGCCGAGGCGCAGGCCGCGACCGCCGCTGAGGGGCACGACGGGGTGCGGATCATGACCGTCCACAACGCCAAGGGGCTGGAGTTCGAGGTCGTCGCCGTCCCCGACCTCTCGCGCAGCCTGCTGGCCGGGGCGCGGCCGCCGCTGCTGGTCCTGGGGCGCGAGCAGCCGCCGCGGGTCGGCCTGCAGCTGCGCCGCCTCGGCAGCGCCTCGATCAACCTCTACGACTACGCCGAGCTGCTCGAGGAGGCGCGCGGGCGCGACTCCGAGGAGGGGCTGCGGCTCTTCCACGTCGCCGCCACCCGCGCCCGGCAGCGGCTGATCCTCAGCGGCGTCGTCAAGCCGGAGCCGGGGCGGGAGACGAGGCCCGGCACGCCCGTGGTCGAGCGCCTGGTCGAGGCGCTGGGCGTCGCCCGCGACGCCGACTCGCGCGTCGCGGTGCCGCCGCCGCAGCCGCGGCCCGGCCTCGACGCGAGCTTCGCCGCCTCGGAGATCGAGGTGCGCGTCAATCTCGCCTCGCCCGAGCGCGCGGCGGAGCTGCGGGCGACGAACCGCGAGGCGGCCGCGGACCGCCCGCTCGGCGAGGGCCCGCCGCCGCTGGTCGAGCGCCGCCCCCCGATCGTCCCCAACCGCCCCCTCTCCTACACCGCGATCTCCGCCTACGAGGAGTGCCCCTACCGCTTCTACATGGAGCGCGTGCTCGGCCTCACGCCCTCAGGTCGTTCCTCCTCGGCCATAGGCCGAGAAGCGACGACCGGAGACGGCGGCGACCCCTCGGCGCGCGAGGAGCGGGCCGCGCACGGTGCCGCGGTGCATGCCCTGCTCGAGTGGAGCGAGGCGAACGGGTGGCGGGAGCCGTCCCCGGACCTGGCGCGGCGCCACGCGCTCGCCGCCGGCCTCGATCCCGAGGCGGACGACCTGGCGGCGGCACTGCTGGCCCCCGTGCGGGGCTGGCTCGGCTCCTCGCTGCGGGCCCGGATCGCCGGGGAGGCGACGCGGGTCCGGGCCGAGGTGCCGATCCTGCTCGGGGTCGGCGGCACCGTCCTGCGCGGCTCGATCGACCTCCTGGTCGAGCGCGAGGGCGCGCCGCCGCTGGTCGTCGACTACAAGACCGACCGCCTCGGCGGCGAGGGCCCGGCCGAGCACGCCGCCCGCTACGAGACCCAGCGCACGATCTACGCCCTCGCCGTCGCCGAGGCGCTGGGAGCGCCCACGGTCGAGGTCGCCTACGTCTTCCTCGAGCGGCCCGAGGAGCCCGCGCCGGCGTCCCTCGGCCCGGCCGAGATGGAGGCCGGCCGCGAGCGCCTGGAGGCGACGATCGCCCGCATCGGCCGTGGGGAGTTCCCCGTTGCCCCGCCCGAGCGGCGAAGCTGGGACCTCTGCCGCGGCTGCCCGGCGCTCGGCCGCCTCTGCTCGGGCCCTCAGGGCCCGGAGGAGACCTCGAGCTTGGCGGCGAGCTCGTCGAGCTCGAGCTCCTTCAGCCCCTCCCCCACCGAGTCGAGCTCGGCGGCGCAGTAGGTGACCAGCTCGCGGCCCTCGCGGCAGAGCTCCAGGGTCTCGCGCAGGCCGGCCTGACCGGAGTCGAGCCGGTCGATGATCTCCTCCAGCCGCTCGACCGCGGCCTCGTAGCTATCCGGCTTCTCGCTCAACGTCTCCCTCGATCTTCGCTTTGACTCGCCCGTCGGCGAACCGCAGTTTGACCGCCGCGGCGGCGACAGCGCCGGCGGCGGAGGTGACGGACTCGCCCTCCTCGGTCTCGGCCAGCGCGTAGCCGCGCTCGAGCGTGCGCTCCGGGTCGTGCGCGCGCAGCGCGACGGCGGCCTTGCGCAGCGCCTCGCGGCGCCGCGCCAGCGAGCGGGCGGCGGAGCGCTCGATCGCCGCACCGCGCCGGCTCTCCACCGCGACCGCCGCGGCCGTGCGCTCGATCGCGCGGCGCTTGGCCCGGTCGAGCACGACCGACGCGATCCGGTGCTGGAACCCCCGCCTTTCCCCGAGGCCGCGTTCGGAGGCGGCGCGGATCTCGCGGATCTTCTGGTTGAGGCCGGTGCGCTCGCGCTGCAGGGCTCGCGCCGGGCCCCGGGCCAACGCCGCGAGATGGCGGGCGCGGGCGCCGATCGCCCCCTCGCCGACCCGCCGCAGCGAGGTGGCGCAGCGCTGCAGGCTCTGGCGGGCGGCCAGGCAGTCGAGCGGCACCGCCGCCTCGGCGGCGTGGGTGGGGGTCGAGCAGGCGACGGCGGCGACGTCGTCGATCAGGGTCGAGTCGCGCTCGTGCCCGATCGCGCTCACCACCGGTACCCGCAGCATCGCCACCGTGCGGCAGAGCGTCTCGTCGCAGAAGGCCCAGAGGTCGGCGAGGCTGCCGCCGCCTCGCGTCACCACGATCGCCTCGATCTCGGGACGCGCCGCCAGCCCCTGGATCGCCGCCGCGATCGCCGGCGCCGCGTGGCGGTCCTGCACCGGCGCGAAGGCCCAGACCACCGTGCCGCCCCAGCCGCGGCGCCGCAGCCCGGCCAGCAGGTCGCGGCGTGCCGCCCCCGCCTCCGCCGTCACCACCCCGATCGCCTTCGGCAACTGCGGCCGCGGCAGCTGCTTCTGCAGCTCGAACAGGCCCTCGGCTCGCAGCTGCTTGCGCAGCGCCTCCAGCCGGGCCAGCAGGTCGCCTTCGCCCGCCAGGCGCACGTGGGTGGCGCGGAAGCTGAATTTGGGCGAAGCCTGGCCGCCACCGGGGTAGTAATCGGGACCGCCGGCGATGACCAGTTCGGCGCCGTCGCGAAGCGCCCCATCGGGCAAGCCCGCCTTCTCGAGGTCGTTGAGCCAGATGCTGCAGGGCACGGCGCCCTGGCTGTCGCGCAGCTCGAAGTAGGCCTGCACCTTGCTGCGACCGACACCGGTCACCTCGCCGATCAGCTGGACCCTGGGCCGTTCGCGCATCCACCCCTTCAGCCCCTGCGCGTAGCGACCGACGGGATAGGGGCCGGGGAGATCCATCGCCCCAGGCTAGTGGGGACTCAGGCGGCGTTCTTCCAGCGTTTCGCCCAGGCCTTGAGCTCGCCGATCGCGGGGCTCAGCTCCGCCCCGACCGCGGTCAGCGAGTAGGTCACCCGCACCGGCGTCGCCGCTTCGACCTCGCGCTCGACCAGGCCTTCGTCCTCCAGCTCGCGCAGGCGCTGGGAGAGCAGCCGGTCGGAGAGGCCGGGCACCGCCTTGCCGAGCTCGCCGAAGCGCATCGGCCGCTCGGTGAGGGCGCAGACGATCGCCCCGGTCCAGCGCTTGCCGATCAGCTCGATCGCCGCGTGGAAGTGCGGGCAGACCGAGCCGGAGGGGTCGCCGGCGGCCGCCCCGGGAGCGGCCGGGGAGCGGTTCGAGGACTGGGACGCGGTCACCGGTTGCACTGCCATCGAGCTTACTGAACGTAAGTGATGGGCATCACGGTTCAGCCGGTGCAGGGGCCGGTCACGACCTCCGCCGCGGTCTCGCCGAGGGCCTCGCGGACGTCCTCGGCCGGGATCGCGAACCCGCCCGCCGGCCCGGTCGTGGTGGCGGCGAAGACGGTGCCGACCGCGCGGCCGCCGGCGTCGACCAGCGGCCCGCCGGAGTTGCCGCTGCGGACGGCGCCGCGCAGGGCCACGATCGTGCGGTCGACGGGGCCGTTGCCGTAGGAGTCCTCGCTGATCGTCGGCCGCGTTTCCCCGAGCCGCGCCGGCGTCACCGCGTAAGGGCCGTTTTCGGGGTACCCGAGCACGGCGACGTCGGCGCCGGCCTCGCGCTCCTCGGAGATCGGCAGCGTCGGCAGGTTGGCGCCGATCCGCAGCAGCGCCAGGTCGTCCTCCGGCCCGTAGTAGACCGGCGTCGCGTCGAGCTCGACGCCGGCTTGGGTGGTGACCGTGGTGTCGTCGGAGCCGGCGACCACGTGGGAGTTGGTGACGACGAGGCCCGGCCGCACCGCCCAGCCCGATCCCTCGACCCCGAGCCCGCAGGCGGTGCCGAGCACGCGCACGACCGAGCGCCCGGCGGCGAGCACCTCGGGGTCGGTGGCGATCGCGTGGTCGGGACGGCCGACGAGGGCGCGCGGGCCGGTGATCGAGGGCGCCGGATCGACCCGGTCGAGCGCGTTGATGACTGGGCCCGAGGGCGGCAGGACGTCGTTGAGGCTGCGCAGGATCACCGACTCCTGGACGTTGGCGCGCAGCCGGTCGGTCCCCGGCGCGTGCAGGGCGACGGCGCCGAAGACCCAGGCGAGGCCGAGCGCGACCGAGGCGATCAGCGCCGCCCCTCCGGCCCCGTCGGCGAGGTGCAGGGCCGGCCGGCGGACCACCTTCGCCCGCAGCCCGAGCGCGAAGCTCTCGACCGCGACCGCGACCAGAGCTCCCGCCAGCAGCGCCCCGACCGCAGCGCAGAGCGGCGCATAGGGGGACTCGGAGCCCTCGGCGAGCACCAGCGGCCCGAGCCTGCTGCCGGCGAAGGCCCCGGCGCCGAACCCGACCAGCGTCATCGCCCCGACGATCAGCCCCTGCCGGTAGCCCCACAGCGCCAGGGAAACGGTGAACGCGACGATCGCCCAATCCAGAACGGTCACTTCTGAATAGAAGCATGCCGGGGACCGCTCTATTACCTTTCACTCAGTGAGTCAGGTCCCATCCGAGGTGGAGCGGCGACGTCGCTTGGTCACCCGCACGCTCCCCCTCGCGGTCGTCGCGATCGTCTCCTTCGTCGTGGGCGCTTCCGCCGGCGCGCCGGGCTCTCCGGACAAGGAAGCCGCCGAGCGCTTCGCCGAGGCCTGGGCGGCGGACGAGTTCGCCGCCATGTACCGGGAGCTGAACCCGGCCTCGAAGGCGGCGATCACGGTCAACGACTTCGCGACCGCCTACCGCGAGGCCGAGATGGTGGCGACGCTGCGCGGGCTCGACCCGGGCTCGGCCGGCGACCCCGCCTCCGGCGACGGCGGCGGCAGCGTGGTGCCGGTCCCGATCGCCCTCACCACCGTCGCCTTCGGCAGCTTCGAGGAGGAGGTCGAGCTTCCCTACGACGACGGCGGGGTCGCCTGGGACCCCAGCCTCGTCTTCCCCGGGCTGCGCCAGGGCGAGCACCTCGAAAGCCAGATCGAGCTGGCGCCGCGAGCGCCGATCCTCGCCGGCAACGGCGAAGAGCTGGCGGCGGGCCCCGCGGAGGAACGCGAACACCCGCTCGGCAGCTCCTCGATCGACGTAACCGGTGAAATCGGCAGCCCCGAAGAAGAAGACCTGGAGCGGCTGGCCCGGCAGGGGTTCACGCCCGAAACCCCGGTCGGGATCAGCGGCCTCGAGCGGGCCTTCAACGCCCGCCTCGCCGGCAAGCCCGGCGGCTCGCTGCTGGCGATGAACGCGGCCGGAACCTCGGTGCGGGTGCTGGCCCAGGCCAAGCCGCAGCCCGGTGCCGCGGTGAAGACGACGATCGACCCCGAGGCCCAGGAAGCGGCGGTCTCGGCCCTGGCCGGCCGGCCCGGCGGCATCGCCGTCCTCGACACCCGTAACGGCGACGTCCGCGCCCTCGCCGGGCAGGCCTTCTCCGCCCCCCAGCCGCCGGGCTCGACCTTCAAGCTCGTCACCACCGCGGCGGCGCTCGAGAAGGGCGTCGTCTCGCTCGACGACGAATTCGAAATCACCGAAGGGGTCAACGTCGGCGGCCGCTTCATCTACAACGCCAACGGGGAGCTCTGCGGCGGCACCTTCACGCAGGCCTTCGCCCACTCCTGCAACGCGGTCTTCGCCCCGCTCGGGCCGGCGATCGGCAACGACGACCTCGTCGCCAAGGCCGAACAGTTCGGCTTCAACTCACCCCCCGCCATCTACGCGCCGCGCGTCGTGCGCGAAGTCGAGCCGGCCGAATCGACGATCCCGGCCGAGATCGGCGAAGAAATCGACCTCGGCGTCTCCGCGATAGGCCAGGGCGAAGTGCTGGCGACGCCGCTGCAGATGGCGACGGTGGCGCAGACGATCGCCAACGGCGGCGTCCGCGAGCCGACCTCGATCGTCTCCAACCGGAAGCTGCGGCCGCAGTTGGAGCCGGTGCGGGTGATGTCGGAGGACCTCTCGCAGGAGATGACCGAGCTGATGACCCGGGTCGTGGTCGAAGGGACCGGCCTCGCGGGGGCGATCCCGGAGGCGCAGGTGGCCGGCAAGACCGGCACCGCCGAGCTCGGCCCGAAGCCCGGGCAGGAGAACGAGGAGAACCCGGTTCAGATCAAGGACGCCTGGTTCGCCGCCTTCGCCCCGGCGGAAAAGCCGCGGCTGGCGGTAGGGGTGCTGCTGATCGAAGCCGAAGCGTCGGGCGGCGAAGTCGCCGCGCCCGCCGCCGCCCAGGTCCTCTCCGCCGGCCTCTAGCGAGGCGGCGCGCCGGACCTAGAGGTCGAGCGTGACCTCGGCGTTCTCGCCGTCGGGGCCGGGGATGTGGAGGATCAGCGGCCGCGCCTCGTTGGCCGATTCGGGCAGCAGGAAGAGCGCCAGGGCACCCTCGATCGGGCCGAGCTGGGCGGTCGAGTCGAGCACCGGGATCTGTTCCTGCTCCTCGACTTCGCCGCCGAACTCCAGCGCGTAGAGGCTTTCGCTCGGCAGCGCCTCGAACTCGTTGTGGTCGGCGTCGGTGATCTTCAGCGAGTCCGGCAGCGTCTGCGGCTCTTCGCTTTCGTTCTGGATTTCGAAGAAGACGCCGAAGTAGGTGGAGCCGGGCGGCGGTTCCTCCTGGCCGACCAGGTAGGCCGAGTCCTCGGTGTCGTTCGGGTTGAGGTAGCGCGAGAAGGTGACGATGTAGGAGAGCTCGCCGAGCTCGACCGCGTGACCCTCGGCCACCTCGGTCTCGTGGCTCTCGTAGCCGCAGGCGCTGACGCCCAGCGCGAGGGCGGCGAAGGCCAGGGCGGCAAGAAGCGTCTGGACGAGTCGGCGGTTCCGGGACATCGGCACGGGAGTCTATTAAGGGATGCCGGTCGCGTAGCGGTTGCCCCCGGCGACCGCTACCGGCTGCCCCTCCCAGGCGCCCGACTCGAGTCCCTCGCGGAGGCGGTTCATCGCCTCGCGCCACCCTTTCTGCTGCCAGATCGAGCCGGTCGAGAGCAGCTCCAGGCCGCGGTCGATCGGCCCGGGCTCGGTCCAGTGGGCGACCCGCACCGTGGTCAGCGGGCCGGGGCCGTCGGTCAGCTCCCAGACCGTGTGGTTGGGGATGCGGTTGGTGCGGCCGCCCCGGCCGCGCTCGACGATCAGGTGCGGCGCGTCGAGCTCGACGATCGTCGTGTCCATCCAGACCTTGCGCAGCGGCGCCTGAACCCGGAAGCGGGCGCCCGCGCCCTCGCCCCTCGCCTCGATCCGGGTCAGGTGGAAGTCGGTGAGGAAGTGGTCGGTGAAGGCGGGCCGCAACGAGAGGTCGCCGAGCACCTCGAAGGCCCGCTGGCGCGGGACGTCGATCTCGACTTCGGCGCTGATCGGGCCCATCGAGCCGCGATTCTATGCGTGGCGTAACCACATGAATCAAATTGAGTGACGGCGGGTAAGTCGCGGAGTAGGATCGTTCCAAGACGCACGAAGGGAGGCCACCGATCTTCGACACCATCAGCAGCGCCCCACTTGACGGCCGTTACGCGACCGGAGCGACCCCCGGCGAGGGCACCTTCTTCTGCCTCGCCTGCGGATCGCATCTCTCGATGATGGAGACCGACGAGCTCCCATCCTGCCCCAGCTGCGGGGCCGCCGAGTTCCGCCGCGACTCGATCTTCTCGGCCCACCAAGACCACGGCGCCACGACCAGCGAAATCGCGATCCCGGAACCGACCGGGCCGCCGGGCTGGCTCCGGCAGGCGCGCGAAATGCACGCGGGACTCGGCTACTCCCTGGCGATGAAGCGCGACGAGAGCGCGATCGAGGTCTTCGCGATCGAACGCGGCTGGACCCGGATCGGCCGCAGCCCCACCGCCGACCTGCGCATCGACGACCCCAGCGTCTCCCGCCGCCACGCCCTGATCGTCGCCGAGCCCGGCAAGACGCTGCGCGTGCTCGACGACCGCAGCCTCAACGGGGTCTTCGTCAACGGCGAAGCGGTCGAGTGGGGACCGCTGCGCGACGGCGACCAGCTCACGGTCGGCCGCTTCAGCCTCTACGTGCTGCGCGGCTAGGGCCTCCACGCGTCGAACTGTGCTTTTGGGTCGTACTACGACCCAAAAGCACGGTTCGGATTCCAGCCACCCCCGTCCGTAGGATGCGAGCGGTGAACCTCCCGCAAACTCCGGGGCAGCCGTCGCAGCCCGAGCCGGGGGTCTCAGCGGCGGCCGAACGCGCCCGCGCCCAGCTCCACCTGGAGATCGAGCGGGTCCGCCGCGGCGTCGAAGAGATGCTCGCCGAAACCGGCAAGGACGACCCGGCCCTGCAGCGCGAACTCGACAGCATCCGCGAGGAAACCCGTCTCTACGTCAAGAAGCGCGTCCGCAGGACCGAGAAGAAGCTGACCCGGTCGATCCGCAAAGTCGAGGACCGCACCCGCGCCCTCGAGCAGCGCATCGACCAGGTCGAGGCCGACCGCCAGGCCGCCGAGTACCGCCTCCACGCCGAAACCGAGCGCATGCTCGACGGCCTCCTGCAGGAGATGCGGACGATCGCGGACCTCTTGACGAGGCGCTAGCCCAGGCTCACGGCATCGCCGCCGGGCGTGGTGGCGGAGGTGCCGACTTGGCGCTCCCGCCTATGGGGGCGGTGCTCGCGAAGTGGTCGAAGGCCTCGTCCAGCGTCGCCGAGGACACCTGGACGCGATCGCTCTTCTTCATCTGCTGGACGATCAGCCTCGCCCCTTTGATCGTGTCCGAGTCGGGCGCGGGCGCGGGTTCGGTCGTCCCGACCTTGATCGTCCGTTTGAAGTTCCGCACCCCGTAGACGGCCAGGAGCAGGGTGCCGAGGCCCGCGAGCAGCCAGGGCATCCAGTCCTCCGAGCCGCCGAGATCGAGGCGGCTCGCCGAGGCGGCGACCACCCAGAGCTCGCCGAAGGCGGCCGCCAGGGTGACGGCGTAGGCGAGCGACAGCCCGGCCAGGCTCGGGTGCTCAGCCCCCAGTTCGTTCGGCTTCTTCGGGTCGACGACCAGGACTTTGGTCGCTTCGAGGATCAGCGGGGCGGCGGCGAGCAGGGCGAGGGAGATCGCGGCGCCGACCGTGGCCAGCGCCACGGCGCTGTCTACCTCTTCGCCCAGCACCGCTTTGACCACCTCGGAGGAGCCGAAGATCCCCGTCAGCAGGCCTCCCGCGACGGTGACGCTGCTGACCCAGCTTTCTTTGAAGCTCCAGGTGGCACCAAGGTGTTCGAGCGCGGTCTTCCGCTTCTCCTTGCGCCAGAGCCGAAGGTAGACGGTGGCCGCAGCGGCGAGCACGAGGAAGGCGCCGAGGAAGGTCCAGAGGGCCGCCCACGAGGGCTCCTCTTCCTCCTCCAGTGGGGCGGCGACCATTTCGATCGGGAACGGCGGGCCCGCGGGCGTGGCAGTAGCGAGGTAGAAGACCAGCCCTTTCTCACCTGCATCGCACTTGGGCGGGATCTTGATCTCGACCGTGCGGTGTTCGGCGACCCGCAGTTTCCCGTCCTGGATCCTCGGCAGGCAGCCTTCCCCGAGGAAGGGGATTTCGAGGTCGATTTCGCGGTCGAGGAGGTTGGTGATCCCGACCTCGGTGGTCCAGCCCCGATCGGCCTCGGTGAGTTGGATTTCCCTGCTGTCGACGATCACCGACGCCTGCGCGCCCAGCGCGGGCGTCGCCGCGGCGAGCATCAGCGCCCCCGCGACGATTGCCGCAACTGCCGCCGTCCACCTCGAGCTTCGTCCCCGCACCTCGGCTCCTCCCCTAACGCAGAATTCAATTGAACAGGGAATTCCTACCTGTCGAGAGGCCCGGGAGCAAGAGAACACTCGGGTATTCGAAAATTACTCGGTGGAGATGCTTGGGTCTGCCTGCACCTTGTGCGGGACGATCATCAGGAAGTTGCTGGTCGCGTCTTCGGCGAGGGCGAGGACGCGGTCGGCCTCCTCGTTCTGATCGGTGGCGCGCAGTTCCTCGGCGTAGTGCTTCATCAGGTCGTCGATGTCGATCAGGCCCTCGGCGTCGAGGTCCTTGAGCTCGACTTTGGCGCCCTCGCCGAGCCGGCGCTGGATCGCGTCGCGGTCGATGCCGAAGGCGTTGTGGCGGACGTAGACGCGGCCGCCGGTCATCCCGGCGCAGGCCCAGGGGCCGAGGTCGCCGAGCACCAGCGCCCGCCCCGAGGTCATGTACTCGAAGGCGAAGCCCTTGGCGTTGGCGCGGTCGACGATGCAGCCGCGGGCGTCGTCGATGTCCTGCGCCGGCTCGCCGCCCAGCACCACGTCGGCGCCGGAGAGGCGGATGCAGAAGCGCGAGTCGGCCGAGCCCTGGACGTAGAGGCGGCCGCGCTGGGCGCCGTAGGCGAACGACTTGCCGACGGAGCCGTTGAGGCGCTGGCCCTTCGCCCCCTTGCCCTTGAGGATCGCGATCGAACCGCCCAGCATCGTCTTGCCGACGCCGTCCTGGGCGCCGCCCTCGATCCGGATCGAGACGCCGTAGGCGTTGAAGGCGCCGAGCCCCTGGCCGGCAACCGAGCCGCCGTTGAACTCGAGGCTGGCGAGCACTTCGTCGTTGGACTCCGGCGGGTCCTCGTCGAAGATGCGCCGGCGGGCGAGCGCGCCGGCCAGCTCGGTGCCGAGCACGCGATCGTCGGCGTCGGTCGGGCGCGGGAACTCGCTGCGGATCGTGCGCCCCGGGCAGATGTCGCCGGCCAGCGCCGCGATCTGGGCGGAGGCCTGCTTCTCCTCCATCCGGATCGGCCGCGCGACGACGAGCCCGGCCTCGGCCCGCGCGTCTACGGTCTCCGCCACCGGCAGGTCGATCGGCTCGAGGTCGAGGTACTCCTCCAGCGGCGTGATCAGCGGCGCCAGGTCGATCCGGTCCTCCATCGCCACCTGCTCCAGCAGGTCGTAGCGGCCGACCAGGTCCTGGGCCCGCTCGTACCCGAGCGAGGCCACGACCTCTTTGACCTCCTCGCCCATCGCCGAGAAGAAGCGGGCGCAGCTCTCGGCGGCGAGGTCTACCTCCTGCGGCGTGAACTTCTTCAGCCCGTGGGCCTCCGCTTCCTCGGTCGTCTCGATCTGGGTCGCGATCCCGACGTGGCAGGTGTCGAGCTGGCAGCCGCGGCAGATCGTGCAGCCGAGGCTGACCATCGCCAGGGTGCCGAACCCGACCCGGTTGGCGCCGAGGCAGTGCAGCTTGACGATGTCGTGGCCGGTGCGGTAACCGCCGTCGGCCCAGATCTCCACCCGGTTGCGCAGCCCCGCCTCCATCAGCGCCCGGTGCACGGCACGGGTGCCGATGTCCGACGGCAGGCCGACGTGGCGCAGCGCGTGCTGGCGGGCGGCGCCGGTCCCGCCCTCGAAGCCGGAGAGGGTGATGATGTCCGCCCCCGCCTTGGCGATCCCGAGACCGATCGTGCCGATGTTCGGCACCACCGGGACCTTGACCGAGACCCGCACGTCCGGGTTGACGGTCTTCAGCTCGTCGATCAGCTCGGCCAGGTCCTCGATCGAGTAGAGGTCGTGGTTGTTGGAGGGCGAGATGAGGTCGGTGCCGGGCGCCGCGTTACGCGCCGCGGCGACCTTCTCGGAGACCTTCTTGCCGGGCAGGTGACCGCCCTCCCCGGGCTTCGCCCCCTGGCCGATCTTGATCTCGGCGACGTAGGAGCTGTTCAGCATCTCCGCCGAGACGCCGAAGCGCCCGGAGGCGACCTGCTGGCCGCGCCACTTGCGGTAGTGCCCGTACATGTCGCGGATCTCGCCACCCTCGCCGTTGACGCAGAGGATGTTGGTCGCCTTCGCCGCCTCCGCGTAGGCGCGGAAGGCCGGCTCGGACTGCGAGCCGAAGCTCATCGAGGAGATCACGATCGGGTAATCGTGGTGGCCGATCCCGGCGTCGACCGTCGCGGGGTCGGCGACCGGCTCGCGGTCCCCCTTCAGCCCCATGATGTGGCGCATCGAGATCGGGTTCTGCTGCTCGAGGTCGCGGACTTTCTCCGAGTATTCCGCGTAGCCGCCGGAGCCGTTGGCGGTGGCGATCGCCGCCTTGTAGACCTTGGGGTAGAAGCGGAACGTCTTCGCCGGTTTGGCCGCCGCGTCGTCGCCGCTGAGCGCGTGCGCGCGCTGGTTGGTGTCCTCGTCGAGGTCGGCGAACCCGGTGCCGCCCTTGGCCGAGGCGGCGAAGGCCTCGGTCTGGAAGATCTCGGCCAGCTCCGGCTTGATCCCGATCGAGCTGAACTGGCGCGCGTAGCCGCGCACCTCGTGGATCCCGATCGTCGAGATCACTTTCTCGATCCCCTTGGTCAGCGCCGCGCAAAGGTTGCTGACGTCGGACTCGTAGTCCTCGACGCAGATCACCTCGACCATCGTGTACGGGCAGACGCCGTTGGCGCCGAGGCCGAGGGCCAGCATCACGTCGTGGACGTTGCGGACCGCGGCCGAGCGCAGGACGATGCCGCAGCGGCGGCGCAGGTTCTCTTCGCCGGTCTCGACCTTGAACTGCTTCAGCGCCATGTCGATCGCCGAGGTCGCCAGGTGCGGGTCGAGGTAGCGGCGCTCGCCGTCGTAGACGGTGCGGTCGCTGAGGATCAGCAGCTCGGAGCCGTCGCGCACGTGCTTGACCGCTTCCTGCTTGATGCGGTCGATCGCGCCCTTGGTCGTCTCCGACTCCAGCAGCGAGATGTCGACGACCGCGGCGCGGCCGCGGAACTCCTCCCAGAGGTCCTCGAGCAGGTAGGTGCGGTGCTCGCGGGCGATCCGGCGGTAGGTCGCGTCGGAAAGCGGCGCGAGGTCGTGGTGGCCGCCGAGGATCACCGGGAAGGCGGTTTCGACGGTGCCGGTGTCGAGGCTGGCGTCGTCGATCGACGGGCGGCGGCCGAACACGGAGCGGGTCGAGAAGTGCTCCATCTCGCGCTCGCGGTCGATCGCCGGGTTGGTGACGACGGCGACCGTCTCCTTGAAGTAGTCGGCGAGGTTCTGGCGCTCGGGCGAGAGCGCCGCCAGCGGGCCGTCGTAGCCGAGCGAGCCGACCGGCTCGGCCCCGTTCGAGGCCATCTGCTGGACCAGTTTGACGTCGTCGCGCTGCCAGCCGAAGCCGGCGAGGACGCGGTCGGAGACCTTGACCGGCTCCTCGGGCCCGGCGTCGGAGTAACCCGGGACGTCGGCGCCCTCGAGCGGTCCGCCGGCTTCGATCGCGCGCTCGTACGGGGCGACCCCGTCGACACCGTTGCGGCGCAGCCAGCTGTCGCGGACGATCCGCAGCATCTCGGCGTGCGGGTGCAGGGTCGAGTGGCGCTTGGCGCGGTCGATCAGCACCAGCGCCTTCTCCCCGGGCGCCATCGGCAGCGGCTCGGAGACCATGTCGCTGACCGAGACCACCCCCGGCTCGGAGCTGAACACGTAGTCCTCGGTGGTCTCGACTTGCCAGAGCGGGCGCAGGCCGAGCGCGTCCGCGGAGAAGACGCATTCGTCGCCGTGGCGGGCGATCAGCGCCACCGGGCCCTGGGCGAACGGGCCCATCGCCTGGCGCAGGTACATGTAGAAGCCGCGCAGCTCCTCCGGCAGGCTGCGAATCTCCTCGACGATCGGCGGCACGACCATCTCCATCGCTTCCGCCAGGCTCAGCCCCTCGCGGCTGACCAGGGTGTCGATCGTCAGGTTCAGGTCCTGCGAGTCCGAGGCGCCGGGACGGACCGGCACCGCCAGCATCTTCGCCTCCTGGCGCAGCTGTTCGATCGTGTTGATCTCGCCGTTGTGGCCGAGCGCCGAGAACGGCTGCACCCGCTTGAACGAGGGCCAGGTGTTGGTCGAGTAGCGGTTGTGGCCGAAGCACCCGATCGTCTCGAAGCGCTCGTCGCGCAGGTCGGGGTAGTACTCGCCGAGCACCTTCGGCGCGCCCATCACCTTGTAGACGCAGGTGCTGGCGGAGAAGGACGGGACGTGGACGCCGAGCTGCACCTCGAGCTCGATCAGCAGTTCGAAGAGGACGCTGTCGCGCTTGGCGGCGTCGGGAACGAGGCCGGCGATCTGCCAGAAGTGGGGCTCCTCCTCGCGTGCGGTCGGGCCGAGCGCCTGCGAGTCGACGACGCCGATCCGCTCGGCGAGGATGCGGAACCCGCCCTGGCCGAGCAGCTCGCGGGCGTCGTGCTGGACCTTGTCGCGGTCCTGGGAGCGCTCGATGAAGACGTGGGCGACGGCGAAGGCTTCGTCGGTCGCCAGCGAGGGGTCGTGGCCGCCGGAGCGGACCTCCTCGGCCCAGATCTTGCGCGGGATGTCGACCAGGAGGCCGCAGCCGTCACCCTCGCCGTCGACGTTGCCGGCGCGGTGGAGCATCTTCTGCAGGGCGGGAATCGCCAGCTCGATCGGTTCGTGGCTCGGCGTCGCGTCCTTGCGCACGGAGGCGTAGATCGCGCAGGCGTCCTTGTCCTCGACGCTGGGCGGCGAGACAAGCGGTTTGTAGGGGCGCTCGGGTGAGTAGCGCTCGACGCGAGCGCTGCGATCGGACTGGGCCTTCAATTTTGACCTCCCGGGTTCCACGCCTTCTTCGAGCGGGCGCGTGACGGGTTTCGTGCCCCCTGGGCACCGGTTGGACGCGGGATTATAGGTAACCCGCGGACGGCGGCTACACGGGCCCGGCAACCCCGAGCCGCGGGATCTCGATCGCCGGACAGCGG
>DASUQC010000012.1:0-55522 GCA_036280745.1 Solirubrobacterales bacterium
CGCGAGCTGCCGACCCTGACCCTGTTCAAAATCAACATGAACCTGGAGATGGAGAAGGGCACCGAGGCGCTTGCCGCCGCGGTTGAGGCGGCGCCGCCTCGCGAGCTGGAGGCGCAGCCCTACGACGACGACGACGTCGCCCTGATCGTCGCGATGTCCTCGTCGTCGTAGGGCTGCGGCTCCAACTCGCGCGGCGGGGTTGCCTCGACCGCTGCGGCCAGAGCCTCGGTGCCCTTCTCCATCTCCAGGTTCATGTTGATCTTGAACAGGGTCAGGGTCGGCAGCTCCCGCATCGACTCGGCGCCGGTCTCCGCCATCAGGGCGTCGAGGGTGCCCCGGAGGCCGAGCTCCGAGTCGGGCGGCGTGGCGATCGTGAACCAGAGGTTGAACTCGTGCGTGCGCAGGTAGTTGTGGGAGACGCCGGGATGGGAGTTGACGATCTGGGCGGCGCGCTGCGGGTGCTCGGAGTCGACTTTGGCGGCGACCAGCATCGACTCGTAGCCGAGCGCCCGGGTGTCGAAGATCGGGGTGATCTCGCGAATGATCCGGCCGTCGAGCAGGCGCTGGGTGCGGGCGAGGACGTCGTCGAGCTGCAGGTCGGCCTCGGAGGCGACGAGGGCGAAGGGCTCGGGGTCGAGCGGGAAGCTCGACTGCAGCAGGTTCATCAGCCGCTTGTCGGTCTCGTCGAGCGGGATCGCCGAGCCGTCCTTGCGGCTGCGCGCCTTCGACTGCGGGACTTTCACCGAAGCCACGGGGCGGCCTCCTTCGCGTAGTAGGTGACGATCGCGTCGGCGCCGGCGCGGCGGATCGAGGTCAGGGTCTCGACCACGGCGGCGCGCTCGTCGATCCAGCCGTTGGCGGCGGCCGCCTTCAGCATCGAGTACTCGCCGGAGACGTGGTAGGCGGCAACGGGGGCGCCGGTCGCGTCCTTGACCCGGCGCACGACGTCGAGGTAGGCGGTGGCGGGCTTGACCATCAGCACGTCGGCGCCCTCGTCGAGGTCGAGCTCGGCCTCGCGCACGGCCTCGGCGGCGTTGGCGGGGTCCATCTGGTAGCCGCGGCGGTCGCCGGAGGCCGGCGTCGACTCCGCCGCGTCGCGGAAGGGGCCATAGAAGGCGGAGGCGTACTTGGCGCTGTAGGCGACGATCGGGACGTCGGGGTGCCCCTCCTCGTCGAGCTGGAAGCGGATCGAGCCGACCCGGCCGTCCATCATGTCGCTGGGGGCGACCGCATCGGCGCCGGCCTCGGCGTGGGAGATCGCGGTCTTGGCGAGCAGCTCGACGGTGATGTCGTTGTCGACCTCGCCGTCACGGAGGAAGCCGCAGTGCCCGTGCGAGGTGTACTCGCAGAGGCAGACGTCGGTGATGACGACGAGGTCGGGGTGGGCGTCCTTCAGCGCCCGCACCGCCATCTGCACGACGCCCTCGTCGTCGTAGGCACCCGAACCGGACTCGTCTTTGGCGGCGGGGACACCGAAGAGCAGGACCGCCCCGACGCCGGCGGCGGCAACCTCGCCGGCCTCCTCGACCAGGCCCGAGATCGAGAACCGCTCGACACCCGGCATCGAGGGGACCGGCTCGCGACCCTCACCGCCGGCAAGGACGAAGAGTGGCTGGATCAAATGGCGCGGCGAGAGCTCGGTCTCGCGCACGAGGCCGCGCAAGGTGTCGGTGCGCCGCAGGCGGCGCATGCGGGTAGCGGGGAAAGCCATGGGGCGAGTTTAGGGGAGGGTCGGGTGTCCCTCGCTCCGATAAACGCCGGTCTAATAAGACCGGCGTTTTGAGTATCCGCCGGTTCGAGGGACACCCGACCCTCCATCAACCGGTCAGTAGCTTTCCTGCGATGCGGGCACGGGGGCTGGTGAAACGGTACGGGGATCGGGAAGCTCTCCGCGGCGTCGATCTGGAGGCTGAAAGTGGGGAGCTGGTGGCGATCATCGGGCCGAACGGGGCCGGGAAGACGACTCTGCTCTCGATCCTGGCCGGGATCGCCCGGCCCGACGGCGGCGAGGTGCAGGCGCCGGCCGGGGGAGTCGGGTGGGTGCCGCAGCAGGCGGCCCTATACCGGCGGCTGACCGTGGAGGAGAACCTGCTCCTCTTCGCCCGCCTCGAGGGGCACGAGGACCCGCAGGCCTCGACCGCGGAGATGCTGGAGCTGACCGGCCTGGCGGAGCGGCGGGCGGAGATCGTCGCCCGGCTCTCGGGCGGCAACCAGCAGCGGATCAACATCGCGATCGGGCTGCTGTCGCGGCCGCAGGTGCTGCTGCTCGACGAGCCCAGCGTCGGCCTCGACCCGCGCCAGCGGGCGCGGCTCTGGGAGTTCGTCGGCGGCCTCGCCGAGCGGGGCACGACGGTCGTGTTCTCGACCCACGACATCCAGGAGGCCGAGCGCTACGGCCGCCGGGTGCACGTCCTCGCCGACGGCGAGTCGCTGTTCGACGGCTCCGCCGAGGAGCTGCGCGAGGCCGTCCGCAGCGAGGCGCCGCAGTCCGCCGACAGCGACTTCGAGACCGCCTTCGTCGCCTACCTCCAGCACCGGGGGCACTGAGCGATGCGCTGGCTGCTGCTCAAGGACCTGCAGATCCTGCGCCGCTCGCCGCTGCAGGCGGTGCTGCTGGTCGCCTACCCGGTGCTGATCGCGCTGCTGGTCGGGTTCGCGGTCTCGCGCGACCCGGAGAAGCCGCGGGTCGCCTACCTCAACGAGGTCCCGAGCGACACCCGGGTCAGCGTCGGGCAGCGACCGCTGCCAGCGGTCGACGTGGACCGGCGGGTCTGCGCCCGGGTCGAGTGCGTCGCGGTGAAGGACCGCGAGGAAGCGGTGGAGAAGGTCGAGTCCGGCGACGTGCTGGCGGCGCTGATCCTGCCCGAGGACCTGGTCGACCAGATCAACTCGCTCTCCACCCTCACCCCTGGCACGCCGAAGGTCGAAGTGCTGGTCAACGAGGAGGACCCGGTCAAAGCGCAGCTGGTCGACGAACGGATCACGACCCTGATGGCGCAGGCGAACCTGGCGATCGCGCGGCGGATCGCCGCCGAAGCAGGCCGCTACCTGAACCTGCTGATCGACGGCGGCCAGTTCCAGCTCAGCGGCTTCACCGTGCAGGTCCTCGGCCTGCGCACCGCGGCCCAGATCCTCACCGCGCTGGAACCGGCGGTCGAGCCCGGGCCGCTGCGCACCTCGCTGCGCGAGGTGATCCGGTTCGCCAGCCGCGCCGGCGAAAACCTCGACGTCGCCGGGCCCCTGATCGAGCGGCTGGCGCAGCCGGTGGAGGTGAAGAAGGAGGTCGTCAGCGGCTCCTCGCCGCCGCTCGAAGTGTTCGCGATCGCGGTTGCGGCGACCCTGACCCTGGCCTTCGTGATCGTCCTCCTGGTCGCCGGCTCGCTGGCGCTGGAGCGGGAGGAGAACGCCTTCCCGCGGCTGACCCGGGGCCTGGTCTCGCCGGCGGCGCTGCTGGCCGAGAAGGTGCTGCTCGGGGTGGCGGTGGGGCTGGTGGTGACGCTGCTGATGCTCGCCGGCCTGGAGATCTTCGTGCCCCTGCAGTGGGAGCGGTTCGGGCTCTGGCTGCTGGCGATCCTCGCCGGCGGGGCGGCGCTGGGCGCGGCCGGGGCGGCTCTCGGGGCGGCGGCGCGCGAGGTCCGCGCGGTCTCCCTGCTCGCCTTCATGGTCACCCTGCCGATCGCCTTCCTCTCGCTGGTGCCCTCCGGTGCGGTCGGCACCGGGATCTTCGACCTGATCGAGATCGCCACCGCGCTCTTCCCGTTCAAGCCGGCGCTGGAAGCGATGACCGCGGCGCTCGACTCGGCCGGCGGCGGGATCGGGTGGCCGCTGCTGCACCTGGCGGTGCTGACCGCGGCCTACGGTCTGCTGGCGCGCGTCGCCCTGCGCCGCTTCGCCGCGGTCTGATCGAGCTCGGCGAACCTCCTCCCGCGGGCGGCGATCGCGCTCAGCGCGACCGGGGCGCCGTCGAGCAGGAGGGGGCCGTGGCGGCTGATGAAGGCGTCGAGCTCGGGCAGCGGCTCCCCGAGCTCGGGTCGGCAGGAGATGCCGGTGAGGCGGCGCTCCTCGTAGTTGGGCTCGCTGGCCGAGAGCAGGAGCCGCTGGGCCTCGGTCGGGAAGGCGACGAAGACGGTCAGCGCCGTGCCGGGGCTCGGGTGCAGGGTCGCCGGCACGGCGCCGTAGGGCGAGAGGTGGTTGGAGTAGACGGCGTCAAAGTCGGCGAGCTCGGCGCGGACGAGCGGCAGCGGGGTCGCCGGCTCGGCGGCGAGCTTGCGGACGAGCGCCTCCGGGGCCGCGTTGGAGCCGTAGGCGAGCAGGGGCCGGCGGCCGCTGAGGACGGGCAGCTCGTCGAGGTAGACGGTGCGCTCGCCGACCTGGACGAAGGAGCGCCCGGGGATCGCGTAGGGATAGGCCTCGGCCCGCCGCAGGCGCTCTCGCATCTGCTCCGACTTCGCCATCGGGCTCAATCTCGCAGATAGGGTCAGCGGACCATGCGAGTTCTCTTCATCGGCGACGTGGTCGGCGGGCCCGGGCGGCGCGGCCTGCGGGAGACGATGCCGGCGCTGCGCGAGCAGCACGCCCCCGACCTGATCGTCGTCAACGGCGAGAACACGGCGGGCGGGGTCGGGATCACCGAGCGCACCGCCAACGACCTCTTCGGGGTCGGCACCGGGGTGATCACGACCGGCAACCACGTCTACCGCCACCGCGAGGCCTACGGGTTCCTCGAACGCGAGCGGCTGGTGATCAGGCCGGCCAACTACCCGCAGGGGAACCCCGGCCGCGGCTTCACCGTGGTCGAGGCGGGCGGGATGCGGGTCGCGGTGGTCAACCTCAGCGGCGCGGTCGGCCTGCGGGTCGCCCGCTCCCCCTTCGACGCCGTCGACGGCATCCTCGACCAGCTGGCCGGCGACGCCGACGCGGTCGTGGTCGACTTCCACGCCGAGGTGACGAGCGAGAAGGTGGCGATGGGCTGGCACCTCGACGGGCGGGTGGCGGCGGTCTTCGGCACCCACACCCACGTCCCCACGGCCGACGGCCGGGTGCTGCCCGGCGGCACCGCCTTCATCTCCGACGTCGGCATGACCGGTTCCCGCCACAGCGTGCTCGGGGTCAAGCCGGAGCAGGCCCTCGCCTCGCTGATCACCCAGATGCCGACCAAGTTCGAGACCGCCGAGGACGACGTCTGGGTGATGGGCGCCCTGGTCGACGTCAACGAGCAGGGGCTGGCGGACTCCTTCGAGCAGGTGCTGGTGCCGGCAGAGAAGCGGGACTGAGAGTCGCCGGGAGGTTAGGTGCGCTCAGGCTGCGCGCCGGAGCCCACCGGGCGCTTGCGAGCCTCTTCCCGCACGCGCTTCTTTGCCCTCTTGGCGTAATCCTCCGAGGAGATCTTGCCCTTGAGCAGGTCGAGATAGAGCTCAGACGGACCGGTCGGTATCGAGCCATGCGCCATCTAAATCCCCTTCTCTCTGAGGCGGTGGATTCCTCGGATGGGTCGAGTCTATGAGGTTCCCCGGCGCTATTCAATGCCCATGCGAGCCCTATGAACCCGCCCAAAAGCTCGATATAGGTGAGATCACCGGTCAAGAATGCTCCCTTCTCCGTGGACACGACATTGAGGACAGCCACGATTTCTCCTCCCACCTCGATCGGCATCGAGGCGAGCGAGCAGTAGCGGCGTCCCTCGCTGGCAAGCGGGTGCGCCTTCCAGCGCTCGTCTTCTTCCACGTCATTGGTCCACTGAAGTTCGCCGGAGTCCAGAGCGTGTCCGGCCATCGAATCCCTGGGGAGCGAGAAATTGCCCTTTCGCCCGAGAGTGTGGCCCGCCTCATAGAGCATCCGGAAGCTGTCGGAGGAAGCGTCGAACCTGAGGACCGAGAGGCGTATTTCCTCGCCTGAAACGACGCTGATACCGAATCGGGCGGGTTCCAGCACGCCTCGCTCGATGAACTCGTCGAACGAGATGTCCAGGTCACCCGCAACGACTTCCCGCAGACCAAGAACTGCCTCGCCGATGAGATCGGCCTGATACCCGGGCAGATCCTCTCCCACACGCAGCAGGAAGCCTGCTCCGATTCCGATGAACAGAGCACCAGCCATGGCGAGCAGGGCGATCCAGAGAGGGACGGGAGCGTCGAACAACGAGGCGATCCACGTAGCCACCGCTACCAGGGCAAGCACTACCAAGCCCGCGATGACGTTCTCCCCAACTCCTCGCGCAGATGGCATAACCAAAGCTATTTCGACGTAGCGTCTTCAGTCTCCTGTCCGGCCGAGGGAAAGCGTCCGAGAAAAGTCGCGGCGATGAGAAAGAGCGGGTAGAACCAGACGATGTAGAGGTAGAACCAGTGCTGCATCGTCAGCTGCAGGGCGATCAGCAGGGCGGCGCCGAGGGCGGCGACCTGGACGAGCGACTTCTCGCGGGGGTGGAAGGCGAGCAGGGCCGAGAGGGCGGCGGTCGCGGCGAGAATCGCGAGGCGCAGCGGCTCCAGCGACGGCACCTGTCCCCAGATGCTGAACGGGGAGTCGCGGCCGGACTGGTAGGCGATGGTGCGGTCGTAGACGGCGGCGAGGCCGGGGTCGATCGCGGGCCAGAGCAGCACGGCGGCCGTCACCGCCGCGAAGCCGGCGGCGGTGATCAGCGCGGTGCGCTTCCCCGACCGGTAGGTGAGGAGCATCGGGGCGAGCAGGGCCGGCGCGAACTTCGCCCAGGTCGCGAGGGCGAGCATCGCGCCGCGGGCGGCCGGTCTGGCGAGCACCAGGAGCGTGGCGACGAGCAGGGCCGCGACCAGCGTGTCGTTGGAGTTCGACTCCAGGGCGAAGGCGGTGTACGGGTAGGCGGCCCAGCCGAAGGCGAGGGTCGCGGCGAGGCGGCGCCCGGCGGGCCCGGGGCGGATGCGCAACCCGAGCAGGATCAGCAGGGCGAAGGTGGCGAGGTCGAAGAGGACGGCGGCGCCGTGGGCGGCGGGCAGGTCGT
Source organism: Solirubrobacterales bacterium (assembly GCA_036280745.1). GTDB lineage: Bacteria > Actinomycetota > Thermoleophilia > Solirubrobacterales > 70-9 > VAYN01. The sequence goes on from DASUQC010000012.1 coordinate 6,974, forward strand.
CCCAGGTCCCCGACCAGGGCCAGACGAGCTCGGTCGGGACGTAGGCGAGGTAGTTGACCGGGCCGTAGGTGTCCCCTTGCGAGACGTCCTTGGGGAAGTTGTCGTAGATCGGTTCCCCGTGAGTGATGCGATCGGCGCCGACGACGCCGGCGTAGCCGACGTCGATCGCGCCCGAGTCGGCGACGTTGAGGCCGACCCGGAAGCCAAGCAGGAAGAGCGCCGCGACCAGCAGCCAGGCGGCCGGCCAGACCGGGCGCAGCCCCTCCCCCCTGCCGCGGAAGCCGACCCACAGCGCCCGCGCCAGGAGATAGAGCAGGACCGGGTACTGGAGGGGCACCGAGACCCCGATCTCGGCCCGGTTGAAGAAGAAGTGGGAGAGGCCGAAGCCGAGCAGGACGACGAGGTCGAGGTTGGCGACCCGCCAGGGCCGGCGCCAGTCGACGAGACCGAACAGGAAGAGGGCGCAGAGCGGCAGGAAGACGTAGGGCGCGTTGAGCGCGTGGCCGAACGAGCCGGAGTAACCGCGGGCCATCTTCCAGGCGACCTGGTGGCCGGTCCAGGACTCGAGGACCTCGCCGCTCTCGTCGTCGACGACGACCAGCGCAACCTGCTCGCCGGCGGCGAAGTAGGCGACCTCCCAGTTGCCGTCGACCTCGTTCGCGACCGGCGCCAGCGTCTCGTTCTTGCGCTGCTGGTCGAGGACCTTCGAGTCGAGGTTGGCGGCGCGGATCGCCTCGGCTTCGGGGACCGAGGCGATGGCGACCGCGGGCAGCAGGCAGAGCGCGGCGACGGCAAGCGCCGCGACCCTCACGCCGCCAGCCCGAAGTGCTCGTAGACGACCGGGGCGACGTCGCGCAGGGTCCACTGCTCCCGCGCGTCGGCCGACTCCGGCCCGCAGCCGACGAAGAGCAGCGGGCCGAGCGAGTCGCCGGCGAGCAGCGAGCCGTGGCTGCCGCCGCCGGCGTGGGTGACGCCGCCCCAGTCGACCGCCTCGAAGCCCTCGGCGAGGGAGACGACGAAGTCGCCGGCGTGGGGTGCGCTGAGCGCCGACCAGACCCGGGCCAGCGGGTCCGGGTACTGCTCGCTGCGCAGCCGCCCTTCCTCGACCCGCGCCTCCAGCACGCCGAGCTCGCCGTCGAGCTCCCAGCTGCCGCCGCGCAGGTCGGCGATCTCGCCGCCGGGCCGGAAGCGCAGCGTCTCCCCGCCCCGCTCGACCACCGCCCACTCGCCGCCGGCCGGAGGGCCGGGCTCCTCGCGCCGGGTCGGCACGCCGTCGGCTCCCTGCAGCCAGCAGGTCAGGTCGACGCCCTCGATCACGGTCAGTTTCGCCGCGACCGCGGCGGGCTCGGCCCGCTCGCCCTCGCCCGGCAGCAGGTAGACGTGGGCGGCGCGGCCGGTCGGGCTGACCGCCAGCTGGGCCAGCTCGGGGCGGTCGTCGGAGGGCTGCAGGACGTCCCACTCGTGGCCGAGCAGCTCGGCCAGGGGCAGGCCGCGGTGGACCGGGGTCTGGGCGTGGTCGGCAAGCAGGATCAGCGCGTGCTCGGCGAGGAAGGGGTCGAGACCGCCCGCCGCCTCCACCACCTTGGCGAAGCAGTGGTCGGCCTTGGCGATCGACTCGACGCTCGCCTCCGGGCCGTGCCGGTGCGAGTAGTTGTCGTTGTCCGGCAGCGAGAGCAGGAGGAAGTCGAAGCCGTCCTCCTTCAGCAGCTCGGCCGAGCAGCAGGCGGCGTAGCCGTCGCGGCTGCCGGGGATCGAGGTCGAGCGGCAGGGCACCTCGCGGCTGGCGTAGAGGTCGCCGTAGAAGAGCTCGGCCGGCCCCCAGGTGTGGTGGCGGAACTTGAGTTTGGAGACGTCGACGGCGCGGCGGACCAGGCCCTCGAGCGAGACCTGGTGACGATGGCGGCCGCGGTAGATCAGGAACGGCGTGCAGGCGGTGCGGGCACCGGCGTCATCGAGGCGCTCGAACAGCGTCTCGACCTCTGGGCTGAGGTGGGCCAGGTTCATGTTGTAGACGAGGTCGTAGAGGGCACGGAAGACCCCGAAGGCGCGGGTCGCCTCCAGCGAGGAGCCGTACTCGACGTAGCGCCGCTCCAGCCGGTGGTACCAGTTCATGCCGCTGATCCAGTGCCGCTCGGCCCCGGTCCCGGTGACGATCTCCGAGCAGGCGACCGGCGTCACCGAGGGGAAGCTGGAGACGCAGTCCTCGACGAGGACGCCGCGCTCGAGCAGGGCCGCGAAGGTCGGGGCGCGCTCCTCGGCGATCGCCCGCTGCAGCATGTCGGTGCGCAGCGAGTCGACGTAGGTGAGGATCAGCTTCTTCGGCATGGCCGCAATGATGCTCGACCGGGGCCGCGGGCCGGGGCCGCCAAAGCCAACACCTTTTCCATGTCAGGGATGGAAAAGGTGTTGGAGGGGGCGGTCAGCGCAGGACGCGGAGCCCGGCGTGCTTGCGCTGGGCGCGGCGGTGGCGGGTGATCCCCAGCCAGGCGAGGGCGATGACCGGCAGCAGGACCAGCGGCGGCAGCAGCAGGGCGACGGCGACCACGATCAGCGCCGCCAGGGCGACGAGGAAGGCGAGAGCGCCGGCGCCGCTTCCCTCGCGGCGGCTGGCGCCGTGGACGACGTCGCTGATGACGACGCAGCCGAGCGCCGCGCCGGCCATCGCGAGCAGCGCCCCCGCGACCCCCTCGAGCAGGAAGCCGGCGACGAGGCCGATCACCGCGGCCAGCACCGTCATCCGGCCCAGGGCGGAGCCGTGGGTGCCGGCGGTGCCGGCGAGCATGCCGATCGCCAGGCCGATGCCTACCTCGGTCAGAAAGTCCACGTTGAAAACCTAACCTCCCGGGCGTCCTCGTGTCGATCCGCCACACTTCGTTGAATGAGCGAGGTGCCTCCACCCCCCCACCGCCGGCGTGCCCACACCAGCACCCGCGACCTCGAGCGCTATGCGGGCCTGTTCGCGGAGCGGACCGGGGTGATGCGCTCCTCGGCGATGCGCGACCTGATGGCGGTGACGGCGCGGCCGGAAGTGATCTCGCTCGCCGGCGGCCTGCCCGACACCTCCACCTTCCCCCCTCAGAGCTTCGCGGCGCAGATGACCCGGATCGCCCAGGAGTCGGCGGCGGAAGCGCTCCAGTACGGCCCGACCGAGGGCTTCGAGGAGACCAAGGACTGCATCGTCGAGGTGATGGGCGCCGAGGGGATGCTGGTCGACCCCCACGACGTGATCGTCACCACCGGCGGCCAGCAGGCGATCGACCTGATCTGCAAGACGCTGGTCGACCCCGGCGACGTGGTGATCTGCGAGGCGCCGACCTACCCGGGCGCGGTCCCGGTCTTCTGCAGCTACCAGGCCGACGTGATCCAGGTCGAGTGCGACGAGGACGGGATGCGGGTGGAGGAGCTGGAGGGACTGCTGGAGCAGTTGCGCGCGGAAGGGCGGCGGCCGAAGTTCGTCTACTCGGTGCCGAGCTTCCAGAACCCGGCCGGGGTGACGATGTCGCTGGAGCGGCGGCGGCGGCTGGTCGAGCTGGCGCAGCTGCACGAGCTGCTGGTGGTCGAGGACAACCCCTACGGGCTGCTGCGCTACGGCGGCGAGCCGCTGCCGCCGCTCTACCAGCTCGACGGCGGCGACTTCGTCCTCTACATCGGCACCTTCTCGAAGATCCTCTCCCCCGGGATCCGGCTCGGCTGGGCGGTGGCGCCGCCGCCGGTGATGGAGAAGATCGTGCTCGGCAAGCAGGCGGCCGACCTCTGCACCTCGACCCTGACCCAGTACTTCGTGCGCGAGTACTTCGCCGAAGGGCGCTGGCGCCAGTACGTCGCCGACCTGGTCGAGATCTACCGCGGCCGGCGCGAAACGATGATCGCGGCGCTGCGCGAGCACTTCCCGGCGGCGGCGACCTGGACCGAGCCGCAGGGCGGGCTCTTCATCTGGGCCACCCTGCCGGAGTACATCGACACCGGCGACCTGCTGGCGAAGGCGCTGCGGGCCGACGTCGCCTTCGTGCCGGGACAAGCCGCCTACATCGACGAGCGCGGGCGCAACTCGATGCGGCTCAACTTCTCCGGCGTCACCGAGGCGGAGATCCGCGAGGGTGTCCGCCGCATCGGCAGCGTCATCGCCGAGCAGGTCGAGCTCTACGAGGCCCTGACCGGGGAGAGCACGGGCGGGGCTGGCCGGCCGGCCGTCGTCGAGGCCGAAGAGGAGAACGTGGTCCCGTTCCGCAAGGCCGGCGAGGCGGGCGGATGAGGGTCGCGGTCCTCAAGGGCGGCCGCTCGCTCGAGCGCAACGTCTCGCTGCGCTCCGGCGCCAGGGTCGAGGACGCGCTGGAACGGCTCGGGCACGAGGTGGTCGGGCTCGACGTCGGTGCCGACCTGGTCAAGCGCCTGAGCGCCGAGCGGCCCGACGTCGCCTTCGTCGCGATGCACGGGGTCGGCGGCGAGGACGGGACCGTGCAGGAGCTGCTGGAGATCCTCGGCATCCCCTTCACCGGCCCGGGCGCGGCGGCCTGCGCGCGCTGCATGGACAAGTCGCTGGCCAAGCACGCGGTCCGCGAGGCGGGGCTGCCGACCCCCGACTGGTTCGCCTTCAACTCGACCGCTTTCCGCGAGCTCGGCGCCGCCGACGCGCTCGGGCAGCTCGAGCAGAGCCTCGGCTTTCCGCTGGTCGTGAAGCCGAGCCGCGGCGGCTCCTCGCTCGGGGTCAAGTTCGCAGCCGCCCCCGGCGAGGTGCCGCAGGCCCTGGTCGCCGCCTTCAGCTACGACGACCGGGTGCTGCTGGAGCGCTTCGTCGACGGCCGCGAGGTGGCGGTCAGCGTGCTCGGCGAGGAAGCGCTGCCGATCGTCGAGGCGATGCCCGAGCAGGGCGACCGCTACGACTTCGAAGCCCGCTACGAGATCGGCCGCACCCGCTTCGTCTGCCCGGCCGAGCTGAGCGACGCGGAGCGGACGGCGATCGAGGAGGCGGCGCTGGCCACCTACCGCGCGCTCGGCTGCTCGGGCTTCGCACGCATCGACCTGATCCTCGGGCCGGGGGGCCCGCAGGTGCTCGAGGCCAACGCGATCCCCGGCCTCACCGACACCAGCCTCCTCCCCCAGGCCGCCGAGGCGGCGGGGATGACGTTCGAGCAACTGGTCGAGCGCATCCTCGACCTGGCCCTCACCGCCGCCCCGGCCTAGCCGACGGGCGGGTCTAGCCGTCCTCGCCCTTGGCGAAGTCTTCGGGGGTGACCTCGTCGAGGAACTCTTTGAACTTGTCGACGACCTCCTCGGTGTCCTCGACCTCGTGCTCGAACTCGATCGCCGACTCCTCGATCACATCCTCGGAGGCGAAGATCGGGGCCGAGACCCGGACGGCGAGGGCGAGGGCGTCGGACGGCCGGGAGTCGATCTCGACCTCGGTGCCGTTGATCGAGACGGTGATCGAGGCGTAGAACGTGTTGTCGCGCAGCTCGGTCACGGAGACGCGCTCGCACTTGGCGTCGAGCTGCTCGAGCATGTCGGAGAGCAGGTCGTGGGTCATCGGCCGCGGGGTCGAGGCGCCTTGCAGCTTCATCAGGATCGCGGCGGCCTCGGGGTGGCCGATCCAGATCGGCAGGAAGCGGTTCCCGTCCACGGTCTTCAACAACACGATCGGCTGCTTGCCGACCATGTCGAAACTGACGCCATAGATCTGCATCTGCTGCACGAAGAAGGCTCCCGACCGTGGTGGACGGCCAAGTATAGGTCGGGCCGAGTGGGCGATCCTGGATTCGAACCAGGGACCTCGTCCTTATCAGAGACGCGCTCTAACCAACTGAGCTAATCGCCCGCGAGAGGGCGATGATAGCGGCGGTGGCCGGGTGGCCCGGGCGTCGCCCAGAAGGGCTAGCGGCTGCGCTTGCCGAGGCGGCGGGCGAGGGCGTGGGCCTCGTCGAGGTCGGTGAGGCGCAGCTCGACGGCGACCCCCTCCCCCCTGGCGCGGACCGTCACCTCATGCCCCAGGGACGCCTCGAGGGCGTCGGCGGCCGCCTCCATCGCCGCCGCCTCCTCCGGGTCGACCTCCTGCTTCTTCGGCCGAGCCTTTGGCTGGCCAGCCAGCCGAACCCTGTTCTCGGTCTCGCGGACCGACCAACCGGCACGGACCGCGTCGCGGCCGAGGCGGCGGCGGACGTCGTTGCCCTTGGCCCCGAGCAAGGCCTTGCCGTGGCCCTCGCTGAGATCGCCCGACTCGAGCATCTCGATGACCTCGTCGGGCAGCTCCAGCAACCGGATCAGGTTGGAGACCGCGGGACGGCTGCGGCCGACCCGCTGCGCCAGGTCCTCTTTGCTGAGCCCGAGGTCCTCGATCAGCGCCGCGCAGGCCCGCGCCTCCTCGACCGGGTTGAGATCCTCGCGCACCATGTTCTCGATCAGCGCCGCCTGCAGCCGCTCGGCCTCCGCCTGGTCGCGGACCACCGCCGGCACCTTCTCCAGGCCGGCCTCCTGCGCCGCGCGCCAGCGTCGCTCGCCGGCGACGAGCTCGTAGCTGCCGTCGGGGAGGGGGCGGACGAGCAGGGGCTGGACGACGCCGCTGGACCCGATCGACGCGGCCAGGGCGCTGAGCGCCTCAGCGTCGAACTGGGTGCGCGGCTGGTTGGGGTTGGGCTTGATCAGCTCGACCGGCAGCTCCCGCAGCTCGCCGGCATCGTCGCCGGCGGTCTCCGGCAGGATCGCCGCCAGGCCGCGGCCGATGCCGCGGCGGGTGCCGCTAGCCACGACTCGCGAGCTCCTTGGCGAGCGCCCGGTAGGCGACGGCGCCGCGGGAGGAGGGGGCGTGGTCGGTCACGGGGAGACCATAACTCGGCGACTCGGCGACTCGGACGCTGCGCGGGATGACCGTCTCGAAGACCATGTCCGGGAAGTGCCGGCGCAGCTCCGACTCGACGTCCTGGGCGAGGCGGGTGCGCTCGTCGTGCATGGTGATCAGCAGGCCCGAGACCTGCAGCTGGGGGTTGAGCTCGCGCCTGATCAGGCCGAGCGTCTCGAGGAACTGCACCAGCCCCTCCAGCGCCAGGTACTCGGCCTGGACGGGGACGATCACGCGGTCGGCGGCGGTGAGCGCGTTGACGCTGATCGGGCCCAGCGAGGGCGGGCAGTCGAGCAGGGTCATCGCGAAGCGCTCGCGCAGCGGGCCGAGGCGTTCGCGCAGGCGCGTCTCGGAGCCCTCGATGCGGGGCAGCTCGACCGCGGCGCCGGCGAGGTCGCGGCCGGCGGGGACCAGCCAGAGGTTGTCGGGACCGGCCGGCTTCGCCGCCTGGGCGACCGAGACGTCGCCGGTCAGGCAGTCGTAGGAGGAGGGGTGGGCATCGCGGTCGCCGCCGAGGGCGACGGTCGCGTTGCACTGGGGATCGAGGTCGACGAGGAGGGTCTGCTCGCCCTGCTGGGCGGCGCAGGAGGCGAGGTTGACGGCGGTGGTCGTCTTGCCGACCCCCCCCTTCTGATTCGCGACCGCGTAGACAGTGCCCATGTCCGAGCCACCCTATTTACCCGGGCGCGGCGACGAGCGGTCGGATAGCCTGCCCCTCGTGAGCGAGACCGTCGATTGGCCCCAGGAGCCCGCCGAGCGGGTGCGCGAGCTGGTCGAGGGCGTGCTGGACGAGCTCGACCTCGACGGCGAGGTGGAGATCGAGGAGGACGACGACTGCATCGCCGCCACAGTCGACGGGGATGACGACTACGGGCTGCTGATCGGCAAACGCGGGCAGACGATCGACGCCCTGCAGCTGCTCTGCTACCAGGCCGCCTTCCGCGGGATGCGGGACCGCAAGCGGGTCGTCGTCGACGCGGCGGGCTACCGTGCGCGCCGGCGCGAGACCCTGGAGGGGCGGGCCGATCGGGCCGCCGACCAGGCGCTGAGCGGCAACCACGTCGTCGAGATGGACCCGATGAGCGCCCAGGAGCGCCGCGTCGTCCACGAGCGGCTGAAGGAGCGCGCGGGGATCGAGACCTACAGCGAGGGCGATGAGCCCCGCCGTTGCGTGATCGTCGCTCCGCTCGTCGCGGAGTGAGCCCCGACCCGACCGCCGTCCTCGACGCCGGCGGGAGGGAGGCGCTGCGCCGCGTCCTCGACCTGCTCGCCGAGGAGCGGGCCTCGGTCAGCTCGGTGGTCGACGAGCGGGCCTGGCAGGTCCACGTCGCCGACAGCCTCATCGGCCTGCAGGTACCCGAGTTGGCCGCGGCACGACGGATCGCCGACGTCGGGGCGGGGGCCGGCTTCCCGGGGCTCGCGCTCGCCGTCGCCCTGCCCGCCGCCCAGGTCGACCTGATCGAGTCGGTCGGCCGCAAGTGCGCCTTCATGACCCGGGCCGCCGAGAGTGCGGGCATCGCCAACGCCACCGCCCTCAACCTCCGCTCCGAGGACTGGGCGGGCGGTGAGGGACGCGAGGCCTACGACGCAGTCACGGCCCGGGCCGTGGGCCGCCTCTCGACCCTGGCCGAGCTCGCATCCCCACTCCTGAAGCCAAACGGCGTCCTAATCGCCTGGAAGGGAAAACGCGACGAGGATGAGGAGCAACAGCTAGAAGCCGCCTCAGAGGATCTGGCCATGTCCCCCGAGCAAATCCTCGACGTAGGCAACGAAGCCGGCAGCAAGCACCGCCACCTCCACGTAATAAGAAAGACGGCCCCAACCCCACCGGACCTACCCCGCCGCCCCGGAATAGCCAAGAAGCGCCCCAAGGGCTAGGACCTACCAACTAGAGAGCAAGGTCCGGCGCGAAGCCACCTCCTCGGCGGCTCAGAGGGAAGAGCCGGAGCTTGCCCGCAGAAGGGGACCGGGTGCCCCCTGAAACGTCTTGTACTTCTCGGTCACCAAGGCCCAAGGACTGCCGGAGCACGACCACCCGAGCAAGTTAAGTGAAAGGGGGCACCCGGTCCCCTTCCCGACGCTACCGCCGTCTCTTCTTCTTCCGCGGCGGCTTGGGTGGAGGTTTCGCCGCCTTGGCCGCCTCGATCGCCTCGGGCTTCGCCGTCTCCGGCATCGGCACCACCCGCTGGATCACGAACTGCTGCCCGATCGTCCAGACGTTGGTGGTGATCCAGTAGAGGATCAGGCCGGCCGGAAAGTTGAGGATGAAGGGGACGATGAACAGCGGCAGGAGCAGCATCAGCCGGCGCTGGTTCTTGTCGGCCGTTACCGCCATCACCAGGCCGGAGATCAGCTGGGTGGCGACGTAGATGATGATGAGGGCGATGAGGACGGCGCCCGTCGCCTTCGCGGTCAGGTCGGGGATGAAGAGGAAGCTTTCGCCGAAGTAGCCGGCGGCGTGGCCCTGTTTGGCCGCGTAATCGGCGCAGGTTTCCGCCGTCTGACCGCAGATGTCGAATCGCAGGTCCTTCTGGAGGACGTAGAAGAGGGTGATGAAGACCGGGATCTGCGCCAGGAGAGGGATGCAGGAGGCCAGCGGGTTGACTTTGTTCTCCTGGTAGAAGCGCATCATCTCCTGCTGCATGCGCTGTTTGTCGTTTTTGTATTTGGCCTGGATCTCTTTCAGCTGCGGCTGCAGCGCCTGCAGCGCGCGCATCCCTTTCAGCTGTTTGTAGGTGAGCGGGATCAGGACCGCCCGCACGGAGACGGTGAGGGCGATGATCGCGCCGCCCCAGGAGAGGCCGATCGAGTCGTGGAAGAAGACGAGGACCTTGTCGGCCGCGTCGACGAAGAACTGCGGGACCAGCTGCAGCGCGAGCGGGAGCATCAGGTCTTGACCTCACCGTGGTACTCGGCGGGGTCGACGGGGCCCACTCGCATGGTGAAGCGCTTCGGGACCGGGTCGAAGCCGCCGTGGCTGAACGGGTTGCAGCGCAGGAGGCGCCAGGCTGCCAGCAGGAAGCCGCGGGCGGCGCCGTGACGTTCGATCGACTCGACGGCATACGCGGAGCAGGTCGGCTCGTACTTGCAGCGGCGCGGTCTCGCGGGGGAGATCCAGCGCTGGTAGGCACGGATCGGGGCCAGGAGGATGCGTTTCACGTGGAACGGCCCCCCGCCAGCGCCTCTTCGAGCGTCTTGGTGACACCGCCGGTGCCCTCGCGCTCGATCATCTCGCCGATCTCGGCCCGGGCGACGATCACGAAGTCGTGGCGCTCGGGAAGGCGGTCGGAGAGCCCCCAGAAGGCCTCGCGCAGCGCCCGCTTGACGCGGTTGCGCTCGACGGCGCCGCCCACCTTGCGGCTGACCGACACGCCCAGCCTCACGTCCTCGCGCTCCTCGTCACGGCGGGGAAAGGTATAGAGAACGAGGTAGCGGGTCGCATGGGATGAACCGTCGCGGTAGACGCGGTCGAACTCGCCGCTTCGCGAAAGACGCCGTCGCTTCGACGCCATCTAGGGGGTGAGGCGCTTCCGCCCTTTGCGCCGGCGTCGCTTGAGGATCGCGCGGCCGCCGCGGCTGCTCATCCGAGCTCGGAAGCCGTGCGTTTTCGCGCGCTTGCGCTTCTTCGGCTGGTAGGTGCGCTTCATGCGGGCCGGAGTATACGGACGGCGGGCGGGATCGCGCCCCCAAATCTTTTCTACGGGATTTGCGACTCGGGAGCTCTGCCTGTGCAGGCACGCCGCTATGGTCGCGCGCCAGGTGCCAGATGACCCCTCCCGACACGAACTCGACGCGGTATGGCGGTCTGCCCAGGAAAGACTCCGGGCCTCGGTCCCCGACTCGACCTACCGGCTCTGGCTGGAGCCGCTGCGGGTGGTCGGGGCGGTCGGCGAGACGCTCTACCTGACGGCGCCGGAGGGCATCAGGGCCTGGGCGGAGCGGCGCTACTCGGCCCTGATCTCCGAAGCGCTGGCGAGCTCGGACACGCCTCTGCAAGCGGCCGTTTTCACCGACGGCGGCGACGTCGAGGCCGGGGGGCGGCCCGACTCGGTCGAGCTCAACCCCTCCTACACCTTCGACCGCTTCGTGATCGGGGACGGCAACCGGATCGCGCACGGGGCCGCCCTCGCGGTCGCCGAGGCGCCCTCGGAGGCCTACAACCCGCTCTTCCTCCACGGCCCGCCGGGGCTGGGCAAGACGCACCTGCTGGGGGCGATCGCCAACTACCTGCAAGCCAACGCCCCGGGTCTGAGCGTCCGCTACACGACCGCCGAGTCGTTCACCAACGAGTTCGTCGGTGCCCTCAAGTCGGCCGGGGCCGAGGGCTTCAAGGCCCGCTACCGCGACATCGACGTGCTGCTGATCGACGACGTCCAATTCCTCGAGGGCAAACCGGCGACCGAGGAGGAGTTCTTCCACACCTTCAACGCCCTCTATGAGTCCGGCAGCCAGCTGGTCCTCTCCGCCGACCGCATCCCCAGCGAGCTCTCGACCCTCGCCTCGCGGCTGCGGGACCGCTTCGAGTGGGGGCTGACCGTGCCGGTCGAACCGCCGAACCTGGCGACGCGGCTGACGGTGCTGCGGCGGCTGGTGCAAGAGGCCGGGGTCGAGATCGCCGACACAGCGGCGCTGGAGGAGCTCGCCAACCGGATCGACGCCAACGTGCGCCAGCTGCACGGGGCGCTGACGCGCGTCATCGCCCACGCCTCCTTGATGGCGCGGCCGCTCAGCACCGAGCTGATCGCCGAGGTGATCCCCCGCGGCCGCTCCGCCCAGGCGACCTCGGTCGAGGAGATCCAGCAGCGCGTCGCCGAGGGCTTCGGCATCTCGCGGGCAGAGCTGGTCGGGACCAGCCGCGCCGCGACCCCGCTGCGCGCGCGCCAGGTCGCGATCTTCCTCACCCGCGAGCTGACCGACCTCTCGCTTCCCCAGATCGGAAGGCTCTACGGCGGCCGCGATCACTCGACCATCCTCAACTCCCTGCGCCGCGTCGAAGCGGGCCTGGGCGAGGACTCGGAGCTGGCCGAGCGAGTCCAGCAGTTACGCCGCGCAATCCACAACCCGGTCGGCGAAGCGGGCTGACGGCCGATGGCACTGCAAGAATCGAGCCTTTCCCACAGGCCCGTCCACAGGCTCTGATCCGCATCGCGATGCCATTTCCTCCGCGAGCCAGACTCTTTCCACAAGACCTAATCCAACTCAAGAAAGCATCGATCATTTGAAGCTCACGACCAAACGCGAAGAACTCGTCGCCAAGCTCTCGATCGTCTCCAGAGCCGTCTCGACCCGGGCCGCGACCCAGGCTCTCTCCGGGATCCTGATCACCGCCGCCGAGGGCCGGGTGAAGCTCTCGGCCACCGATCTCGACATGGGCCTGGAGACCGCGGTGGAGGCCGACGTCGAGGCGGAGGGCGCCGTGCTCCTGCCGGGACGGCTGCTGGCCGAGGTGGTCCGGTCGCTGGGAGACCCGATGGTCGAGATCGAGTCACGCGAGGCCGAGCACGACGTCGAGATCCGCAGCGGCAGCTCGAGCTTCCACCTGCGCGTCCTCCCCGCCGAGGACTTTCCGAAGCTGCCGGCGCCGGCCGAGCAGGAGCTGAAGATCCCGTCGAAGGAGCTCGGCGCGAGCATCGAGCTCGTCGCCCGCGCCGCCTCGCGCGACGACATGCGGCCCGTCCTCACCGGCGTCTTCGTCACCGCCTCCGGGGCGGAGATGACGATGGTCGCGACCGACTCCTACCGCCTCGCCGTGAAGCGGACCGAGCTGGAGGCCGACCTCGGGGGCGAGATCGAGGCCAACGTGCCGGCCCGCGCCCTGCGCGAGCTGGGCCGCATCCTCACCAGCGAGGGGGTCGAGGAGGCGCGGGTCTCGCTGCTGCCCAACCAGGCCGTTTTCCAGGCAGGGGCGATCCTCCTCACGACGAGGCTGATCGAGGGGCAGTTCCCCAACTTTCGACAGCTCCTGCCGGAGTCCTACGAGCACGACGTGCGCCTGCCCCGCACCGACTTCCTCGACGTGGTGCGGCGGATCAGCCAGCTCGCGCAGCGCAACGCGCCGCTGCGCCTCTCGTTCTCGTCCGGGGAGCTGGCGGTCGCGGCCGAGACCCCCGACGTCGGCGACGCCCGCGAGACGATGCCGGCGGCCTTCGAGGGGGAGCCGCTGGAGATCGGGTTCAATCCCGAGTTCCTCCGCGAGGGGATCGAAAGCGTCGAGGGCGACGAGGTGCTGCTGCGGCTGATCTCGCCGCTGCGGCCAGGGCTGCTGCAGCCCGTCGAGGGCGAAGACTTCCGCTACCTGGTGATGCCGATCCGACTCAACGTCTGAGCTGGTGCGCCGGTGCTCGTCACCGCGATCGAAGCGAGCCCGGTGCGCAGCCTCGACCGCGTCGGCGTCGAGCTCGACGCCGGCATCGTCAGCGTGGTCGGGCCCAATGGCGTCGGCAAGACCAACCTGCTCGAGTCGCTGTACTTCGCCCTCACCGGCCGCTCCTTTCGCACCTCCGACCGCCGCGACCTGATCCCGTTCGGGGGCTCGCTGGCCCGCGCCGAGGCGACCGTGCGGGACGAGGACGGCCTCGAGCGCCGGCTGCTCGCCTCGGTCAGCCGCAGCGAGGGCCGGCGCCACCTCCTCGACGGCAACCCCGCTGACCCCGCCGCCCTCGCCCGCAGCCGCCCGCCGGTCGCGGTCTTCGCCCCCGACCGCCTCAACCTGATCAAGGGCCCGCCCTCGGAGCGCCGCGCCCACCTCGACGCTTTCGCCGGCGCCCGCTGGCCGAGCCGGGCCGAGCTCCGCAAGCGCTACGGCCAGGCGCTGGCCCAGCGCAACGCGCTGCTCTCGAGGCTGGCCGGGGGGCTTGGCTCGGCGGAAGAGCTCGACGCCTGGGACGCCGGCCTCGCGACGGCCGCAGCCGCCCTCGTCGGCGCCCGGGCCGAGGCGGCGGAGGAGCTGGCCGCACCCTTCGCCGCCGCCGCCGCCGAGCTCGGACTGGAGGGGGAGGCGCAGCTCGAGTACGCGCCGCGGGCCGAGGGCGACGCGGAGGAGATCCGCGCCGGCCTTGCCGCGCGACGCGACCAGGATCTGCGCATGGGCCGCAGCTCCTGGGGCCCGCATCTCGACGAGCTCAAGCTCTCGACCGCCGGCCGCTCCCTGCGCCGCTACGGCTCCCAGGGCCAGCAGCGCGCCGCCCTGCTGGCGTTGCTCTTCGCCGAGCGCGAGGTGCTGCGGGACGCGCGCCGGGTCACCCCGCTGCTGCTGCTCGACGACGTGATGAGCGAGCTCGACCCGGGCCGCCGCGAGCGCCTCGTCACCCGGCTCTCGGGCCCCGGGCAGGTGCTGATCACGGCGGCCTCCGAGGAGTCGGTACCGGCTGCGGCGCTGACCTCGACCGTGCGGATGCCGCTCTCCCCGGAACAGGGCGCGGCGGCGGCATGAGCCGGCGGCGCGCCCCCCGCGAGGCCGCAGCGGCATTCCGCGCCGCCCGCGATCGCGCCGCCCCCCGGACCGGTCTCGCCGCCGCCCAGGCAGCCTGGGACCGGCTGGTCGGAGAGCAGCTGGCGGCGGTGGCGAGGCCCGTCTCCGAGCGGGCCGGAACGCTGACCATCGAGTGCGCCGACTCGGTCTGGGTGCACGAGCTGGACCTGATGCAGGGGCAGTTATTGGAGCGGTTGCAGGGCGAGCTGGGCGAGTTGGCGCCCAAGGCCCTGCGCTTCCGCCTCGCCAAAGACCGGTCAGCGCCGTAGTTTATGCACGATTTGCAGGGAAATTGTTGCATTTTGCGGGGTCTTCCGGAAGGCTCAACTGATATCCTTATGTCAACTCGCGTTACGCCCCGACCAGTGTGGAGAGCGGCTCCAGGCGTCGGGGTTTTCTGTGTCAACCGGAAGGGACTCATTGCCTGAGAAGAAAGCCAAGGGCGCCGACTCCGATTCATACGGCGCCAAGGACATCACCGTCCTCGAGGGACTGGAGGCGGTGCGGAAACGTCCCGGCATGTACATCGGCTCCACCGGTCCCCGCGGCCTCCATCACCTGGTCTACGAGGTCGTCGACAACTCCGTCGACGAGGCGCTCGCCGGCCACTGCGACAGCGTCCGCGTCGTCCTGCACCCGGACAACCGCTGCACGGTCGCGGACAACGGCCGCGGCATCCCGGTCGAGACGATGGAGAAGGAGGGCCGCCCCGCGGCCGAGGTCGTGCTGACCGTCCTCCACGCCGGCGGCAAGTTCGGGGACGGCGGCGGCTACAAGGTCTCCGGCGGCCTCCACGGGGTCGGGGTCTCGGTCGTCAACGCGCTCTCCGAGCATCTCCACATCGAGATCGAGCGCGACGGCCACGTCTGGTCCCAGGACTACGAGCGCGGCAAACCGCAGAACGACCTCGGCAAGGGCGAGACGACCAAGGAGCACGGGACGAAGATCACCTTCCTGCCCGACCTGGAGATCTTCGAGGAGATCGAGTTCGACTTCCAGACGCTGGCGGAACGGCTGCGCGAGACCGCTTTCCTCACCCGCGGCCTGAAGATCGAGCTGATCGACGAGCGCGGCGCGACCAACAGCGTCACCTTCCAGTACGAGGGCGGGATCGAGGACTTCGTCCGCCACCTCAACGAGAACAAGGACGAGCTGCACCGCAAGGTCATCTACTTCGAGGGCTCCGAGGAGGCGGGCGAAGTCGAGCTGGCGATGCAGTGGAACTCCTCCTACCAGGAGTCGATCTTCAGCTTCGCCAACAACATCAACACGCACGAGGGCGGGACCCACCTCTCCGGCTTCCGGGCGGCGCTGACCCGGACCCTGAACGCCTACGCGCGCAACAAAGGGCTGCTGAAAGAGAAGGACGACAACCTCGCCGGCGAGGACGTGCGCGAGGGGCTGACCGCGGTGATCTCGGTGAAGCTGCACGACCCGCAGTTCGAGGGCCAGACCAAGACCAAACTCGGCAACCCGCCGATCAAAGGCCTGGTCGAGGAGACGGTCAACCGCAAGCTCGCCGAGTACTTCGAGGAGAACCCTGCCGATGCGCGGCGGGTCATCAACAAGGCGATCGACGCCTCGCGCGCCCGCGACGCGGCGCGCAAAGCCCGCGACCTGACCCGGCGCAAGTCGGCGCTGGAGAACTCGACCCTGCCGGGCAAGCTCGCCGACTGCACGGTCAAGGACCCGAGCCTGGCCGAGATCTTCGTGGTCGAGGGCGACTCGGCCGGCGGCTCGGCCAAGCAGGCCCGCGACCGCAACACCCAGGCGGTGCTGCCGCTGCGCGGCAAGATCATCAACGTCGAGAAGAGCCGGATCGACAAGGTGCTGGCCAACAACGAGATCCAGGCGCTGATCACGGCGATCGGGACCGGGGTCCACGACGAGTTCAACCTCGAGGACGCGCGGTACCACAAGATCGTGATGGCGACCGACGCCGACGTCGACGGGGCGCACATCCGCACCCTGGTCCTCACCTTCCTCTACCGGCAGATGCCGGAGTTGATCGACGCCGGCTTCGTCTACATCGCGAAACCGCCGCTCTACCGGGTCAAACAGGGCAACCAGGAGACCTATCTGGAGCGCGAGTCCGAACTCGAGGAGCTGCTGCTGCGCGACAAGCTCGAAGACTTCGAGCTGACCGACGCGTCCGGCAGCACGAAGAAGCTGACCGCGAGCCGCTGGCAGGCCTACGTGCGGCGCTCGAAGGAGTACGAGGGCTGGGGCTCCTCGCTGCAGGCCGAGTTCGGGCACGAAGCGGTGCGCTTCCTCGAGGAGTCGAACCTGCTCGACGAGGGCGTGGCGACGATCGCCGCGGCGGCCAAGCTGCTCGGGGCCAAGGCGCCGGAGGGGGAGCCCTTCGACACCGAGGTGGTGGACAGCTCGGACGAGCTGCTGGTCGTCAAGGCAGTGGAACGCAAGACCGGACTCGCCCGTACGCACCGCCTGCCGGCCGAGCTCTTCTCCCACCACGACTACCGCAAGTTCGTCGAGGTCCACGAGGCACTGCTGAAGCAGGTCGGGCGGCCGCCGTTCGAGATCGAGCTCGGCAGCCGCCGCAACGCCGCCCTCTCGTTCCAGGCGCTGCGGGGGGCGGTGCTGGAGCTGGCCCGCCACGGCGTCCAGCTGACCCGGTTCAAGGGACTGGGCGAGATGAACGCCGACCAGCTGCGCGAGACGACGATGGACCCGGCCAGCCGCACCCTCGCCCGGGTCACGCTCGAAGACGCGACCGCGGCCGACACGATCTTCTCGATGCTGATGGGCGACCAGGTGGCCCCGCGCCGGGACTTCATCGAGGCGCACGCGAAGGAGGTGAGGTTCCTCGATGTCTAAGCACCGGGAGCCGTTCCACGGGGGCGGCAGCTGATGGCGCTCGACGCCCTGACGGGCCGGATCGAGGAGCGCGAGCTCGAGAAGGAGATGCGCTCGTCCTACCTCGACTACGCGATGAGCGTGATCGTCGGGCGGGCGCTGCCGGACGTGCGGGACGGGCTCAAGCCCGTCCACCGCCGCGTGCTCTACGCGATGCACGACATCGGCCTGCAGCCGACCCGGCCGTACCGCAAGTGCGCCTTCATCGTCGGCGAGGTGATGGGCAAGTACCACCCGCACGGCGACTCGGCGATCTACGACACGCTGGTGCGGATGGCGCAGGACTTCTCCCTGCGCTACCTGCTCGTCGACGGCCAGGGCAACTTCGGCTCGATCGACGACGACCCGGCGGCGGCGATGCGGTACACCGAGGCCCGCCTCGGCCGCCTCGCCACCGAGCTGCTGCGCGACATCGACGCCGACACCGTCGACTTCGGGCCCAACTACGACGAGTCGACGCAGGAGCCGCTGGTCCTGCCGGCGCGCTTCCCCAACCTGCTCGTCAACGGCACCTCGGGGATCGCGGTCGGGATGGCGACGAACATCCCGCCGCACAACCTGCGCGAGGTCGCGGCCGCGGTCACCGCCTACATCGACGACCCGCAGATCGACATGGCCGGGCTGATGGAGCACGTCAAGGGCCCCGACTTCCCCGGCGGCGGGATCATGAGCCGCGAGGGGATCCGCGACGCCTACGCCTCCGGCCGCGGCAGCATCAAGGTCCGCGCCCGCGCCCACGTCGAGCCGCTGAAGGGGGGCAAGGAGGCGATCGTCGTCACCGAGCTCCCGTTCATGGTCAAGAAGGGCGGCGAAGGCGGCCTGATCACGAAGATCGCCGACCTCGTCCGCGACAAGAAACTGGAGGGGATCTCCGACCTGCGGGACGAGAGCGACCGCTCCGGGATGCGGCTCGTGATCGAGCTGAAGCGCGGCGGCCCGCCGGCCAAGGTCGTCCTCAACAACCTCTACAAGAAAACCGCGATGCAGACGACCTTCGGCGCCAACATGGTGGCGCTGGTCGACGGCGTCCCGCGGACGCTGAGCCTGCTCGAGCTGATCCACCACTACGTCGACCATCAGCGCGAAGTCGTCACCCGCCGCACCCAGTACGAGCTGCGCCGGGCCGAGGCCCGCGCCCACATCCTCGAGGGGCTGCTGGTTGCGCTCGACAACCTCGACGCGGTGATCAAGCTGATCCGGGCGTCGAACGATCCGGACGCGGCCCGCGACGGCCTGATCTCGCAGTTCGAGCTCTCGCGCGAGCAGGCGCAGGCGATCCTCGACATGCGCCTGCAGCGCCTCACCGCGCTGGAGGCCGACAAAGTCCGCGCCGAGCACGCCGACCTGATGGAGCGGATTGGCGAGCTGCGGGCGATCCTCGGCGACGAGGCGAAGGTGATGGCGAT
Organism: Solirubrobacterales bacterium; assembly: GCA_036280745.1. Taxonomy (GTDB): domain Bacteria; phylum Actinomycetota; class Thermoleophilia; order Solirubrobacterales; family 70-9; genus VAYN01. Next base: position 25,557 of record DASUQC010000012.1, read on the forward strand.
CGTCAAGGAGGAGCTGGCCGAAGTGGCCGAGACCTACGGCGACGAGCGCCGCACCGAACTGGCCCACTTCGAGGGCGACGTCGGGATCGAGGACATGATCGCCGACCAGCAGATGGTGATCTCGCTGACCGCCTCCGGCTACGTGAAGCGGCTGCCGCTGGCGACCTACCGCCAGCAGCACCGCGGCGGCGTCGGGGTGATGGGGATGAACCTCAAAGACGACGACTACATCGCCCACCTCCACATCAGCTCGACCCACGACTTCCTGCTCTTCTTCACCAACAGGGGCAAGGTCTACCGGCTCAAGGTCTACGAGCTGCCGGAGGGCTCGCGCAACGCGAAAGGCAGCTCGCTCAACAACCTGCTGCCGCTGCGCGAAGGGGAGCGGGTGATGGCGGTGATCCCGACCCGGGACTTCAAGGAGAACAAGTACCTCGCCTTCGCCACCGCCCAGGGGCTGATCAAGAAAACCGAGTTCCTCGCCTACAACACGCCGATCCGCGCCGACGGGATCATCGCGATCAAGGTCCGCGACGGCGACGAGCTGGTCCAGGTGCGGCTGACCTCGGGCGAGGACGACATCCTCATGGTCTCCCACTCGGGCCACGCCTCGCGCTTCTCCGAGGAGCACGTGCGGACGATGGGCCGCGACACCAGCGGCGTCAAAGGCATGAACGTCGCCGGCAAGGACAACCGGGTGCTGGCGATGGACGTCGCCCGCAACGACACCGAACTGTTCGTCGTCACCGAGAACGGCTACGGCAAGCGCACGCCGGTCTCCGAGTACCCGGTGAAGGGCCGCGGGACCAAAGGCGTGTTGACCGCGAAGCTGACCGAGAAGAAGGGCGGCCTCGCCGGCGCCCTGATCGTCGGCGAGCACCAGGAGCTGCTCTTCATCTCCCAGAACGGGATGGTCCAGCGCACCTCGGTCAGCGGCATCTCCCAAATGGGCCGCTCGACCCAGGGCGTCAAGGTGATGAACATCAAGGACGACGACCGCGTCTCAGCAGTGGCCCTGGTGGTCGAGTCCGAGGGCGGCGAGAGCGACGCACCGCCCGAGCCGGACAACCAGGTGGCGATGGACGGTGCCGAGGACGGGCACGGCGGGTAACTGCCGTTTCGCCAGGTACTAGGCTCTCCGGCGCTTGACCAGCACGCACCTTCTCCCCGAGGACATCACCAGCCGCTACGAGACCCATGAGTGGCGCAACGCCTGCGCGGTCCTTCGCGAGGCCCACCGTGCCGAGTGGGACGATCTCCTCGAGGTGCTGCGCGGCTTTCGGCTCTATCGCAGCGAGATCCTCGCGGCCGGGAAGAACAAGTCGCAGATCGCGAATAGGTTCGATGCGCCCTTCTACGAGCGCGGGTGGGAGGAGAAGCGCTTCGACACGTCAATCGTCGTCGACGGTGTCGTGCACGAGTCCCCCACGCACAAGGTGGACTGCTTCAAGGATCAGGTGGGGATCGAGGTCGAGTGGAACAACAAGGATCCGTTCTACGACCGCGACCTGAACAACTTCCGCCTCCTGTTCGAGCTGCGGACCTTGGAGGTCGGGGTTGTGATCACCCGCTGCGATGAGCTGCAGGACATCTTCAACGAGCTGGGGAAGGGGTCGAGCTACGGAGGAAGCACGACCCACATGAGCAAGCTGCTTCCCCGGTTAGAAGGAGGAAGCGGAGGCGGATGTCCCATCGTTGTGTTCGGCATCAGCCGCGAGCTCTACGTCGAGAACTGAAAGGCGACCCTCAGCCATGCCTCGCCCCGGGACCATTGCCGCTGACATCGAGGACTACCTGAGAGGTAAGCGGGCGGGAGCTCGAATCGGGGAGATCGCCTCTGGACTGGCGAAAGTCCGCCGGTCGCCGGTGTTGCGGCATTCGGTCAGGTCCGCCATCTACCAGAACCTGGACAGCTCTGGGCACGGGCTCTTCGTTCGTATGGAGCGAGGCCGCTACGGACTGAAGGACGACGACTAGGACGCCTGCTCGAGGTCGCTGTGGCTTTCCAGCGGCTCGGCGAGCAGCTCGTCTCCCCACTGGTGCCACCCACGCCTTGCATGCCGTGCGAACAGCTCCAAGTAGGGCCCGGGGGAGCAGTTCTCGATGATCTCGTATAGATGCTCCGGCTTGCGGGAGTGCTCTCGCTTCCGCTCCGGAAAGAGGTTCACCTGCCTGCGTCCCGGCGGAAGGGTCCTGCGTGAACCTCTCACCCCGAACAGGACCAGCTCGGTCACGTTCCGGAAGTAGAAGCCCACACCGCGACCGTCCGGCCCGCCGTCCTTTCGCACCTTGTACCAAACGAGGTTCGTCTTGTAGGTGAAGCCCCAGCTCTCCATCACGGACAGCCCCTCTGCCAGGAGGGCGTTTGGCACCCAGAGGTAGAGGTGGGCACCCTCGCCGCAGGCGTCGGCAACGGGCAGGGCCTCGATCTCTTCCAGGGTCATCGTTTCGTACCGGGCCAGGCGCTTGTGCTCGGGCGCCATCTTTCCGGTGCGATTCTGAAACCGCCAGGGAGGATCCGCGAGCACGGTCTCGAAGGACCATCTCTTGGAGAATGATCGAAGCGACTGGTTCGCGAGGTCATGCATAGATCTTTTAGATCTTTTCAAATCGGCATGATGCCAAGGGGCTTCCAGAGCTCCGCCAGGGAGCTAAGCAGCCGCGGGTAGGTACTGCTGCCAGGCGCTGGGGATCTTCGGGCTGGCGACCTGGATGAAGACCGTCGGCGGTGGGGCCTTGGGGGTCGTCGACGGGTGCATGTGGATCTCCTTGGGGAGCCGGTTGCCCTTGCGCCGGTTGCAGGTGGCGCAGGCGGCGACGATGTTCTCCCAGACGGATTTGCCGCCGCGGCTCCTTGGGATCACGTGGTCGACGGTGAGGCCGGACTTGGTCGAGCCGCAGTACTGGCAGGTCCAGGAGTCGCGGGCGAGGACGGCGCGGCGGGTGATCTTGCGGCGGTGGGCCTCGCGCGGGATCCGCACGTAGTTGGTGAGGCGGATCACGTCGGGGCGCTCCATCGTCATCCGCTCGGAGTGCAGGGCGGCGCCCTCGCGCCGCTCCAGCAGCTCGGCCTTTTCCTTCAGCAAGAGCACAGCGGCTCGTCTCAACGTGCAGACGTTGATGGGCTCGTACGTCGCATTGAGCACCAGAACCCGTGCCATATGCCCGCAGATTGTAAGCGGGTCGGCCCGTGGGGACCGCGCGGCGGTGCGTTTGGTCGCGCCTATTCGAGCGGGTAGGAGCCGAGGATCCGCACCGACTCGGCCTTGGTGCGCAGCGCCGCGATCGCCTCGGCGACCGTGCCGTCGCTCACTGCGCCCTCGAGGTCGCAGAAGAACATGTAGCGGCCGAGCCCCTGGCGCATCGGCCTCGACTCGATCCGGGTCAGGTTGATCTCACGGTCGGAGAACTCGCGCAGCGCGTTGACCAGGGCGCCCGGGTGGTCTTCGCCGAGCTCGGAGAAGACGAGGGCCGTCTTCCACTCGCCGTCCCCGCTCGGCTCGGTCCCCGCCGGCGCGATCCAGACGAAGCGGGTGACGTTGTCGGTCTCGTCCTGGATCGCCTCGCGCAGGATCGTGCAGCCGTAGAGCTCGGCTGCGGCGCGCGATCCGACCGCCGCCCAGGGGCGCACCGACTCGGCGACCATCCGCACCGCGGCGGCGGTGCTGCTGACGCTGCGCAGTTCCACGCCCGGCAGCTGCTCGCGCAGGAAGCGCGCGCACTGGGCCAGCGGCTGCTGGTGGGAGAGCACGGCCTCGATCCCGCTGAGCTCGATCTGCTCGCGGGCGATCAGGTGGGCGCGCACGGCGTAGTCGTGCTCGCCGACGATCGTCACCGCCTCGGCCTCGAAGGCGAGCGTGTCGAGGGTGCCGCGCACCGAGCCCTCGATCGAGTTCTCGAACGGGACCAGGGCCCGCTCCGCCTCACCGCGCTCGACGGCGAGGATCGCGTCGTGGATCGTCGCCGTGCGCAGCGGCTCGAAGTCGCCGCCGGGCGCCGCCTCGCGCAGGGCGTCCTCGGTGAAGGTGCCGGCCGGTCCGAGATAGGCGATTCGCATCGCGACCAGGCTAGCCGCTCGCCCGCGGCCCCCGTCTATTCGAAGACGACGGTGAAGCTGGCTTCGTTGTTTTCGGCGACTTCCTCGCCGGGGACGGTGTCGACCTTCACTTCGAGCGTGACTTCGCCTTTCGGCGCGCCCGTCAGCGGGATCGAGACGACCGCCGTTTCGCCGGTTTCGACGGCTTCGATCGTGCCCTCGAGTTCGGTGCCGCCGGCGGAGACCGTGACGCCGATGTTCTCCTCGGTCGATTCGCCCTGATTTTCAATTTCGACTTCGACTTCCGGGGTTTCTTCCGCCGGAACCGTGACCGCTTCTTCGCCCAGTTCGGTGCCGTTGATGCTGACGCCGGTGAGTTCGGTGCCGTGCAGCCCCGAGGCGTCGGCGGTGCTGGAGCCGCTGACCGTGCCGAGCGCCTCCGCGACCGAGTCTTCTTCCAGCCACTTGAGGTCTTCGGGCACGAAGACGCTCTCGGGGACGTCCCGCCCCTCGATCCCGTTGTCGGCAAGGACGTTGTTTATCTCCGGCCCGACCACGGTCGCGTAGAGGGCGTCGGCGGCGTAGAGCTTGCGCATCTGGCGGGTGATGCCGGCCATCGCTTTGGCGGAGCCGGCCTCGCCGAGCGCGGTCGGCAGCTTGTCGGCGATTTCGTTCATCGCGTTGCTGCGCAGGTCGTAGGTCAGCTCCAGCGCCGACTGCGCGTGCGACATGTCGCCGGGGGCATCGAGCCCGTCGATCCGCGCCGCGTAGCTGTCCATCGCGCTGCGGTCGGCGTTGACCTCGGCGGTGAAGTCGGTGACCGAGAGGTTGCCCGGGTCGGCGAGCTTGCCGAAGAAGTCTTTGCTGGTCTGGTCGGTCTCGGCGACGAGCTGGCTGACGTCCTCGGCGTAGTCCTCGAGGGCGCGGTTGGCGCGCGCGTCGAGGCAGCCCTTGACGGCGAGCACGAGCAGGATGAGGACGATCAGCCCGCCGCCCAGCGCCAAGCCGCGCCGCAGCATGATCTGCTGGCGTTCGGGGCGGCGTTTCGGACGCTCCCGCCGCTGTGGCGGGCGCACTGGTGAATCCTCCAAGGGGCTGCTCTCCAAGCTCGTTGGTGGCCGGAGAGTATGACCGCTGCTGTGGTCGCCGCGTCAAGAGTGGCAGCAAACGGTGCGTTTTTCCCAGCCTGCGACGCCCAGAGGGAAAGCGGGCGCCGCGGCGAAATCGGAGGTGCCGTGGTCGGTTCCCTCGTCCTCAACCGCTTCCTCATCGAGCGCCGCATCGGCAGCGGCGGGTTCGGCGTCGTCTACGAGGCCTGGGACGGGCGCCTCGAGCGGCCGGTGGCGGTGAAGGCGATCGAGCAGCGGGGGGAGGCCGGCCGCCGGGTCCTGCGCGAGGCGCAGGCCGCCGCCCGGCTCAACCATCCCGGCATCGTCACCCTCTACGAGATGGGCGAAGAGGACGGCAACGCCCTGCTCGTCACCGAGCTGGTCGAGGGCTCGACCCTGGCCCGGCTCGCCCACGCCGGCGAGCTCAGCGACCGCGAGCTCGGGGAGATCGGCGCCGACCTCTGCGAGGCGCTCGACCACGCCCACTCGCGCGGCGTCGTCCACCGCGACATCAAGCCGCAGAACGTGCAGGTGACCGAGGGCGAGTGCGAGGGGGAGCCGAGGGCAAAGCTGATGGACTTCGGGGTCGCGCGGCTCGCCGAGGAGGCGCCGATGACCGCCGCCGGCGACGTCGTCGGCACCCTCGCCTACATGTCGCCGGAGCAGGCCGAGGGCCGTCCCGCCGGCCCCGAGGCCGACGTCTACTCGCTGGCGCTGACCCTGTACGAGTGCTGGAGCGGCGAGAACCCCCACCGCCGCGCCACCCCGGCCGCGACCGCACGGGCGATCGGCGCCCGCACCCGGCCGCTGCGCCGCCTCCGTCCCGACCTGCCCCGCGAGCTGACCGACACCGTCGACGCCTGCCTGGCGCCGCGCCCCAACCACCGGCCCTCGCTGGAGGAGCTGGGCACGGCGATCGAGGACTCGCTGGAGCTGCTCTCCGACCACACCGAAGCCACCCGCGGCCAGCTCGGCCCGCGGGTGGCCGCCCTCGGCCTCGCCGCCGCCCTCGGCCTCTGGCTCGCGGTCGGCCACGGCGCCGTGCTTCCCTGAGCCATCTCCTAGGATTTTCCGATCGGCGTCCTGCGAAATCTGGAGTCCCGCATCGAAGGCCTCGTCGAGGGGGTCTTCAGCCGCGCCTTCAGCTCCGAGGTGCAGCCGGTCGAACTCGCGCGCAAGCTGGCGAAGGAAATGGACGCGCACAAGACCGCCTCGGTCCAGCATGTCTACGTGCCGAACGAGTACACGGTCTACCTCTCCAAGCAGGACCGGGCCAAGCTCGAGGGGTATGAGCGCTCGCTGGAGCAGGAGCTCTCCGGCTACCTGCTGGAGCACGCGCGGCGGCGCGGCTACGACCTGCTGACCCGGCCCGCGGTCGAGTTCGACACCGACGAGCGCCTGCGCCTCGGCGAGTTCGGGATCCAGGCCCGCCTGGTGAAGCCGCCGGCGCACGAGGGGGCGGCGCCGGAGCAGGGCGAAGAGGGCCACACGATGGTCTACTCGGCGGTGCGCGAGCGCGACCGCGGCCGGCCGAAACGGCCCGAGCAGGCGGTCGAGGCGCTGGTCTCCACCCGCGCGGTCGTCTCGCTCGACGACCGCCGCTACGTGCTCGACGGCCCGCGGGCGACGATCGGGCGCTCGAAGTCGGCCGAGTGCGTGCTCTCCGATCCCAACGTCTCCCGCCGCCACGCCGAGCTGCGTCGCTCCGAGGGCGGCGACTGGCAGATCGCCGACCTCGGCTCCACCAACGGGATCAAGGTCAACGGCCGCCGCGTCTCCTCGACCCGGCTCTCGCCCGGCGACCAGGTGACCTTGGGCACGACCACCTTCCGCTTCGACATCGAGCAGTAGCCGCCGCCCGGTGGCGATCTGAGCCCGTCATTAGGGTTCCACCGTGGAATACGACCCGATCTCGGTCGCGCTGAAGTTCGGCTTCCTGGCCGTCCTCTACCTGTTCGTGCTGGTGATCGCGCGCAGCGCCCTCAAGGACCTGCGCCGGACGGTCTCGCCCGCGCCCGACGCGACCGGGTTCCACGCCGCCCCCGCCTTCGCCGAGGGCCCGCGCGGGGCCGACGCCTGGCTGGTCGTCGAGCGCGGCGGCGGGCTCGCCGCCGACGAGCGCTTCGACCTGATCGGCGGCCTCTCGATCGGCCGCTCGAAGGAGTCCGACGTGCAGATCGAGGACCGCTACGCCTCCGGCCTGCACGCCCGCGTCTTCGAGCGCGGCGGCCGCCACTACGTCGAGGACATGAGCTCGACCAACGGCACGCTGCTGAACGGCGCTGAGCTGCAGGGGGAGGCGGAGCTGATCGACGGCGACACGGTGCAGATCGGGGACACGGTCTTCAGGTTCGAGGTGGGCTGATGGCGCTGCGGATCGAGGAGGAGGCGACGCGCACCGACACCGGGCGCCAGCGCAACGCCAACGAGGACTCGCTCTTCACCCGCGCTCCCGTCTTCGTCGTCGCCGACGGGATGGGCGGCGCCCAGGCCGGCGAGGTCGCCTCCAAGGCGGCCGCCGAGTCGTTCGACCGCGAGCTGCCGCAGGCGCCCCCCGAGCGGGTGCTGCGGGAGACGATCGAGGCCGCGAACCGGGCGATCCACGAGCAGGCCCGCCGCGACCCCGAGCTGACCGGGATGGGGACGACGATCACCGCCGCGATCGTCGATCCCGCGGCCGAGGAGGTGGCGATCGGCCACGTCGGCGACAGCCGCGCCTACCGGCTGCGCGGCGGCAAGTTCGAGCAGCTGACGCGCGACCACTCGCTGGTCGAGGAGATGCGGCGCAAGGGGCAGCTGACCGACGCCCAGGCGGAGGACCACCCGCAGCGCTCGATCATCACCCGGGCGCTGGGCCCCGAACCGGAGGTCGAAGTCGACCTGCAGACCGTCCCGGCCCAGGCCGGCGACGTCTTCCTGATCTGCTCGGACGGGCTGACGACGATGCTCGGCGACGAGCAGATCGGCCGCACCCTCATCCGCGCGACCTCGCTGCAGGCGGCGCTGCGGGCGCTGATCGACGAAGCGAACCGGGCTGGCGGGCGCGACAACATCACCGTCGTCGCCTTCCGGCTGGAGGACGCGGCCGCGCCGGTCGGCGCCCAGGGCTCCTCCGGCCCGGACGAGGGCGCGACGCTGATCGGCGCCGCCGCCGAGGAGGCCGGGTTGACCGGGACCGAGGTGCGCCGCCGCGCCGCCGCCGAGGCGGCCCGCAAGCGCCGCGAGGACCTCGCCGGGCGGCCGGGCCACCCGGGCCTGCGCCGGGCGGCCAAGGTGCTCGGCGTGCTCCTCGTCGTCGCCGCGGTCGTGTTCGGCGCCTGGTACGGCAACCGCCAGGTCTGGTTCCTCGGCACCGACGAGGCCGGCCGCGCCGCCCTCTACCGCGGCCTCCCCTACGAGCTTCCCTTCGGCGTCGAGCTCTACAGCGAGCGTTACGCGAGCCCGATCCAGACCGAGTCGCTGCCGCCTCGCCGTCGCGACGCGGTGACCGGCCACGACCTGCGCTCGCGCGAGGACGCGGTCTCCTTGATCGAAGACATCGAACAGAGCCAGGGGGTGCGTTGAGCTCCGCCAGGAACCGGGAGCTGTTCGCGCTGGTCCCGGTCGCCCTGCTCCTCACCGCCGGCTTCGCCGCCGTCTTCGCCCAGGAGGACGACCAGCTCGGCAACCTCAGCCTGATCTACGGCGCCTACTTCCTCGCCGTCTGCCTCGCCACCCACGTCTTCCTGCGGATCCGCCTTCCCAACGCCGACCCGTACCTGTTCCCGCTGGTCGCGACCCTGACCGCGTTCGGGCTGGTGATGATCTACCGGATCGACGACGGGCTCGCCCGCGACCAGGCCAACTGGTTCGTGCTCGGGCTGATCCTGTTCGCGCTGACGATCCAGTTCCTGCGCGACTACGAGGTGCTGGAGCGCTACCGGTACACGATCGCCGGCGCCGGCCTGCTGCTGCTGCTGGCGCCGCGGCTGCCGGGGATCGGGCAGCAGGTCAACGGCGCCTACCTCGGGGTGAAGATCGGCCCGCTCGCCTTCCAGCCGGCCGAGTTCTCGAAGATCTGCATCGTCGTCTTCCTCGCCAGCTACCTGCGCGAGCACCGCGAGGTGCTGATCGTCGGGGCGCGGCGCGTGCTCGGGGTGACGCTGCCGCCGCTGAAGCACTTCGGGCCGATGCTGGTGGTCTGGGGCGCCTCGATGTTCATGCTCGTCTTCATCCGCGACCTCGGCAGCTCGCTGATGTTCTTCGCCGCCTTCCTCGCCCTGCTCTACGTCGCCACCGGGCGCTTCTCGTTCGTGGTGATCGGGATGGCGATGTTCGTGCTCGGGGCCTGGTTCTTCGCCTCGACCGTCCCCCACGTTCACGACCGGGTTGAAATCTGGCTCGACCCCTACGTCGACCCGCTCGGCACCGGGTACCAGATCCTGCAGTCGATCTTCGCGCAGGCCGACGGCGGCCTCTTCGGGCAGGGCTTCGGGCAGGCGCTGCTGACGAACCCGGGGACCGACGACACGCTGCTGCCGGCGGCGCAGACCGACACGATCTACGCGCTGATCGTCAACGAGGTCGGCCTGTTCGGCGCCTGCGGGGTGATCCTCGTCTACCTGCTGTTCGCCGCCCGCGGCTTCAAGGTCGCCCTGCTGGCCAACGACGGCTTCTCGAAGCTGCTGGCGACGGGGCTGACCGCGGTCCTGGCGATCCAGGCCTTCGTGATCATCGGCGGCGTCACCCGGGTGATCCCGCTGACCGGCGTCACCCTCCCGTTCATCAGCTATGGCGGCAGCTCGATCCTCGCCAACTTCGTCCTGCTGGCGCTGCTGCTGCTGATCTCCGACCGCGCCCGGCGCGAAGCGGCGGAACCGGGCGGCCGCGCCGCGACGATGGGGACGGGATGAACGCCCAGATCGTCAAGCTCTTCGCCTTCATCGTCGTCCTCTTCGGCGTCCTGGTCGGGTTCACGTCGTGGTGGTCGGTGTTCGACGCCGAGGCGCTGAAGGAGAAGGACGCGAACAAACGCCCCCTGCTCGAGCAGCAGCAGATCAAGCGCGGGCGGATCCTCGCCGCCGACGGCACGGTGCTCGCGCGCTCGGTCCCGAAGGGGAGGGGCGACAGCCTGCGCTACGTGCGGCGTTACCCGGAAGGGTCGCTCTACGGGCACCCGATCGGGTACAGCTTCGTCAACCAGGGCGACTCCGAGTTCGAGCAGTTCCACAACGACGAGCTTGTCGGCGAATCCTCCGAATTCGCCTCGATCCTCGACGAGCTGACCGGGGCCGAGCAGGAGGGCAACGACGTCGTCACCAACATCGACTCCGAGGCGCAGCGGACGGCCGCGGCGGCGCTGGAGGAACAGGGGTTCGGCGCGGTGGTCGCGATCGAGCCGAAGAGCGGCCGCGTCAAAGCGCTGGTCTCGAACCCCTCCTTCGACCCGAACCGGATCCCCTTCGACCTGGAAGAGCTGAACGGAAACGAACTGGAAGCGCCGCTCCTCAACCGGGCGACGCAGGGGCAGTACCCGCCCGGCTCGACCTTCAAGGTGGTGACCGCCGCGGCGGGGCTGGAGAGCGGGACGATTACGCCGGAGACGACGATCGACGCGCCGGGTTCGCTGGAAGTCGAAGGGCAGCCGCTGGAAAACGACTTCGGCCAGGACTTCTTCGGCGCCACCCTCGACACCGCCCTGACCAACTCGGTCAACACCTGGTTCGGGCAGCTCGGTCAGCAGGTCGGCAACACGACGATGTTCGAGACGATGGAACAGTTCGGGTTCGGCGCGCGACCCCCGATCGACCTGCCCGAAGGCGAGGTCAAACCCAGCGGCGTCTTCGAGGGAGAAGACCTGCTCGGCCGCGGCGACCCGGTCGACCTGGCGCGGCTGGCGATCGGCCAGGAGCGGCTGCTGGTGACGCCGCTGCAGATGGCGATGGTCGCCGCCGCGGTGGCCAACGGCGGCAAGCTGATGAAGCCGCAGATCTGGAGCCGGGTCGTCGACCCCGACGGCCGGGTGACCGAGAAGCTCGACCCCTCCGAGTACAGCGAGCCGGTCAGCGCCGAGACGGCGGCCGACCTGGCGACGGCGATGGAAGGCGTCGTCAGGGAAGGGACCGGGACCAACGCGGCGATCCCCGGCGTCCCGGTCGCCGGCAAGACCGGGACCGCGGAAACCCCCGGCAACGACGCCTGCGGCGGCGGCGTCGACCAGAACCAGGCCTGGTTCATCGGCTTCGCCCCGGCCGACGACCCCGAGATCGCGATCGCTGCGACGGTCGAGTGCACCGAACAGTTCGGCGGCGACGTGGCGGCGCCGATCTTCCGCGAAGTCGCGGAATCGATCTTGGACGGCGAATGACGAGACGAGCGAAACGACTAGGAGGCGGCTTTGCCTGAAGTGAGCGAGGGGACGGTCGTCGACGGGCGCTACCGGGTGCTGGGACGGATCGGCGCCGGCGGGATGGCGGACGTCTGGCTGGCCGAGGACACGCACCTGCAGCGGCGGGTCGCGCTGAAGGTCCTGCACCGGCGCTTCGCGCAGGACCGCGAGTTCGTCGAGCGCTTCCGCCGCGAGGCCGAGTCGGCGGCGGGGCTGCAGGACCCCAACATCGTCTCCGTCTTCGACCGCGGCGAGTTCGAGGGCACCTACTACATCGCGATGCAGTACGTGGAGGGGCCGACGCTGAAGCAGCTGATCGACCGCGGCCTCACCCCGGACCAGGCGGTGCCGCTGATCCGCCAGGTGCTCGAGGCGGCCCGCTTCGCCCACCGCAAGGGCATCGTCCACCGGGACCTGAAGCCGCACAACGTGATCGTCGACGAGGAGGGCAAAGCGCACGTCACCGACTTTGGCATCGCCCGCGCCGGCGTCTCGGAGATCACCCAGACCGGCTCGGTGATGGGGACGCCGCACTACCTCTCGCCCGAGCAGGCGCAGGGCTTCGACGTGACCGCGGTCTCCGACCTCTACTCGATCGGGGTGATCCTCTACGAGGCGCTGACCGGGCGGGTCCCGTTCGAGGCCGACTCCGCCGTCGCGGTGGCGATGAAACAGGTCTCGCAGACGCCGCAGCGGCCGAGCTCGATCAACCCCCAGGTCTCGCCCGCGCTCGACGGGGTGGTGATGCGGGCGCTGGAGAAGGAGCCGGGCGAGCGCTTCCAGAACGCCGACGCCTTCATCGCGGCCCTGGACGCGGCGATGAAAGACCCCGGGCAGGGGGCCGGGACGGCCGACTTCGCGGCGCTGCCGCCGGTGGTGGCGGTGCCGGTGGAGCCGGGAGAGGGCCCCGAGGAGGAGGACGAGCGCAAGCGCCGCCGGCGCTGGATCGCCGCCGCGGTGGCAGCCGTCCTGATCGGCCTGCTGGTTGGCTTCGCCCTCACCCGCGACACCAGCACCCCCGTCCCCGACGTCACCGACAACCAGCTCAACGTCGCGATCGCCCTGCTCCAGCAGGACGGCTTCTCGGTCGGAGACGTGAAGCGGGTGGAGCGCGACGCGCCGGCCAACACGGTGCTCGAGCAGGACCCGGGCGCCTCGCCCCCCGAGGCCTCCCTCGACTGCGCCTTCATCACCTTCTTCTGCTCGAAGCCGGAAGTGACGCTGACGGTCAGCGCCGGCCCCGGCAGCGGCAAAGTCCCGTCGACGGCGGGGCTGCCCGAGGAGGACGCCACCGAGAAAGTCGAAGCGGCCGGCTTCGAAGTCGACGTGGAAGCGGTCAACTCCGAGAGCGTCGAAGAAGGGCTGGTGGTGAAGTCGAGCCCGTCCGGCGGCAGCACCGCGACCAACGGGTCGACCGTCACCCTGACCGTCTCGCGCGGGCCGAAGCTGGCCAAAGTGCCGGTCCTGGTCGGCAGCCAGCGCCGGCTCGCGGTGCAGCAGATCCGCGGCCGCGGCCTCACCCCGAGCGTCAGCGAAGAAGAAGACTCGGCGCCGGCGGGAGAGGTGATCAGCCAGTCTCCGAGCGCCGGCAGCGAGGTCGAAGCGGCCTCGACCGTGGCGATCGTCGTCTCCGCGGGCGAAGAGCAGCCGACCGTGCCGAACACGATCGGGCGCCTGCGCTCCGAAGCGGTGGAAGCGATCCGCGGCGCCGGCCTCAGCCCCAGCGTCGAAGAAGAAGAAACCGAAGTGCAGGGCAAAATCGGCCGGGTCCTCGACCAGTTCCCGCCACCCGGCTCCGAACTGAAACCCGGCGACACGGTGACGATCACCGTCGGCAAACGCGCCGTCGCCGGGGCCGAAGAAGAAGTGGAAGCGGAACCGTGAGGGTCGCGGTCCTCAGCGGCGGCCGCTCCTCCGAGCACGAGGTCTCGCTGCGCTCCGGCGCCGCGGTGGCGGCGGGGCTGCGCGAGGCCGGCCACGAGCCAGTCGAGGTGACGATCGGCCGCAGCGGCGACTGGAGCCACGCGGGCGGCACGGTCGAGCTGGTCCCGGCCGCCGGCCTGCTCGGCACCGAGGTCGCCTTCCCCGCCCTGCACGGGCCGTTCGGCGAGGACGGCAGCGTCCAGGGGCTGCTCGAGTGGCTCGACGTCCCCTACGTCGGCTCCGACGTCCTCTCCTCGGCGGTCTGCATGGACAAGCTGACCCTGAAGCGCCTCTTCGCCGCCTCCGGCGTCCCCCAGGTCGACTTCACGGCGGTCGAGGGGCCCGACTGGTGGGGACGGTGCGAGGGGCTCGGGCTGCCGCTCTGGGTCAAGCCCTCGCGGCTCGGGTCCAGCGTCGGGATCACCCGCGTCGACAGCCTCGAGCAGCTCGACGAGGCGGTCGAGCTGGCGCTGCGGCACGACCCGAGGGTGATCGTCGAGGCCGCGGCCCGGGGCCGCGAGATCGAGTGCTCGGTGCTCGGCAACGAGCGGCCGCAGGTCTCCCTGCCCGGCGAGATCGTCGCCCACGCCGACTGGTACGACTTCGAGGCCAAGTACACCGAGGGCGGGATGGAGCTGCGCGTCCCCGCCCCGCTCGAGGAGGCAACGAGCGCCCGGGTGCGGGAGCTGGCGGCCTCCGTCTTCGCCCTCGCCGGCTGCTCCGGCCTCGCCCGCTGCGACTTCTTCGTCGAGCCCGACGGCGAGGTGCTGGTCAACGAGATCAACACGATGCCCGGCTTCACCGCGACCAGCGTCTACGCCAAGCTCTGGGAGGCGACGGGGACGGCCTACCCCGACCTCTGCGACCGCCTGGTCGAGCTGGCGCTGGAGCGCCACCGCCGCGCCCGCTCCTTCGAGTTCTGATGAGTTCACCCCCGCTTTCCGGGGGTGAACTCATCAGTTGTCAGTCGATCAGCTTGACGTCGTCGACCTGGAGGCGGTAGCGGCCGTCCTGGTCCAGGGACGGGGCGGCTTTGGTGAACCAGATCAGGAAGTACTTGGAGGGGGCGGGGACGTCGAGGGGGATCTCGGCCGTCTCCGGGGCGTCGACCTCGTCGCCGACCGGGGCGCCCCAGCCTTCGAGGTCTTCGGGCGGGCCGGAGGCGGCGGCGTAGATCCGCGCGTCCCAGCCGGGGGCCCCGCGGACGACCATCTCCGACGGCCTCGCCGGGGACTTGGCGGTGAGGTAGAGGCCGACGCCCGGGTCTTCGCCTTCCTTGGTCCCGGCGAAGTCCTCGCTGTCGTAGTGCTCGCTGGTCCAGGCGGTGCTGGTCGGGTTGCCGTCGACCGCGAAGCCGACCCCGGCCGGTTCCTCTTCGCCGTCGCCGAAGGGGTCGAAGTCGGTGGCGGAGCCGAGTGCGATCACCGCGCCCTTGTCGTCGAGCGCGCCGCCACCCCCACCTCCCTCGCTGATGAAGAAGACGGCCGCGATCGCCCCGACGGCCACGACCGCGAGCAGCGCGATCGCCGCCCAGGAGCCGCGCGAGCCGCCCCCGGAGAGCTTGCGCTGTGGCGGCGGCACCGCTTCCAGCACGCTGGTCGCCTCGCCGGTGGTCGAGCCGGCCCGCGCCGCCTCCACCTCCAGCGCGGTCGAGAGGTCGTCGATCATCTCGCCGACCTCCTGGTAGCGCTGGGCCGGGTCCTTGGTGGTGGCGCGCTCGACCACCAGCGCCGCTGCGGCCGACACTTCGGGCCGGCGCTGCTGCACGTCGGGCAGCTCCTCGTTGACGTGTTTCATCGCCACCCCGACCTGGCTGTCGGCCTGGAAGGGAACCTGGCCGACCAGCATCTCGTAGAGGACGACGCCGAGCGAGTAGAGGTCGGAGCGGGGGTCGACCGCCCGCCCCATCGCCTGCTCGGGGGCGACGTAGTCGGTGGTGCCGAGCACCCGCCCGGTCGCGGTCATCCCGTCCTGCTCGAGCTGGCGCGAGATCCCGAAGTCGGTCAGCTTCGCCCGGCCCTCGGCGTCGATGAGGACGTTCTGGGGCTTGATGTCGCGGTGGACCATGTTGCGGGCGTGGGCGACGGTGAGCCCGCGGGCGATCTCGATCGCGTAGGCCAGGGCGTCCTGGGTGTCGAGCGGGCCGACCCGGGCGATCCGCTGTTTCAGCGTCTCCCCTTCGACGTACTCGAAGACGATGTAGGGGTGGCCGCCGTCCTCGCCGGCGTCGATCACCGAGACCACGTTGGGGTGCGAGAGCTTCGCCACCGCCCGCGCCTCCTGGCGGAAGCGCTCGAGCTGGTCGGCCTGCTCAGACATCTCGCGGTGCATCACCTTGACCGCGACGGCGCGGTCGAGGGTGGAGTCGCGGGCGAGGTAGACGGTCGACATGCCGCCGCTGCCGAGCTTCGCCTCCAGCTTGTAGCGACCGGAGAGAACGGTGCCAATCATCTGCGAGCTGGTCGGGCGGGAGTTCATCGGCGGCGCCCAACGTTATGGGCCAGGGGAAGGGGGCTCAAGCCTGCAAGCGGCGAACCATTTTCTCTCCCTCGACGACGCGGCCGACCCGGCGCGCCTCGGGGTAGTGAGCGCGCAGCAGCGCCAGCGCCCCGGCCTCGTCCTCCGCGGGGACGACCGCGCAGAAGCCGCAGCCCATGTTGAAGACCTCGTACATCTCCTCGGCGGAGACGCCGCCGCGCTCCTGGACCAGCTCGAAGACCGGCGGCACCGGCAGCGGGTCGTCGATCTCGTAGCCGACCTCGGCGGCGAGCCGCAGCAGGTTGCCGAGGCCGCCGGAGGTGATGTGGGCGAGGCCGTGGACCGCGACCTCGGAACGCAGCAGCTCCAGGACCGGCTTCACGTAGATCTCGGTCGGCTCGAGCAGCACGTCGCCGAGCGGCCGGCCGAGCCGGTCGTCCTCGAGCGGGATCCCCTCCAGGGCGGAGCGGGCGAGCGTGTAGCCGTTGGAGTGGATCCCGGAGCTGGGCAGGCCGATCACGACGTCGCCGGGGCGGACTGCCGAGCCGTCGACGATCGCGTCGAGCGGGACGGTCCCGAAGCAGGCGCCGGAGACGTCGACGCTGGAGACGAGGTCGCCGAGCTGGGCGAGCTCGCCGCCGGGGATCTCGACCCCGGCCAGCTCCGCCCCGCGCGCGAGGCCGACGCCGATTTCCTCGCAGACCGCGGGCTCGGCCCGCTGCACCGCGATGTAGTCGAGCATCGCCAGCGGCTCGGCGCCGACGCAGATCACGTCGTTGACGTTCATCGCCACGCAGTCGATCCCGACCGTGTCGAAGCGCCCCAGCTCCTCGGCGACCAGCAGCTTGGTCCCGACCCCGTCGGTGGAGAGCGCGATCCCTGTCTCGCTGTCGAGCTTGATCACGCTCGCGTAGTGGCCGGGCAGCGGCACCTGCAGGGACGGCCGACCCAGCCGGATCGCCCCCAGGGCCCGGACCAGCCCGGCGACCGCGGAGTCCGCCGCCCCCTGGTCGACCCCGGCCTTCGCGTAGGCGTCGCTCATATTCGGACGTATTTATCCATGGTTTGCAGGGATATCCAAATCAATTCCAAATTTCTCCAAGATTTGGAGTTAGCTAGCGTCGCAGCTTGACGAGAACCGCGGCGGCCAGGCCCGCCCGGTACGCCGCGTAGGGCCAGAGCGCGCGGTCGCGCTCGACCAGGCCGATCAGGCGCTGGGAGGCGAGGGTCGAGGCGAAGGAGGCGGCGACGCCGAGGGCGAGGGTGCGGCGCAGGCCGGGAGTCGTGCCCCGCTGGGCGAGGCGGCCGCCCTTGAGCGCGGTGGCGCCGACGATGATCGGCAGCGCGATCGTGCGCGAGAGCAGGTTCGCCTGGTCGCGCGAGAAGCGGCGCCAGCGGGCGGCGGCGAGGGTGACGCCGTTGCGGGAGACGCCGGGGGCGAGCGCCGCCGCCTGGGCGACGCCGAGCGCGAGCCCGTCGGCCGGGGTGGCGTCGCCGCGGCCGCGCTGCTGGGGCCGGGTGTCGGCGGCGAGCATCGCCGCGGCGCCGGCGAGCAACCCGTAGGCGGTCGCCCGCGGCCCGCCCAGCCGGCGCTCGATCGGCCGCTCCAGCGTGTAGCCGACGATCGCCGCCGGCAGGAAGGAGAGGCCGAGGAAGATCACTCGCTGGGCGTCGAGCCGTCGCAGCTCCTCCACGATCACCCGCCGCTGCCCGATCAGCAGCGCCGCCGCGGCGCCGGTGTGCAGCGCCACCTCGAAGCTCTTGCGCAGCTCCGGGTCGATCCCCTCCCAGTCCCAGCCCGCCAGCCAGGGGATGAGGACGATATGGGCGGAGCTGGAGACCGGCAGCAGCTCAGCCGGTCCCTGGACGATGCCGAGCGCTACGGCGCGGCGGGTCGGCAGGCCTGCCGCGGCGCCCTTGCTCAAGCGCCGCCCGCGCCGCTCGGCTCGGGCGCGGCGACCGGCTCGCCCTCGTCCTCGCCGGGCCCGCCACCGCCGCGCATGCGCCGCACCAGCAGGTAGACGCCGAGGACGACGACGGCCAGCACCACCATGTAGTCGAGGTAGTGCAGGTGGTCGCGCCACTCTTCCCAGTTGTCGCCGACGCTCTTACCGATCAGCGCCAGCATCAGCACCCAGGGGATGCAGCCGAGCGTGGTCAGGACCGTGAAGCGCCAGAAGGGCATCTTGGCGACGCCGGCCGGCAGCGAGATGAAGGTGCGGATGATCGGCAGCATGCGCGAGAAGAAGATCGTCGCGTCGCCGTAGCGGGCGAACCAGTCGTCGGCCCATTTCAGGTACTTGGGCGGGAGGTGGATCAGCCGGTTTTTCTCCAGCAGGTCGATGCGGCCGTAGTAGCCGACCGCGTAGGCGGCCCAGGAGCCGACCAGGTTGCCGAGCACGCCGGCGGCGACGACCCCGAACAGGGTGAGGTCGCCGGCGGCGACGCTGGCGCCGGCGAACAGCATGATCGCCTCGCTCGGGACCGGCAGGCAGGCGGACTCGAGCGCCATCAGCACGAAAACGGCCGGCAGGCCGGTGGCGCTGATGAAGTCGGTTCCCCAGTTGACGATCGGGTCGAGGAAGAAATCGGTGACGCTGGCAAGCAGGAGGGGCGGCATCAATGAAGCGCGGATTGTAGGGGCGTACCTAAGGAGGGACTAAACTCGCCGGGACCTATGGGCCGGTTGAACCATCCTGTCTATCGCAACCGGGTTCTGCAGGTAGCGGCCGATGGCGCCCTCGTCGCCCTCGCCTTCTTCCTCGCGTTCCAGCTGCGCTTCCTCGACGAGCCGAACGGGCTGCCGCCGCGCTACGAGGAGCTGTTCTGGCAGTCGCTCGGCTTCGTCGTCGTCGGCAAGCTCGTCGTCTTCTACGCCTTCGGGCTCTACCAGAAGTGGTGGCGCTACGTCAGCGGCCGCGACTTCCTCCTGATCGTCCGCGCCGTCGCCGTCGCCAGCGCCCTGCTGGTCGTCGTCTTCGCCGTCGCCAAGCCTTTCGACCACGCCCTGCCGCGCTCGGTCGAGGTGATCGACTTCCTGATGACGATGCTGCTGATCGCCGGCGCCCGCCTCGCCGTGCGGCTGATCGTCGAGCGCCCGCAACGCGGCGCCCGCGTGCCCAAGCACGAGGTGCTGGTGGTCGGCGCCGGCTCCGGCGGCCAGATGGTCGTGCGGGAGCTGCAGCTCAACCCCAACCTCGGCGCGACCGCGATCGGGTTCGTCGACGACGACCCGCGCAAGCGGGGGATGCGGATGCTGGGGCTGAAGGTGCTCGGCTCGACCGAGCAGATCGACACCATCCTCGACGAGACCGAGCCGGCCGAGGTCGTGATCGCGATCCCCTCGGCCCCGGGGACGGTGCGGGCGAAGGTCGTCGCCGCCTGCCGCGAGCGCGAAGTCCGCGTCCGCACCCTGCCGACCGTGTTCGAGCTGCTGCGCGGCGGCGTCCAGCTCAACAAGCAGCTGCGCGAGGTGCGGGTCGAGGACGTGCTCGGCCGCGAGCCGATCGTGCGCGAGCTCGACCGCGTCGGCGCCTACCTGCGCGACCGCATCGTCCTCGTCACCGGCGCCGGCGGCTCGATCGGCTCCGAGCTCTGCCGCCAGATCGCCCAGGTCAAGCCGCGGCTGCTGGTGATGCTCGACCACGCCGAGGACAACCTCTTCGAGATCGACCGCGAGATGATCGAGCTGCGCCACTTCACCAGCGTCGAGTCGGTGCTGGCCGACTGCAAGGAGCCGCACCGGATGCTGGAGGTGATGCAGCGCTTCAAGCCGAGCGTCGTCTTCCACGCCGCCGCCTACAAGCACGTGCCGCTGATGGAGGCCAACCCGCTCGAGGCGGTCCGCAACAACGCGATCGCGACCCGGACCACGGCCGAGACCGCGGCCGCCTCGGGGGTCGAGCGATTCGTCCTGATCTCGACCGACAAGGCGGTCAACCCGCAGACGGTGATGGGCGCCTCGAAGGCGATGGCCGAGTGGATCGTCGAGGCCGCCGGGCACAAGCACCCCGGCACCCGCTTCGCCTCGGTCCGGTTCGGCAACGTGCTCGCCTCCTCCGGCAGCGTCGTGCCGATCTTCCGCAACCAGATCGAGCGCGGCGGCCCGGTCACCGTCACCCACCCGGAGATGACGCGTTACTTCATGACGATCCCCGAGGCGGTGCAGCTGGTGATCCGCGCCGGCGACATCGGCGCCGGCAAAGGCGAGGTCTTCGTGCTCGACATGGGCGAGCCGGTGAAGATCGTCGACCTCGCCCACAACATGATCCGGCTCGCCGGCTACGAGCCCGAGCAGGACATCGCGGTCGAGTTCACGCAGCCGCGGCCCGGGGAGAAGCTGCACGAGGAGCTGTTCGGCGCGGCCGAGCAGGTGCAGCCGACGGCGGCGCGGCGGA
This sequence comes from Solirubrobacterales bacterium, assembly GCA_036280745.1. Classification (GTDB taxonomy): domain Bacteria; phylum Actinomycetota; class Thermoleophilia; order Solirubrobacterales; family 70-9; genus VAYN01. The sequence goes on from DASUQC010000012.1 coordinate 45,867, forward strand.
TCAACCGCGCGGTCCGCGAGGTGCCGATCGACTCGGAGTGGGTCGAGTCGACCCTGAACTCGCTCGAACACCTGGTGATGGCCGGCGACGAGGCGAACCTGGCCGAGCGGGTGGTCGAGATGATCGCCGCTCCGGGTGGGGACGCGGCGGCAGTCTTCCCCGGCGAATAACCTTCCGCGGCTTGCTGGAGGTGATCGAACAGATCGGGGCCTTCGCCGGTCTCGCCGCGTTTCTCGGCCTCGGCGTGCTCGCCCTGCTCTCGTTCACCCACGGCCGCGACATCCGCCGCCTGCGCGACTGGGCCGGCTCGGCGCCGGAGCGCGACGCCGAGCGCAAGGACTCGACCTCGGCGGTGGCCGCCCAACGCGCCGAGGAGCTGCGCGAGCTGGAGGAAGCGCGGACCGCCGAGCGGGCGGCGATCGACGAGCGCGAAGAGCGGCGCAAGCGGCGCGAGGCGGGGCTGCCGGAACTGACCCGCGGCGAGCGGCTGCGGCAGGGCACCTCCCGCTTCGGCGAGCGGCTGGCCGAACCGCGCTGGCTGGCGGCGCTGTTCGTCGTCATCGTGGTCGTGCTCGGCGGCGGCGCCTACCTGCTGCTGAGCGGCGACGACGAAGGCGGCGGCGGCAAGGCCGGCAAACAGGCCGCGGCGAAGGTGAAGCCGGGTGAAATCGAAGTGACGGTCCTCAACGGCACCTCGGTGGCGGGCCTGGCGGCGACCTACGGGGACAAAGTCGAGGGCAAGGGCTTCGGGCTGGGCGCCGTCTCCAACACCGAGCAGCCGTTCGAAGCCAGCGTCGTGATGTTCGAGCCCGGCCACAAGCCGGAGGCGAAGCGGGTCGCCAAGCAGCTGCAGATCTCCGAGCTGGAACCGATGGACCCCGAAGTCAAAGCCGCCGCGGAAGGGGCCGACGTGGCGGTGGTGATCGGCGAGGACAATGCCGCGGCGGCGGGTTAGCCCCGCGGCCCTGGTCTTCGCGCTTCTCGTCCTCGCAACGGTTGCCGCCTTCGGCTGGGCGCAGCGGCTGAAGCGCGACCCGCTGGTCCTCGACCGGGTGACCTTCGGCAACGAGGCCAGCCGCAGCTTCACGCCGAACGGCGACTGTCGCTTCGACCAGGTCCGGGTCCGCTTCCGCACCACCGTCTCCGACGACGGCACCGTGCAGGTGGTGAAGCCCGGCGGTCGCGTGGTGGTCACGCTCGCCCGCGACGAGTTCCTCAAGCGCTACACGTTTCACACCTTCTACTGGGACGGCCGCCGGCGCGGTGGCGGCGTCGCCCCGCCCGGTCGCTACAAGCTGCGGGTGAAGCTGCTGAACGAGGACCGCACCCTGGTGACGCCGGGCGCGATCAAACTGCACCGGGCGAAGCGGGGCGTGGAGTCGGCCTGCGCCGAGGAGCCGGTCGGGACCGGGGGAGTCGGCCCCGGCGGGACCGCGAGGCCGGCGCCTTGAGCGACCTCCTGGCCGGCGGCGGCCTGCTCCTCGCAGCCGCCGCCAGCGCCGCCGCGATCCTGCTGCCTCCCGGGCGCCCGCGCTCGCTGGCGATGCTGGTCGCGATCGGCCTCTTCCCGGCCCTGATCCTCGGCGACCAGTGGCACACCGCCCAGATCGTCGACCTGCGCCACGACGAGGGGCGGATCGTCGCCCTGGTCGCGATCGCCGTGACCGCGGTCGGCCTGCTCGCCTACCTGTTCCGGCGCTGGCCGATCCTGATGCCGCTGGCGATCGTCGCGGCGCTGCCGTTCCGGGTCCCGCTCCACGCCGGCGGCGACACCGCGAACCTGCTGGTGCCGCTGTACCTGGTGATCGCCGCCGCGGTGGTGGCGACGCTGCTGCGCGACTGGTCGGCGCCGCGGGTGACCTGGTCCCCCCGCGCCCTCGCCTGGCTGCTGGCCGCGGCCGTCGTCCTCTACGCGCTGCAGACGCTCTACTCGGAGGACTTCTCCAAGGGCCTGCAGAACGTCTGCTTCTTCCTCGTCCCGTTCACCGTCGCCTACCGGCTGCTGCGCGAGGTCGAGTGGGACCGCCGCCTGCTGACCCTGCTGCTCTGGGTGCTCGGAGTCGAGGCGGCGATCTTCGTCGCGATCGGCAGCGTCGAGTACCTGACCCGGAGCCTGTTCTGGAACGACCAGGTGATCCGCTCGAACGAGTTCCACACCTACTTCCGGGTCAACTCGGTCTTCTGGGACCCCAACGTCTACGGGCGCTACCTGGCGCTGGTGATCACGGTGGCGACGGCGGCGCTGCTCTGGGCCCGGGAACGCAGGAGCTTCGCCCTGCTGACCCTCTTGATCGGGTTCCTCTGGCTCGGCCTCGCGCAGACCTTCTCGCAGTCGAGCTACATCGCCCTGCTGGCGGGCCTCGCGGTGCTGGCCGCGATCCGCTGGAGCTGGCGCTGGACGCTGGCGGCCGTGGCGGTAGGCATCGTCGCGGCGGCGCTCGTCGTCACCTTCGCCGGCGGCTCCGACAAGGTCAACTTCTCCCGCCTCAACATCGACACCAGCGGCCGCGCCAACCTGGTCGAGGGCGGTCTCGACCTCTTCGCCGAACGGCCGCTCCAGGGCTACGGCTCGGGCTCCTTCCAGGCGGCCTACCGCGACCACCGCGAGAACAAGGACGTCCCGGTGTCGGTCTCCCACACGGAGCCGGTGACCGTCGCCGCCGAGCAGGGCCTGGTCGGCCTCGCCCTCTACGTCGCGCTCATCGCCGTCGCCCTGTGGACGATGACGGCCGGGATCAGGGCGGGACCGATCGCCGCCCGCAGCGCGGTGCTCGCCGCCTTCGTCGCCCTCCTGGTCCACACCCTCTCCTACGCGGGCTTCTTCGAGGACCCGATCACCTGGGTGCTGCTGGCGATCGGGGCGTCGCTGGCGCACGGGCCGATGGTCCGCGAGTCCACGTAGGCTCGCGCTGTGTCGGGATACCTGCGCCGCCTGGCGACGACCGGCGCCGCCTACACGGCGGCGAGCATCCTCTCCAAGCTGATCGCGGTCGCGCTGCTGCCGCTCTACACGCGGCACCTGACCACGACCGACTACGGCGCCGCCGAGGTGATGTTCGCCGCCGTCGTCGCGGCCAGCATCGTCGTCCGCTTCGGCCTGATCGAGGCGGTCCTGCGCTTCTACTACAAGGACGGGGAGGACCCGGACCGGGTCGTCGCCTCCAGCTTCGCCGGCCTCTTCTGGTTCTCGACCCTGGGGGCGCTGCTCGCGCTCCCGCTCGCCGGGCCGATCGCCGAAGCGCTGCTCGATCCCAGGTCCCCGGCGGAACTCGACCTCGCCACGGAACTGGCGCGGATCTCGATCGGCGGCCTCTGGGTGCTGACGATGTTCGAGTTCCTGCTCACCCTGTTCCGGCTCGAGGAGCGGGCGCGGGCCTACTTCGTGACGACGATCGTCAACGTCCTGGCGACGATCGGGCTGACGGTCGTGCTCGTGGTCGGCCTCGACGAGGGCGCCCGCGGCCTGCTGCTCGGCAGCTACGCGACCGGCGCCGTCTTCGTCCTCGGCCTGATCTTCGCGCAGTGGCGCCGTCTCTCGCTGCGCTTCGACTCGGGCCTGCTGCGGCGGCTGCTGCGATTCGGGCTGCCGACGATGCCGGCCGAGGCCTCGCTCTACGCGCTCAACTTCGTCGACCGGATCATCATCGTCCGCACCATCGGCGGCAAGGAAGGCCTCGCCGCCGCCGGCCTCTACTCGCTGGCGGTCAAGTTCGCCCAGGGCGTCAACGTGCTGGTGCGGGGCTTCCAGCTCGCCTGGCCGCCGCTCGCCTACTCGATCCGCGACGACGACGAGGCGCGCCGCACCTACGCGACCGTGGTCACCCTCTTCGTCGCCGGCTGCGCCTTCGTCGTCACCGGGATGTGGCTGTTCGCGCGCTGGATCGCGCGGGCGCTGGCCGCGCCGGACTTCTTCCAGTCCTGGGAAGCGGTCGGGCTGATCTCGACGGCCGTCACCCTCTACGCGCTCTACATGGTCCTGGTCGTGATCCTCGGTCGCACCGGGCGGACCGAGTTCAACCTGCCGGCGACGATCGCGGCGCTCGCGGTCAACGTCGTGCTCAACCTGATCCTGGTGCCGTCGCTGGAGATCGTCGGTGCCGGCATCGCCCTCGTCGCCTCCTACCTGGTCGTGCTGGCGCTGATGTACGGGTTCAGCCAGCGCCTCTTCCCGGTGCCGTACCAGTGGGGCCGTCTCGCCCGCGTGGTCCTCACCGCGGCGGCGCTGGTCGGCGTGGGCGAGCTGGTGATGCCGACCGAGGGCCTCACCGGCCTGCTCGGCCGCGCCGTCCTCTTTGCCGCCTACCCCCTCGTCCTCTACGCGACCGGCTTCTTCACCCCCGGCGAGCGCGAGTGGCTCGCCCGCCTGCGCCGTCCGGGCGAGCTGGCGGCCGAGCTCCGTCGCATGCGCAGCGAGCCCGCCGCCGTCGACGGCGGCATCCCCGAGGTCTACGAGGCCGAGCGCATGGACGAGGACGCGCGCCTCTAGGTCGCCTGGTAGCGGCCGGCGGGGAGGCCTGATGGTCCGCGCTCCATACGATGTCGCATGTGAGCGTTCGAGCGCGACCGGTGCTTCTCTACGACGGCGACTGCGCCTTCTGCACGCGCTGCGCGGGCCTGCTGGAGCGGATCGGGCCGGCGGCGGAGATCGTGCCCTGGCAGTTCGCCGACCTCGACGAGCTGGGGGTGACCGAGGCACAGGCGAGCGAAGCGGTGCAGCTGGTCGCGGTCGATGGCGCGGTCCGCGCCGGGCACGAGGCGATCGCCGCGGTCCTGCTCAGCGCCGGCCGCTTCTGGCGGGCGATCGGCCGGGTGCTGCTGCTGCCGGGCCTCTCCGCGGTCGCGGCCATGGTCTACCGGCTGGTCGCGGACAACCGCTACCGGCTGCCCGGCGGCACCCCGGCCTGCGCGCTCGATCCCGCTCAGCGGCGCTGAGCGGCGCGGTCGCGGATCGACTCGCCGCGGTTCGGGAACAGCGCCTGGCGGGCGTGGGCGAGGTAGACGAGCGCGGGCTGGTTGGGAAGGAACTCCGCCGCGAGGGCGCGGAGGCCGTAGGACCAGGCGGTGAGCAGGCGCACCGCGAAGGCCGCCACCCGGCCCTGGTGCTTGCGCACGTAGAGGTCGCGATTGCGGTGGAACTCGACCAGCCGCGGCAGGCCGGCGCCGAGGTCGGTGGAGAGCTGGTCGTGGTGGATCGCGGCGGCGGCGGGGACGAAGAGCGAGTGCCAGCCGGCGTCGGCGAGGCGCTTGGCGAAGTCGGTCTCGTCGTAGTAGACGAAGAAGGCGGGGTCCATGTAGCCGACCTCGGCGGCGGCCTCGCGGCGGACCAGCAGCGCGCTTGACTGCGCCCAGTCGACCCGCCGCGGCTCGGTCCCCTTGCTCTGGACCGTCAGCCACCTGTGCAGGAAGAGGGCGCCGATCGCAGCGGACCCCACGCCCGGGAAGCGCCAGGCGGAGGGCACGGGCCTGCCTTCGGAGTCGAGCAGCTGCGCACCCGCGGCGGCGGCCTTGGGGTCGGCGTCGAGGGCCGCGATCAGCGCCTCCGCCGCTCCCGGCTGCAGCTCGGAGTCCTCGTTGAGGAGCAGGCAGTAGCGGCCGCTCGCCTCGCGCATCAGGGTCGAGTCGTTCTCCGCCTTACCGGTCCTCTGCTCCAGCGCGATCAGCCGGACCTCGCCGCCGAGCTCGCGCACCGCCGCCGCCGAGCCGTCGTCGGAGGCGTTGTCGAGGACCAGGACCTCGCGCTCGACCCCGGCCGGGTGGGTGCGCTCGATCGCCGCCAGGCAGTCGAGCAGCAGCTCACGGCCGTTCGTGTTGACTACGCAGTAGGACAGCGTCGGAGGCAAGGCGGTCTATTCCGGTAGGGATTCCACTTAACTTTTTCCGCCCACAGTTTGCGGCTGCCGCCGTTCGCGCTGCGGAAAAAGTACAAGACGTTCCACCCCTACCGGAATAGACCGCCATCAGCCATCGATGAAGATCCAGCTTGTAGACCCATCGGCCTTCACGCCGCCCTATGACCGTGCGCTTGCCGCGGCGCTGGCGCGGGCCGGGGCCGAGGTCGAGCTGATCACGAGCAGATTTCTCTATGGACCGGTGCCGGCGGCCGAGGGCTATGGGGTGACGGAGAGCTTCTACCGCCGCAGCGCCGGCCGCGGGCTGGAGGCACGGGCGCGCCTTCCCTTCAAGGCGCTCGAGCACGTGCCCGACATGCTGCGCTTCCGCCGCGAGGCCGGCGGCGACGTCCTCCACTACCAGTGGCTGACCGTCCCCGCCCTCGACCGGCACCTGCTGCCGCCGCTGCGACCGCGGGTGATGACCGCGCACTACATCCTGCCCCCGCGGCCGAGTCGCCGCCAGGTCGCATGCGCCCGCCGGGCCTTCGGCGCGATGGACGCCGTCGTCGCCCACTCCGAGCACAGCGCCGCCCGGCTGCGCGACGAGCTCGGCCTCGCCGGCGACAGGGTGCGGGTCGTCCCCCACGGCGCCTTCGACTACCTGACCCGGCTGCCCGAGGAGAAGCCGCTGCCGGCGGAGCTCGCCGGCGCCGAGGGCCCCGTGATTCTCTTCTTCGGGCTGCTGCGGCCCTACAAGGGGATCGAGGACCTTCTCGCCGCCTTCCGCCGGGTCGAGGGGGCGGAGCTGTGGATCGTCGGCAACCCACGCATGGACGTCGCCCCGCTGCGCGAGCTCGCCCGCGAAGCAGGCGGCCGGGCCCGCTTCGTCACCCGCTTCGTCGAGGACGCCGAGGTCCCGGCGATCTTCCGCCGCGCCGACCTCGTCGCCCTCCCCTACCTCGACGCCGAGCACTCCGGCGTCCTCTACACGGGGCTCGCCTTCGGCAAGCCGCTGGTGCTGAGCGCGGTCGGCGGCTTCCCCGAGGTGGCGGCGACCGGGGCGGGGCGCCTGGTCCCGCCGGGAGACGTCGCCGCCCTCGCGGCCACGCTGGCGGAGCTGGTCGCCGACGAGGGTGCTCGCGCCGAGCTCGCCGCCGCCGCGACCCGCGCCGCCGCCGGCCCCTTCTCCTGGGACGAGGCCGCCCGCCGCACGCTCGACCTCTACCGCGAGCTGATCGAGGCGCGCCCGTGATCGTCGTGGAGATCGTCTTCTGGCTCAGCGCCGCCCTGATCGTCTACACGCACCTGGGCTACCCCGCCACCCTCTGGCTCCTCCTCCACCTCCCCGGCCACCGACGTCGTTTCCAGGGTTCTCCCCCCTATAGCGGGGACAATGCTGGAAACGATGCAGAGGGTGGGCTGCCGGCGGTCTCCCTGATCGTTCCCGCCTATGACGAGGAGGAGGTGATCGCGGCCAAGGTCGCGAACGCGCTCGCCCTCGACTACCCACGCGACCGCCTGCAGGTGATCGTCGCCTCCGACGGCTCCTCCGACGCCACGGTCGGGCGCGCCCGCGCCGCCGGAGCCGACCTCGTCCTCGACCTGCCGGCCGGCGGCAAGGTCGCGGCGCTCAACGCCGCCGCCGAGCAGGCAACGGGCGAGCTGCTGGCCTTCTCCGACGCCAACTGCACCTGGGCACCGGGCGCGCTGCGCCGCCTGATCGAGCCGTTCGCCGACTCCGCGGTCGGGTACGTCTGCGGGCAGGTCCGCTTCGTCGACGAGGGCGGCGGCAACCTCGAGGGTGCCTACTGGCGCTACGAGATGGAGGTGCGCGAGATGGAGTCGGCGCTGGCCGGGGTCACCGCCGGCAACGGCGCGATCTACGCGGTCCGCCGCGCCGCCTACCTGCCGCTGGCCGCCTCCGGCAGCCACGACCTCTCCTTCCCCTTCCTGCTCGCCAAGCGCGGGCTGCGCTCGCTCTACGCGCCGGCGGCGCGGGCGGAGGAGAAGATGGTCCCGACGCTGGAGGGAGAGTTCGCCCGCAAACGGCGGATGATGGTCGGGCTCTGGGACATCGTGCTCGGCGAAGGGATGCTCTCCCCGCGCGGCTACCCGCCCCTCTACGCCTTCGAGCTCGTCTCGCACCGGCTGCTGCGCTACCTGAGCCCGGCGCTGCACGTCGTCGCCCTGCTCGCCAACCTGATCCTGCTCGACCAGGGCTGGGTCTACGCGGTCACCTTCGCCGCCCAGCTGGCGCTGCTCGTAGCCGCCCTGCTCGGCCGCCGGCTGCCGCAGCCGCCCTTCCGGATCGCGCGCTACTACGTGCTGACCACCGCCGCGATCGCCGCCGGCCTCTGGGACCGCAGGCGCCACGGCGCCTCCGGGCGCTGGGAGAAGGCGGAAGGAACCCGGTGACGCGGTAGCCATGCCCAGAATCGTCGACATCCTCATCGCCACGCTCGCACTGCTCCTCTTCTCCCCCTTCCTGCTGGCGGCGGCGATCGCGATCAAGATCGGCAGCCGCGGGCCGGTCTTCTACCGCCAGCGCCGCGTCGGCCGCGACGGGCACGGGTTCGAGATGCTGAAGCTGCGGACGATGGTCGAGGGCTCCGACCCGGTCGGGTACGGCACGGTCGTCACCCGCGACGACCCCCGGGTCACCCGCGCCGGCCGCTTCCTGCGCCGCACCTCGCTCGACGAGGTGCCGAACCTCGTCAACGTGCTGCGCGGCGAGATGGCGATCGTCGGCCCGCGCCCGACCATCCCTGCCCAGGTCGACGACTACACGCCGCACCAGAACCGCCGGCACGAGGTGCTGCCCGGGATCACCGGCTGGGCCCAGGTCCAGGGCCGCGCCGGCATCCCCTGGGAGGACCGGATCGAGCTCGACGTCTGGTACGTCGACCACCGCAGCGCCGCCCTCGACGCCCGCATCCTCGCCAAGACCGTCTGGCTCGTCCTCACCGGCCAGGGCCTCGCCCCGGACTAGAAAGGGATCTAGGGTTCCCGCCATGAGCGAGAAGCCGAAGGTCAGCCTGCGCCCGTTCGAGCCCGGCGACGCGCCGGCCGTGCACCGCTGGTTCAACAACCCCGCCGCGACCGCGTCCCTGATGGAGCAGCGCGACGGCTTCTCCATGGAGGACGCCGAGGGATGGACGCGGCGGGCGATCGACGGTCCCGCCGAGGACCGCAAGTTCGCGATCGTGGTCGAGGGCTACGAGGAGCCGGTCGGGTTCACCGCCCTCTACGGGTTGTTCCGCCAGACCGCGCCGGAGCTCGGCGCCCTGATCGGCGACGACGTGCGCGGCAAGGGGGTCGGGCGCCGGGCCGAGGCGCTGACGATCGCCAAGGCCTTCGACGAGTACGGCGCCCACCGGGTCTACGGGCGCATCCCCGCCCGCAACGAGATCGCGAAGAAGACGGTGACCAGCCTCGGCTGGGTCTACGAGGGGACGATGCGGGCTCACCTCGCCCGCGAGGGCGAGCCGCCCGACGACTGCGAGGTCTGGGGAGTGCTCCCGGACGAGTTCCGCGCCGCCGCCGCGGACCTGTTCGAGTGAGCGCCCCCACGGCCACGGCCGAGCTGCTGGAGGACCGCGGCGAGGCCTCGGCCTCCGCCGAGTTCTTCCGCTCGCGCGAGTTCCTCGAGGCCGAACAGGTCACCCACACGTTGCGAATCGGCACCGACGCCGGCGAGCTCCTCGCCCCCCTGATCGTGCGCCCGATCGAGGACGGGCCCGAGCACGACGCGATCTCCCCCTACGGCTATCCAGGGCTAGTAGGGAGTCGAGGGCATGTCCGCCGGAGCCTCCCCGCTGTCGCTCC
>DASUQC010000013.1:0-57979 GCA_036280745.1 Solirubrobacterales bacterium
CGCACTCTTTCGGGGCTGCGGGCCCGGATCGCATCGAAGCTCCTGGCGCTGGCAGCAGGGGTCTGGGTCAACAGCTGGCTCGGGTTGCCGAGCCGCTCCTTCGCTCAGTTCGCTGCCTGAGCGTGGAATCAATCATCTAGCTGGCTTAGGACGCTTCCCTGAGCATCTGCGCCTCGGGGAGCCGCTGCAGTTTTTTCAGCGTGTTGTTCTCGATCTGGCGGATGCGCTCGCGGGTGACGCCGAAGGTCTTGCCGACTTCCTCCAGGGTCAGCGGCTCGGCGCCGGAGAGGCCGTAGCGAAGTTCGATCACCTGGCGCTCGCGTTCGGGCAGCGCGTCGAGCGCCTTGCGGACACCCTCCTTCTGCAGGTGCTCGCTCGCTTCCTCGAACGGCTCCAGCACCGCGTCGTCGGCGACGAAGTCGCCGAGCTCCGATTCGTCCTCGTCGCCGACCGGTTTCTCCAGCGAGACCGGCAGCTGCGAGACGCGGAGGATGTCGCGCACGTCGCTGACCGGCCAGCGCAGCTCCTCGGCGATCTCCGCCGGCTCCGGCTCGCGCCCCAGTTTCTGTACCAGCTGCCGCTCGACGTGGGCGACCCGGTTCAGCTTCTCGACCATGTGCACGGGGATGCGGATCGTCCGCGCCTTGTCGGCGATCGCCCGGGTCACCGCCTGGCGGATCCACCAGGTCGCGTAGGTGGAGAACTTGTAGCCGCGGCGGTAGTCGAACTTCTCCACCGCCCGGATCAACCCCAGCGAGCCCTCCTGGATCAGGTCGAGGAAGCTCAGCCCGCGCCCCAGATAGCCTTTCGCGATCGAGACGACCAGGCGCAGGTTCGCCTCGACCATCTGCCGCTTGGCCAGCATGTCGCCGCGCTCGATCCGTTTCGCCAGCTGCACCTCCTGGCCGGCGGTCAGCAGCTCGACCTGCCCGATCGAGCGCAGGTACAGCCGCAGCGAGTCGAGGCTCGGCTCGATGGTCAGGTCCAGCTCCGCTTTCTTCGTCGCCCCGCCCCCGGAGGCGCTTTCGCCGCTGCGCTGCTCCTTGTAGGCGCTGACCCCGTCCTCGGCGATCACGTCGACGCCGTGCTCGACGAGGTGGGCGTGCAACCCGGAGACCTGCTCCTTGGTGATCTCGACCTCCTCGAGGGTGGTCGCGATCTGCTCGAAGGTGAGATAGCCGCGCTCACGGCCAAGAGCGACGAGCCCGCGAAGCTCCTCGATCTCGAGGACCGGGCTCTCCTCAGCGCCGTCCCGCTCGATCACGTCCGTCCCGGTCTCCAACGGTTCGATGACTACTCCCTCCGCTGCGGTTCTCCCCAATTCCCATGAACCGGCCCCGAAGCTCCGGCCGGGGCGAAGTATAGGCGGAAAAATCTCCGTATTGAGCCGAGGGACGCCGGAGACCGCCGTCGCTTACCCTTAATAAGTCGATGGGAAGCCAGCCGACCGCCACCACCGCCGCGCCGGACGTCCAGGCCTCCACGCCCGCGACCCAGGTCAGCCTCTCCCGGGTCGGTGTGACCGGGGTCGAGAAGGTGATCCGGGTCAAGGCCGACGGCACCGAGAACCTCTTCTACGCCGAGTTCGAGTGCTTCGTCGACCTCAACCCGCAGCAGGCGGGCGTCCACATGTCGCGCTTCGAGGAGATCGTCGGCGAGGCGATCGACGAGGTCGTGCTGGGCGAGGCCTTCAAGGCCGAGGTGCTCGCCGCCCACGTCGCCCAGAAGGTGCGCGAGCGCCAGGGCGGGCTGCGGGCCGAGGTCTCGGTCACCGCTCGCTACCCGGAGACGGTGACGACGCCCGAGAGCGGTAGGAGCACCCAGGAGATCTACGTCCTCTTCGGCACCGCCGTCGACTCCGAGCGCGGCACCCGGACCCTCACCGGCGTCCAGGCCCAGGGCATGACCGCCTGCCCCTGCGCGCAGGAGATGGTCGCCGGCCTCTCCCGCGAACGCCTCGCCGCCGAGGGCTTCTCGCCGGAAGAGGTCGAGCGCATCGTCGACGTCGTCCCGATCGCCACCCACAACCAGCGCGGGATCGGCACCCTCCACGTAGGCTGCCCCGAGGGCGGGCCCTCCTGGATCGACGCGCCGGAGCTGCTGCGGATCGTCGAGACCTCGATGAGTTCGGAGATCTACGAGCTGATGAAGCGGCCCGACGAGATGTCGGTCGTCGTCAAAGCGCACGAAAACCCGCGCTTCGTCGAGGACTGCGTGCGGGAGATGGTGCGCCAGGTCGTCGCGGGCTACCCCGACCTGCCGGACGAGGCCTTCGTGATGGCCCGCCAGGAGAACCTGGAGACGATCCACCGCCACAACGTCGTCGCCGAGCGCTACGGGACGCTGGGCGAGCTGCGCGCCGAGCTCGCCAGCGGCGAGCACAGCGCTCGCCACCTCACCCGGCGCGAGTGGCTCGAGGCTCCTGCTCCTTAGCGCGCGCCCGTTCGCGCTGCTGGGCCTCGATCCGGCGCCGCAGTCCGAAGAAGTAGTCGGCGCCGCTGAGGACCGTCACCGCCAGCGCCGCGTAGACGAGCAGGTCGACGCCGAGCGGGGCGGGGTCGGCGACGATCAGGGCGATCACGGCGGCGATCTGCAGCACCGTCTTCAGCTTGCCGAGCCAGCTGGCGGCGATCACGATGCCGCGCTCGGCGGCGATCGTGCGGAGGATGGTGACGGCGATCTCGCGGGCGATGATCACCATCGCCACCCAGGCGGCGAGCCGGCCGAGCGAGACCAGCGAGAGCAGGGCGCCGATGATCAGCAGCTTGTCGGCCAGCGGGTCCATCAGCTTGCCGAAGGTGGTGACCGAGCCGCGGGAGCGGGCGAAGTAGCCGTCGAGACCGTCGGTCGCCGCCGCCAGGGCGAAGACCGCCGCCGCCAGGGTGTCGCCGTTCGGCGTCTCCTCCAGCAGCGCGACGACCACCACCGGCACCGCCAGGATGCGCAGCAGGGTCAGCGCATTCGGCAGGTTGAGCGGGAACATCTCCCCTTACTTTGACTGTTTCGCGTCGCGCTTGGCGAAGTAGTCCTCGCCCTCGATGCTGACCCGGGGCACGATCCGGTCGAGCCAGCGGGGCAGCCACCAGGCGCGCTTGCCGAGCAGGACCATCACCGCCGGCACCAGCAGGCAGCGGACGATGGTCGAGTCGATCGCGATCGCCACCGCCAGCCCGACCCCGAACTCCTTCACCACCGGGTTGCCGCTGAGGACGAAGCTGGTGAAGACGCAGACCATGATCGCCGCCGCCGAGGTGATCACCCGGCCGGTGTTGGCCAGCCCTTCGACCACCGCCCGCCGCTCGTCGCCGAACTCCTCGTAGTGCTCGCGCATCTGCGTCAGCAGGAAGACCTCGTAGTCCATCGAGAGCCCGAAGAGGATCGCGAACATCAGCAGCGGCACGAAGCTGACGATCGGGATCGCATGATCGAGCCCGATCAGTGAGGACCCCCAGCCGAGCTGGAAGACGGCGGTGACGACGCCGTAGGCGGCAGCGACCGAGAGCAGGTTCATCGCCGCCGCCTTGACCGGCACCAGCAGCGAGCGGAAGGCGACGAGCAGGACGACGAAGCTGAGCGCGACGACGATCGCGATCATCAGCGGCAGCTTGTCGCTGATCTGGCTCGCGAGGTCGATGTAGCCGGCGGTCTGGCCGCCGACGTAGGAGCTGGCCTGGGTCCCCTGCAGCGCCTGCGGGATCGCTTCTTCGCGCAGGTCTTCGACCAGGTCGACGGTCTTGTCCGCCCACGGCTCCGATTTCGAGAGCACGGTGAAGACCGCGGCGGTGCCCGCTTCGTCGAGGGTCGGTTCGCTGACCGCGGCGACGTCGGGGGCGGCCCCGACCGCTTTCTCCAGCTGCGGCAGGACCTGCTTGGCTTCCTGCGGCGAGGAGAATTCGGAGGCGATCAGGAGCGGCCCGTTCACCCCCGGGCCGAAGCCCTTGTTGAGCGAGTCGTAGGCCTGGCGCGAGGTCGTTTCCTTCGGCAGCGCGCTGATGTCGTTCTGGCCCAGCTCGAGCTGGAAGATCGGCAGCGCCAGGACGACGAGGACCAGCAGCGCGGCGGCGCTGGCCTTCCAGGGCCGCAGGCTGACCCACTCGGCCCAGCGGCGCCAGCCGTGCGGCTCCTTGTCGTCGGGGTGGGTCTTGCCCAGCTTCACCCGCAGCGAGTCGATGCGGGGGCCGAGGGCGCCGAGCATCGCCGGCAGCAGCGTCGTCGCCGCGCAGACCGCGACGACCACCGCGACCGCTGCGGTGAAGCCGAGGGTGGAGACCAGCGGGATGCCCGCGAAGGCGAGCGAGCAGAGGGCGATCACGACCGTGAAGCCGGCGAAGACGACGGCGCCGCCGGCGGTCGCGGTCGCCCGCGCGATCGACTCACGCAGCTCCATCCCGTCCGCCAGCTGCAGTTTGTGCCGGGTGACGATGAAGAGGGCGTAGTCGATGCCGACCCCGAGGCCGATCATCGTCGCCAGCGTCGAGGCCACCCCCGGTACCTCGAGCACGTGCTCGAGCAGGCGGATGATCGAGAGCGCGCAGGCGAGGCCGATCACCGCCGAGACGATCGGCAGCATCATCGCCGTCGCGGTGCCGAAGGCGAAGAGGAGGATGATCACCGCCGCCGCCAGGCCGATCGCCTCGCTGGTCTCGGTCGCCGGCTTCGAAAGCTGCTGGCCGACGTAGGAGCCGACAGCCGCCTCCAGCCCGGCCTTGCGCGCCGGCGCGGCCGCGTCGAGGATCCGTTCCGCCTGCTCTTCGTCGATTTCGCCCGGCCCGATCGCGAGGACGACCGGGAAGTAGCCGATCGATTTGTCCTCGTTGAGGAAGGCCGCCCCCTGCGGGCTGAGCGGGCTGACCGCGGAGTTGACGTCGCCGAGCGCGTTCAGCCCCTTCCCGGTTTCCGCCACCGCCGCCGCGTACTTCTCGTCGGTCAGCTGTCCCTTCGGCGCTTCCAGCACCAGCGGGTTGCTGCCGTAGGCCTGTTCGGGCAGGTCGTCTTCGAGCAGTTCGGTCGCCTTGGTCGAGTCGGTGCCCGGCAGGGTGAGGTTTTCGCTGGTCTTGCTGCCGGCCGACTGGCCGATCGCGAGCAGGGCGACCGCGAGGAGGGCCCAGGCCGCGATCGTCGGCCAGTGGTGACGGGAGCAGAAGCGGCCGATCGCGTAGAGGGGCCCGGTCATTCTTCTTCTGCCTCCAGTTCGGCGGGAGTGGGAGTGGTGCCGTCCTCGAACGCGTCAGGGATCGACTCGGCGGTGTCGGCGCCGAGCAGCCGCCGCAGAACTACCAGGTGCTGGGCCTGGTTGGCGGCGATCGAGCCGAGCAGCGAGCGCGGCCAGGGCGAGGTGAGGTGGGAGATCGAGCGTAGGTCGTAGGCGACCGAGGCGCTTTCGACGGCGTAGAGGAACTCGAGCGCCTCCGCCTGCGTTCTCAGCGGGTCGCTGTCGATCTCTTCGGTCTCGGGCTCGGCCGGTTCGCCGAGGCCGCGCAGGGCCTTGACGATCGCGTTGCTGTGTTCCTGTTCGGCGCCGCGGAACTCGCGGGCGCTCTCCAGAGCCGGCCCGCGCAGCAGCGGCAGGGTCCGGTCGTAGGCGCGGACCGCGGCCAGCTGCCGCGCCAGCACGTCGTTGAGGATCTCCGCGTCGGCCTCCTTGTCGGGGACGGCGGTCGTCGTGGCGCCGTCGCTCTCGCTTCCGCAGCCCGCAAGCGGGACGAGGAGGAAGAGGGCGACGAGGAGGAAGGTGAAGGCGTGCCGCGCCGCGGGGCGGGGCGTGATTCGGTTCGGGACCATGAGGACGATGCGAAGCCTATGAGCAACGGCAGCGCCAAAGCGCTCGCGAGGTTGACGGAGGAGGTCCACGGCTGTCGCCGCTGCCCGCGACTGGTCGAGTGGCGGGAGGCCCAGGCCGCCGCTCCGCCGAAGCGGTACCGCGGCCAGGACTACTGGGCGAGACCGCTCGCCGGCTTCGGCGACCCGGCGGCGCGGGTCGCGATCGTCGGCCTCGCGCCGGCCGCCCACGGCGCCAACCGCACCGGCCGCATGTTCACCGGCGACCGCTCCGGCGAGTGGCTCTACGCGGCCCTGCACCGCGCCGGCTTCGCCAACCGCCCCGCCTCCGAGCACCGCGGCGACGGCCTGCGCCTGCGCGACGCCTACGTCACCGCCGTGGTCCGCTGCGCTCCGCCCGCCAACAAGCCGACCCCTGAGGAGCGCGACACCTGCCTCCCCTACCTGGAGCGCGAGCTGGAGCTGCTCGATCGCTGCCGCGTGATCGTCGCCCTCGGCTCCTTCGCCTGGGACGGAGCCCTGCGCAGCGCCCGGGCGCTGGGCGCCGAGGTGCCCCGGCCTCGGCCCCGCTTCGGCCACGGCTCCGAAGCCGACCTCGGACGCTGGCAGCTGCTCGGCTGCTTTCACCCGAGCCAGCAGAACACGTTCACCGGCAGGCTGACCGTGCCGATGATCGACGCCGCCTTCGCGCGGGCGAGGGAGCTGGCGGGCTAAGCGCCCGCCTTCGCCCTCAGTCCTTCTTCGGCGGCGCCACCTTGTGGTCTTCCGAGGAGGCGGCCTCGAAGCCGAGCATCGCGACCGAGACGGGGATCCCGGGCGCGTCCTCGGCGACGAGCCGTTCGGCGCTGGCGCTCTGGATCTCGAAGACCTTCTCCAGCATCTCGTCGAGACCGGCCTGCAGCTCCTCCCAGCCCTGCTCGTCGATCAGGATCGGCGTCCAGCTGAGATGACGGTTGGAGCGCTTGTCGAAGGTGCCCCCGAGCACTGCGGCGGAGATGTCTTTGAAGATCGCCTCGATCCCGCTGGCGCTGATCCCCGGTCGTAGGGAAGCCGGCAGGGACGCCCATTCGTCGGAGTTGAGAAAGGCGCGGTCGGTGGCCCGGTAGTAGTGCTCCATCGCCCCGCGCCGGGGCGCGGTGTCGACCAGTTCGATGCATTCGCACTCTCGAAGCACTTTGATGTGGTAGCTGACGTGGCCGACCGACTCGCCCAGCTCCTTGGCGATTTCGTTGGGGCTGGCGACGCGTTCGTTGAGAATGACCAGGGCCTGGACGCGGACCGGATGGCCCATTGCCCGGACGACTCGCTGGTCGACGGAACCTCTGTGGCGGCTCCCCTTCTTCGCGTCGGTTGAGCCATTTTTCTTGTTCGCACTTGGGGTCAAGACAATCTCCGATCCTCGCGGGGCTGCTCCCTGATCACTCCATGGTATTGCCTCTATATGTCTTCGCCCGAAAATTGCAGGCGTTTTGTAGAACGATTTCTACTGGCGTAACTCTTTCTATCAATGCATTGGTCTCCACCAATGCAATCCGTCGGCTTCGGCGACGGTCCACAAATAGGGGGAGAACAAGGATGCGTCGGCCTCGGATCAAGCGCACGACGGAGCCAGTGGTGGCCCCAGACGGCGACGTCTACCTAATGCGGCCCAGCGCCGAGAACGACATCCGCATCGAGAAGCCGAACGAGGAACAGCGGCAGCTGCTGGAGGCGCTCGACGGGGAGCACACCTTCGAGCAGCTGCGCGAGCGCTTCGGGGCCGAAGAAGTCGACAACACGATCGCCCAGCTGCAAGAGCTCGAAGTCGTCGAGGACGCGGCGGACGACGACCTGATCCCGGCGGCGGACCTGGACCGGTTCGATCGCCAGCTGCGCTACTTCAGCGACATCGGCTCCTCGAAGCTGCCGCCCTCCGATGCCCAGACCCGGCTGCGCGATGCGAAGGTCGCGGTGCTCGGCGTCGGCGGGCTCGGCGGCGCCTGCGCGCGATCGCTGGCCAGCGTCGGCGTCGGCGAGATGTGGCTGATCGACGGCGACCGGGTCGAGCTGCACAACCTCAACCGCCAGACCCTCTACACGGTGGCCGACATCGGCCTGCTCAAGGTCGAGGTGGCGGCAGCGCGGCTGCGCGCCTTCAACCCGCAGGCCCGAATCACCGCGACGGCGCGGCGGCTGGAGAGCCAGGCGGAGATCGCCGACTTCATCGACGGCGCCGACGTCGTCATCGACGCGGCCGACTGGCCCGCCCACGACATCGAGCGCTGGTGCAACTCGGCCTGCTTCGAGGCCGGCGTCCCCTACATCACGATGAGCCACTTCCCACCGGTCGCGCGCACCGGCCCGCTCTACGTGCCGGGCCGGACCGGGTGCTTCAGCTGCCAGGAGATCGCCTACCGGCGCCAGTACCCGCTGTTCGACGTCGCGGTCGAGGAGCGGCGCGCCAAACCGCCGGTGGCGGCGACGTTGGGGCCCGCCTGCGAACTGATCTCCGGCCAGGTCGGGCTCGAGATCATGCACCTGCTGACCGGCCTGGCCGAGCCCTCGACGCTCGGGGTCGCCCACATCATCGACCTGCGGACGATGAAGGTCGAACGCGAGGAGGTGGTGCCGGAGCCCGAGTGCCCCGTCTGCGGCCACCTCCAGCACGATGCCACCCCGGTCGCGGAGGCAGCCGGGGGATAGGTTTGGGGCGTGCCGCGTCGGCCCGCCCCATTCGCAGTCGCCGCCCTGGCCATCGCGCTGCTGGCCGGGTGCGGCGACTCGTCCATGGAGGGGGAGCGGGAGCCGACCCTGAAGGGCCGCCACGTCGAAGTGACGGAGTGCGAGACGCGGGCGGCCGACCTCGCGATGCTGCGCGTGACCGAGGCACGCTGCTCGGAGGGCCGGCGGGTGATGCGCGACTGGCAACGCAGCCGCTCATGCGCTCCGCCCGCGGGCGCCTCGCGCCATGGCTGCGCCGTCGGCTCCTACCGCTGCGCCAGCATCGCGATCCGCGGCGGCGTCGCCGTCAGCTGCTTCCGCCCCGGGCAGGCGGTCGCCTTCCGCGCCCGGCGCTAGCTCTCCTTTTCGGCCGAGGCGAAGCGGGCGGCGGGGTCGAAGAACAGCGCCAGCCACAACAGGGCCGCGATGCCGGGAGCGAGGAGCGCTACCGGGATCGAGGCGAGGAAGACGCCGGAGATATAGAGCGCGCGCCAGCGCGATTCCCGGTGGGTGGCGGCGTCGATCGCCGTCAGGCCCGCCTCACGGGCGCTCGCCTGCATCCAGAACGAGGTCAGCACGACGGCGCTGAGGTTGGCGGCGTAGAGGACGATCGCCGCCGCCTCGCCGCCGTGGTCGCCGAGCACCTCGCTGCTGAACGGGATCAACGCGATCCAGGCCAGATAGAAGATGTTGAGCGCGAGCAGACGGCCGTTGAAGGCGGTGACTTCGCCGAAGAACCGGTGGTGGATCAGCCAGAAGCGGCCGATCACAGCGAAGCTGAGCGCGTAGGCGAGGAAGTCCGAGCGCTGCCCCCAGAGCGCGTCGGCGAGCCTCTCGTCCTGCAGGTGGTCGGGGACGTTGATCGCCAGGACCAGCAGCGTGATCGCGATCGCGAAGACGCCGTCGCTGAAGGCGACGATCCGCGAGAACTCGATCTCGTTCCCCTCACGCCGCTTCGCCCGTTCCCTGGCCATGCCCGCAATCATCGGGGGCGGCCGCGACGGAACCGAGCGCCCGTCCCTCCTACAATGGCGCCAGCCCGCCGGCGTAGCTCAGTTGGTAGAGCACATCATTCGTAATGATGGGGTCACCGGTTCAAGTCCGGTCGTCGGCTTGGTCGTCAAGGGCAGATGGGTGGTACCAGGGCATAAATAGGTAGTGAAGGCCGTATAATGCCTATTTATGCAGACGTTCCGCGACCTGCACCGCCACCTCGGCATGGTTCCCGCGCGATCGGCTGCGGCACTTGCCGAGGCAGGAGCTGGACGGGGGCGTGAGGTGGCTTTTCGCCGGCAGAACCCTCAG
Organism: Solirubrobacterales bacterium; assembly: GCA_036280745.1. Taxonomy (GTDB): domain Bacteria; phylum Actinomycetota; class Thermoleophilia; order Solirubrobacterales; family 70-9; genus VAYN01. The sequence continues at coordinate 9,784 of DASUQC010000013.1, forward strand.
GTTCTCGACGGCTTGATGGAGGTTGCCCTGATCCAGAGCAGCGCCTCCTCCAACGCGATCGAGCACGTGACCGCGGCCCCCGGCAGGGTGACCGAACTCGTCCAGGACAAGACCGAGCCACAGAACCGATCCGAGGAGGAAATCGCCGGTTACCGGAAAGTCTTGGACACGATTCACTCGAGCGCTTCGCACATTCGCCTAACTTCCTCGGTGGTCCTCCAGTTTCATCGCGACATCTACGCATTCAGCCCCGTCCCCGGCGGCAGTTTCAAGAACGCCCAGAACGAGGTCGCCCGCTTCGATCGAGCAGGCAAGAAGCTCGCTGTCATCTTCCAAGGGACCAGCCCCTTCGAGACCCCTGCCGCGATGGACGAGCTGCACGAGCGCTATACCGAGGCGATCAGGGCCGGTGCCCATGCCCCGCTCCTTCTCGCTGGCGCATATGTCTTCGACTTCCTGATGATCCACCCGTTCAACGACGGGAACGGCAGGATGTCAAGGCTGCTGACGCTCCTCCTGCTCTACCACTGCGGTCATGAGGTTGGACGCTTCATCAGCCTCGAGAAGCTGGTCGAGGAGAGCAAGGAGACCTATTACGAAAGCCTGGAGAAGTCAACGGCTTCCTGGGACCGAGGCGAGCACGACATATGGCCGTGGCTCAACTACTTCATGGGAATCGTCAACGCTGCCTACTCCGAATTCGAGACCAGGGCCGGTGAGCTGATGAGTGGACGGGGTTCAAAGGCCAAGCGGATCAAGCTGTATGTGCGATCTAACACCTCCGAGGTGTTTACCTTCGAGCAGGTTCAGCAGGCACTGCCCGATATCAGCGCGGATCACATCCGGTCGGAGCTGCGGAAGCTCCGCGACTGCGACGTGGTCGAATCGCCAGGCCGGGGTCGCAAGGAGTGGCGACGTCTGCACACCGACTTCTGAGCAGCGCAGGAAGATTTCAGCTGCCACGGCCTTGAGCCTGGCAGCGCGGGCACCAGTACGTGGTTCGGTTCGCATCGCCCTGCCCGCGAGATGCGACACGGCCGCCGCAGTTCGGGCAGGGCCGGCGGGCGCGGTAGACGGCGTAGGTGTGGCGGCCGGACTCGACCGCTTCCTGCATCAGGGAGCGGGCGGCGGCGAGGACGGCGCGGAGGTCGTCGTCGCTGAGCTCGGTGAGCGGGCGCCAGGGGTCGAGGCGGGCGGCGAAGCAGGCCTCGCTCTTGAAGATGTTGCCGATGCCGGCGACCAGGGTCTGGTCGAGGAGCGCGTCGCCGAGGGTCCGGCCCGGGTCGGTGCGTAAGGAGCTGACGGCCTCGTCGAGGTCGAGGTCGGGAGCGAGGATGTCGGGGCCGAGGCGAGCGAGCTGCGGGTCGCGGGCGAGGCGGGTCGCGGGGATCAGGCGCAGCGTCGGGCCGCCGAACTGGACCGCCTCCTGCCCCTCCCCCGCCAGCACCGCCCAGGCGGAGCGGCGGGGCTTGCGCCAGCGGGCGCCGCGCGGGTAGACGTGCCAGGAGCCGTTCATCCCCATGTGGCTGTGTAGGACCAGGTCGCCGCAGTGGAGCAGCAGGTTCTTGCCGTGGGAGGAGACGCGCTCGAGCCGGTGGCCGTCGAGCCGCTCGACCCCGGCCGCGCGGCCGCGCGGGCTCGGGGCGCTGACGGCGAGCGTCTGGCCGGTCAGCGCGGCGTCGAGGCGCCGGGCCGCGCGCAGAATCGTGTCGCCCTCTGCCATCGGTCCATCATGACCGGCACTCGCTGAAGCTTTTTCCGCCCTATGGGACGGACAATCCTTCAGGGACTAGATTGAAGGCATGTTTCGGCGACGCATGGACCCGCGAGGCCGCCAGGTCGCCCTGACGATCGGGGCCGGCCGGGTCGCGCTGGGCGTGGGGGCCCTCTTTGCCACCCGCCCGACGCTGAAGGCGCTGCTCTTCGGCGAGACCGACGCAGTCGGGCGAGCCCTGGCGAAGCTGGCCGGGGGCCGCGATCTGGCCCTGGGCCTGCTGACGCTGGCCGCCCACAACGACCGCGAAGCACTGCGCGCCCTCGTGCTCGCGGGGGCGGTGCTCGACGCCGCCGACGCCTTCTCGCTCGGGCTCTCCGCCCGGGCCGGCGACACCCGGCTCGCCGGGCTCAGCGGGGTCGCCTCCGGCGGTTCCGCGGCGCTGGCCGGCGCCTGGGCCTGGCGCCGGCTCGGCTAGTCGCTGCCGTTCTGGCTGAAGTTGCCCGCTCCGGGCGGGGTGAAGTCGTGCGACTCGATCACGCGGTCGATCAGGCCGTACTCGACCGCGTCGGGCGGCTGGAAGAACTTGTCGCGTTCCATGTCCTGCTTGATCTGCTCGCTGGACTGTCCGGTGTGCTTGACGTAGATGCCGTCGAGCCGCTCGCGCAGCTCGAGGATCTCCCTGGCGTGGATCTCGATGTCGCTGGACTGGCCTTCGAAGCCGCCGCTGGGCTGGTGGATGAGGATGCGGCTGTTGGGCAGCGCCATCCGTTTCCCTTTGGCGCCGCCGGTGAGGATCAGCGACCCCGCCGACATCGCGATCCCGTAACAGATCGTCTGCACGTCGGGCTTGATGAACTGCATCGTGTCGTAGATCGCCAGGCCGGCGTAGGCGGAGCCGCCCGGGGAGTTGACGTAGAGGCTGACGTCCTTGTCGGGGTCCTCGGACTCGAGGTGCAGGAGCTGGGCGATGATCAGGTTGGCGAGGTCCTCGGTCACCTGTTCGCCGAGGAAGACGATGCGCTGCGAGAGCAGGCGCGAGTAGATGTCGAAGGAGCGCTCGCCGCGAGCGGTCTGCTCGACGACCATCGGAACCAGTGGCATGGGGCCTCCTCTAGGAGATCGAGTACTCCCTGACCTTATCCAGGCGGGGGCCTCGGCCCCCGCCTGGCCGCCCGGGCTTGAAACCGCGCAACCGTCGTGTGTCAACTTTCTGCGACGTGATCGTCTCCGTCCATATCGCCGAGCTCGCGCCTCGCGCGGCTGCGGATGTGCTCCTGCGGCAGCCGCGACCGGGCCGCGTCCCCGGCCTCACCTACGCCGAGACGACGACCACCGCGCCGCTCGGCGAGCCGCTGCTGCCGCCCCGCCATCTGGGGCCGGTCGGGATGATCGCCGCCTGGGACGGCGACGCGGCGCTGGACGAGTTCGCCGCCCGGGACCCGGTCGGCCGCCGCCTCGCCGCCGGCTGGGAGGTGCGGCTCGAGCCGCTGCGCGTCTCCGGCGCCTGGGCCGGGATGCCGGGGCTGCCGGCGCGAGCCCTGCCGGTCGACGAGGAGGAGCCGGTCGGCGTCCTCACCCTCGGCCGGCTGCGCCTGCTGCGCACCGGGGCCTTCCGCCGCAGCGCCGGGCCGGCGGAGGCCGCCGCCCTCGACAGCCCGGCGCTGCTCGCCGGCACCGGGCTCGCCCGCCCGCCGCGGCTGGTCGCCACCTTCACCCTCTGGCGCAGCGCCGCGACGATGCGCGACTTCGCCTACGGCCGGGGCGGCGCCCACCCCGCCGCGATCGCCGCCGACCGGGCGCGGCCCTTCCACCACGAATCGGCCTTCGTCCGCTTCCGCCCCTACGCATCGCGCGGCAGCTGGGGCGGCCGCGACCCGCTCGCGAGCGCCTAGACGAGCGGAGCGGGGCTCAGCCGCGGACCTGGCAGGGGCTGAGGAAGGTGCCCTTCATCCGGGTGCCGTCCTTGAAGCCGAACTCGCCCACCGCCTGCAGCCGCCCGTCGGCGCAGCGGGCGTTGACGTAGCTGTGCTTCTTGCCCTTGAAGGTCCATTTGCGGCTGACCCGCAGCGAGCCCTTGAGCGGGTGGCCGGAGCCGCCGGCGATCTTGGGGATGCGGGCGTGGACCCGGTACCCGTAGCGGCCGTTGTTGATCGTTTCGATCGTGATCGGGACGACGAAGGTGGTCGCGACGGGGACCGTCGTGTAGGCGTGCGCAAAGACCGTCGGATCCCCGTTCTTGCGCGGGCCGTTGAAGATCGTGATCGGCGAGGAGACCGGGATCGGGGCCTGTTCGGGGAAGAGGACGACGGCGCTGCCCTGTCCCTTGCCGACGATCGCGCCCGGGCAGAGCTTGCGCGCCTGCGGCACCGTGGTCGCCTGCAGTTTCGCCGCGCTGCATTTCGGCAGGCCGGTGGTGTCGACCGAGCCGTGCTTGTCGAATTCGAACTCGATCGTCTCCAGCACCGGCGGCCACTCGCCGCTGACGGTGCTGATGCTGCCGCGGCCCCAGAGCGTGATCGGCGCGTCGACGTTCTTCGGCAGCGCCGTCGGCGTGACTCCGCCTTCGCCGTTGACGACGATGTCGCCGGCGATGATGCGGACCTTCGTCACCTTCTTCACGCCCAGCGCGCTGCCGGCCGCAACCAGTACGAGTGCTGCGGCCGCGAGTACGACGGCCACGCGAACTGCTCTCCTGCCCATGTCCCTAGCTTAGCTCGCCACGGACTGGGCGACCTCAACCGCGCCCGGCCGGCCCAGGTACGGGACCAGGAAGAGCTCGAGCAGGTCGGGCAGCAGCTCCGGCAGCTCCTCGCCTTCGCCGTTGTTGACCGCCCTGATCACCAGCGCCACCATCCCGCCCACGAGCGAGGCCGTCACCGCCTCCGGCGGGGTCCGCGTCCCCGCCGGCATGCCCTCGCGTAGGTAGTCGAGGACCCCGTCGCTGACGACGCGGTAGCGATCGGCCACCTGGTCCCCCGCCTGCTGGGGGATCGCCAGGCAGAACTTCGCCAGGTCCGGGTTGGCGGCGAAGAACTCGAGGGCGGCCTGCAGCTTGGCCCTGACCTTCGCCGGCCACTCGACCTCCTCCGCGGCAGCCGCCCGGGTCTCGGCCCACAGGTGCCCGACGATCGAGTCGTAGGCGGCGAAAAAGCACTCTTCCTTGGAGGAGAAGTAGGCGTAGAAGGTGCGGCGGGAGACGCTCGCGGCGGCGCAGATCTGCGCAATCGTGGACTCGTTGAAGCCGTTCCTGGCGACGACGGAGATCGTCCCCGCCGCGAGGCGGTCGCGCTGGTTCTGGGTGACGAATTCGCGCGGCAGGCCGTGGCGCCCGCGCGGCAGCCGCGGCAAGCGGGGCGGGGCGCCGTCGCCCTGCCCGCCGCCCGCCGCGGCAGCCTCGCCGTCTGCAGAGGGAAGCTCCGGGGGCGGCGGGATCTCCAGCTCCTCGCGGGCCACTTCGTGGCCGAGGTAGGGACGCACGGCGATGTACATCAGCTCCGGCACGAACCTTTCGAGCGATTCGGTCCCCTGTCCCTTTTCCAGCTCTCTCAGCAGGCGGGCGTTGATCGAGCCGAGCACGCCTTCGGCCACGCCCCGACCCATCGAGTCGGGGTCGTCGAGCTCCTGGCGGCCGAGGTCGATGAGGTCGACCCACTGCTGCAGCTGCTGCTCCCGGTAGACCTGCGCGAGGTCCCCGGCGGCGAGGATGTGGAGCGCTCCGAAGCCGACCTCGCGGGGATGGTCGCGCATGTACCTGACCATCGCGTAGGCGCTGGCGCGGAGGCTGTTTCGCCACCCCTCGCCGGCTTCGAAGGCCGCCAGGACCCCGTCTTGGGCGGACCGGGAGATCTCGTCGAAGACCGCCACGCAGAGCTCGTCCTTGCCGGCAAACAGACGGTCGAAATCGGCGCGCTCGACGCCGGCCTGCGCGACGACGTCCCCGACCGTCACCGCCCCGTACCCGCGCTCGCTGACCAGGTCCAGCAGCGCCTCGCGGATGCGGCTGCCCTGGTCGTCGTTCATCAGGGCCCCTGCGACCTCAGCTCCGGTCGATCAGCTCGGCCGTCGCCGCCTCACCGAGGTAGGGCTCGACGACGATTTCCAGCACTTCGGGCAGCAGCTTGCCGATCTCCGCGGACTCGCCCCCGGCGACTCGCTGCTGGAGCAGCCAGGCGAGCCCGCCGACGGTGGCGTACTCGAGCGTGGCCGGCAGCTCGTCGGAGACGGCGCTGTGCTCCCTGCCGCTCCTCAGCAGGGCAGCGACCTCGTCGAGGTTGCGCTCGTGGTGGCTGCGGGCCGTCGGGCCCGCGATGTGGACCTCGATCAGGACGATGCGGGCGGCGAGGGGGTCCTGCTCGATCAGCTTCAGCAGGGCACGCAGGATCGCCGTGACCCGCTGCGGCCAGGCCGCCTCGACGGGGACGGCGGCGGCCATCTGCTCACGCCCCTCCGCGACGATCTGGTCGTAGACGGCGAGGAAGCAGTCCTCCTTGCCCTCGAACAGCGAGTAGAAGCTGCCGACCCCGACCTTCGCGCCGGAGACCAGGTTGCCGACGGTCGCGCCGCGGTAGCCGCGTTTGGCGAAGACCTCGGTCGCCGCCCGGATCACCCGCTCGCGCTGGTGTTCGACGACGACGTCGCGGGGGAACGGGTCCCGCCCGATCCGACTCGGCATCAGATGCTCGGGAGGAGAGGCCATCGCTTGAGGATAGTCGAGTGGTATCGCTTAAGAACGCCGGGGTTCGTCAAACCGAACCCGAGCGTTCACCCTGCCTCCCCGGAGGTCGCCGAGCGCGCCCGCCGGACCAGCTGCAGGGCCAGGAACAAGGCAAGCGCGGCGAAGGCGAGCTGGAGCACCCGTTCGGAGACGTTGTTGGCGATGACGACGCCGACCAGCACCCCGAGCGGGGAAAGGGCGGCGATGATCAGCGCCTCGCGGACGCGGACATTGCCGTAGGAGCTCTGGCGGTAGGCCCCGACCAGCGCCACGATCACGATCGTCAGCAGCGAGGTCGACTCCGCCTCGACCTGGCTGAGGTCGAGGAAGATCGTCATCGCCGGCACGAAGAGGACGCCGCCGCCGACTCCGACCAGGCCGCCGGCAAGGCCACCGGCGAGCGCGATCAGGATCACGAGCAGCTCGTTCATTTGAGGATCAGCTCGATCGCGATCGCGACCAGCAGGGCGGCGAAGAGGTAGGAGACGGCCTGCTGGGGGATGCGCTGCTGGATCGCGGTCCCGAGCACGACGCCGAGCACCGCCGGGACCGCCAGCAGCAGACCGGTGTCGACGTGGACGTTGCCGTAGATACCGCCCTGCGCGAGCGCTCCGAGCAGGCCGATGACGACGATCGCGGCGAGGCTGGTGCCGGTGGCGAGGCGCTCGCCGTAGCCGAACCAGAGGATCAGCAGCGGCACGATCACCGTGCCGCCGCCGACCCCGAACAGGCCGCTGAAGGCGCCGGCGAGGGTGCCGATCGCCGCCAGCCTCAGGGCCTGGTGCGATGGCATCGACCCGGCGGGCGGCATGCGGCGATACTAGATGCCGTGCCGCGCGAAATTGAGACGGGGGAGGCCGCCCGGGCGGCGCTGGAGCCCCTGCGCGCCGAACCGTCGCGGAGCGCGGTCCTCACCGACGTCGACGGCACCCTGGCCCCGATCGTCGAGCGGGCCGAGGACGCGGCGGTGCCGGCGCGGGCCCGCGAGGCGCTGGCGCGGCTGAGCGAGCGCTTCGGCCTGGTCGGCTGCGTGTCCGGGCGGCAGGCGCTCGACGCGAGGGAGCTGGTCGGACTCGACCAGCTCGCCTACGCCGGCAACCACGGCCTGGAGCTGCTCCTTCCCGGCGACGACGCTCCCCGGCCGGACCCCTCGCTGACCGGCCGCGAGCGCGAGGCGGCCGAGTTCCTGGCGACCGTCGACCCCGGGACACTCGCGACCACCGGGCTGCGGCAAGAGGACAAGGGACCGATCCAGGCGCTGCACTGGCGCGGCGCCGCGGATGAGGCGACCGCCGAGGGCCGCGCCCACGAGATCGCGGTCGAGGCCGGCCACGCCGGGCTCGAACCGCGCTGGGGGCGCAAGGTGCTGGAGCTGCGCCCGGTCGGGGGCGGCGGCAAGGACGCCGCGGTGGCGGCGCTGCTCGCGATGGACGGCGTCGACCGCGTCACCTACGCCGGCGACGACCGCACCGACCTCGACGCCTTCCGCCGCCTGCGCGAGCTGCGCGAGGCGGGGGAGCTGACGGCGGCCGTCTGCGTCGGCGTCGCCTCGGCAGAGGGCCCGCCGGAGCTGCGCGCGGACTCCGACCTGCTCGTCGACGGGCCCGAGGAGTGGCTGGCGATCCTCGAGTGGCTGGCGGAGTAACGGGTGCCTTACACCGACCTGCTCCGAGTCACCGTCTTCATCACCGGCGCCGAGGCGACCGCGCTGGGGGCGGTCACCGCGATCGGCGCCAGCCGCACGGGCGAAGAGGGGCTGGTCCTCGTCGCCGCCGCCTGGTGGCTGGTCGCGATGGCGATCGGCTTCTACCTGGGGCGCCCCGGCCGGGCAACGGAGGAGATGCGCTCGGCCCTGGCCCGCGCCCGTACCGCCACCTCGCTGCCGGCGGAGAGCCCGGCCCGGATCGCCGCCGGCCGCCTCTGGCCGATCGGCCTCACCGCGATCCTCGCCGGCGGGCTCGGCCTCCTCTTCCCCGGCGTCGCCCTGGTCGGGGCCGGCTACGCCCTGATCGTCTCGCTCGCCTGGCACACCCGCGAGGGCGCGGTGCTGGCGGTCGAGCAACGCGACGGGGTCCGCTTCTACGTGGTGCCGAACTCGGCCCTGCGCCCGATCGAGCTGGTGCGGACGCCGGGCCTGCGCAGCGACCCCCTGGGCCGGGTTTGAACCCTTCTACGTCCCCTGGCACGTAAAAGGCTTCAGGGACTGCGGGTGAGCCGCTTGAACTCGCGCCAGCCGCGGGTGTTGGCGACGTCGGCCTTGGTCAGCCAGGCGCGGCGGGCGGTGGCCACCGCGTAGGCCATGTTGTCGAGCGTGTCGACGCCGTGGGCGTCGGTGTTGAGGACGATCGTGACCCCGGCGTCGACCGCGAGGCGGGCGTGGCGGTCGGAGAGGTCGCGGCGGTTGGGGTTGCCGTTGATCTCGATCGTCGTGCCGGTGCGGGCTGCCGCCTCGGCGACCGCCTCGACGTCGATCGCGTACGGCTCGCGGCGGCCGATCAGCCGCCCGGTCAGGTGGCCGATGCAGTTCACCTGCGGGTTCTCGATCGCGGTCAGAACCCGCCCGGTCATCTCGTCTTCGGAGATCGAGAAGGAGGTATGGACACTGGCGACGACCCAGTCGAGCGCCTCGACCAGGTCGTCGGGGTAGTCGAGGGTGCCGTCGAGGCCGATGTTGATCTCCGAGCCGGCGAGCAGCCTGAACCCACGTTTGCCTTTGTTCCACTCGCGGACCTCCTCGATCCGCTCCCAGAGCCGCTCGGGCGTGACGTGGTCGCCGAAGCCGTGGCTGGCCGAGTGGTCGGTGATCGCCATGTAGGCGTAGCCCCGCTCGCGGCCCGCCTCGGCCATCTCGCCGAGCGTGTTGCGGCCGTCGGAGAGGGTGGTGTGGGAGTGCAGGTCGCCCTTGATGTCGCCGAGCTCGATCAGCTCCGGCAGCTTCCCTTCGCGCGCCGCCTTCAGCTCGCCCCGGTTCTCGCGCAGCTCCGGCTCGATATAGGCGTAGCCAAGCCGCTCGTAGACGGCCTCCTCGTTCGCGCAGAGCTCGACCTCGCCGCTCTCGGTCTCGGTGACGCCGTGCTCGGAGACGGAGAGGCCGCGCGCCACCGCCTCTTCGCGCAGCTGCACGTTGTGGGCCTGCGAGCCGGTGAAGTGCTGGAGCAGGTTGCCGAAGGCGGCGGGCGGGACGATCCGCAGGTCGACCGAGATCCCGTTGTGGGTCTGGGCGCGGACGCCGTTCTCACTCGGCGTCCCGGCGGCGGCGATCAGCGGGTGCGACGCGAGGTGCTCGGCCAGCGCCTGCGGCTCCTCCGCGGTCGCGATCAGGTCGATGTCCTTGCAGGTCTCGGCCCAGCGGCGGACCGAGCCCGCCACCTCGACGCGGTTGGCGGCCGGGTGCTCGCGCAGCGCGCTCGCCAGCTCGGCCGCGATCGGGCGGACCTTGGAGAGCAGCAGCCGGCCCGGTCCCTCCCCCGGCTCGCCGAGGCGCTCGAGCGAGGCGAGGACGTTCTCCTCGGCTTTCGGGCCGAGCCCCTTGACGTCGCGGATCTGTTCGGACTCGGCCGCGGCCTTCAGCTCCTCCATCGAGGAGATGCCGAGCTCGTCGTAGAGCAGGCGCGCGGTCTTCGCCCCCAGGCCGGGGACCCGGGTGACCTCGATCAGGGTCGGCGGGAACTTCGCCTTCAGCTTCACCGCGGCCGGGATCTCGCCGGTCTCCAGCAGCGCCTCGATCTTTTCCGCCAGCGTCTTGCCGACCCCGGGGATCTCGGTCGCGCGGCCCGCGGCGGACAGCTCGGCGACCGAGACCGGGCTCTCGCGGATCGCCTTTCCGGCGGTGCTGTAGGCGAGCACCCGGTATTTGACCGCACCGTCCAGCTCATACAGGGTCCCCAGCTCCTCCAGCGCGGCGGCGATCTCGGCGTTGGTCATAGAGTCGGAAGGATGCCTGACGCGTGGCTGGTCCTGCCGACTTACAACGAGGCGGAGAACATCGAGGCGTTCGTCGAGGCGGCCCGGGCCAAGCTCCCAGGGTCCGCGCGGGTGCTGATCGTCGACGACAACTCCCCCGACGGGACGGGCGAGATCGCCGATCGCCTGGCGGAGCGCCACGCCAACGTCGAGGTGCTGCACCGACCCCGCAAGGAAGGGCTCGGCCCCGCCTACATCGCCGGCTTCCGCCAGGCGCTCGCCGCCGGGGCAGACCTCGTGCTCGAGATGGACTCCGACTTCTCGCACGACCCGGCCTACCTGCCGCGGCTGCTCGACGCCGCCGAGCGCGCCGACGTCGTGCTGGGCTCGCGCTACGTGCCGGGGGGCGGCGTCAGCGACTGGGGGCCGCTGCGCAAGACGATCAGCCGCGGCGGCAGCGCCTACGCGCGGCTGGTGCTCGGCGTCGGTGTCCGCGACCTGACCGGAGGCTTCAAGTGCTTCCGGCGCGAGGTCCTGGAGGCGATCGACCTCGGCGCGGTCCAAGCCCGCGGCTACGCCTTTCAGGTCGAGATGACCTACCGGGCGGTCCGCGCCGGCTTCGAGGTGGTCGAGGTGCCGATCGTGTTTCGGGACCGCCGCGCGGGGGACTCCAAGATGGACCGCGCGATCGTCGCCGAGGCGGTCTGGCGGGTGCCCTTGCTCCGCTTCCGGGATAGTGGGAGAAATGCCTAAATCCGGATCGGAAAAAGGGCGCTATACTTTCTGAAGTATTGAACGGCGAAACCCTCGATTTGGGAGATCGATAGACAGTGACCGGGAAACTGACCGACGTAACCGACGCCACCTTCAAAGCCGACGTCCTCGATGCCGACGGGCCCGTGCTGGTCGACTTCTGGGCTCCCTGGTGCGGGCCGTGCCGCGTCGTCCATCCGGTTCTGGAGGAGATCGACGCCGAGCGCGAGGATCTCAAGATCGTCTCGATCAACGTCGACGAGAACCAGCAGACCGCGGCCAACTACGAGGTGCTCTCGATCCCCACGATGATCCTCTTCAAGGACGGGGCGATCGCGAAGAAAGTCGTCGGGGCGATGCCGAAGCGCCGCCTCGAGGCCGAGCTGGAGCCGGCGCTCGCCTAGCGCGGCGCCGCTCTCAACCCCGATGCCGTTCGTTCACGTCCACTGGTACGAGGGCCGCTCCGACGAGCAGAAGGCGGAGATCGCCAAGCGCATCGAAGCGGCGCTCGTCGAGGTGGCCGGGGTCGCGCCGGACCACTGCTGGGTGAAGTTCGACGACGCGAAGAAATCGGACTTCATCATCGGCGAGTCGGCCGACTAGAGCTGGGTTGCGAACAGCGTGGCGAAGGCGGTGAACATGCCGCCGAACAGCGCGACCACCGTGTAGAGGTACGAGCGCTGCAGCGCTTCGAACTGGAGGTCGATTTTGTCGAAGCCCTCTTTCATCTCCCGCCGCACAGCTTTGAACTCGTCCTCGACTCGCTCGAAGCGCCGGTCGACCTTTTCGAAGCGTTTGTGAACCTGTTCGAACTGTTTGTCAACCTGTTCGAAGCGCTTATCGACCTGCTCGAAGCGCTTGTCAACCTGTTCAAAGCGTTTGTCGACCTGCTCGAAGCTTTTGTCGACCTGCTCGAAGCGCTTATCGACCTGTTCGAAGCCCCGATCGACCTTTTCGTTGAGGTCGCCGAGGCGCTCCTCGGTCCAGCTTTCCCTTGCCATCACGTGCATTGAAGCACCGTAGCTTTCTGTCTGCATACAGGTCAAGACAGGAAAGTGCCGAGAGGGGAGAAGTTCTGTAACGGAAGTGTTTTCCGGCCTGGCTAGGCGGTGCTTCGCGTGACCGAGATCGTCAGCTCGCGGCCGTCGATCTTGGCGCCGGCGCCGGCAGAGCCGTCGTAGGCGACGGCGGTGGCGAGAACCTCGCCGGCGACGTACTCCTCATGGGCGCGGGCGGCGTCGATCAGCTCCGGGTCGCCGCCGAGCGCGAGCTCGATCCGGTCGGTGATCTCCAGGCCCGCCTCTTTGCGGGCGATCTGGACGGCGTGGACGATCTCGCGGGCGAGCCCCTCCCGGCGCAGCTCGTCGTCGAGCTCGAGCTGCAGCGCGACCGCGTGACCGGCCTCGGCTTCGACCTCGTAGCCCTCTAGCGGCTGCAGCGCGAGGGTGACCTCGTCGGGGCCGAGCGTGTGCTCGTCGCCCTCGACGTTGATCCCGACCTCCCCCCCGTTCGCCATCACCTCGGCGACGTGGGCGGCGTCGAGCGCCTCGATCGCCGCCGCGACCTGCGGCATCCGCTTGCCGAAGCGCGGTCCGAGCGAGCGGTAGTTGGGCTTCGCCGTGTAGCTCACGAGCTCGCTCTCGTCGCTGACGAAGTCGAGCTCCTTGACGTTGAGCTCGGCGGTGACCAGCTCGGCGCGGGCTTCGATCGCCGCCCGCTCGGCCTCGTTGGCGACGATCACGGCGCGGCGCAGCGGCTGCCGCACCTTCGCCTTCGCCTGGGCGCGGGCGGCGCGGCCGAGCTCGACGGTCAGCCGCACCGCCGCCATCCCGGCCTCCAGCTCGGGGTCGGCGAGGGCGGCGTCGGGCTCGGGGTAGTCGCGCAGGTGGACCGAGTCGAGCTCGGTAGTCGAGTTGCTCTCGCTATCCGAGAGCAACTCGACTACGCCTCCGCCGTGGGCCAGGTTCGCGTGGATCTCGTCGGCGAGGAAGGGGACGAAGGGCGCCAACAGCGCCGTCGTCTCCAGCAGACAGTGGCGCAGGGTCGCGAAGGCCGCCCGGTCGCCGTCCCAGAAGCGGCGGCGCGAGAGCCGCACGTACCAGTTGGAGAGCTCCTCGACGTACTCGGCGATCGTCCGCCCCGCGGTCGTGCAGTCGAACCCGTCCATGCGCTCGCGCACGGCCGCGGTCGTCGCCTGCAGGCGCGAGAGCGCCCAGCGGTCGAGGTCGTTGGCCGGCTCCGGCGCCCCGCGGAAGTCGTCCGGGCCCAGGCCCTCGGCGTTGGCGTAGAGCACCCAGAACGAGTAGGTGTTCCAGAGGGTGAGCAGGAACTGGCGGACCGACTCGCCGACCGTCTCGATCGAGAAGCGGTAGCCGGCCCAGGGCTGCTGCGCGGTCAGGTAGTACCAGCGGAAGGCGTCGGCCCCGTGGGCGTCGATCACGTCCCAGGGCTCGACCACGTTGCCCCTGCTCTTCGACATCTTCTGGCCCTCGGGGTCCTGGATCAGGCCGAGGCAGACGCAGTTGCGGTAGCTGGTGGCATCGAAGAGGAGGGTCGACTCGGCGAGCAGCGTGTAGAACCAGCCGCGGGTCTGATCGATCGCCTCGCAGATGAAGTCGGCCGGGAAGCGCTGCTCGAACTCCGCCTCGTTCTCGAACGGGTAGTGGAACTGGGCGAAGGGCATCGCGCCGCTGTCGTACCAGGTGTCGATCACCGACTCGACCCGGCGCATCTCCCCCCCGCACTTCTCGCACTCGACCGTGACCTCGTCGATGTAGGGGCGGTGCAGGTCGTCGGGGACCTCGCCGCCGGAGCGCTCGCGCAGCTCGGCGACCGAGCCGGCGCAGAAGCGGCCGTCGCAGGCGTCCCCGCTGCACTCCCAGATCGGCAGCGGCGTCCCCCAGTAGCGGTCGCGGCTGAGCGCCCAGTCGACGTTGTTCTCCAGCCACTTGCCGAAGCGGCCGTCCCTGATGTGCTCGGGGTGCCAGCCGATCTCCTCGTTGTTGGCCAGCAGCTGCTCGCGGGCCTCCGAGGTGGCGACGTACCAGCTCGACTTCGCGTAGTAGAGGAGCGGCGTGCCGCAGCGCCAGCAGTGCGGGTAGGCGTGCTCGTAGACCTGGGCGCGGAAGAGCAGGCCGCGCCGCTCGAGGTCGGCGATCAGCGCCGCGGTCGTCTCGGGGTCCTTGACGAACCGGCCCTCGAAGCCGGCGACGCGGCTGTCGAACCTGCCGTCAAGGCCGACCGGGTTGTAGAGGCTGGCGTGCACGGTGGGATCGAAGAGCCCGTTCGCGGCGGCGACCGCGTAGTCGTCCTCGCCGAAGGCCGGCGCCATGTGGACGAGGCCGGTTCCGTCCTCGGTGGTGACGAAGTCGCCGGCGAGGACGCGGAAGGCGTCCTGCGGGCCGCCGTCGGCGAGCTCGAAAACCGGGCCACGGTAGCTGCGGCCGACCAGGTCGGAGCCGGGGAAGCGACCAACGATCTCCACGCCCTCGCCGAGCACCTTCTCGACCAGCGGCTCGGCCAGGACCAGCGTCTCCTCGCCGACCCGGGCGCGCACGTAGGTGACCTCGGGAGCGACCGCGACGGCGACGTTGCCGGGCAGGGTCCACGGGGTCGTCGTCCAGACCAGCAGCGACTCGCCGCTCTCGGTGCCGTCCCCGCCGAGCAGCGGGAAGCGCACGTATATGGAGGGGTCCTCGACGTCCTTGTAGCCCTGCGCGACCTCGTGCGAGGAGAGCGCGGTGCCGCAGCGCGGGCAGTAGGGGACGACCTTGTGGCCCTCGTAGAGGCGCCCCTCGTCCCAGAGCCTGCGCAGCGACCACCAGACCGACTCGATGTAGTCGTCCTCGAGGGTGACGTAGGGGTCGTCGAGGTCGATCCAGAACCCGATCCGCTCGGTCAGCCGGTCCCACTCCTCGACGTACTCGAAGACCGACTCGCGGCAGCGGCGGTTGAACTCGGCGATCCCGAGCTCCTCGATCTCCTGCTTGGAGGAGATCCCGAGCTGCTTTTCGACCTCGAGCTCGACCGGCAGCCCGTGGCAGTCCCAGCCCGCCTTGCGCGGCACCCGGTACCCGCACATCGTCTTGTAGCGGGGGTAGACGTCCTTGAAGACGCGGGCGAGGACGTGGTGGGAGCCGGGCCGGCCGTTGGCGGTCGGCGGGCCCTCGTAGAAGCTCCAGGTCTCGGCCCCCTCGCGGTTGGCGAGCGAGCGGGCGAAGACGTCGCCCTCGCGCCAGCGCGCCAGCACCCGCTCCTCCAGCTCGGGGAAGGACTGCTTTGGGTCGACTGGGCTGAATCCGGGCACGAGCAGCGGATTCTAGGAGGGGTCAGCCTCCCGGGCGGCGCTCACCAGACGAGGATGAACTCGGCCGGGTCCTCCGGGTTCGCGTAGGCGGGCAGGACCAGGCCCGCGGCCATCCGGCCGGCCGTGAAGACCGGCATCACTTCGCGCCGGGTCACCTCGCTGCGGCCGACGCCGGGGAAGTCGAGGCCGAGCTTCAGCTTCATCAGCGGCATCTCGTTGACGGTGGTGTGCGAGTTGCCGACCTCGAGGATCGTTGCGCTGCCTTTGATCCCGTTGCGGAAGATCCAGTCCTGGTGGGCCGCCCTGCCCTTCGCGTAGCGCGCGTAGAGCCCGAGGCCGGCGGCGACGAGGACGAAGATCGCCCCGGTCGAGCCGATGATCAGCGAGGTTTCGAGCGGGGCTCCGAGGAGCGCCGGCCCGACGCACATCGCCAGCCCGAGCACCCCGAAGAGGGCGATCAGGAAGAACCCGGTGCGGTTGATCTGCATCGCTACTCCCCGCACTCCCGGGCGATCCGCTCGGCGACGTGGACGGTCGCCTCGCAGAGCGCCGCGAGGCCGGCGGCGCCCGGGTCGTCGTCTTCGACGCTGCCGAGCAGCGCCCCGTAGGCGAGCTCGAAGGAGAAGTCGGCGGGCGGCTCGGTGGCGA
This sequence comes from Solirubrobacterales bacterium, assembly GCA_036280745.1. GTDB lineage: Bacteria > Actinomycetota > Thermoleophilia > Solirubrobacterales > 70-9 > VAYN01. The sequence goes on from DASUQC010000013.1 coordinate 25,825, forward strand.
GCCAGTCGATCAGCGCCGGCGAGAACAGCTGCCGCATCCAGTTCGGGTCCTGGTAGGGACTGGTGGAGACGACGTAGCGCTGGTTCAGCGCCTCGCTCTCGGTCCAGAGCTTCGAGTGGCGCGCCTCGAAGCCGTAGAACTCGTCGTCGCGGGTGCTGCGCCCCTTGCGGACGCAGAAGAGCCGCGGCACCAGCGGGGTCGATCCCGGGACCTCGACCAGGGCGACGTTGAAGCGGAAGGTCCTGTTGCGGGTGTAGGCGAGATGGCCGACGACTCCGTCGAGCTCGCCGCCGAGGCGGCCGCGCGCCGCCGGCTCCACCTGGCAGTGCTTGGACTCGACCAGCAGCGGCGTCAGGGCGCCGAGCCCGAGCGCCGGCAACGGCTCGAGGCCGCGCTCGGCGGCGAAGGCGCCGTAGGTAGAGTCGAGGTCGGCCACGGCGGCAGCCTAGCCTCCGGCCGCCGATACGCTGGCCCGATGTCCCTCTACGACCTTAACGGCAAGGTGGCGCTGGTCACCGGTGCCGCCCGCGGGATCGGGTTCGAGACTGCGCGCCAGATGCACCTGCGCGGCGCCTCGGTCGCGGTGCTCGACCTCGACGCCACCGAGGCGCGCGAGGCGGCGGAACGGATCGGGCCGCGGGCGATCGGGATCGGCGCCGACGTCACCGACCACGGGGCGATGCTGGCCGCGGTGGCCGAGGTGGTGGAGCGCTTCGGCGGGCTCGACGTCGCCGTCGCCAACGCGGGGATCGCGCCGCCGACCACGGCGACGGCGCGGACGATGCCCGAGGAGGAGTGGATGCGGGTCCTCGACGTCAACCTCGTCGGCGCCTGGCACACCGCCCGGGCGGCGCTGCCGCAGATCTCCGAGCGCCGCGGTCAGGTCGTCTTCATCGGCTCGATCTACAGCTTCTCCAACGGCCTGCTCGCCAGCCCCTACGCGGTCTCGAAGGCGGGGGTCGAGGCGCTCGGGCGAGCGCTGCGGGCGGAGCTCTCCCCGCTCGGCGCGAGCGCCAGCGTCGTCTACTTCGGCTGGGTGGAGACCGACCTCGTCCGCGACTCGCTCGACCGCCGGGACGACGGCCGCGGCGGGCGCATGTTGGGCGAAATCCTCCCCGCCTTCCTGCTCAAGCGGATCACGCCGGTGGAAGCGGGCGCGACGCTGGTGCGCGCGGTGGAGAAGCGGGCACCGCGCGCCTTCGCCCCGCCGGTCTGGCGCTACGTCTCGGCGCTGCGCGGGCTGCTCAACCCGCTCCTCGACCGCCGCGTCGATCGCGACGCCACGGTCGCCGCGATCGTGCGCGAGGCCGAGGAGGCGGCGAAGCAGCCCTCCGCCTGAGCGGCGGCGCCGGTACCCTCCCCGCCCGATGTCCCTCTACGACCTCAACGGCAAGGTGGCGCTGGTCACCGGTGCCGCCCGCGGGATCGGGTTCGAGACTGCGCGCCAGATGCACCTGCGCGGCGCCTCGGTCGCGGTGCTCGACCTCGACGCCACCGAGGCGCGCGAGGCGGCGGAGCGGATCGGGCCGCGGGCGATCGGGATCGGCGCCGACGTCACCGACCACGGGGCGATGCTGGCCGCGGTGGCCGAGGTGGTGGAGCGCTTCGGCGGGCTCGACGTCGCCGTCGCCAACGCGGGGATCGCCCAGAAGCAGTTCGCCACCGTGCGGGGCATCTCCGGCGAGGAATGGGAACGCGTCTTCGAGGTCGACCTGCTCGGCGTCTGGCGCACCGTGCGCGCGGCGCTGCCGCAGGTCGTCGAGCGCCAGGGCCAGCTGGTCGTCGTCTCCTCCGTCTACGCCTTCGCCAACGGGATGGGCAACACGCCCTACGCCGTCGCCAAGGCGGGGGTCGAGTCGCTCGGACGCGCCCTGCGGATCGAGCTGGCGCCGCACGGCGCGAGCGCCACCGTCGCCTACTTCGGCTGGGTCGACACCAAACTGGTCCAGGACGCCTTCGAGGAGAACGGCGGCCGCATCAGCGAGCTCAGCCCCGATTTCCTGCTCAAGCGGATCACCCCCGACGAGGCCGGCGCGGCGCTGGTCCGCGGCATCGAGGAACGTGCCCCGCGCGTCTTTGCCCCGAAGTGGTGGCGTTACGTCTCCGCCCTCCGCGGCCTGGTCAACCCCCTGCTCGACCGACGCATGGAAAGCGACGCCAAGACCCAGGCGCTGATCCGCGACATCGACGCGGAGGCAGTCGACGCGGGCAAGAGTTGACGGATTTCCCCACCTACAAGTGGGACAAACCGTCAAACGCTCCTGGTTAGTCGCTCCAGGAGGCAGATGACCGACTCATAGGGCTCACCGGTGGCGCGCTCGAGGCCGATCTCGCAGGTGCGGTTGTTGGAGAGGCGGGCGTCGAAGGCGTGGCCGGCGAGCTCGGCGGCCTGGGGCGCGGTCGCGGACCTGGTCAGCTCGGGATGGGAGATGCCGCGGTCGCCGGCGAAGCCGCAGCAGTTGGCGGAGGGGGCGACGTGGACGTCGTCGGCGAGGGCGCCGGCGAGCGCCTCCAGCCGGTGCGCGAGGCCCATGTGGCGGGTGGCGCAGGTCGGGTGGACCGTGGCGGAGCCGACCTTCTCGGCCACCTCCAGCCAGGGCAGGAGGCGGTCGTTGGCCCAGCTGACGGAGTCGAGGACCTCCAGCTTGCCGAGCCGCTCGGCGTTCTCCTCGCTCAGCACCCCCTCGCCCGGCTCGGCGACCGAGGCGGTGCAGGAGGCGGCGTCGACGACGATCGGCAGCGCCCCTTCGCCGCTCCACCGCCAGAGCCGCTCGACCATCTCGTTCGCCTTGTGCCGGTGGGCGGCGCCGAACCCTTTCGAGCTCCAGGGCAGTCCGCAGCAGCTCCCGATCACGTCTTCGGGGATCCACACCGGCAGGCCGGCGCGCGCCGACACCTCTACCAGCGCCTCGACCGGCGAGCCGCCGAAGATCCGGTTGGTGCAGGAGGGGACGTAGACGGCGGCCGCGCCGGTGTGCACCGTCGTCGGCAGCTTGCCCTTGGCGGGCGCCGGCAGCGCCCGGCCGCGCTCGGTGCGCCGGGCCAGCGGGCCGCCGAGGCGGAGGCCGGCGCGGCTCGCGCCCTCGACCGCGCCCCAGCGCTTCGCCGCCCCCAGCGCCGCCCGTTCCGCCCGCTCGGTGTGGCGCTCCTCGCGCAGTTCCTTGATCAGCTTGCCGGTGTCGATCCCGACCGGGCAGGCGAGCTGGCAGGACCCGTCGGCGGCGCAGGTCTCCATCGCCCCGTACTCGTATTCCTCCAGCAGCACCCGCTGCAGCGGCGAGCCGTTCGGCTGGCGGGCGATCTCGCGCCGCAGCACGATCCGCTGCCGCGGCGTCGTCGTCAGGTTGCGGCTCGGGCAGACCGGCTCGCAGAAGCCGCACTCGACGCAGGTCGTGGCCGACTCCTCGATCGCCGGCTGGGTTTTCAGGTTGCGCAGGTGGACACCGGGGTCGCGGTTGAGGACCACCCCGGGGTTGAGCACCCCATCGGGGTCGGCCAGCCGCTTCACCCGCCACATCAGCTCGGTCGCCTTCTCCCCCCACTCGCGCTCTACATAAGGGGCCATGTTGATCCCGGTTCCGTGCTCGGCCTTCAGCGAGCCGTCGTACTTGTCGACGATCAGCTCGATCAGCCCGGACATGAAGGCCTCGTAGCGCTCCAGGTCCTCCTGCTTGGCGAAGTCCGGGGTCAGCATGAAGTGCAGGTTGCCGGCGGAGGCGTGGCCCGCCACCCCCGGCAGGAAGCCGTGCTCGCCGAGCAGCGCCTGCAGGTCGCGGGCGCCTTCGGCGATCCGCTCCGGCGGCACGCAGACGTCCTCGACGATCAGCGCCGTGCCGGGCAGCCGCAGGCGCCCGATCAGGCCGTGCAGGCCCTCGCGCACCCGCCAGGCGAGCTCGATCGCCTCCGGCTCGCGGGTGAAGTCGACTGGGCGGATGATCTCCCGCGCCGCGAAGATCGCCTCCGCCCTGGCGACGTACTCGGCCAGCCCCTCCTCTCTCTCGGCGCCGAACTCGACCAGCAGCACCGCCGACTCGGGCGGCAGCTCTTTCCACTCCTCGGGGGCGCCGACCATGTTCCAGGCGGCGGTGATCAGCGCCGGCGCGACCATCAGCTCGACCGCGGTGGCGCCGGCGTCGACCAGCTCGCGGACGGGGTCGATCGCTTCGTCGATGCCGGGGAAGTGGACCCAGGCGGTGGTCGTGCGGGCCGGCAGCGGCACCGTCTCGAAGACGGCCTCGGCGACGAAGGCGAGCGTGCCCTCCGAGCCGACCACGAGGCGGCGGAAGATCTCCAGCGGCTCGTCGGCGTCGAGGAAGGCGCAGAGCCGGTACCCGGTCGTGTTCTTGATCGCGAACTTGCGGCGAACCCGCTCGCTCAGCTCCGCGTCGGCGCGGATCTCGTCGCGGATCGCTTCGAGGCCGGCGACCAGCTCCGGCTCGGCCGCGGCGAACTGCTCGGCGGCGCCGGGCGCGGCGGTGTCGACGACGGTCCCCGAGGGCAGCACCAGGGTCAGCGAGCGCAGCGTCGAGTAGGCGTCCTTGGTGACGCCGCAGCGCATCCCGCCCGAGTTGTTGGCGATGACGCCGCCGACGCAGGCGATGTCGGTGCTGGCCGGGTCGGGGCCGAGCTTGCGCCCGTGCGGGGCGAGGACCCGGTTGGCGTGCCCGAGCACGGTGCCGGGCTTGACCCGGGCGCGGGCGCCGTCCTCCTCGACCGCGACCCCGCCGAAGTGGCGGCGTACGTCGACGAGGATGCCGTCGCTCTGGCCCTGGCCGTTGAGGCTGGTGCCGCCGGCCCGGAAGGTGACCGGGATCCCCTGCTCGCGGCCGTAGGCGAGCACCTTGGCGACGTCGGATGCGGTGTGGGCCATCACCACCGCCCGCGGGAGCAGGCGGTAGGGGCTGGCGTCGGACGCGTAGGCGACGAGGTCGCTGGGGCTGGAGAGGACGCGGTCGGCGCCGAGCAGGGCCTCGAGCTCGCCGCGCAGCGGCTGCGCGACGCCGCCGGCGAGCTCGTCGGGGGCGCGGTCGGGGGCGGGTGCGTCGACCTGCGGGGCGAGCGACTGCGGGCTGCGCTCGAGCAGGGCCATCAGGGGCTCCTTAGAAGAGGGCCATCCCGGGGGTGACCGGGACTTCGACCAGCTCCGGCTGCGAGGAGGCGAGCGCGGAGGCGAGCGCGTCGCGGACGCCGTCGCGGTCGGCGCTGCGGTGGGCCTTGATCCCGTAACCCTCGGCGACCGAGGCGACGTCGAGCTTCGGCAGGTCGAGGCCGGGGGCGCCGCTGACGCCCTCGGCTTCGGCGAACCACTTGAGGATCCCGTACTCCTGGTTCTGCAGGACGAGGAAGGTGACCGGGGTCTTGTAGGCGACGGCGCTCCAGAAGGCGCTGATCGCGTACTGGGCCGAGCCCTCGCCGAGCACGCAGACGACAGGCCGGCTCGGCTCGGCGAGCTGCACCCCGACCGAGGCGGCGAGCCCGAAGCCGAGGCCGCCACCGGCCGCGAAGTAGTAGCTGCCGGGGCGCGAGATCCGCAGCTGGTTGCGCAGCGCCAGGGTGCTGGTCGGCGACTCGAGCACGACGATGCCGTCCTCGGGCAGAACCTCGCCGAGCGCGGTGTGGACGGTCGAGGGGCTGAGCGGGTCGGTCGGGGGGATTTCCTGCGGCCCCTGGTTCGGCTCGGGCGCCGGGCGGCTCGACTCCGGCACCGCCTCCAGCAGCGCCTCCAGGGTCAGCTTCACGTCGGCGACGATCGCGTCGCCCATCGGCGCCCGCACCGCCTCGTCGGGGTCGCTGGTGATCGCGACCAGGTTCGCCCCCTCCGGGAGGAGGCGGCCGGGGATGTGCGGGTAGTAGGGGAAGACCGAGCTGCCGACGACCACGATCAGGTCGTGCTGCTCGAGCGTCTGCGCGACCGGGCCGATCGCCGGTGGCAGCACGCCGCGGAAGTTGGGGTGCCCCTCGGGGAAGCCGAGCCGGTTGCCGCCGGTCGCGGGCGTCGCCCAGACCGGCAGGCGCTGGCGCTCGGCGAGGGCGATGCCGAGGTCCCAGGCGCCGGAGGCGTCGACGTCGGGGCCGGCCACCAGCACCGGGTCGGCGGCAGAGTCGAGCCGCTCGGCGAGGGCGCGAACCGCCTCCGGGTCGGCCGTGGCGCGGCCGGTGACCCGGCGCGCGATCGCGGCGGCGGCCTCTTCCTCGCCGACCTCGACGTCCCAGTCGTCCATCGGCAGCGAGACGAAGACCGGGCCGCGCGGGGCGAGCGAGGCGAGGTGGGCGCCGTGGGCGAGGGCCAGCGGCACGTCCTCGGGGCGCGGCGGCTCGTAGGACCACTTGACCAGCGGGTGCGGCATCCGGGTCGCGTCGCGGTTGGTCAGGTTCGCCTGCAGGGTGATCTGCGCCCGCGCCTGCTGGCCGGCGGTGACCAGCAGCGGCGAGTGGTTGGCCTGGGCGTTGAAGATCGCCCCCATCGCGTTGCCGACGCCGGGCGCGGTGTGGAGGTTGACCACGGTCGTCTTGCCCGAGGCCTGCGCGTACCCGTCGGCCATCCCGACCACGACCGCCTCCTGCAGCCCCAGCACGTAGCGGAGGTCGCCGGGGAAGTCGGCGAGCATCGGCAGCTCGGTCGAGCCCGGGTTGCCGAACATCGTCGTCATCCCGTGGGCGCGGAAGAGGTCGAATGCGGCTTCGCGCACCGTCGGCATTCCCGAACCCTATCCGGCGCGATTCAAGGCGGCGGTGTGTGTGTCGATAGGCGGAGGGTGAGCGACCGACCCCTCACCCTTCGCCACCGCGTCGAGCGGCTCGGGCTGGCCCTCGCGCTGGTCTGCGCGGTCGGGCTCTGGGCGGCATCGACGACCTTCGCCGGGCCGACCTCGACCCGCACCGTCTACGGGACCGGCGAAATCGTCCCGATCCCGGCCTCGATCCCCCACGAAGAGGGCGACATGGTCGATCGCCGGATCATCCCCAACCTGCGCTGGATCGCCGCGCGCTACCCGATCTACGTCACCGACGGCTACTCCGGGCCGCTGCCCGGAAGCGGCGAAGAGGCCGGCTGCGACAACTGCCACACCCGCGGCTCCGACCACCACAACGGGCTCGCGGTCGACGTCGTCCCGGTCGGGGGCGGGACCAAATGCGACGCCAAATGGGCGCCGCTCACCCGCCTCGCCCTCTGGGCGGAGCCGTTGCCCGGCAAACCCGCCCCGCCCTTCCGCTGGGTCGGCTACGACGGCGACGCCGGCCACGGCTGCGGCCACCACCTCCACCTTTCCTGGAACCACGCCGTCGTCCCCGAGTTCGAGGTCGCCGAATGGGTCGAAGTGTTCCCCGTCGGCCCGCCCAAACCGGGCACCGAAAGACCGCCGCGCAAGAAACGGCCGGCGGCGCCGAAGCCGCCCCCCGGCCCCGCCGGCGGCATCTCCATGGTCCGCACCGGCGGCCTCGGCGCCCGCATCGACTGATCGCCTCCCTGCGTGGTTGAGTTTTGGCCTCTATAGGAGGCCCAAGGTCAACCACGCGGCGGGCGGTTCGTAGGATTGGTGCGGATGCGGGTGCCTTTCGTGATCCTTCTTGCGCTTGTCGTGCTCTTTGCCGCCGGCTGCGGCGGGCGGGACGACTCGACGCCGGTCGCCTGCCTCGAAGGCACGCAGGCCTATCTGGACGCCCTGGAAGACGCACCCGGCGAAGTGCTGCTCGAAGGCGAGACTCCGATCAGCGAGTGCCTGGCCGAGAACCAGCCCGGTGGCGACCTGGCGACGGTCGGGGAAGCGATGGTCGAGGCGGCGACCGAGCTCAGCGCCGAGGCGCGTGAGCAGCCGGGCGGCGCAGCCAACCTGCAGCTCGGCTACCTGATCGGCGCCGCCAGACGCGGGGCCGGCGAGACCGAAGGCATCCACACCGACCTCGTCCGCCGCCTGGTCGTGGCCGGCCGCTACGCGCCGGGCGACCAGCCGCTGCCGCCGGAGTTCGTGCGCGCCTACCGCGAAGGCTTCGCCGCCGGCCAGGCCGGCGGCTGAGTCTCCAACACGTTTTCCATCCCAGGGATGGAAAACGTGTTGGGGCTGCGGCTGCGGTTCGGGGCTAACGCGGAGAGACGATCACCAGGCGCCCGTCGGCGAGGCGGTAGGCGGTGCCGACCGGCCGGCCGCGGCCGCTGGCGCGCTTCTCGGCGGAGGGCTCCGGCAGGACCCGGACCTTCTCGTCGGGTGCCGCGGCGGCGCGGCGCTGGATCTCACCGCTCTCGGTGTCGACGGTGAGGGTGAGGCCGGCGATCAGGAAGGCGACGGCGAGGACGATCCCGATGTCGAACAGGTTGACCAGGCCGTCGAGCGGGTCGCCGGCGTTCTCCTCGATCCGGCCGTGGCGGCCGAGCCCGGTCCGGTTCACCGGCCGACCCCGGCCGGGACCGGCGCGCTCGTCGCCGGCATCGCCGCCCCCTGCTCGAGCGCGGTCAGGTCTTCGGTGTACATGCGGGTGCGGGCCAGGGTGAGGGCGAAGGCGACGGTGCCGACCAGGAGGCCGATCACCGTGGCGCCGAAGGCGTCGCGCAGGTTGTCGGCGAGCATCGCGACGTCGCCGCGGCCGAGCGCCGCCAGCCCCGGCGCCAGCGGGATCAGCGTCCCCATCAGCCCGATCGCCGGGCCGGCGCGGACCAGCAGCCGGGTGCGATCGAGGCGCCGCTGCGCGGCGAGCTCGTAGCGGGCCAGGGCGCGCTCGGTCGCGCCGGCGCGGTCCGCCGCGGGCGCCGCTGCGATCTCGGTCAGCGCCGCCGCCGCGATCGCCCCCGGGGCACTGTAGGCGTAGTGGCCGGCGTGCGCGGGGTCGGCGGCGGCCCGCGCCGTCAGTTCGACCAGGTCGACGTGGCGGGAGCGCACCCGGCGGCGCCAGAGCTCGGTGCCGAAGCGCCCCAGCTCGAGCGCGCAGTAGAGCAGCGCCAGGACCGCCGCGATCAGGACCGGGACCTGCAGCGCGGTGGCGATCTCCGCCAGCGCGTCGCCGAGGTCGATCGCCGCGATCACGCCGGGGCTCCCGCCGGCACCCGCGGGCGGCGGCGCTCGAGCCAGGCTCCCAGCAGTCCCAGCAGCAGCGCCGCGCCGCCGATCGCGAGCGCCAGCGCGACCCCGCCGCCGTCGCCGGTCCCGGCGCCCCGCAGGCCGGGAGCGCCGAAGAACGGCTCGCCGCGACCGCCGACCAGGGTGCCGGTGACCGCCTCCCCGCCGCTGCCGCTGCCGCCCTCTCCGGCACCGTGCGCGGCGCCCGAGGACCGTCCGCCCCCGCCTTCGCCGGCCAGCGACGGGGCCGCGCCGGCGCTGCTCGGTTCCCGCATCAGGGTGCCGGCGGGCTGGATCGCGTTCTCGCCGCGGCGCGAGCCGCTGCGGTCGGCCGGCGCGGCGCCATCGTCGCCGATCACCCGCGCCCCGCCCGGGGTCTCGCCGCGGCTCTGCGGGCGCGGCCGGCTGAACAGGGGCGCGCCGCGACCGCCGCCGCCGGCCAGCACGCCCGCGGCCGCCGCACCCTCACCGACCTGACCGGACTGCCGCTCCGCTTGAGGCGTCGCGATCGCCCGCGGGGCGGCCGGGATCGGCCAGGCCTGGCCGGCGAACGCCGGCGCGACGTAGGCGGTCATCCAGACGCCGTTCTGGTCGCGGCTGCGCTTCCAGCGGATGTGGCCGTCGGGCTGCTGCAGCGATTCGAGGTAGTCGAGCGGCTCCTCGGTCGCCTCGCCCGAGCCGCTGCGCCAATATTCCGGGTTCTCGCCGACCGCCCAGATCGCCTGCACCGCCCAGGCCGTCGAGGCGACGTTCGATTCCGGGTTCCCGGGATATTCCGGGAAGCCGCCGTCGGGGTTCTGGGCGGCGCGCAGGTAGGCGAGCCCGTCCGCGACCGCAGCGCTCTGCGCGCGGCCGGCGGCGACCAGCGCCTGGATCGCGGCGCCGGTCATGTCGACTTCGTCGCGCGAGCTGGAGGCGTGCCAGCTCCAGCCTCCGCCCCCGAGCTGCGCGCCTTCGATCCACTCGGCGGCCCGCTGGATCGGCGCCTGGGCGGCGGGCTCGTCGACCGGCGCCAGGGCGAAGATCGCGAAGATCGTGTCGTTGACCCCGGGCCCGCCGCCGGGGACGTGCGGGAACGACCCGTCGGGTCGCGCCCGGGCCAGCAGCTCCGCGACCAGGTCGACGCCGCCGAAGTCGTGCGGCGAGGTCCCGGAGGCGTTGACCACCATCAGTTCCCGCTCGAAGGTCGTCGTGCAGGCGACCGGCGCGCACTCGCTTTCCTCGATCCCCAGCCGGTAGTTGGCGACGAGGTAGGCGTAGGCGTCGACCCCGCCCGGACGCGCCTGGTCCTGGGGGTTGATCCCGGCGGCCGCCAGTGCCAGCGCGGTCCAGGCGCTCGCGATCTGGCTCGGTTCGCCGCTGGCGCCGAAGCCGCCGCCGGCCTGCTGGGACTCCTGCAGGTAGCGGACCGTCCGGTCCAGCGCCGCCTGCTTGTCGGGTGCCGGGGCCGCGACGGCCACGGCCGCCGGCAGGGACATGACCAGCGCCAGGGATGCGAGCAGGCGCCGCACGGCTACCGCGGCACCCCCACGCTGCCGAGCGCGGCGCTCGAGCGGCGGCCGAGCACGTCGGTGACGGTGAGGCGCAGGCGGTAGCCGGCGCCGCGCGGCAGGCGCACCTCGGCCGCGCTGCCGCCACTGCCCGAGGCCCGGTTGACGTAGCGGGCGCCGCGCCGCCCCAGGGTCAGCGAGGAGACCGTCCAGCTGCCGATCCCCGGCCCCGCGTCGAGCACCCGCCAGCGCGCTCTGACCAGGCCGCGGTCGATGCGGCTGCGGTCGAGCGGCAGCAGCCGCAGGCGCACCGGCGCGGCGTCGCCCACCGCCGGGGACTGGGCCGGTGGGGTGACCTGGCCGCCCGGGCCGCCGCCCTGCCCCCCGCCCCCCGGCGAGCCCCCGCCGGGCACTTCGGGCTCCTCTTCGCCTTCTTCGTAGGGCGGCGGGACCCGCACCTGGTCGTCCTCCGGCAAGGGCGGGCACTCGCTCGGCGCCACCTCGTACACGCAGACGTCGAGCCGGTTGGAGCGGATCACGGTCTCCTCGCCGGCGACGAACCGGGTGGCCTTGAGCCGGTGCCAGCCGGTCGTGCCGAAGCTGAAGGTCGCGGTGCCGCCGGCGCCGGTGACCTCCGCCGCCGCACCGGTGACGTCGACCTGCTCGAAGCCGCCGGGGCCCTCGACCACGGGCGCTACGGTGGCGCCGGCGAAAGTTTTGGTGCTGCGCTGCGGCGTGCCCGGGGCGCCGCCCTCGCTGGACCCGTCCCAGGCGTCCACCTCGACCTCGAGGGGAGCGCCCAGCTGCACCTCCGCGGTCAGCTGCACGGCGCCGCCGTCGTAGTCGCCGGGATATAGGACCAGCCGCGGCCGGTTGGCGAAGGCGTCGTAGGCCCACAGCACCTCGTCGCCGGAGTCGACCTGCTGCTGGCAGCCGCCGAGGTTGGTGAAGACGTTGTTGACGGCGAGGCCCCAGTACTCCGCGGCGGCGACGCTCTGGCGGTCAGGGCCCCACCGGGTGATGAAGTAGTCCTCGAACGGCTCCGCGTACCAGTCGCCGTCGAAGCCCTCGCCGAGCAGGCCCATGGCGTCGACCGCTGCCGCGGTCGGGGTCGGCCCGGGGCTCGTGTGCGCCCCGTTGTTGAGGCCGTTGCAGCGCCGGCCCGCCGCCGGCGCTTTCGTGTCCCCGGCCGCCCGCACGTTGTGGCCGTCGCTGAGGACCGGGCCCTCGAAAAGGGTTTCCGACTCGCCCTCGATCCGGACGCTGACGGTGGCCGGAGCGGCCGCGGACGGCGCGGCGCCGATCGTGACTATCGAGATCGCGACGGCGAGCGTCGCAGGGATGGTGCGCATCTGCCTCAGCCCCTTTCCGCGAGGGCGGTCGACGGTTGCGGATCGGAGGGAGGTCTCCTGGCTTCCGAGCCCTTCGCCGCGCCTTCCCGGCCTCTGGCCAGTGGCTGCCTCGTGGGGCGTGCGACGGGTTTCGCTCGGTCACAGTGGCGGGCCCGCGCCGGTCTTTCACCGGCTTCCCTGTCCACCGATCCTCTTTGCGCGGCCAGTCTAGCCGACCCCCGGGAGGCCGCCATGAGGGCAACCTCCCGGGTCGAGCCGGAGCTATTCGTAGCTGAGGTGGAGCGTGTCGCCGACTTTGATCTGGGTGCTGCGCTGGGCCTGGACCTCGGCCCCGCCGTCGATCGAGACGTTCCAGTTCGCGGCCGGCGCCGCCGGGTACCCGTTGACCTGGGTGATCGCGCCTTCGCCGCTGCCCGGCAGGAAGCCGGACACGCAGCCGGTCGGCGTCGTGCCCGCGACCGCCGCGTTCAGCACCGTCGCCAGCGTCGTCGTCGTCGCTTTCGGGGCGAGGGTGACCGAGCAGACCTTCAGTGCCGAGACCCCGTCCTCGACGATCAGCGCCAGCGAGGTCGTTTCCGCTTCGCCGGTGGCGAATTCGGTCACTCCCTTCCACTGCGGCCCTTTGCTCGGGACCGGCGGGGTGGCGGTGAAGCCGCCGCTGCCGAGCGCCCGCACCGCGTCCTGGCTCGCGTACAGTTCGGCGCTACTGCCACCGGGCAGGTATTTGAACCCGCCCCCTTTGCTCAGCTGCTGGGAGATGAGGAACTCAATCGGCGTCTTGGTGCCGGTGAATTCGGCCCCCTGGGGGTCGATCCCGCAGGCTTTGAGGCCGTCGACGGCCCAGGCGGTGGAGCTGGTGTTGGCCCCGAACCCCGATCCGAAGGCCCCGGTCGAGCCTTCGAAGATCGAGACGAGGTAGTTCTTCGCGTCGACGATCGGCGTCGCGCCGCCGCCGACCCCGGCCGCGCAGAGAGCCGCCATCGCCGCCCCGGTCATGTCGGGTTCGGACGGTTTGGCCAGCGCTTCTTCGTTGCCGGCGGCTTTTGCCCAGGTCCAGCCGCCGTCGGTGTGCTGGTTGGCTTCGATCGCCGCGACCGCCCCGTCGAGGACCTCCTGCGGCACCCGCTGGACGCCGCCCGTGGTCTTGGCGCCGGCCAGCGCCAACAACCCGAACACGGTCCCGTTGAAGGTCGAGCCGTAGTAGCCGGGGCTGGCGGACTGATGGTAGGAGGCGATCCTGGCGATCAGGTTCTGCCGTTTGGAGACGCGGGCGGGGTCGATCCCGGCCGCGTAGGCGATCAGGGCCGCCCGCTCGAAGTCGGTCGCGAGCGGTTCCCCGCCCGGCCAGCCCGCCGGCCCGACCACGCCTTCGTACCAGCTGCGGGCGTCGGTGGTCCCACCGCCGCCTTTGTTGACGTCGGCCGGGGCGACGCCCGCCGCGGCGAAGGCGGTCAGCGCCCAGTCGCCGCCGAAGCCGGGGATTTCACCCCCGGCTTTCTGCTGGGCTTTCAGGTATTCGACTCCTTTGGTGCGCGAGGACGCGATTTCAGCGGGGCTCGCTTTGGCCGCCGCCGAGGCGGGGACGAGCAGCGCGGTGATCGCGGCGGCGATCAGCACGGGTCGCCAGGACAGGTGACGCATCTGGATCTCCTTCTGGTTGGGGACGGTCGAGCTCTCCGCCCCCGGGCACAGCCGCTGCGCCGAGGATGAAAGACCGCCGTCCGTTCGCGAAACAGTGGGTCCTTATGTCTGCGTCAGGCGGCGAGTACTCGGACTCGGGCCGGGCGATTCGCTCCATGGCGACCGCTGCCCATACCGTTGCGCGTCAGTCCCGGATTCGCACCGGGTTCCCTCGCACGCTTGACCGGCCGAACATAACTGGGCGGACGGCGGCAGGAGGCGGGCGCCTTGACGGGCCGCTTATGCTGCCCGCCACATATCCACGGATCGGTGGACAGGGAAGCCGGTGAAAGACCGGCGCGGGCCCGCCACTGTGACCGAGAGCACCCCGCCGCACGCCATGCGGCAGCCACTGGCCGGAGCCCGGCCGGGAAGGCGCGACGGGGAGTCTCGGAAGCCAGGAGACCTCCCTCCGATCCCTCCACCAAGCCCTCGAGGAAAGGGGTCCAAGGATGCGAGTCTCAGTTTCACGTACCTTCGCGCTCTGCGCAGCGCTTCTCACCCTCGGCCTGTTGCCGTCCACCGCGGCCGCGACGTCCAGCCAAGCCGAAATCGACGCCGCCGTCGCCGACGCGGTCTCCTACGCCCGCGCCCAGCAGATCGCCGCCAGCGGCGGCTTCTCCGGCTTCGGCGCCAACCTGATCGCGACCTCGTTCGCCGCCGCCGGCGTCGACGCCGCCGACGTCCGGGTCGGCCCCGGCGACCCGAGCCTGCAGGACTTCCTGCTCGGCGAATACGGCTCCCCCGACTGGGGCGACGACCCGCCGACCGGGCTGCTCACCGACTACGAGCAGGCGACCCTGATCGCCCACGCGGCCGGGCTCGACACCGCCCGGCTCTCGGCCGTCTCGAACCAGCCGGCGCAGGTCGCGGCCCTCTGGAACCCGGCGATCGGCAGCTTCGGCGACCCCAGCGCCAACGGCACCGCCTTCGGCATCCTGGCGATGCGGACGACGCCGCTCCCGCGCTGGGCGCTCGCGCCCGCGGTCGACTTCCTGCGCCGCAACCAGCACGACGACGGGGGCTGGACCTACGCGGCGGCGCTGACTCCGGCCGCCCGCGCCAACCCGAGCGAGGAGGACATGACCGGCGCCGCGATCGCCGCTCTCTGCGAAGCCGGGGTCCCTGCCTACGACCCCGCGGTCAGCGCCGGGCTCGACTTCCTGCGCAGCCGCCTGATCGACTCCAGCGGCGGCATCGAATACATCTTCTCCTTCCCCACCCCCGGCCTCCCCAACGCCGACACCAACGCCTGGGTCGTGAGCGGGCTCAACGCCTGCGGCCTCGACCCGCAGTCGCCCGCCTGGACGACCTCGTCCGGCAAGACCCCGGTCGACTACCTGCTCTCGCTCCAGGTCGAGTCCGGGCCGGGAGCCGGTGGCTTCGGCTACGAAGACGACAGCGCCGCGAACTTCTACGCGACCCAGGACGCGTTGCGAGCGCTTGCCGGCGGCGCCTTCACCGCCCGGCCGCAGAGCCTGCGGACGCCGCCCGCGGTCGCGGCGGGGACCCCGGTCCCGCATGTGCTGGCGATCGAGACGGCGCCCGGCAACGTCAGCATCTGCAAGGTGACGGCGGCGGCCGGCGCGTCGCTGCCGCAGGTGCTGGCGGCGGCCGAGGCCGGCTCGCAGCCGAGCGGCTGCGTGACCTCGTTCTCGGTCGCGGGCGGGACCGTGGCGGCGATCAACGGGGTCGCCCCCGAAAACGCGGACGAGGCCTGGCTGCTGCGCCTGGACCGCGGCGCCGAGACGGTGGCCGGCGGGCAGGCGGTCGGGTTCGGCGACCTGGTCGCGCTGCGGCTCGGCCAGAATCCGGGAACGCGTCAGGGCTCGCCCGGAGCGCCTGGAACGGCCGGCGCCCCCGGCCCCGCCGGGGCTCCCGGGCGCGGACTGCGCGGTCTCCCCGGCAAACGCGGGCCGCAGGGCAAACCGGGACGCAACGCGTCCTTCAAGTGCAAGGTCCGCAAAGGCAAGGGCAAGGCGAAGCGGGTCCGCTGCTCGGTGCAGCGGGTGCGCCGCTAGGGCGCGCTACTCGGCAGAGACCGGGCGGGACTCCATGCCGAGTTCCGCCCGGGCCTTCTGGGCGAGCCTGACCGTCGCCTTGCGCAGGCCCTCCGGGCCCTCGATCGGCTCCTCGTAGTCGACCCGCACCTCGGCCTCGCCGTTCGGCGTCTGGACGACGAGGTCGAGGCCGGTGCGGTCGGCGTCGACGCAGCGGGCGGCGGTCGCCTCGGGGCGGCCCCCCAGCGCCTGCGCCATCTCCAGCAGGGCGTCGTCGTGGTCCTCGTTGAGGTGGTTGATGGCGCGCTCGGCGCCTTCGCTGACGGGATCTCCAGACTTCATGGTTAGGGCACCCTAATGGAAGCGCGCCGGGACCGCGCCGGGAAGCGGCGCTGAATACCCTCCCAAGACCGAACGAACTTCCGATGGAGGCCGACTTGACTGAGCAGCTCTGGGGTGGCGAGACCACCAAAGCCGTCGACAACTTCCCCGTCTCCGGCGAGCGGGTACCGGTGCCGGTGGTGCGCTGGCTGGGCCGGGTCAAGGCAGCCGCGGCCGAGGTGAACGGCGACCTCGGCCTCCTCGACGCCGACCTCGCGCAGCGGATCGCCGAGGCCGGCAAGGCCGTCGGCGAGGGGGCGCACGACGACCAGTTCCCGGTCGACGTCTTCCAGACCGGCTCCGGCACCTCCTCGAACATGAACGCCAACGAGGTGCTGGCCAACCTCGCCGGCGACGGCGCCCACCCCAACGACCACGTCAACATGGGCCAGTCCTCGAACGACATCTTCCCCAGCGCCGTGCACCTCGCCGCGCTCGACGAGGTCCAGCGCGACCTGCTGCCGGCGATGGGCGCGCTCGAGGCGGCGCTGGAGCGCAAGTCCGAGCAGTTCGCCGACGTCGTCAAGGCCGGTCGCACCCACCTGATGGACGCGGTCCCGGTCACCCTCGGCCAGGAGTTCGGCGGCTACGCGGCCCAGGTCCGGCTCGGGATCCAGCGGGTCGAGGCGACGCTGCGCCGGGTCGGCCAGATCCCGCTCGGCGGCACCGCGACCGGCACCGGGCTCAACACCCATCCCGAGTTCGCCGCCAAGGTGCGGGAGCGGCTCGCCGCCGACACCGGCCTCGCGATCTCCGAGCCGCTCGACCGCTTCGAGGCGCAGGGCAACCGCGACTCGCTGGTCGAGCTGTCGGGCGCGCTCAAGGTCTACGCGGTCTCGCTCAACAAGATCGCCAACGACCTGGCGCTGATGGGCTCGGGCCCGCGCGCCGGCCTCGCCGAGCTGCGCCTGCCGGAGCTGCAGAAGGGCTCCTCGATCATGCCCGGCAAGGTCAACCCGGTGATCCCGGAGGTGGTGATCCAGGTCGCCGCCCAGGTGATCGGCAACGACGGCGCGATCACCGTCGCCGGCAGCCAGGGTCAGTTCGAGCTCAACGTGCGGGTGCCGCTGATCGCCCGCAACCTGCTCGACTCGATCAAGCTGCTCGCCTCCGCCTCGCGCCTGCTCGACGAGAAATGCGTCGCCGGGCTGGAGGCGAACGAGGAGATGACCGAGCGCCACGCCGAGGCGACCCTGGCGACGGCGACCGCGCTCAACCCCCACATCGGCTACGACCGCGCCGCCGACATCGTCAAGGCCGCGGCCGAGTCCGGCCGCTCGCTGCGCGAGGTCGCGCTCGAGCAGGGCGTCGAGCCGTCGGTGCTGGAGGAGGCGCTGGACCACCGCCGCATGGCGCGACCCCACGAGTAGCCGCCGAGCCGCGGCGTCTTGCCTTTATTCGCCCTCTGGGCGAATAAAGGCAAGGGGAGACGGCCGGGGACGGCCGGCTCAGCGCGGGTCGTCGATCAGGAGCTCGACGTTGCGGTCTTTCGGCGCGCCTTCGCCGGCCGGGGCGCCGGCCTGGAGGTCGTTGAACGACATCGTCCGCGCCGCCGAGGCGAGGTCGTTGAAGTCCATCGCCGACGCCGGCGTGCCCGCCGCCGGTGCGGCCGCCTGGCCTACGTGGTCGACGATCGTGCCGAAGATCGAGAGCGTCCCGTCGTGGTTGTCGAAGACCTCGAGCAGGCGGGTCTGCTGCGGCCAGTCGGCCTCGGCGGCGACCCGGATGCTCCAGAAGCCGCCTTCGCCGCTCGGGTTCGGGAAGGGGTTGACGATGTTGTCGTGCGAGTGGCCGGCGACCCAGGCGATCGCGTTCGGGAATTCGTGCAGAAGGCCGACCATGTCGGCCTGCAGGTGGATCGGGAACGAGAGGCGTGGGTCGAGGTCGCAGCCGGGGTTGACGTCGTGCCCGTGCGCGTCGGCGACGAGGCAGGGCGGCGCCAGCTCGTCGGGGGCGTCGGCGACGAGGCTCTCGGGGGCGTGGTGGCTGAACAGCACCACAAGCTCATCGGCCGCGGTCGCCGCCTGCAGCTGGGCGCGCAGCCATTTGAACTGGGGGTCGTCGATGTTCCCGTCCGAGGTCGATTTACCGGTCGGGGTGAGGATCGTGCCCGCCTCGGCGACGGTGTCGAGGGAGATGAAGCGCATCCCCGGCTCCGGGCTCCACGAGTAGTAGCCGGCGGCGCCTTTCGAGGCCAGCTCCTCGGTCGCTTCGACGAAGTCGAAGCCGTGGCCGTCGCCCTGGGTGCCGGCTTTGAAGGTGTCCTTGAACTGCTTCTTGGAGACGAAGCGCCGGTTCGGGTCGCCGGGCACGATGATCGTGTTCTGCGGGCCGGTCAGCAACGAGGCGAGCAGGTTCGCCGGGTTGAAGAGCGAGGCCAGCAGGGCGCCGATGTTTTCCGGGTTGGAGACGGGCCCGATCGGCTTCAGGCAGCCGGTCGCGACCTGCTCGAAGGCGGCGTTCGCGGCCGCGTTCCCCTGTACCAGCGCGTCGTGGTTGCCGAAGGCGATGTAGGAGGGGACGTCGAGGCCGTCGGCGGTGAACGCCTGCTGGGCGCGGTCCATCAGGCCCGGGTATTTGGGCCAGGCGGCGTGGACGCCTTTCGGCAGATCGGGGTCGTAGAACTCGGGGAAGGTCCCCTCGATGTAGTCGTCGTAGTCCTGGACGCCGGTGTAGCGGGCCGCCTCGGCGGCGCCCGGCACGAACAGGTTCGGGCAGAGCAGGTGCGAGTAGGTCGCTTTGTTGACGCCGCTGTTGGGATTGAGCGCGCCTCCCTCCAGCAGGGTCCGCACCCAGAGCGTCTCGTTCAGCTGCTGGCTGTCGGCGAGGTCGCCGGTGTTGATCGTCAGGTCCATGGCGCTGCGCGCGCCGCTGCCGTCGGTGACCGGGCTGGCCGCGACGAACTGGTTGACCTGGCGGACCATCGCCTCGGTGATCTGCGGCTCCAGCGCCTCCCACGGCCGCCAGGCGGCCTCGAAGGGGAGGCCGAGCGGGGTCGAGAGCGGGTCGATCACCTCAACCCGGGCCGGCGACTCCTCGTCGGCGAGCTGGAAGTCGGAGAGCTGCCCGAAGTAGAGCAGCGAGGTGCGGTCCTGGGCCCGGGTCGGGCCGGCGCTTCCGAGCTCCTGGCGGACGGTGTACGGCTCACCGGCGCCGAGCTGGAGGAAACGGTAGGTGCCGGGGGCGGCGGGGACGACGCGCTGTTCGAGCGTGGTTTTGCCGACGGTGTCGGAGACCGTGGCGACCGCGTTGGGCGCACCGGCAATCGCGGCCAACGCCGCGATTGCCACACCGATCCTCACTGTCTCCCGTAATCCCACGCCGGGCAGAGTACCTAATTTTTGGCGGGAATTCCTTTCCGGTATTCCCACCCAACACGTTTTCCGTCCCTGGGATGGAAAACGTGTTGGGTGGGGGTCAGCCCTGCAGGGTGATGAAGCGCTCCTCGGTCAGCTCGATCACGGCGTAGGCCGGGCCCTCGCGGGTGTTGCCGGAGTCCTTGACGCCGCCGTAGGGCTGCTGGTCGGCGCGGAAGGTCGGGACCTCGTTGATGAGGACGCCGCCGAACTCGAGCGTGCGGCCGGCCTCGAGGCCGCGGCCGATGTCGCGGCTGAAGACGCCGGCCTGAAGGCCGAACTTGGAGTCGTTGGCCATCGCCAGTGCCTGGTCGAACTCGGAGTAGGTGTCGACGGTGGCCACCGGGCCGAAGATCTCCTCGCACCAGACCTTGGCGTCCCTCGGCGGCGAGCCGAGCAGGGTCGGGGCGAGGCAGCGGCCGTCGTCGACCATCTCGCCGCCGGTCAGCAGCTTCGCGCCAGCCGCGACCGCCTCGTCGACCCACTGCTTCACCCGGTCACGGTCGCCGGGGGTGATCAGCGGCCCGACGTCGGTCTCGGAGTCGAGCGGGTCGCCGACCCGCAGCTTCTCGACGTTGGCGACGAGGCGCTCGGTGAAGGCGTCGGCGACGTCCTCGTGGACGAGGATGCGCTGGATCGAGATGCAGCTCTGGCCGGCGTGGGAGAAGGCGTGGACCTGCGCTTTGTCGGCGGCCGCCTCCCAGTCGCCGTCGGAGTGGACGATCAGCGGCGCGTTGGAGCCGAGCTCCAGGTTCACCTTCTTGTGGGGGACGCGACTGCGGATGTCCCACCCCACCCCGGCCGAGCCGGTGAAGGTGATCGCCCGGGTCAGCTCGTGCTCGACGATCGCGTTGCCGACTTTCGAACCGGGGCCGGGGATGACGCTGAGCCAGGCCTCGGGCAGCCCCGCCTCGAGCAGGATCCCGGCCAGCTTCAGGGCGGAGATCGGCGTCTGGCCGGCCGGCTTCAGCACGATCGCGTTGCCGGCGGCGATCGCCGGCCCGAGCTTGTGCGCGACCAGGTTGAGCGGGAAGTTGAAGGGGCTGATCGCGCCGACCACGCCGTAGGGGACCCGCAGCATCACCCCGAGCTTGCCGGCGCCGGCCGGCGAGGCCTCCATCGGCACCGTGCCCCCGGTCAGCTTGCGGGCCTCGACCGCGGAGAAGGTGAGCGTGTCGACGCAGCGCTGCGCCTCGACCGTGGCCGTCTTGATCGGCTTGCCGGCCTCGGCGGCGATCGTCAGCGCCAGCTCCTCGGTCCGCTCGCCAACCAGGTGCGTGGCCCGGTTGAGCACCGCGGCGCGCTCGTGCTGGGGGAAGTCGGCGGAACTGAACGCCTCGTGCGCAGCCTCGACGGCGCGCCCGACCAGCGCCGCGTCCCCCTGCGCGACCCGGCCCACGGGGCTGGCGTCGTAGGGGCTCGCGACCTCGTCCCACTCGCCGGTCTCGACCCACTCGCCCGCGGCCAGCAGCTTGTGGTCGACAGCCTTCACCGCCTGCGTTGCCATTCCGGGACCTCCTCCGTCGCTTCAGCCCAGCCTAGCGCCCGGCCGGGGCCGGGCGGGCGGCTCAGGCCTCGCTTCCCAGGTAGGGCTTGACGAGGTACTCGGCCAGGGTCGAGGTCGCCCCGGGCAGTTGCTTGGCGCGCCCGCCGACCACGTACCGGGCGACCAGGGTGACGACGCCGCCGACCAGCAGGTCGGCGACCTCGTCGGGAACCTCCGCTTGGCGCGGATTGCCCTCCCGCAGAGCGACGGCAAAGCGATCGAGCAGCTCTTCCTGACGGCCCCGGGCCGCCTCTCCCGCTCGGTAGGACTCGATCGCCAGGAGGTGCGCGATCCGCGGGTTGGCCGCAAGCATCCTCAGCAGCGCCACCGCTCCTCCCTCGACACGGTTGCGCCAGCCCTCGGCCCCGGCGACCGCCGCCTCGACGCCCTCGCAGAGCCAGCGGCTCGCGACGTCGTAGGTTGCGAGGAAGCTCTCCTCCTTGCCGGAGAACTGGGCGTAGAAGGCGGCTCGAGATACGCCCGCCTCGGCCGTGACCTGCCCGATCGTCAGCGCCGGGTAACCGTGCTCCGGCAGCAGACGCAGCATCGCCGCGAGCAGCCGCAGCCGTTGGTTTTCAGCGACGAACGAGCGCGAGAGACCGTGACGGCCCGCCGGCAGACGGGCCATCGCCACCTCTGCGGGCAGGCCACCGAGCCTGCCCCTGTCGAACTCAGCCCCGCCGCTCACCGGGGCGGCGGAAGGTGGGCTGGATCGAGTGGGCGCAGAAGGTCTTCGACATCACCGGGATACCGTCGCTGGTGGATACGGCTCCGTTCTCAGGGGGCGGATATAAACAATCTGGTTCCTATTTGTCAAGATACGCACATGGTATTTCGACTGCCTCCCGGGCGCTCGGGGGACCAGCCCGGTGACAGCGGCTGAGGCTGCGGGGACTGGCCCCGCAGCCTCGAACCATTTGCCTATTTCGCCCCGTTCAGGCGAGTGGTGCCCGTGTAGGTGGCCGTGCCGCTGGCTTTGCCGCAGTTCGCGAGCGTGCCAGACGTTTTGGTGTATTCGACCCCTTCAACGTCGAACTCGGCCTCGACGCCCCGTTCGGGACTGCCGAAGACCCCGAAGTTGTCCAGGGCGACACCGCTGTGTCCGGCCTGGGTACCCACCTTGAAGGTGCACATGACTTTCGATTTGTCTTCCGAGTAGGCGGTTGCTTCGATGCCTTCCCCTTCACCCGCGCAGCTCACGCCGAGGGTGCCCGCATAAGGCGGGCCGACATTGGACGCGTTCAGCGTGTAGTCGCAACTGTTGGTAGTCACGACCGCCGGCAGCCAGGTACCGAGGATGTACCCCTTGCAGTCACGATAGGTCACGTCCAGGCCGAGTGAGGCACCTGCCGCGGCCAGGCTGGACACCGTCGCGACTTCCGCGCATTCGAATTTCCTCGGGCCGAAGGACAGCAGGTACTTGTCGCTCGCGCTCTGCGGCCCCAGGATCGCCTGGGGGTACGCTTCGGCGTTGAACTTGGGCTGGTTCGCCGGTTCTTCCGACGCTTTGCCAGACAGGTAAAGGGCCGCAGGCGCGGCGAGGTGGGCGCCGTTCGGTTCCCCCCCGTTGGTTTTACCGGTAAAGGACCAGGTGCCGACGTAAGACGCGTTCCCGGATTTGCCACACATGACGACGCTGCCTTTGGTCACGGTGTAGGCGATGAGCGCGTTGTCTTCGACTTTGACCGAGGCGCTGCTCCCGGACCCCTGGTTGGAGAAGGTCGCCGCGAGCCCGCTCTGAGCCCCGAAGGACCGCGTGCAGTACGTGCCTTCCATCGTGATCGGGCCGCACCCGGAGGGACCGATCTCGAAGCTTCCACCGCTGAGAGCCGGGTGATAGATCCAGTTGCAACCGTTCGCTTTCAGGGTCACCGGGCCTTCGAACGTGTTCGAACAGGTGGTGCCGCTGGCGGGCGAGACCAACGTTTCGGTCGGTCCGCCGGCCACCGCCGAGAGCGCCGGCATGCTGCAGATGTAGGACTTGCCTTCGAGGCTGAAGACATGTGCGGAGCCGGTCTCGGTACCGGTAACAGTGGTCGGGTATTTTTCGAACAGGATGCCGGATGCCGAGGCAACCGACGCTCCCGCCGCTGCGGTCAGCGCGAGCGCGCAAACCGCAGCGATCAAAAGGGTTCTGAGGCGTTTCACGAGTTCTCCTTCTCCGGCAGCAACCCACCGGATTCACAATGGTCAGAGATACCCATCCACCTTTCTCAACCCATCTGGCACGCGCTCTTTCCAAGTGCCTCCTGTTCAGGCGGAGTTTGCGCGCTCGTCAGGTGTGGATACACAACTTGATCAGTCGAATTCCTCCAGGCGCAATGCAACTTCGAGCTCGGCGGCGCAGTCGGTCAGCGAGCGCCCCACGTACATCTCGATCGTGCGAAGGCGGTTGCTCACCGTCTGCCTGGTCACCCTGAGCTCGTTCGCCGCCGAGGCTCCGTTGCGAGCGGCTGCGAAGTAGGCGCGCAGGGTCCTCCTCAAGGTGAGCCCACCGTCGCGCTCCTGGGTAAGCGGCTCGAGGTACAGATGCCTGAGGGAGATCCCGAGCAGGGAGTTCTCCATCGCGGCGGACACAAGGGCGTGCTCGCCGTAGCGAATGGGCGCGGAAGAGAAGGACGCGATCGGGAATATCGCCTGTGCCTGCCGGTGGGTCAGCCGCCAACCGGCCAGCCCCCTGCCGAGCTCCCCGATCGCCAGAGAGCAGGAGGACGGCCACCTCGACTCCAGGAGATCGCGGAGACCTGCCGGGTCCAGCTTCCGCTTCGAACCCAACCACCCCCAGACCGTTTCCCCGTCGACCCGGACCACCAGCGCCCGGCAGTCGCAGGCTGCCGCCAGCTCGCGCGTCGCCTCCCCTGCCGCCGACCCGGCGGCGATCAGCCCGAGGTGATTGGACCCGAGGTCATACCCGAGCTCCGGTGCGTCGAGGAGGTCGCCGTTCAAGAGCTTGCGGACCAGGATGAGGCGGCGGTCCCCGGTCGAGCCTCGGGCCGCCGCCTCCCGCCCGTACTCCTCGGTCACCGCGGCGATCACCTGGTCAAAGAGGGCGGCCTGCGCCCGCAGCAGTCCCTTCAGCGGCGCCGCCCCGGAGCGGCCGCCGCGCTCGGCCTCCTCGATCAGGAAGTCGCTGAGCAGCGTGTAGCCGGCGAAGTAGCGGCGCAGCACCGTCTCCAGGCGAATGCCGAAGCGGGCCGCGAGGCGCGCTTGACTGAGCAGCGTGGTGGGGATCGGCGGCGGCCGGCTCTCGCCCCGCCCCACCGCCTCGATCCCGAACTCCACCGCGGCCGAGACCGCGGCCCGCAACCCCTCGGCGTAGAGCGGGTCGCGGTCGGCGGCGGGGTCGGAGACCCCGTGGGTGCGGTTGAGGATCGCCTGCTCGATCTCGCCGCGGCGCTCGCGCAGCCGCGCGGCCAGCTCGGCGCGTGCCTCGGCGGCGCGCATCGTCGCGGCGACCTACCGGCCCCTGGTACCTGACCTACCCGAACGCGTACAGCGTCGACCCACCCGCATTGGTGCCGCTGCCGCTGGCGGCGCCGCAGTTGGCCAGGGTGCCCTGCGTTTTGGTGTAGGCGATCCCGGTCAGGTTGAATGCCGTCGCGACCCGGCGTTCGCTGCCAGCACCGAGGTTGGTGAGGGAGATCCCGGCGAGATTCGACTGCGGGGCGATCTTGTAGGTGCAGAGCGGTTCGTTTTTGGCCTGTTTTTCGGCGCTCAGGTAGGCCAGGGCTTCGATCGCTTCGCCTTCTTTGGCGCAGGTGACGTCGAGTTTGGCGCTGAACGGCGGCCCGCCGGCCTGCACGTTGAGGCGGTAGGAGCAGCCGTTCATCTTCACCGTCGCCGGCAGTTTCGTGCCGAGGATGGTGCCCTGGCAACCGGAGTAAGTCGCCTCGAGGCTCACCTGGGAGCTGGCCGCGCTCAGTTTTCCGTCGCCGAAGACGGTCTGGCATTCGAAGGGACGAGTGGAGAACGAGAGCACCTGCGTGGCGCTTGGGCTCTGCTCCGCGGCGACGTCGACGGGGTAGCTTTCGGCTTCGAGTTTTCCGGACGCGGCGAAGAGTCCGGTCGGCGCTTCGCCGGCGGTCACGAAGACGCCCAGGGTGCCTTTTTCACCGGAGCCCGCGAGGGTCGAGGTCCCGACGTAGGTGGCGTTGTTGCTGGCGATGCCGCAGTTGGCAAGGGTGCCCTGCGTTTTGGTGTAGGCGAGACCGGTCAGGTTGAGCGCCGCCGAGACGACCCGCCCGCTGCCGCTGCCACTGTTGGTCAGGGAGATCGTTTCCCGACCCGACTGCGGGGCGATCTTGTAGGTGCAGAGCGGTTCGTTTTTGGCCTGTTTTTCGGCGTCGAGGTAGGCCATCGCTTCGATCGCTTCGCCTTCTTTGGCACAGGTGACGTCGAGCTTGGCGCTGAACGGGGAGCCGGTGCTCTTCACGTTGAGGGCGTAGGCGCAGCCGTTCATTTTCACCGTCGCCGGCAGTTTCGTGCCGAGAATGGTGCCTTGGCAGCCGGCGTAGGTCATCGCCAGCGGCACCCGGTCGCCGGGGCCCCCGATGGTGGCGCTGCCGTTGACGGTTTCGCATTCGAAGGGACGGGTCTGGAACGTGAGGACGTGCTTCGCCGAGGGGCTCTGGGTGGCGGCTATCGTCGCCGGGTAGCCTTCCGCTTCCAGCCTGGTGACGCGATGTGGAGGCGTGGCGAAGGTCAGGTCCGCGCCGTAGGTCGTGCCTTCGGCGTTGGTCGCCACCACGCGGTAGTGGTAGGTGGAGTTCGGTTTGAGGCCGGAGAGGGACTCGCTGACCGCCACGCTTGCGGCGCCGGCCCCGATCGCTTTCGGCGATGCCGGGACTTTGGTGCCGTATGACGCGGTCGGGCCGTACTCGAACTGGTAGGTCGTTTCCAGCAGGTTGGGGTTGACGCTCCCGTTCAGGGTCGCTTTGGAGGGCGTCACCGCGGAGGCGGCGGCGCTCGTGGCCGTCGGCGCCGTTTTGAACATCCCGGTCACGACCACCCCGGTGGAGACCCCGCCGGATTTGGCTTTCACTTTCCAGGTGCCGATGAGCGACGCAGTGCTGGCGCCACCGCAGAATGCAGGCG
Organism: Solirubrobacterales bacterium; assembly: GCA_036280745.1. GTDB lineage: Bacteria > Actinomycetota > Thermoleophilia > Solirubrobacterales > 70-9 > VAYN01. The sequence continues at coordinate 51,774 of DASUQC010000013.1, forward strand.
GGCCGGTCACGGTGTATTTGAGGCCGCTCGCGTTGGCGTCGACCCGGACGGTTGCCGCTTCACCCGATCCTTCGTTCGCGAAGGTCGCGTCGAACCCGGCCTGGGAGGCGAAGCTGCGGTCGCAGCTTTCACCGTCGAGGACGATCGGGCCGCAGCCGGGAGGGCCGATGTCGAAGCTGCCGGCGAACTGGCCGGGTGACGTTTCCGGACCAGGCCGGAGGACGAAGCCGCAGGTGCCCATTTTCAGCGTCGCTTTTTCTTCCACGGGCAGTTTCGAACAGGCCCCTCCTTCGCTCGCCTGGTGAGTGAGGGCTTCGAACGGAGCCGTTGCCGTCCCCGTGAAGGCGAAGGCGCCTGGGCAGGTGAAGGAGGCTCCACCCGGGAAGCTCAGCACCGGGCTCGACCCCGTGACTTCCCCGCTGATCGTCGCCGGGTATTTGCCGGCGGCGAAGCCCGAGGTCGACGTCTTCATCAGCTGATCGGCGCCCGTGCTTTTCCCTTCGCTGTTTTCGGCGATGAGCCGGAAATGGTAGGTCTTGCGCTCCTGCAGGCCTTCGACCGTCTGGGTGACTTCGACGTCTTCGGTGCCGGAACCGATCGCTTTGTCGGGCACTGGCACGCTGTGGCCGTATTTGCCTTCTTCGAATTCGGCCTGCGTGCCCCACTCGAACCGGTACGTCGTGGCGTGGCTCTTGGGGTTGATCGCCCCGTATAGGGACACCGCTTTGCGACCGACGCCCTTCTGGCGCTGCCAGCGGATTTCCGGTCGCCAGTCGCCGGTCGTGAACGCCCTGTCCGGGCTGACCGTGGTCCCCTCCGAGCTCTGCGCCACGATCCGGAAGTGGTACTCGGTGGAGCCTTTGAGGCCGGGGAGCGGCGCGCTGACCGGGACTTCGCTTTCGCCCGAGCCGGCGCTCGCATCGGGGACGGGGAGGGAGTTGCCGTATTTGCCTTCGAGGAATTCCGCTTTGGTGCCCCACTCGAAGCGGTAGGTGGTCGCGTAGCCCTGCGGGTTCACGTCGCCTCGTAGCGCAACGTCGCCGTAGTAGAGGCCGCTCGGTTCTTTGGTCGTGACCACCGGGTTGAGGCCGCCGGTCGCGATCAGCGGCCTCGCCCATTCGTACTGCTCCTGCCCGACCGCGGTGCAACCGGATGACTGGTAGCAGTCGACGCTGAAGAAGGCTCCATGCTTTTCGGCCTCGTACAGCTGCGCCGTCTGCGGGACCATGGCCGATCCATTCCAGTTTTCGCTCGCGACCAGGTCCCGGGTGCCGAAGGTGGCTCCGACAGCCGTACAGTTCAATGGGGACAGGCAGGACACGTCGAAGAGAATGGGCGATTCGGCACGTTCGACGAGTGTCAAGTCGCTTCCGTCCCAAGCCTCGACATACTTCATGTTGGCGACCACGAGGCAGAAGCTCTGCGACACGCATGAGACGTCCTCGAAGCCGAAGGATCCCTCTTCGGCAGGAACCTCATGCGACCTCGCCGCCCAGATCGTTCCGTTCCAGGTATAGAACCCGGAGGATCCGCTCGCCGCACAGAATTGAGAGGAAGTACAGGACACGTCTTCCATGAGCCCACCGCCCAGCGGGAGCGGGAACTGGTTGCTCCATTCGCCGCCTTTCCACACCGAGACAAACGTGCGCCAGCTGGTCGGGCTCGAGACCCTGTAGAACCCCACGGCGGTGCATTCTGTGCTCGACGCGCAGGACACACCTTCAAGAGAGGCAAGCGGGCTTTCTGCTTCGTTGGGCGGCTCGGGTGCGCTCTGCATGGACCAAGCCGTGCCGTTCCATTTAAAGATCAGCGGTACTACTTTGCCCGGCAATATCATGGTGCCCACCGCCATGCACATGCTCGACGAGGCGCAAGAGATCTGATTCATTACTGGCTGGCTACCTTCTGCCGGCACTGGCAGGGAGACCTTTACCCACTGCCCACCCGAAAACTTGTGTGCCACGATGTCTGGCACTCCCAAGGCCTCCGAATAGCCGACCGCCATGCACCAGGTCGCCGAGACGCAGTCAACAGCCTGGAGATCTTCCCATTCCTCCGGTGGGCCCCCCGGTGACTGTGGTTCCCAGCGCGAGGTGGTGAAGGTGCGGTCCTGTCCGTACACGGTCCCGGCCCCGCTCGTGATCACCAGGCGGTAGTGATAGGTCTGCGCTCTCTGCAAGTTGTTAATCTGCTGGGAGACGCGGCTGTATGTGGTTTCGGCCGACGCCGGCGACGCAGGCACAGAGGAGCCATATGCTGCGGTGGGCCCGTACTCGAAGTAGTACTGCGTGTTGACGCCGTGGGGGCTGACGGCGCCGAACAGGGTGGCGCTTTTCCCATCGGTGCTCGACCAGCCGCCCGTCGCGACTTCGGGGGTGGTCAGCGGGGTCGGGCCAAAGAAGAGAACCGGCTCGGGCTTGCCGTCCTCCGAGGTATCGGACCAGTTCAGGCTCCCCTGGTCCACCAGCGCCTGGCGAATGGCTTCGACGTCGGCTTTGTTGCTGGGATTGGCTTTGCTGGCCATTACCGCAGCCACCCCGGCCACGTGGGGCGAAGCCATCGAGGTGCCGCTGAGGACGCCGTATTCGGCAACGCCGTAGCTGGAGCCTTTGACCGGCAGCGTCGAGCCGATGCAGTTACCCGGGGCGGCGATCTCCACCGCGCTGCCCCAGTTGCTGAAGCCAGCGAGGGTGTCGTCCGGGTTCTGTTTGCATTTGGCGCCTTTTCCGCCTGGTTCTCCGTCCTCGTCGGCGAGAGCAGAAACAGTGATGACATCAGGTCCGTTGGCAGGGGCATATCCTTCGGCGTTGCTGGCAGAGTTACCGGCCGCGACGACATAGACCACCCCTGCTTCGACCGAATCCCTGATCGCTGCCTCTTCCGAAAGCGACCGTCCCCTGCCGCCAAGGCTCATGTTGACGACCTCGATCTGGCCTGCGTGTGCGGTGACCCACTCGATGGCCGCGATTATCCACGCCTCCCAACCTCTGCCTTCGTTGTTGAGCGCGCGTAGGGCCCAGAGGCGAGCGCCCGGGGCAGTACCGACGACCCCGAAGCCGTTGTCGATCGCGCCGATCGTTCCCGCCACATGCGTCCCATGGCCGTCACCGTCGACACCGTCGTTTTCGACACAGAGTTTTTCGTCGAATTTTTCGCTGGGCGGTACACAGTTGGTGCGGGAAACGACATTGAGGTCGGGGTGCGTGTGATCGATACCGGTGTCGATCACCGCGACGTCCACGTTGATGCGCGCGTCGTCGATTTCGTCGATGTCCAGGTCCGGGTTGAGGTGGGCGCCGATCCTTTTCACCCCGCTCACCGTCTCCTGGGCAAAGGTTTCGACCCGGCGGTCGGCCTCCACGAATTTGACGTTCGGCGATTTCCGCAGCGCTTTCACGGCACTCCTGGAGAGCTTGGCGGAGTATCCGTTCAGTACGTGCCGGTAGATGAAACCCAGATCCCCGTCGTAACGCTCGGTCTGCGCTTCCGCGACCGCGCCCGGGTGGTCCACCGAGTCCTCGAGGACAACGATGTAGCGGCCGCTGCCCGATCCGTTGGCTCCCGCATCGGCGCCTTTGCCGGGGATATCCGGAAAGGCGACTGCCGTGGCGGCCAGGGCCGCGCAGCACAGCAGTACCGCCAGCGCCACCGCAAACAGCGTGCTCGAGACCCTCGTTGCCGCTCCCCTACCTGACACGACATCCCCCTTGCCCGATGGCGTTCGTTGATCACGTGCAGAATCCCTAGGGCCGCGCATCTTCGCCCCCCCAATGTGGCTGTTGAGATGCAGACGACCCGCCAGGTTGGCTGAGCTCGTCGAGGCGCAGGGCCGCTTCGAGATCGGCCGCGTGGGAGGCGATCGGCCGCTTCAGCTTCTCCTCGATCGCGCTCAGCCGGCTGGCCACCGTGTGGCGGTTGATCCCCAGCGCCGCCGCCGCCGAGGAGAGGTTCCGCTCTGCCCCGAAGTAGGCGCGCAGGGTCTCCCTCGCCACCTTCCCACCGTCGCGCTCGTCCTCCAGTGGAGCGAGGTAGATCTGGTGCAGGGACGTGGTCAGCAGGTCGTCGCGCACGACCGAGGCAAGCACCGCCACGTCGCCGTAGCGGACCAGCGGATCGCGGCTGCGCATCGCGATCGGCAGCGCGGCAGCGGCCTGGCGATGGGTGAGTCGCCACCCCTCGAGGCCCTGAGCCGGCTCGCCGAGCGTGAGCGAGACCCCCGCCGTAGCGGCGGCATCCGCTTCCGGCTCGAGCAGACCCGGATCGGGGGGGCGACGACGGCCGATCCAGGCCCAAACCGTCGCCTGGTCTCGCCGGGCGAGGAGCAGCCGGCCCTGCAGGGCAGCGGCGAGCGAGCGCAGGAACTGCACCGAGTTCGGGCCGACGGCGATTGCGCCGATGTGCCAGACGGCAAGCTCATAGCCGAGCTCGCCGGGGTCGAGGAGTTCGCCGTCGAGCAGCCTCTCGATCAACTCCGCCTTGCGCTCTGCGGATGTCCCGGGGCGAGACGACCTTTCCCGCCCGTACTCCTCGGTCACCGCGGCGATCACCTGGTCGAAGAGGGCGGCGTGCGCGCGCAGCAGCCTCTTCAGCGAAGCCGCTCCAGGTCGCCCCTCCCGGTCGACCTCCTCGATCAGGAAGTCGTTGAGCAGGGTGTAGCCGGCGAAGTAGCGCCGCAAGACCGTCTCCAGCCGGATCCCGAACCGCGCCGCCAGGCGCGCCTGGCTGAGCAGGGTCGTCGGGATCGGCGGCGGCCGGTTCTCGCCCCGCTCCACCGCCTCGATTCCGTACTCGACCGCGGCCGAGACCGCGGCCCGCAGGCCTTCGGCGTAGAGGGGGTCGCGGGCTGCGGCCGGGTCCGAGACGCCGTGGCTGCGGGTGAGGATCGCCTGCTCGATCTCCCCCTGCCGCGCGCGCAGCCGGCCGGCGAGGTCCGTACGTACCTCCTCGATGCGCATCCCTGGCGCCCGGTCGCGGAGCAGCCCCCTACTGCCCCTGCGCCGTGAAGGAGACCGTCCCGAACGCCCCGCCCGCCGCAAACGTCGCTTTGCCTGCGGCGAACGCCTCGTTGAACTGCGCAGCCGCGGCGGCCGTCAGGGCCAGGGGAGCCCCGTTGACGGCGACCGTGCGCTGCTTTGGTTCGGAGGTGACGGAGTGGGGGCCAAGGGAGAGCACCCCGACCTGGCCCTGTTTGCCCCCGAACGGGGGCGAGGGCTGCAGATTGACCTCGGCCAGGCCGCTCTTGGCTGCCAGGTCGAGCCACTGTTCTGCCCAGAACACCTGCCCGGCCCCGAGCTGGAGGAATTCCAGGGCGCCTGCCGTCCGCAGCGTGCCCGCGGAGGCGTCCGGCGCGATCTGCCCTTCGGCCGCGACCGGCAGGCTGAAGAGCGGCCCCGGGGAGAGTTCGGCCGGAGAGATCGGGTTGACCGAGACGAACAGCGACTCGAGCTTGGCGCGGAAGGCGGGATCGAGGACGAGGGTCGCCTTGCCCGTGGGCACGACCGCGACCGTGGCGGGGTTGACCTTGGTGGTGAGCGAGCCGATCGCCTGGCCCGCCGCGAAGGGAACCTCCGGCCGTAGCTTCTTGTTGAGGCGGGTCGCGACCTTGGCGGTGAGCGCCAGCTTCCTCGCCGTGAGCTTGGCCCCGAAGCCGAGGCGCGAAGCCTTCACGCTCTTGGAGCTCGCCACTTTCAGCTGCCCGCCGCCGACCTTGGCGAGCAGCGGCGTCGGCTTCGCTTTGACCGCGATCTCCTTCAGGGGCACTTTCTTGCGGGACTTGAAGACAATCGCGCCTTCGGTCTCCGCCGTTCCCTTGCCGAGCGTCGGGTCCCACTTGCCGGCGCTGACCGGGAGGGTGATCTTGGCCCCGCTCTTCTTGGCCGGGGCGGTGGCGCTCAAGGTGATGCCATTGGCCTGCAGGTAGGAGGCGAAGGACCTCTCGAGGGTGAGGGTGGCGGACCCGCCTGCGATCGGGTCGTAGACGGCGTGAGCCGAGGGAGCGCCGGCAAGGCAGAGCAGCGCCGCCGCGGCTGCTGAGCTAGCGAGGCGCCTCATCGCCTCGCCGTTGTCGATCGGTCTTGGTTCGGCTCTTCGCCGCCTTCTGCTTCTTCTTCACGCAACGTCCCTTCTTGCGGGCCTTGCCCTTGCCGCAGCGCGGCTTGCGCGGTTTCGCTTCCTCCCTGACGTTGCCCGCCCCCTGGAAGGCCGAG
>DASUQC010000014.1:0-23610 GCA_036280745.1 Solirubrobacterales bacterium
CCGGGACGGGCGCGTCCGGCGCTGCAGTTGCGGCGTTCCTCGACGGCGCACCCAGCCCGATCACGGTGCAACTCGACGGCGGGCAGCTGACGGTGGAGATCACGCCGGATCTCGACCTGACCCTCATCGGCACGGCGGAGCCGATCCTGCGCGGCGAGCTCTCGCAGGAGCTGGTCGGCGCGCTCAGGCGTCTCGGATAAGTTCGGGCCATGTCCAGGACTTCGCCTTCTGAGCGCCTCGAAGCGATCCCGCCATACATGTTCGCCGAGCTCGAGCGCAAGGTGGCGGCCAAGAAGGCGGAGGGCATCGACGTGATCAGCCTCGGCATCGGCGATCCGGACATGCCGACCTACCCGCACATCGTCGAGGCGATGCAGGCGGCGGTCGCCGAGCCCGGCAACCAGAAGTACCCGAGCAACCGCGGCCGCGCCGAGTTCCGCGAGGCCTTCGCCGGCTTCTACGGGAAGCGCTTCGGGGTCGAGATCGACCCGGAGACCGAGGTGATCCCGGCGATCGGCGCCAAGGAGTGCATCTACAACCTCTGCTTCGCCTTCCTCGACCCGGGCGGCGTCGCGCTTGCCTCCGACCCCGGCTACCCGGTCTACACCGGCGGCCCGATCCTCGCCGGCGCTACTCCCGAGCTGCTGCCGCTGGTCCCCGAGATCGGCTTCGCGCCCGATCTGAGCGCCGTCCCCGCCGAGGTCGCCGCGAAGGCGCGGCTGATGTTCCTCAACTACCCGAACAACCCCACCGGGGCAGTCGTCCCCGACGGCTTGTTCGAGCAGGTCGTCTCCTTTGCCAGGGAGCACGAGATCCTCGTCGTCCACGACAACGCCTACTCGGAGACGACCTACGACGGCTACGTGGCACCCAGCTTCCTCTCTACCCCCGGCGCCAAGGAGGTCGGCGTCGAGGTCTTCTCCCTCTCCAAGGGCTTCAACATGACCGGCTGGCGCTGCGCGGCGATCCTCGGCAACGCCGAGGCGGTGCAGACCTACTGGCGGCTGAAGACCAACGTCGACTCCGGCCTCTTCGAGGCGGTCCAGATGGCCGGCGCAGCCGCCCTGGAGGGCCCGTCCCAGTCGCTGGAGGAGATGAACGCGACCTATGTGCGTCGCCGCGACCTCGTCGTCTCCGCCCTGCGCGAGATCGGCGTCGAGGTCGCCGCCCCGCGGGGGACGATCTACGTCTGGGCCCCGGTCCCTGCGGAGCACACCTCGACCTCGTTTGCCGAGCTGGTGCTGGAAGAGGCGGCCGTCGTCGTCTCCCCGGGCTCGATGTACGGGCCGAGCGGCGAGGGCTTCTTCCGCATCGCCCTCACCGCCCCCGACGACCGCATCGAAGAGGCGGTCGAGCGGATGCGCGAGCACCTCGCCTAGCGCGAGGCGCTCGCTCCGCTGTGCTTACTTGACTTCGATTTCGTCGACCATGCCTTTCAGCGCGTGCGGTTTCCCGCCCTGCCGGTCGGTGATGAAGCAGTAGAACGCGTAGCGACCCGGCTCGAGTTCGAAGGTCACGAGCTGGTCTTCGCCCCCTTCGGTCACCGCGGTCGTCTGCGTGCTTTCTTCCTCCAGCGGCGGCTGGCCTTTTTGGCTCTTGAAGGCGTCTTCGACGTCCTCGGCGGTGGCCTCTCCGATCAGTTTCGTCGCGATCATGTGGTGCGGCTGGACGCCGACGTTCTCGAACAGGATCTGGTTGGTCCCGGCGGGGAGGGGCTCCTCCGAGCGGAACACGTACTCGCCTGCCTCGACCTCCCCTGCACCCTCGTCGAGCTCAGCGTCGGAGGCCTCGCCGGTGACTTCGATCCTGGGCGTCGTTTTCGGTTTGAACGCTCCTTCGGTGTTGAAGGCGTAATAGGTGCCCGGCTGCAGGGTCTGCGTTACCGAGACGGTTTCGCCCGGTTCGGTCAGGCCGAGGCCGCCGGCGGCGAAGAACCAGTCCGGGAACGGTTTCCCTTTCGTCGCCTGTTCGAGGCCGTCGATCACTTCTTTGGCGTCATGGTCGCCCTCGACCCGGATCAGCTGCAGGTCGGCGCTGTTTTCGCTGTTGTTGCCGTATTTGATCTCCACGAGCCCGGCTTCGGCTTTCTTCGGCGCTTCGATTTTCGTGCCGCCGGCGCCGGCCGGGCCGTCGAGGTTGACTTTGAAGCTGAGTTTCTGGACTTCCTCCTCGTCGCTGCCGCCGCAGGCAGCGAGGGCGCCCGTCGCCAACAGGGCGATCGCGGACACCACGAGCAGTGTGGGAAGACGGATGGAAATGCGTTTCAAGGTGGGCCTCCTATCGGGATGACGAGGTGAACGTTCGGCATGCCGGTCCGTCACCCCTTCTTGCTCCAGTAACGGTTCAGTCCGCGCCACTGATACTCGGGCGGCACGGCTTGGATCAGCTCAACGGCGGTCTCCGGCTCGACCTCGGCCGCGACCCGCTCACGGTGGCGGCGCTCGTAGTCCTCGGCGGACAGCTCGCGCGCCAGCTCGGCCTCCTCGCGCAGCCGCTCACGCACGGTCGCGAGATGCTCGGCAGGGTCCTCGACCGCGCCGAAGTGGGTGAGGGCGAGCTGCTGCGGCTGCCAGGACTCAACCAGCTCGATCGACTCCACCCAGGTCTCGACGTCGATGTCCGGCGGTGGGGTCGGCGGCACGACCAGGTTCGAGGGCGGGATGCGGACGGCGGCGACGTCGCCGACGAAGGCGGTGCCGCTCTCCTCGTGCAGGTAACAGACGTGGTGGGAGGCGTGGCCCGGGGTGTAGGCGACCCGCATGCCCTGCACGGTCTCGCCGCCGCTCAGCGGCTTCACGTTCTCCTCCGGCACCGGCACGATCTCGCCCCAGAGCCGCTGCATCTGGTCGCCGTAGAGGCGCTCGGCGCTGGCCAGGAGCTTCGTCGGATCGATCAGGTGCGGGGCGCCGCGCTCGTGCACGTAGACCTCGAGGTCGGGCCAGCGCCGCACCAGCGCGCCGGTCGCCGCCGCGTGGTCGAGGTGGATGTGGGTGAGCAGGAGGGCCCGCGGCCGCTCGTCGCCCAGCGCCTCCAGCAGCCTCGGCAGGGAGGACTCCGGGCCGGGGTCGACGAGGAGGCCGTCGACCTCCCAGCAGCCGATCACCCGGGAGTGCCCGAGGTGTTCGACGTCGATGACCCGCATGGCGGAGCTCCGCTCAGGCGACAGCCGGAGAGGGGAAGCGATCGTCGGCTTCCAGCGTCTGCCGCAGCCCCTCCTCGAGGCCGCGCGGCGCGTACCCGAGTTCGCGCTCGGCCTTTCCGTAGCTGGCCCAGAAGGTGACGCCGTCGGCGGAGGAGATCAGCTCCCGCAGGTTGGGCGGCTGGCCCATCAGCTTGCCCACCAGAGGCCCGATCGGGACCATCGCCTTCAGCAGCGGGACCGGCATCGCCCGTTTTGGCGCCTTGCGGCCGCTCAGCTCCGCGACCGTCTCGATCGCCTCCCGCATCGTCGTCGCCGGGCCGCTGATCACGTAGGTCTCGCCGAGCTCGCCCTTGTCGAGCGCCAGCAGGATCCCGGCGGCGATGTCCGTGACGTGGGTGAGGCAGATCCCGAGGTCCGGGAACGGCATCAGCGGCAGTTTGCCGGCGAAGAACTGATCCAGGAGGTCGGCGACCTGGGAGGTGTCGTCGGGGCCGTAGACCCCGCCGGGCTGCACGATGATCGCGGGCAGGCTCTGCTCGGCGATCATCCGCTTGACGAGTTTGTGGGCCTCCAGCTTGGTCTGCTCGTAGTAGGAAGTGAACTCCTTGCCGGGGTGCTCGTAGGACTCGTCCACGACCTCTTTGTGGGTGTTGCCGAACACACCGACGGTGGAGACGTAGACGGTACGCGCGATACCCGCCGCGAGCGCCGCGTTCATCACCCGTTCCGTGCCCGCGACGTTGGCCTCCCACATCTGCGGGTGCTGCTTGGTGGGAATCCCCACCTCGTACATCGCTGCCGCGTGGACGACGGCGTCGCAACCCTCCATGCCGGTGCGGAGCGCCTCGGCGTCCCCGAGGTCGCCCGCGACGAGCTCGCAGCCGAGCTCCGCGACGGCCTTCCCCTTCTCGGGGGTACGGACCAGGCACGCCACCTCGTCGCCGCGCGCGCGCAGCTGGCGCACGACCTCGCCGCCGATGAACCCCGTGCCTCCCGTGACGAAAACCTTCACGGCAAGGAAGCCTATCCGTCCCGGGCGGTTGCCTACAATCACCTTGAGTGCAACGTTCGAGAAATGGCCGGGTCACCCAGACGCGCAACGGCGCCGGTGGCTCGCCCAATGCCGGCGTCTCCAACCCGCGCGCCCGCCAGCGCGCCCTCGCGATCGGGATCGTCGACGGGCGCGAGGAGGGCGAGCCCCTGGCCGAGCTGAAGGAGCTGCTGCGCACGGCCGGTGTCGCGACCGCCGGGGTGGCGACCCAGCAGCGACCCCAGCCCGACCCCGACCGCTACTTCGGCCGCGGCCGCCTGCAGGAGCTGAAGCGAGAGATCGCCGCCTGCGATGCGAACCTCATCGCCTGCGACGACGAGCTGGCGCCGCGGCAGGAGCGCAACCTCGAGCAGGCGCTCGGCGTGCCGGTGATCGACCGCACCGCCGTGATCCTCGACATCTTCGCCGACCACGCGCACTCGGCCGAGGGCAAGCTGCAGGTCGAGCTGGCGCAGCTCGAATACAACATGGCCCGCATGCGGGGCCTCTGGACCCACCTCGAGCGCCTCGGCGCCGGCCGCATGGACGGCGGCATCGGCACCAGGGGGCCGGGGGAGACCCAGATCGAGACCGACCGCCGGCTCGCCCGCGACCGCATCTCGGCGCTGCGCCGGCGCCTGTCCCGCCTCGAGCGCAACCGCGGCGTCATGCGCGCCCGCCGCGACCGCTCCTCGCTGCCGCGGGTCGCGCTCGCCGGCTACACCAACGCCGGCAAGTCGACCCTGCTCAACAGCCTCACCGGGGCCGAGGTGGGGGTGGGGGACCGGCTCTTCCACACGCTCGACCCGACCACCCGCACCTTCGAGCTCTGCGGCCGCGACTACCTGCTGACCGACACCGTCGGCTTCATCGAGAAGCTGCCCCACCAGCTGGTCGAGGCGTTCAAGGCGACCCTGGAGGAGACGGTCCTCGCGGACCTGGTCCTGCACGTCGTCGACGCCTCCGAGAGCGAGGAGCGGCGCCTGCTCGACATGCGCGCGGTCGACCTGGTGCTGGAGGAGATCGGCGCGGGCGAGAAGCCGCGGCTGCTGGTGCTCAACAAGGCCGACCTGCTCGAGGAGCAGGAGCGCGAGGAGGTGCTGCTCGCCCATCGCGGTGCGGCGCTCGTCTCCGCCGTCGAGGGGCTGGGACTGGACGAGCTGCGGCAACGAATCGAGGAAGCGTTCGAAGAGACCCTGGCCGAGGTTGAGCTGCTGGTCCCCTACTCCGAGGGCGGGCGCCTGCACGAGCTGCACGAGCTCGCCGGCGACCTGGAACGGACCGAGCGCGAGGACGGCGTCCTGGTCCACGCGAAGGTGCCCGTGGCCGAGCTGCACCGCTTCGACGATCTCGCGGTCGTCTAGGCTGCCGCCCGTGCAACTCCGCGTCGCCAAGCTGCAGGAGGGGGCGAACCTGCCGACCCGGGCCCACGAGGGCGACGCCGGGCTCGACCTCTACGCCTGCGAGGCGGCCCACATCGGGCCCGGCGAGCGCTGGAGCGTCGGCACCGGGATCGCGGTGGAGATCCCGGCCGGGCACGCCGGCCTGGTGCTGCCCCGCTCCGGGCTCGCCCGCGACCACGGCATCGCCCTGGTCAACAGCCCCGGCCTGATCGACGCCGGCTACCGCGGCGAACTGCGGGTGCTGCTGCTCAACACCGACCCCGCCGAGACGTTCAGGGTGACGGCCGGCGACCGCATCGCCCAGCTGGTGATCGCGCCGATCGCCCTCCCCGAGCCGGTCGAGGCGCCGGAGCTGGCCGAGTCGGGCCGCGGTGACGGCGGCTTCGGCTCCAGCGGCCGCTGAGCCTTCCTCGAGCGACGCTGGCGGCGTCATCGGTCGCTTGTGTGCAAGCGCACACGGCGCTCCCTGCTTCCTGGCCAGCGGCGCCCGAGGAAGGCTCAGTCAGACTTCGCGGCGGCGCGGGCGTTTTCGTGGGCCGCCGCCTCGAAGGTGTCGTCCAGCGGCTCCAGCTCGGGGCGGGCGCCGTAGCGGCGCTCCAGCGCCAGGGCGATCAGGTGGTCGGCCAGCCAGGCGTTCTTCGGCAGCAGCGGGCCGTGCAGGTAGGTGCCGATCAGGTTGTGGCGCCGCACCCCCTCGAAGCCGTCGTTGCCGTTGTTGCCGTTGCCCGCCACGACCCGGCCGAGCGGCTGCACGCCGGGCCCGAGATAGGTGCGCCCCCCGTGGTTCTCGAAACCGGCGATCAGGCGTGGCCCGGGACCGAGGTCGGCCTCGATCGCGACGTTGCCGATCAGGCGGGGCCCCGGCTCGCGCACGGTCTCGAGGTCGACGAGGCCGAGGCCGGCCAGTTTCTCCCCCTCGAGCTGGTAGCTGTGGCCGAGCAGCTGGTAGCCGCCGCAGACGGCGAGCAGCACGGCGCCGCTCTCGACCGCGGCGGCGAGGTCCCCGCGCTTGCCGGCGACCATGTCGGCGGCGACCATGCGCTGGTCGCGGTCCTGTCCGCCGCCGACGTAGAAGAGGTCGTGGGCGGCGGGGTCGACCGGCACGCCGGGGCCGGCGCTCGCGAGCGCGAAGCCGATCCCGCGCCACTCGCAGCGACGGCGCAGGAAGACGATGTTGCCGCGGTCCGCGTAGATGTTCATCTGCTCCGGGTAGAGGCTGAGGACGCGCAGCTCCATCAGTCGCCTCGACCGAGCAGGACGACCGTCGAGCCGACGTGGAGGTCGGTGGCGGGGATCTGGCGCCGGCCCAGGGGCTCGAGGTCGGTTTCGACCGCCTCCTGTTCCAGCTGCGCGGCGGTGAGCGAGCGGATCCGGACCTCGTTGGTCTCCTCGGCCAGCGTCCCGCTCGGGGAGACGGTCTGCCGCAGCCGCCGGATCGCGATCTCTTCGCCATCGACCGCGGTCTCCAGCGGCAGGCTCGAGTAGACCCAGCTGTCGACCTCGCGCACGTCGGGCAGCATTCCCCCGTTGCCGTTCGCCGGCGGCAGGTCGTCGACGATCGCCAGCGCGATCCGCCCCCCGGGGAGCAGGTGCGCGGCGATGCTCCCGAGCATTTCCAGCCGGTCCTGCGGGCTCGCCAGCAGCTGCACGATCTGCATCGGCGCCAGGGCGAGGGCGATCTCGGCCTCGATCTCGAAGGCGCGGGCGTCGCCCAGCACCGCCTCCACGGGAAGGTCCCTGCCGCGCTCGGCCAGCTCGGCGACGAGGTCCGGCTCGACGTCGAGGCCCACCACCGTGTGCCCGCGCCGGGCGAGGTGCAGGGCTACCCGTCCGGTCCCGCAGCCGAGATCGAGGATCGCCCCGTCGGCCTCCGCCGCCAGCTCCTCCCAGAGGGCCAGGTCCGCCTCGTAGGAGCCGCACTCGACCTCGTGCCAGATCGCCAGGCTCACTGCCAGAACTCCTTGGCGAGGCCGCGGCCGGAGAGCACCTTGTGCAGCTCGAGCAGGGCGGTGTAGGTGGGCAGGGCGAAGAGCCGGTGCGGCGCGCCCTCGACGGCGCTGTCGAGCGCGGCCTCGATCTCCGGCACGACGTCGATCGCGTCGGTCGGCCAGCCGGCGTACTTCAGCCGCAGCGCCATCTCCGGGGCGCGGGTGCCGGCGCAGACGACGCGGCGGACGCTGCCCGCCAGCAGCTCGAAGTCCGCGTCCCAGACCCAGGAGACGTCGCGCCCGTCGGCGATGCGGTCGTTGAGGCCGATCCAGAGGTCGACCGGCTCGCTGCTCGCCTCCAGGCGCAGCGTGCGCAAGACCTCATTGGCCCCCGCCGGGTTCTTGATCAAAAACATTGAAACCTTCTTACCCGCAACCTCGATCGTCTCAACCCGGCCGAAGGCCGACTCGAACTCCTCGAAGGATTCGGCGATCCGGGCGGGGGGGATCCCGAGCCGGAGGCCGGTGGCGACCGCCGCCAGGGCGTTGTAGACGTTGTAGAGGCCAGGGAGCGGCAGCTGCAGGCGAATCTCCCCGCCGGGAATGCGCACCGTGACGCGGGAGCCCGTCATTCCTTGGAGCTCGATCGCGGTCGCCGCGACCTCGGGGTCGGGCCGCCGCGAGCCGCAATGGGGGCAGGAGTAGTGGCCGAGGTGGCCGACGAAGGCGCGCTCGTAGGCGTAGGGGTGACCGCAGCGGCGGCAGTGCTTGGCGTCGAAGGCGTGCTGGAGCTCCGGCAGCGCCTGCGAGGAGTCCTCGATGCCGAAGTAGGCGACGCCCTCGCGAGCCCGCCCCTCGGCGTCGCGGCCGAGGTCGGCGATCAGCGGGTCGTCGGCGTTGAGCACGAAACCGGTGCGCCCCTCGCGCTCGGCCACCGTGCGCGCCCACTCCGCGGCGAGCGCCTCCATCTCGCCGTAGCGATCGAGCTGGTCGCGGAAGAGATTGCCGAGCACGATCGTCCGCGGCTCGAGCGCCGCGGTCACCTGCGGCAGCCAGGCCTCGTCGACCTCGAACAGGCCCTCGCGGCCGCTCTGCTCCAGCAGCGCCGTGGCCACTCCCCAGGTCATGTTCGAGCCGGCCCGGTTGTGGACGGGGCGGCGCCCGTCCGCCGCCAGCATGGCGGCGATCATCCCCGCCGTCGTCGTCTTGCCGTTGGTGGCGCTGACGATCGTGGTCCCGCCGTCGAGCCCGGCGCCGAGCCGGGCGATCGCGTCCGGGTCGAGGCGCAGCAGGACCCGGCCGGGCAGGGTCGTGCCGCCGCCGCGCCCGCTTGCCCTGCTGGCGGCGCCGATCGCCCGCGAGGCGGCGACCTTGGCGCCGAAGAGCGCTCCGCGCCGGCCCGTGCTCCGGGCGCTCAAGGGGCGGCCGGTGCCGGCACCAGCACGGTGAGCGCGCGGGGCAGCACCCGCAGCGATGCCGGCAGGTCGGTTAGGTGCTCGCCGTCGGCGTAGACCGGGAACGGCTTACTCGCGCTCAGCTCGAGGTGGGGGGCACGGAAGACACGCACCTCGTCCTTCTCGACGTGGGTGCCCTTGAACACCTTCGGCAGGTTACTCACGAAGCGCAGCTTGCCGACGTCGCCGACCGCGACGATGTCGAACTCGCCGTCGTCGAGCTCGGCGTCGGGGGCGATGTACATGCCGCCGCCGTAGGCCTTGCTGTTGGCGACCGAGACCGAGTACCCGGTCAGGCGCATCCGCTCCTCGTCGACCCGGATCGTGAACCGGGCCGGCTTCCAGCCGATCAGAGTGCGGACCGCGGCGTAGGCGTAGACCAGGTTGCCGCGCAGAAAGTGGGTCTCGTTGGCGAGCCGGTTGGCCTCCGAGTCGAAGCCGACGCTGACGATGCCGAGGAAGCGCTTCCCGTTGGCCTCGCCGACGTCGATGCGGCGGCTGTGGCCGGAGAAGAGGGTGGCGACGGCGGCCTCGGGGTCGCTGGGCACCCCCAGGACCCGGGCGAGGTCGTTGCCGCGCCCGCCGGGGACGATCCCGAGCGGCGTCTCGGACCCGGCCATCGCGCCCCCGATCGCGCCCAGCAGGCCGTCTCCCGACATCACCACGGGCACCTCGCCGGCTTCGATCGCCCGCAGCGCCTGTTCGGCCCCGTGCTCGAGGCCCTTGGTGCGCTGCACGCGGAAGGTGGCGTGGCGGGCGTCGAGCGCCTGCTCGACCTGCGGCAGCAGCCGCATCGTGCGGCCGCCCGCGGAGGCGGGATTGACGAGCAGCGCCAGCGGCATCCCCTCGATGTCCATGCGCCCGCAGCCTATTCGGCCGAAGGGGCGGGATCGCCGCCGCGCAGGCGGCCGACAGAGAAGCTGCCGTCGCCGGCCGCCGCGGTCTCGACCAGCTCGATCCCGCGCCGCCGCAGGTGCCGGCGCAGGGCCCATGCTGCGAACCCGCCACCGGGCGCCGAGCCGCGGGAGCGGCCGAGCACGAGGTACCCACCGGGCCGCAGGACGCGGGCGATCTCGGCGACGGCGGGGCGGCCGTCCAGCTGCACCACGAGGTCGAAGAGGTCGTCGGGAAATGGGAGCGAGCCGGGGTCGCCCGCCTTGAAGGCGACGCGGCCCTCCGGGTCGAGGCCGATCCGCGCCGTCGCGGCCCGGACCTGTTCCGGGGAGCGGTCGACGCCGCGGATGCGGGCGGTCGGGAACTCCCGCGCCAGGAAGAGGGCGCCGTCGCCCTCTCCGCACTCGACCTCCAGCACCCGCTCAGGCGGGGGGTGAACGTGCAGGACAGCTGCCGCCAATGGGGTGAGGCGAGGGGCCGACACGGCTCCGATCGTAAGTGCATTAGGGTTCCCGCCCGATGGAGGAGCAGGCAGATCGTCGCTGGGTGATCCTCGCCGCTTTCGCGCTCGTCGCGGCGGTGATCGTCGCCGTGGTGCTGATCTCGGGCAGCGGCGACGACGACTCGACGACGACCGCCGCGGACAGCGCCGGGGGCTGCGAGCAGGTCGACGCGCCGCAGCCGAAGCAGGTCTCCTTCAAAGCCCCGGAGCAGGTGCTGACGGAGGGGGAGGCGGCGACCGCGGTCGTGAAGACGAACTGCGGCACCTTCGAGATCGAGCTCGACACCGAGCGGGCGCCGAAGACGGCGAACTCCTTCGCCTTCCTCGCCGAGGAAGGCTTCTACGACGACCTCACCTTCCACCGGATCGTCCCCGAATTCGTGATCCAGGGCGGCGACCCGCAGGGAACCGGCACCGGCGGCCCCGGTTACAGCGTCGACGAGAAACCGCCCGCCAACCTCGCCTACACCAAAGGCGTGGTGGCAATGGCCAAGACCTCGGCCGAGCCGCCTGGCCGCTCCGGCAGCCAGTTCTACGTCGTCACCGGCGCCGACGCCGGCCTGCCGCCCGAATACGCGCTGGTCGGGAAGGTCGACGAGGGCCTCGACGTGGTCGAGCGGATCGGCAAGCTGGGAACGCCGACCGAACAGCCGAAACAGACGGTCCTGATCGAAGAAGTCACGATCGAGCAGGGCTGATCGCGGTTAAGCTGGCCGCATGGCCAAGGTCGACGTAGGCGACGCCGCCCCGGACTTCGAGCTTCCCGGCACCGAGGGGAAGACCTACCGGCTCTCCGACTACCGCGGCAGCAGCGTCGTCCTCGCCTTCTACCCGGGCGACGCGACCACGGTCTGCACGAAGCAGTTCTGCTCCTACCGCGACGAGGGCGAGCGGATCGACCAGCTCGGGGCCGCGGTGCTCGGGATCTCGCCGCAGTCGGTCGAGTCACACGAGCGCTGGGTCGAGGAGCAGCGCCTCAACCTGCCGCTGCTGGCCGACGAGGACCTCGCGGTCAGCCGCCGCTACGGCGTCACCGGCTGGATCGGCCCCCTGGCCCGCTTCACCGAGCTGAAGGACGCCCCCGGCGGCCGCTACGTGATGCGCTCGATCTTCGTCGTCGACGGCGAGGGGGTCGTGCGCTACCGGCACGTCTCGCGCACCGGCAGCAGCTTCCAGTCCGTCGAGGACCTGGAGCGCGCCGTCGCCGTCCTCGGCTGATGGCCGACGCACCCCGGGAGTTCGTCGCGGGCGAGGCCCCGGCGATCCGCGGGGAGGTCGCCGGTGAGGGGCCGCCGATCGTCCTCTGCCACGGGATCACGGCCTCGCGCCGCTACGTCCACCACGGCTCCAGGGCGCTGGAGCGGGCCGGCCACCAGGTCGTGACCTACGACGCGCGCGGGCACGGCGAGTCCGATCCGGCCCCGCCCGGCGAGGGTTATGGATACCCGTACCTGGTCGCCGACCTCGAGCGGGTCGTAGCCGCCGCGGTGGGGGAGGGCCGGTTCCTCCTCGCCGGCCACTCGATGGGGGCGCACACCGTGGTCGCCTACGCGCTGGGCCACCCGGAGCGGCTGGTCGGCCTGGGGGTGATCGGGCCCGTCTTCACGGGGGAGACCGCGCCGGCGACGCTCGCCTACTGGGACGGCCTCGCGGCGGCGCTGGAGGAGGGCGGGGTCGACGGCTTCGTCGCCTACATCGACCGCAATCAGCGGACCGACCTCGCCTGGCGCGATTCGGTGCTCCGCTTCACCCGCGAGCGCATGCTCGGGCACCGCCATCCCGAGGCGCTGGTCGCGGCGCTGCGGGAGGTCTCGCGCTCGCGGCCGTTCGAGGGCCTGGGGCAGCTGGAGCGGCTCGACCTGCCGGCGCTGGTCGTCGCCAGCCACGACGACGCCGACCCCGGCCACCCCTACGCGGTGGCGGCGGCCTACGCGGAGCACCTGCCGCGGGCGGAGCTGATCAGCGAGCGGGAGGGCGAATCGCCCCTCGCCTGGCAGGGCGGCAAGCTCTCGCGGGAGTTAGCTGCTTTTTATGCAAAGTCTCTATCTTCATCGGTATGAAAGTCCCGAGTGAAGCGACGCTGCGCCGCGCGATCGCCTTTTTCGCGACGATCGGGATCGGGGTCGCGACCTACATCACGATCGTCGAGTCCGGGGGCGGAGCCCCCGCCTGCGTCGCCGGAGGCGGGGGCTGCCACACCGTCGCCGAGAGCTCCTACTCGCACATCGCCGGGATCAACATCGCGATCTTCGGGATCCTCGGCTACGTCGGGATCTTCCTCACCGCCTTCTTCGTCAGCGACCTCTCGCGCCTGGCGGGCTTCGTGCTCGCCCTCGGGGGCTTCGGGTTCAGCATCTACCTCACGTACCTGGAGATCTGGGTGATCGAAGCGATCTGCCAGTGGTGCGTGGGCAGCGCCGTTCTGATGACGATCCTCTTCCTGCTCAACGCCGCCCGCCTGATCGGCTACGCCGGTACGGAGCCGCCCGGGCCGGAGGCCGCGATCGCCGATGACAGAGCACCCGGGGAGCCGGAAACCGGCGCAGAGCCTGCTTAGAGTTGTCCGGCGCGGTATGCGGCGGACAGCCTGAAATGACGCAAGGGCAACTACAGGAGGAGAGATGAGCAACAAGCGGGAGCGGGAAAAGCGGCGCGAAGAACGCCTGCGCGAAGAGCAAAAGGGGACCGGGTCCGGCGAGCAGCGGACGCGGCTGCTGCAGATCGGCGCCGGCGCCGTGTTCCTGGCGATCGTCGCTGTCGTGGTCCTGATCATCGCGAACTCCGGCGGTGACGACAGTGGCGGCGACGCGAGCAATCTGAAGGAAGTCTCGGTCGTCGAGAAACTGTTCGCGGGCATCCCGCAGCAAGGATTGGTCCTCGGCGATCCCGGCGCGAAAGTGGAACTGGTCGAGTACGGAGACCTGCAGTGCCCGGTCTGCAAACAGTTCGCGGAGGAAATCCTGCCCCCGGTGGTCGAAAACCAGGTGCGGTCGGGAGACGTGAAAGTGATCTTCAGGAACTACCCGATCATCGGCCCGCAGTCGGCGCCCGCCGGGGCCGCGGCCCTCGCCGCCGGCGCCCAGGGCAAAGGCTGGCAGTTCCTCGATCTCTTCTACCACAACCAGGGAGCCGAGAATTCCGGCTACGCGGACGACGCGTTCCTGACGGCGATCGCCGAGGCGGTTGGCGTTCCGAACATCGACAAATGGAACAGCGACCGCAAAAGCGCGAAATTCGAAGAAGAGGTCGAAGACACCAACGAAGAAGCGGAACGCCTCGGTCTGACCGGGACGCCGTCGTTGGCGATCAAAGGCCCGAGCACGGACGGGACCGAACTGCTCGGCTCGCCCGGCAGCGGCGAAGCGCTCGAAGAACTGGTCGAAGAAGCAAGCTGACCCCGTCTGGGGCGGTGGTGGCGGGCTGCCTCGCGCGGCCTGCCGCCACCCGCTTCTACGCCTGAGTTGACATAACCACCATTATCGTGCGTTGAGGCAGCGGCAAGGCCGGTGTTGCGCTGTGGGTGACCATCCGATTAGGGTGTCTACATGCCGGGGGCCCCGGCGGTTAGTCTCCGCCGAGGCCCCTAAACCCAGGGTTCTAGTTCGCCGAGGCGAACGGGAACTGCTCTAGCGCGGCGGTGAGCATCGCGGCAACGATCCGCTCATCCCGTGCTAGCAGTTCTTCTCGCACACGTCGAGCTTCGGCTACCTTCGCATGGGTAGCGTCTACTACTACGCGGCGCTCCTTTTTTGCGGCCTGCTCGACATAGGCGCGCAGGTCATGTAGCGCCATAGCTATTCGACGCGCCTGACCCACCAGATCCCAAGGAGTTGCACCAGGCTCCTCCCTAAGTTCTGCGGCCACAAAAAAACCGGCTTTCGCCGGTCTCGTCAATCGGTTTACCGTGGTCCAGGATTCAGCCCGACTCGGGCGGCCTCCCTTCCTCCCCGGCGGCGGAGCTGCGTTGTCCACAACCGCTCCTTTCTTATTGGCATCCTCAGCCAACATGTGCTTTAGGGTACCGCATCGATCTGCAATAGAAATACGTCCGGTACCTGTGCTAATGGCCCTGGCGAGAGATCCCTGTAAATGAGGTCTTTTTGGCGCTCTGTCAATCCGACACGGCGCTGCCGCGCACGAGCGGTTCGACGATCGGGACGGCCTTGGGGAGCTTCTCGTGCTCCACGTCGCCGAGGGTCAGCGGCGAGGCGGCGATCGTCGCGACCGTGTCGCGGTTGCAGTGGCAGCCGTCGCCGAGGAAGCGCCAGGGCCGTTCGAGCCGGTCCTGCCAGCGCGCCAGGCCGGGTTCCTCGGAGCGCACGTGCTCGAGGAACAGCAGTCTGCCGCCGGGCTTGAGGACGCGGGCGACCTCGGCCAGGGCCGCCTGCGGGTCGGGCACCGTGCAGAGGACCAGGGTGACGACGGCGGTGTCGAAGCTTCCGTCCTCAAACGGGAGGCGCTCGGCGGGCGCCTCGACGACCTCTGCCCTGCTGCCCCACTCGGCAAGTTTCTCCCGCAGGTGCCTGGTCATGTGCGGGTCGGGCTCGGCGAGCACGAGCTCCTCGACCGCGTCCCGATAGAGCTCGACGTTGGCGCCGGTGCCGGCGCCGATCTCCAGCACCCGGCCCGTCGCCCCGGCGACCAGCTCGCGCCGCATCTGGCGCAGGCCCGCCTCTTCGCTCGCCTTGAAGAGGCGGTCGTAGAGGGCGCTGAAGCCGCGCCCCCAGGTCGCGTCGTAGAGGCGGCCCACCGGCGCGCCTGCCTAGGCGGCGTCGCGCTGTGCGGGCGCCGGCGCCTCGGAGGGCGCCTCCGGCGCGGCATCGTCCTGGCCCGGCTCGCTGGCCGCGGCGCGCTCCTCGTACGCGTTGCGCTCGCCGTGGTCGACCTCGAACATCAGCTTGTGGGTCCCCATCAGGCGGCCGACGGCCTCCGCCATACGCCGCGGCATCAGTGCCGCGAAGCGCGTCATCACCGCGTTTGAGCGCGGCACGAAGACGTCGAAGCGCCCGAGCTCGAGCGCGTCGACGATCTCGCCGGCGACGTCCTCGGCCTCGACCGGTTTGATCCATTTCTGGCTGAGGCCGGCGGTCAGTTCGGTGTTGACCACGGTCGGCATCACGCAGTGGACTTCGATCCCGCTGTCGCGCAGCTCGGCCCGCACCGACTCGCTGATCCCGACCACGGCGTGCTTGGTGCCGCTGTAGGTGGCGATGCCCGGAAGCGGCGTCTTGCCGGCCTGCGAGGCGATGTTGACGATGTGGCCACTGCCGCGCGGGCGCATCCGCTCGATCGCCAGCTGGGTGCCGACGATCACCCCGTAGATGTTGATGTCGAGCTGGCGGCGGACCGAGTCGTCGGACTCGTCGACCAGCGAGGTCACCGGCATGATCCCGGCGTTGTTGATCACCACGTCGACCGGGCCTAGCTGGCGCTCTGCCTCGTCGAGGAAGCGGCGGAAGGAGTCGCGGTCGGTGACGTCGAGCGGCAGCGCCACGGTGCCGCCACCGAGCTGAGCGGCGGTCTGCTCGGCCAACTCGAGGTCGAGGTCGCCGACCGCGATCCGGCAGCCCTTGCGGACCAGCGCCGTCGCCGTCGCCTTGCCGATCCCCCGGGCCCCGCCCGTGATCGCCACGACCTTGCCGTTCAGTGACCGCCGCTGCTTCGCCATCGTGCTCCTCCTCCGTGGGGCGACGGCCTCCCTAGGCCGACGCCGGTTTGTAGACCGTGACCACGGCGGCGCCGCCGAGGCCGATGTTGTGCTGCAGGGCGGTCTTGGCGCCCTCGACCTGGCGCTTGTCCGCTTCGCCGCGCAGCTGCCAGGTCAGTTCCGAGCACTGCGCCAGGCCGGTCGCCCCGAGCGGGTGTCCCTTCGAGATCAGGCCGCCGGAGGGGTTGACGACGACCTTGCCGCCGTAGGTGGTCGCCTCTTCCTCGACCAGCTTGTGGCCCTCGCCCTCGGCCGCGAAGCCGAGCGCTTCGTAGGTGATGAGCTCGTTGGCGCTGAAGCAGTCGTGCAGCTCGCAGACGTCGACCTCCTCGGCGCTGACCTGAGCTTCCTCGTAGGCCTCGTCCGCCGCCTTCTTCGACATGTCGGCGCCGACGATCGTCATGCAGTTGGCGTCCTCGGCGAAGGTCGAGCTGAGGTCGGTGACCATCGACTGGCCGGCGATCTCGACCGCCTGCTCCCAGAGCCCGTGCTCCTCGACGTAGCGCTCGGAGGCGACGATCGCGCAGGCCGAGCCGTCGGAGGTCGGCGAGCACTGGAGCTTGGTCAGCGGGTCGTGGATCATCTTCGCCGCCTTGATGTCCTCGAGCGTGTACTCGTCCTGGAACTGGGCGTACGGGTTGTTGACCGAGTGCTTGTGGTTCTTCCACCCGATCCAGGCGTAGTGGTCGGGGTTGGAGCCGTACTTCTCCATGTGATCGCGGCCGGCGTTGCCGAACATCTGCGGGGCCGGCGGCGACTGCTCGGGGTCGCGGATCTCGAACATCCGCATCGCGTGCTTGTCGAGCGCGTTGGTGCGGTCGGTGTACTTGACGCCGAGGCTGCCCGGCTCCATCTTCTCGAAGCCGAGCGCGAGCGCGCAGTCGGCGATCCCGCCCTTGACCGCCTGCCGCGCCAGGAACAGCGCCGAGGAGCCGGTCGAGCAGTTGTTGTTGACGTTGACGACCGGGATCCCGGTCAGGCCGAGCTGGTAGAGCGCGCGCTGGCCGTAGGTCGAGTCGCCGTAGCAGTAGCCGGCGTAGGCCTGCTCGACGTCCTCGTAGGGAATGCCGGCGTCTGCAAGGGCCTTCTCCCCCGCCTCCTTGGCCCAGTCCGGGTAGTCGCCCTCCTTCGTGCCGGGCTTCTCGAACTTGGTCATCCCAACGCCGACTACGAACGTGCGGTTGCTCAACTCTGGCTCCTCTGAAGTCTTCCGCGCCGCCCGGCGCGGGTTTGGCTGCGTAGCCAGGAATCTACCGGACTTCTCCCCCGCCCCCTCGATTCGGCGTCGATTCCCCGGGATTGGGCCAGATCGCGAAGGCGAGGAAGGCGATCAGGATGCCCAGCGCGGTGCCGGTGGCGCGCTCGTCGGCGGCCTGGAACGCCCCCTCCCCCAGGGTGTCGCTGAGCAGCACGACATAGACGGTGATCGCGGCGGTGAAGAGCGCGTACTGGACGGTGAGCAGGCCGAAGGCGAGGCCGGCCGAGGCGGTGAGGATCGCGCCGGTGACGAGGTCGTCGCCGCGGAAGGCCTCGGCGGCGGCGGTCGCGAGGACCAGCCCGAGCACGGTGCCGAGCGCCCGCAGGATCAGGCGCCGGTGCGTCTCGTCGATCTCGGTGCGCATCACGAAGAGGATCGTCAGCGGGACCCAGAAGCCGTGCACGTGCATGTCGAGCAGCCGGTAGAGGGCGACGCCGGCGGCC
Source organism: Solirubrobacterales bacterium (assembly GCA_036280745.1). Taxonomy (GTDB): domain Bacteria; phylum Actinomycetota; class Thermoleophilia; order Solirubrobacterales; family 70-9; genus VAYN01. Next base: position 17,762 of record DASUQC010000014.1, read on the forward strand.
AGCGCGAGGCCGAAGCGGATCGCGTGGCGGGCGTTGGGCGAGCCGAGGGTGAGGTTCGAAGTGAGTGCCGCCTTCGCCGCCGGCCAGTCCCAGCCGCTCTCCTCGTCATCGGCCGCCCGGTCGGCGGTGAGCCAGACGAGCAGCGACCAGAGCGCCTGCCCGAGCGCGCCGACCGTCGCCCAGAGCAGCGCTGGGGCGGCGTCCTCGGTCGGCAGGAAGAGGCCCTGGGCGACCATCAGGGCCAGCGAGACCGAGAGGCCGAGGATCGCCAGCCGCAGCGAGACCGAGAAGCAGTAGCCGGCGGCGGCTCCGAGCAGGCCGAGCGCGAGCGCCGCGAGCGGCGCCGAGGGGGTGGTGAGGATCCCGACCGCCGCCGCGATCCCGATCAGCGGCGCCGCGACCGCCTGCCAGACGGCTCGCGGCCCGGCGGGCGCGTCCATGCCCGGGAAGCCGGCGAGCAGGGCGCCGGTCGCGATCGCGCCCTTGGTCGGCGCGTCGAAGCCGAACTCGATCCCCAGCGAGATCGCGATCGGGACCGAGAGCAGGGCGCCGCGGCGCAGCGCCGGGCCGGGCGCTGCCGGCCCGATCGAGAACAGCGGCGAGGCGCGCAGCCGTTTGGCGGTGCCGGCGGGGTCGAACAGCTGCCCCGCTCCGCCTGCGCGCGAGTGCCTGAGGGTAATCTGGGAGGTCTTGGTCAACGCCGTTCTCAGCTCCGATCCTGCCGCTGGAGTGGGCATTTTCGCCGCCCTCGCGGCGGGAGTCGTCTCCTTCCTCTCTCCCTGCGTGCTGCCGCTGGTCCCGGGCTACCTCTCGGCGGTCACCGGTGTCTCCGCCAGCGAGCTCGAGGACGCCGGCTGGCGTCGCGTCCTTGGCCCCAGCCTGCTCTTCGTCGCCAGCTTCTCGGCGATCTTCATCCTGCTCGGGCTGACGGCGACGGGCCTCGGCTCCGCCCTGCAGGACCACAAGGAGCTGCTGACCAAGATCTCCGGGGGGCTGATCATCGCCATGGGCGTGCTCTTCGTCGCCTCGATGTTCGTCACCCGGCTGAACCGGGAGTGGCACGTCGACGCCCTGCTCGAGCGCGCCGGCAAGGGCGGCCCGATCGTCGCCGGCGCCGCCTTCGCGATCGCCTGGACCCCTTGCATCGGGCCCACGCTCGGGGCGATCCTCGGCGCCGCCTCGCTCACCGACTCGGCCGCCCGCGGCGCCTTCTTGCTCGCCGTCTACTCGGCCGGCCTCGCGATCCCGTTCCTGCTCACGGCGCTCGCCTTCTCCCGCATGACCACCGCCTTCGCCGTCGTCAAGCGCCACTACCAGGCGATCGTCGCCGTCGGCGGAGTGATCCTGATCGTGATGGGCATCCTGATCTGGACCGGCGAGATCACCCAGCTCAACACCGAGGTCCAGGGCTGGTTCGAACGCAGCGGCCTCGACTTCTTCCTCGTCTAGCGCCACGCGTCTGCAGTTGACCGTGTTATAGACGTCTAAGTGCAGACGCGTGATCAGTTGCGCGCCGGCGCCACGGTCTCGAGCTCCTGCCCGACCGCCTCGACGACCTCCAGGCCGTCGTCCTCGAGGTCGCGCGAGCAGACGATGCGAAAGCGGCCGGTGCCGATCTCGCCGTCCGGCACGACCGGCAGCCCCCGGATCGTCTCCCACCCCAGCCGCTCGACCTCGAACGGGTTCATCCGCACCTCGGCCGCCGGGAACGGGCAGTTCGAGTTGTGCTGGTCGATCGCCTTCGAGATCGCCTCCAGGTTCTTCGCCTCGGGGGAAGCCACGGCTGGAGTTTAGGATCCTCCGCCATGCTGGCGGTCTGCGGAGGCGGGGGCAGCGATACGGCCGCGGCATTCGTGGCCGCGCTGGCCGTGGTCGCCTGGGGTCTGGTGGCGGCGCTCGTGATCAGGACGGCCCGCGATCGCCGCGAGCGCGCAGTGCTGATCGCGCTCACGCTCGTCTCGAGCCTGGTCGGCCCGGCGATCCTCTTCGGCCTCCTCGCCGGCTTCGACGGCGACAACAGCCGACTGCTCGAGGTCGTCGTCACCCTGCTCCTCCCCGGAGTGATCGCCGCCTTCGCAGCCGTGGGGCTGCGTGCGGCCCACGCGGCCCGTGCCTTCTTTCTGGCGCTCTGGGGTGCAGTTCTCTTCGTCGGCGCATACGCCGTGTTGGTGATCTCCTTTTTCCTCGTCGGAACCGGCTGCTTCTCCTGACCGAGTCCCGGCGGTCCCGTCCCGCTCCGGTCCTACCATCGGGCGATGGCCTTCGAACGGACGATCGCCCACCTCGACATGGACGCCTTCTACGCGTCGGTCGAGCTGCGGCGGCGGCCGGAGCTGAGGGGGAAGCCGGTGGTCGTCTGCGGGTCGGGGCCGCGGGCGGTGGTGACGACCGCCAGCTACGAGGCGCGGAAGCTGGCCGGGATCCACTCGGCGATGCCCGCCGCCGTGGCGCGGCGCCGGCTGCCGAACGCGGTCTACCTGCGGCCGGACTTCCCCGCCTACCGGGAGGCCTCGGGGCAGGTGATGGAGGTGCTGCGGCGCAACGTCGAGGTGGTCGAGCAGGTCGGCCTCGACGAGGCCTACCTCGACCTCACCGGGATCTTCTCGCCGAAGGCGACGATGCGGCGGGTCGCGACCGAGATCAGGCGCGACACCTCGCTCACCTGCTCGGTCGGGATCTCCGAGAGCCGGATGCTGGCGAAGATCACCAGCGAGCTGGGCAAGCCGGCCGGCCTCGTCGTGCTCTCGCGGGAGGCGGCGCTCGAGCGCTTCGCCGAGGAGTCCCCCGGCCTGATCCCGGGGATCGGCCCGAAGACCGTGGTCAAGCTGGAGGCGATGGGTGTCCGCACCCTGGCCGAGCTGGGCGGGCGCGACGTCGGCGAGCTGGAAGGCGCTTTCGGCCCCCGCTCCGGCGCCTGGCTGCACGCCCGCGGCCGGCTGCTCGACGAGACGCCGATCACGCCCGAACACGAGACCAAGTCGCAGTCGACCGAGATCACCTTCGACTTCGACGTCGGCGACCGGACCGAGATGGAACGCCACCTCGCGGAGCTCTCCGAGGAGCTCTGCCGCCGCCTGCGCAAGCGCGAGCTCGAAGGGCGGACGATCGGGATCAAGGTCCGCCTCGACGACTGGACCAACGTCACCCGCTCCCACACCCTGGCCGAGCCGACCAACGACCCGGCCGTGGTCGGGCCGGCGGCGCGCGACCTGCTGCGCGCCTACGACCCGCCGCGTCCCGTGCGGCTGCTCGGCGTCCGCGTCGCCTCCTTCGAGCGCGAGGCGGACGCCGAGCCGGCCGAGTCGGCTCCGCAGCTCCAACTCAGCGTCGGCTGACGCTCAGCGGTTGGCCAGCACGGTGCCGATCCCGGGGAAGCCGAGCCGCTGCTTGACCGCCTCGGTGAGGTCGTAGTCGCGGCCCGGGACGTAGGGGCCGCGGTCGATCACCGGGACCGTGACCGTGCGGCCGCGATAGCGCAGCTTCACCCGCGTGCCGCAGGGCAGGGTCTTGTGGGCGACCCCCATCGTCCCCGGCATCAGGGTGCCGCCGCAGGCGACGCCGTTGCCGTAGAGACCGGGTCCGTAGTAGGACGCGTGGGCATGGCGGTAGGCGGTCAGCCGCCGCACGGCGCTCGCCGAGCCGCGGGCGCGGGCGTCGTGGACGCCGAAGGCGCGCACTGCGTAATTGCCGGAGCGGCTCGGCGCCCAGCGCAGGGCGAAGGCGCCGTTATGCCCGGTGGTCGTCTCGACCACGCCGCGGTCGGGCCCGCGAAAGACCAGCTTGACCCGGTGCCGGCCGCCCGGGCGCACGCGGCCGTGGGCGACGACCTCCCCGCCGCTCAGCAGCGCGTGCCGCGAGAGGTGCAGGGAGACGTGGGACTTGGCGCGCTTGGCGCCCCGCTTCGGCTTCTCGGGACTCGAGTCGAGGGCCGTGGCGGGTGCAATGCCGATCGACAGCGCGGTGACGGCCGCCGCCGCGGACAGGAGGTAACGCATCGTGTGAATCACTCGCTTTCTCGCTGCCTACGGGGTTAGCTGACGGGCTCGCGAAAGCCGGCATGCGCCGGTCTCGCTACGGGCGGCTCGCCGCCCGATTCGCCCCGGCCGCGGCATCGGCGCCGCGGCAATTGGGTCCCCCGCTCCCGCTCGCCTGGCGGCGAGGGGACTCGGCAGATGGGTTCGCTCGTTTTGTGAGCAAAAGCTTAAGAAAGGCGCCGATTCCTATGTGTGAGACCATCCACAGATGGCGGAACGGCTGACCGGACTCGACACCTCGTTTCTGCACATGGAGCGCGCTGGCGCCCATATGCACGTCGCCTCGGTCAGCGTCTTCGAGGGGCCGGCTCCCACTCATAAGGAGTTCCGCGACCACATCGGCTCGCGGCTGCACCTGGTCCCGCGCTTCCGCCAGAAGCTGCGCTTCGTGCCGTTCGACCAGGGCCGGCCGGTCTGGGTCGACGACCCCTACCTCAACCTCGAGTACCACGTGCGGCAGACCGCGCTGCCGGCCCCCGGCTCCGACGAGCAGCTGCGCAACCTGGCGGCGCGGATCTTCTCCCAGCAGCTCGACCGCAGCAAGCCGCTCTGGGAGCTGTGGCTGGTCGAGGGCCTGCGCGACGGGCGCTTCGCGATCATCGGCAAGAGCCACCACGCGCTGGTCGACGGCGTCTCCGGGGTCGACATCACCACGGTGCTGTTCGACCTCGACGCCGAGCCGCGCGGCAACCCCTCCCCCGCTCCGCCCTGGCTGGCGCACCCCGAACCGACGGACATCGAGCTGCTCTCCCAGGCCTGGCGCGAGCGCCTGACCAGCCCGAAGGAGATCGCCCGTGGCGTCCGCGCCGCCCTGCGCGGTCCGCGCCAGGTGCTGCGCGGGCTCGGCGCCACCTCGAAGATGGTCGGCGCCGGCATGGCCGCCCCCAGCAGCGTCTTCAACGTCGAGATCGGCCCGCACCGCCGGCTGGCGATGGTCCAGACCGACCTCGACGACCTGAAGCGGGTCAAGGACTCCCACGGCGGCACCGTCAACGACGTGATCCTCTCGATCGTCGCTGGTGCCCTCGGCAAGTACCTGCGCGCCCGCGGCCACGACACCGACGGCCTCGAGCTGCGGGCGATGGTCCCGGTCAGCGTCCGCGCCGCCGAGGAGCACGGTGCGCTCGGCAACCGGATCTCGGCGATGATGGCGCCGCTGCCGGTCTGGTGCGAGGACCCGGTCGAGCGGCTCCACATCCTCACCGAGCAGATGGGAGACCTGAAGACCTCCGGCCAGGCGGTCGGGGCGGAGATCCTCACCAAACTGACCGACTTCGCGCCCTCGACGATCGCCTCGCAGGCGGCTCGCCTGCAGCCGGCCCAGCGCTTCTTCAACCTGGTCGTGACCAACGTTCCGGGCCCGCAGTTCCCGCTCTACGTGCTCGGCCGCAAGATGGAGTCGATCTTCCCGATGGTCCCGCTCGCCCGCCGCCAGGCGCTCTGCGTCGGGATCATGTCCTACAACGGACAGGTCAACTTCGGCCTGATCGGCGACTACGACGCGATGGCCGACCTCGACAGCTTCGCCCTCGACCTCGAGGCGGCGACCGAGGAGACGATCGCGACCGCCGCCGCGACGCCGAAACGGACGCGAGCGCGCGCCAAGGCCCAAGCTGCCACCAACGGCAGCGGCAACCTCGCCGCCGACCCGCGCCCCTAGCTCCCAGGCTCGCGGCTAGATGATTGATTCCACGCTCAGGCAGCGAACTGAGCGAAGGAGCGGCTCGGCAACCCGAGCCAGCTGTTGACCCAGACCCCTGCTGCCAGCGCCAGGAGCTTCGATGCGATCCGGGCCCGCAGCCCCGAAAGAGTGCG
>DASUQC010000015.1:0-62781 GCA_036280745.1 Solirubrobacterales bacterium
CCCGGTGCCAGTAGTCGGGGATCACCGTCAGCGAGAGGTTCTCCGCGACGCTGAGCCCGGGGAAGGCGGCGTCGTGCTGGCGGTCCTCGGGCACGTAGGCGAGGCCCGCGGCGATCGCCTCGGGTGGCGAGGCGAGGCGGCGGCGCTCGCCGTACAGCCGCACCTCACCGGACGCCGGCGGGCCGAGCCCGAACAGAGTCCTGAGCAGGGTCGAGCGGCCGGACCCGATCAGGCCGCCGAGCCCGACCACCTCCCCCTCGCGGAGGTCGAGGTCCAGCGGCGCCAGGGGCCCAGCCGCGAACTCGCGGAGGCTGAGGACCGTGCGGCCCCCGGGCCGGCCGCGCGTGCGCTCCATCTGCTCGACGGCGCGCCCCATCATCAGCTCGGCGAGGCGGTCGTGGTCGAGCCGGCGCGGCTCCACCTCGCCCACCACCCGGCCGTCGCGCAGCAGGGTCGCGCGGTCGGCCACCGCGAACACCTCCTCGAGGCGGTGCGTCACATAGACGATCGTCTGGCCGGCGCCGGCGTAGCGCCGCAGCCCGGCGAGCAGCAGGTCGGCCTCGGGCCCGGGCAGCGAAGCGGTCGGCTCATCGAGCAACAGCACTCCCTCGGCGTCCCCGTCCTGGTCCTGCAGGGCGCGGGCGATCGCGACCATCGTCTGGGTCGCCGGGCCGAGCTCACCGAGCTCCTGATGCGGGTCGGCTTCGATCTGAAAGCGCTCGAGCACCGCGGCCGCCCGCGCCCGCGAACGCCGCCAGTCGATGCGCCCGCCCCAGCCGCGGTCGAAGCCGCGGCCGATCGCCAGGTTCTCGGTCACCGTCAGCGCGGGAAAGGTCGAACGCTGCTGGTGGACGAAGTGCAGGCCGGCCTCACGCGCCCGCGCCGGGGTCATCGAGCGCAGCTCCTGACGCCGGCAGCGGACCTCGAGCACGCCGCCGTCCGCCTGCTCGACACCGGCGATCGCCTTGATCAGGGTCGACTTGCCGGAGCCGTTGCCGCCGAGCAGAGCGTGGACGCTGCCGCGCTCCAGCTCGAGCGAAACGTCGTCGAGGGCTCGCGTCGCGCCGAAGGACTTCGATGCATGGTCGACTCGGAGGACGCTCATCTCCTCGTCTTCGACGTCATCCCCCATGGCACCATCGCGTGTCCCTGCACGCCCGCCAGCCTAGACGAGTCAGTGACGACTAGTCGGTGAGTATTTGAGCAGTCCGAACTGACATCTCAGTTCGCAAATTGGGCGGCTGCGCCTCACAGTGTGAGTCAGCTCGAACAGACAGCTACCAAGTCCAGCGCCTGCTCGAGCGGAGGGTCCCGCAAGGTGAAGTCAGATGGTTCGATCGCGGCGGCGCCCTCCTCAGGGGCAAGGCGGCGGCGCCTCAGGGCGCGGTCATACAGACGCATTCGCATGCTCCGGGGAATCGCTCGCCGCAGGCGCAGAGCATCCCAGCGCAGCACCCGTTCGAGGTCCGACCTCTCCCGCGCCACGAGCTCGAGATAGCGGGCGGAGCCGAAGATCCCGAACAGCTCGACGTGTTCGAACACCGCACCACAGCACCGGCGCAGCTCCTCGGCCGAGAACTCGACGTAGTGGTAAGGGTCGACCACCTCGTCGGGAGGACCGAAGGTAAGCCTGTTGGGGGTGACGAAGACCGCGGGCCCCCCGACCGCGAGGACCCGGCGCGCCTCGTGCAGCACCCGCTCAGGATCGGGCACGTGCTCGATTGCCTGGACGCAGAGGACCGAGGCGAAGGTCGCGTCGGCAAAGGGGAGGGCGCGCATGTCCGCAACGCTGGTCTCCCGCTGCTGACCGGCAAGGATCCCGGGGTCGATGTCGACCCCGACGGTCTCGCGCGGTGCCAACCGCTCGAAGCTGTGACCGACCCCGCATCCGAGGTCCAATACCTTCCCGTCGGGCAGGAGCGGGGCGCAGAGAGCGTAGGCGGCGACGTGGCGCTGCCAGGTCGGGTTGAAGCCCCCGCGCGCCGTCGAGACCCGCTCGCCGGTGACGCGAGGACCGCTTGCGCCCGGCATCGGCCTACCGGTCCGCAGCGATCCGGATCGCACCGGGGCCGGGGGCGGTCTTGCCCTCCTCTTCGTCTTCGGCGCCGACCATGATCGCGATCTTCCCGAGGTGGCGGTTCTCGTCGACCAGGCGGTGGGCCTCTGGAAGGTCCTCGAAATCGAGGGCCTTCCAGAGCACGGGGCGGATCCTTCCGTCGCGGATCAACTCGTTCGCCCGCCAGGCCTCGTACGCGTTGAAGGCATGGCAGCCGAGGATCTGCTTCTGGCGCATCCACAGGTAGCGCACGTCGAAGTCGAGCGAGTAACCGGTGGTCGCCCCGCAGGTGACGACCTTTCCGAACGGCTTGGCGGTGAAGACCGAGGCCGGAAAGGTCTCCCTCCCCACATGTTCGAAGACGATGTCAGGGGCGTCGCCGAGGATCTCGCTCACCCGCTTTGCGAAGCGGCGCGTCTCCCGCAAGCGCTCCCGCTCCTCGTCGGCGCTCTCGTCGCCACGCCGGACCATCCCCGCGAACTCGGTGCGGTCGATGTAGCCGACTGCACCGAGCTGCTCGACCAGCTTGCCCTTCTCGGCCGAGGAGACGACCCCCACCGCGTTGGCGCCGGCGGCCTGGCATAGCTGGACCGCGAAGACGCCGAGGCCGCCCGCGGCCCCCCAGACGAGGACGTTCTGCCCGGCCTGCATCTCGCATTTGTCGACCAGCATCCTGTAGGCGGTGAAGTAGGTGACGGCGTACGCGGAGGCGTCGACCCAGGAGAGGCCCGGTGGCTTCGGCAGCAGCTGCTGGGCCTGGACCTTGCAGAACTGGGCAAAGGACCCCCAGGTCGTCTGGTAGCCCCAGCCCAGCTGGCTCGGCGCCGCGAGCGGATCGAGGCCGTGCACCTCGGGATCCTCGTAGGACGCGTGGTTGGCGTGGATCACGACCTCGTCGCCGGGCTTCCATCTCGTCACCCCCGCGCCGACCTTCCAGACGACCCCGGAGCAGTCGGAGCCGCCGATGTGATGCCCCCACTGTGGGTGGTCGCCGTAGGCGAAGACGGAGATCGGTTGCGCCAGCGCCGCCCAGATGCTGTTGAAGTTGACCCCGGCGGCCATCACCCGCACGACGACCTCGAACGGTCCCGGCTCGGGCACCTCGATCTCCTCGACCTCGTAGGCGCTGGACAGATCGCCCTCGCGCTCGGGGCGCAGCACCCAGGCGGCCATCGAGCGCGGCAGCTCTCCCGGCGAGACGCCGAGCGAGGAGATGGAGGAGATGTCTACCGCCACTGGGCGCTGTCTGCTGACGGAGGGCTATTTGCCCTGGGAGTTGGCGTGCTCCGCTTCGAGCTGGGCGGCCAGCTGGTCTTCGCAGACAGGCGACGGTTCGCGCATGCACTCCTCGACGCTGACCGACTTCCCGCCGCTTTCCTGCGCGGCCTTTTCGGCCGCGAACATCGCTTCGCACTCCGGCCGGCTCATCGTCTTGCCGCAAGCGGCCGGGCTGCCCACCGGGTAGGAGGGCTCCGCGCTTCTGGCCTGTTCGGCGTCGGCCTTGCACTGGGCACGCGAGATGCTCGACGGGCAACGTCCCCCAGGGCCCCGGGCGGTCTGCCGGCTTTCCGTCTCGGGCTTCGCCCGCTCGGTCGGGCCCTCGGGGTCGCCCCGACCGGCTTCGTCCCGGTCCTTGCGATCGCTGTCGCCGTTGGTGGCGCTGCCGCCCTTTGCCTTGGGGTCACCGCTCTGGGGCCCGGGAGCCGTCGATTCGCCGGCTCCGATCTCCGACCTCTCCTCGGCGGCGCCGGCCTGGGCCCCGGAGCTGGCGGCCTCACCGACGCGGTCCGCGCTTCCCGCCTCGCCACCGCCGCAGCCGACGGCGACCGCCGCGACGACGAGCAGAGCGAGCGGGCCGATGCGGAGACGGTGTCGCCAAGCCTCGTTCACGTCCAACCAATGTAGGGGAACGGCCCCGGAAATCGCTGATAGCTTGGCCGCGTGCACTGCCCGCGCTGCGGCTCGCCCAACGAACCGGGAGACAGATACTGCGCCGCGTGCGGCGCACACCTGCGCCGTGACGATGAGGCCGGGAGCGGAGGATCCACCCGCGAGCGCTTCTCGAAGTTGCTCGGCAGCGACCGCAGAACGCGACTGGTGAGCATCGCGACCATTCTGGCCCTGGCGATCGCCGTGATCGGCTTCGTCGCCCTCGCCGCAGACGACGACTCGGTCCCCCGCGATCACTACACCCTCGCCGCCGAGCGGATCTGCCTACAGGCGAAGCGCCAGATCGTCGCCGCGGGCGAAGACGGGGGCAGCGCGTACGCCCGGCAGCTGGTGCCGATCACCGTCAGCTGGCGCGAAGCGCTGGGTGAACTGAGACCGCCGGCCGACCGAAGCGAGAAGGTGAGCGATCTCGACCTGGCCCTGCGCGAAGTCGAGCTTGAAGCCGCTGCACTTGCCCGGGCCAGCGAAGCCGGTGACCGCGCCCGGACCCTCGCCATCGCCAGACGGACCGATCTGGCCAGTGCCGAGGTCGAGGAGGCGATCGCCACGCTGGGACTCTCCGAATGCGCGGGCGCGACGCTCGGCTTCCTGCCTGAGAAATAACAGGCGCCGAGGGCGGTTGCACCATCCGCCGGCATGTGATCCAATGGCCGGCATACGCAGTTGAAATCGCGGTGAGGAGACGAAATGAAGAAGCGGTACACGGTCCTTGGCCTCAGTGTGGTCCTGGCATTGGCACTTGCGGTCCCGGCCATGGGCGGTCCCTCGAATCCCATCGCCGACATTTCGGCCTCCGTCAAATCGACTGCTAACAAGGCGCTGAAAAAGGCCAAAAACGCGGAAAAAACCGCCAAGAACGCGTTGAACACCGCGAACGGCGCCAGCTCCACCGCGAACTCGGCCAACAGCGAGGCGAAAAAAGCAGCTACCGCCGCGGCTGCCGCCCAGACCACGGCCAACACCGCGAAATCGACTGCTGACACCGCCAAAGCCAGTGCTGACTCCGCCAAAGCAGTCGCCGAAGAAGCGAAAAAACGCGCTGAAGAAGGCATCCGCGTCTCCAACCTCCGCATCGGCACCGCCAGTCCCGAAACCGGGACCAACACCACGACCACCAAGAGCTCCTCGGCGGAATGCGGAGGCAGCGAGTTCGTGCTCGGCGGCGGTTTCTTCGTCGGCGGCGAAAGCGACAAAGTCGCGGTCCACACTTCGAACCCGCAGGTGATCTACTCGAACGGCTGGTTCTCTGAGGGCTCGGCGATCACCGGCACGCCCGCCTGGTCGATCCAGACCAACGTGATGTGCGGGCTTCGGTAGCGGCCGACTCGCCACAAGAAGCTGTTGACAGGGCCTCCCTCCGCGGAGGCCCTGTTCATGTCAGGCCGGCCCCGGACCTGAGGCGATCCCTGGTCTCGGCCCCGGCGCTGATCGTCCTCGTCGCCCTGCTCCTGCGGCTGGGCGCGATCGCCGGTGACGGCGGCTACCAGCCCGCGAACGACGCCTTCGAGTACGACTACCTCGCACGCTCGATCGCGGCCGGGGACGGATACCCGCCCTCCGGCTACCTGCTGCAGGGTGGGCCGACGGCGATCCGCGGCCCCGCCTATCCGGCTCTGCTCGGCGGTGCCTACGCGCTCAGCGGCGACAGCCTCACGGCCGGGCGCGTCCTCGGCGCCCTGCTCGGGGCGCTCGCGGTGGCGCTGCTGTACCTGATCGGGAAGCGAATCTGGGGACGCAGGACGGGACTGGTCGCGGCTGCGCTGGCGGCCGTCTTTCCCCCGCTGGTCCTGCTCAGCCGCGATCTCTTCTCGGAGACCCTGTTCATCGCGCTCGAGCTCGGGGCGATCCTCTGCGTGCTCGAATTCCGCCGCTCGGGCAGGCTCGCGCGCTGGGCCGCTGCGGCCGGCGGCTGCTCGGGCCTCGCGATCCTCACGCGGCCGACGGGCGTGGCGCTGGCCGTGGCGATCGCGGTCGGCCTCTGGACGCTGCGACCGCGGCTGCGGGTCGCGGCACTGATCGCACCGGCCACCGCTCTGCTCTGTGCCGTCGTCGTCGTCCTCCCTTGGGTGGTGCGCGACGCCGTCGAGTTCGGGCGCTTGGTCCCGGTGACGACGAGCGGCGGCTTCGCCTCCGCCGGCACCTACAACGAGGCCTCCCACCGGGACCCCGCCCGTCCCGGCGCCTGGCGCACCCCGCAGGCGATCCCCCGCTTCAAACCGCTCTTCACCACGCCGGGTGTCGACGAGGCGGCGATGGACGCCGCCCTCCGCGACGCCGCGCGCGACTTCGCGTGGGAACATCCCGCCTACGTGGTCGAAGCGTCCGCCTGGAACCTGCTGCGCCTCTTCGAGATCGAGGGGGAGTCCGTCGTGGACCGGCGTGGGAGGGCGGTCGAGGACCGCGGCATCGGCAGCGCCGACCCGTTGCTGGAGCGGATCGCGGTGGCCCTGGCCGCCGCGATCGCGGCCGTCGGTCTCATCGCCTTGCTCCGGGGCGGGCGGAGGTCGCCCGCCGCGCCGCCGAGACTGCCGCGCGGCCCGCTCTTCTTCTGGCTGGTCCCGATCCTGACCCTCGTGTTCACCGTCCCGGTCGCCGGACTGCCCCGCTACCGGCTGCCGCTGGACCCCTTCCTGCTGACCCTCGCCGCGATCGGCCTGCTGGCGCTGCTGCCGGCCGGCTTCGCGCGAGGTCGGCCCGGCGTCAGGGAGCCGGCATGATCGCGCAAGCCGCCCGACCGGCGGCGCTCCTCGCCACGCTCGCTCTCGCCCTCGGCGGCTGTGGTGACGGCGAGGAAAGCGGCCAGGGGCCGCCGTCCCAGGCCGCCCCGGCGAGCGTGCTGGAGCAGGCCGACGCGAACTGCCGCCAGGTGCGGCGCGAGGCGGTGCAGCTCGCCGACCGCGCTTTCAGTGGCGACGTAAATCTCTCCCGGGCCGCGACCGAACGCCTGATCAAGCCCAGTGTCCCGCTGCTCGAAGGCTTCGCGAGCCGGCAGCAGCGCCTGGCCCGGGGGACGGGAGACCCCGAGCTCGAGCTGTACGCGCGCCTCTTCGACCCGCTCATCGTCCTCGTCCAGGAACGGCTGCGCAGCGGCGAAGAATCCGACTCCCCCCTGAACGAGGCGTCCCGGGGCTTCGAACTGCTCACCGGCAGCGTCGCCGACGAACAGCGCCAGGTCGCGAGGGAAGCCGGGCTCCGCGACTGCGCGATCGATTTCGAGCAGGCCTTGACGTCGGCGCTCAGGCCATAGGCGGTGGCGACCACCCGCTCCAGCGCGCCGGGCGGCGCCGTGCCCGACGTCGTCGCACCGCCACCGCACCATCCACGGTTCCCGCTCACCGTCGGCATGCGCGGGGTCCCGGCGATCGCGATCATCGTCGGCCACGCCTGGTTCTTCACCGGCGGCTTCGGCGGCTTCACCGAGAGCATCCCCAACCGGATGATGGTGAGGATGGACGGCCTGGTCGCACTCTTCTTCCTGCTCTCCGCCTTCCTCCTCTACCGGCCGATGATCGCCCACCGAGCCGGGGGCCCGGAAGCACCGCGGGTCGCCGACTACGCCCGTCGCAGGTTCATCCGCCTCTACCCCGCCTACTGGGTCGCGCTCACCGGCTTCGCGATCTTCGTCGGCCTCTACGGGGTCTTCAGCCCCAACTGGTGGGCCTTTTACAGCCTCACCGACTTCCTCGACCTCTCGCTCCACAACGTCTGCCCGCCCGACGAGGAGTTCCTCTGCGGGCTGCCGCAGTCATGGACCCTCGGGGTCGACATGACCTTCTACGTCCTGCTGCCCGTCTACGCAGCCCTGATGGGCCTGCTGGCACGCGGGCGCGAGGCTCGCACCTGGGTGCGCTGGGAGCTGTCGGTGCTGGCCGTGCTCGGCGGCGCCTCACTGCTGCTCGGCGGCCCGCCCTTCGAGTTGCGCGGCCACGACTGGTACCGGTTCAGCGCCCTCGGTCACTTCTACTGGTTCGCGCTGGGCCTGGCGCTGGCAGTGGTCTCGGTGCTCGACTGGAAGACGGGGCTGCCGCGGGCGGTGCGGGCGGCGGCGGACCGGCCCCTGCTCTGCTGGGCGGCGGCGGCGGCGATCTACGCCCTCACCGTGCTCGTCTTCTACCCGGCGCCCTTCATCATCGCCCCGTTCCGGGACGGCCTCGAATACAACACGCTCAACCTGATCCAGGGCGTGGCGGCGGTCCTGCTCTTCGTCCCCGGGGTGTTCGGCAACCCCAACCGGGGCCTGCCCAACAGACTCCTCGGCCACCCGTGGCTGATGTGGGTCGGCCTGATCTCCTACGGACTCCTGCTCTGGAACGTCACGATCGCCGTTCTGCTCGGCTATCCCGGCGCCGACGAGGGCTACTGGACCGTGCTCATCGGCGGCACCGTCGCGACCGTGCCGCTGGCGGCGGCCAGCTACTACTGGATCGAGCGCCCCCTGATGAAATTCAAGTACAAGCCGCTGCGGGACTTCTTCCGATGAGCGCAGAGAGGCAGGCGCGCGACGCGATGCGGCGGGGGATGTTCCTCTCCCAGGACGGCGTGGTCCTCTCGACGACGCTGCGGGCGCTCGACGACGTGGGGATCCTGCTGCCCTCGCTGGAGGCGGAGCGGTCGCTGGCCGAGCTCTGCCCGGAGCTGACGGAGCCCGGCTTCGGGGCGCTGCGCGTCGCCCTGCACGGCCTCGCCGCGACCGGGTGGCTGCGTGAGCCGCCCGCGCTGGAGCCGGAGCGGGCGACCCTGGGCTGGACGGAGGCGGGACGGGTGGCGATGGAGCGACGGGAGGAGTACGTCGAGCTCGGAGAGTTCCTCGCCACCTTTCCCGATACCGCCGACGACGCCTGGACCCGGCCCTGGACGCAGGAGCAGACCGAGCGCTTCCACGATCTGGTCGCGCAGCGCGAGACCGGCCCGAGCGCCGGTGTCGAAGGCGAACTGGTCGCCTCCCACCTCGACGGCGGGCTGCTGGTGCCGGCGATGCTGTGGCTGCACGAGACCGGGCGACTGGGCGAAGCCGGTCCGGACCTGCCTGGCGGGGAACTCGGCGCGGCGATGGCCGACCTCCTCGCCGGGGTCGGGTGGGTGGGCGACGGCGCCTGGACCGAGAGCGGCCGCCAGGCCCGCGCCTTCGGGCTCAACTTCGGCGGCGTCGCCACCTACCTGCCGCTGCTGGCACGGCTGCCGAAGCTCTACCGAGGCGACCTGACAGTGGTCCCCGACCCGGCGGCGCAGGAGCCGGAGTGGCACGTCCACCGCGCCCTCAACGTGCGTATCAGCGCCGCCGCGCACCGCCGTTACTTCGCCGACAGCGAGCCCCTCTTCGCCGAGATCTTCAACCGCGAGCCGGTCTCCGAGCAGCCCCGCTTCATCGCCGACATGGGCTGCGGCGAAGGCAGCTGGCTCGTCCACCTGCAGCAGCTGGTCGAGGCCCGGACCCGCCGCGGGCAACAGCTAGCCGAGCACCCCCTGACCATGGTCGGGATCGACCCGGACTCCGGCGCGCTCGCGGCGGCGCGGCGCAACCTCGAGGCCGCGGGAGCGACCCCGCTGCTGCTGCACGGCGACGTCACCGACCCCGACCGGCTCGCCGCCGACCTCTCCGCGCACGGGCTGGCGATCGAGGACGGGCTCCACATCCGCTCCTTCATCGACCACGAGCGCCGCTTCCTCGGCGCCGACCCGGGCGCCCAGGGGCCGGGCTGGTCGAGCGGCGTCTACGTCGACTACGCCGGCGCCGCCGTCTCGGGCGAGGCGGTCGAGAGCGACCTGGTCGCGCACCTGCGCCGCTGGGCACGGCACGTGCCCCGGCACGGGATGGTCGTGCTCGAGGCGCACTGCGTGGCGCCGCAGATCGTCGCCCGCAACCTCGGCTCGCTGCACGGGATCGCCTTCGACGCCCACCAGGCCTACTCGAAGCAGTACCCGGTCGACCACCCCGCCTTCCTCGAGTGCTGTCGCGAGGCCGGCCTGCAGCCGGTCGGGCACCGCGAAACGCGCTACCCGAGCAGACGGCCGTTCGTGGCCGTCAGCCTCAACCGCCTGCTGGCCGCGGGCGAGGGATCGCCCCTGCCCTCGACCGGCACCGGGGCGGCACGGGCCGACACCTGGCAGCCGGCGCCCGACGTCGATCTCGAGGACGGCCGCGCCCTGCACGAGATCATCTTCCGGCGCGGCGACATCCGCTATCCCGCCACCTGGTGCTCGGCCCCGACCGGGTTCGTCGTTTCCCGGACCCTGGCGGCGCTGGAAGCGCGGCTCGACCAGGCCGGCGGCGGCGAGACGGTCCGCGTCCTCGACTACGGGGCGGGCACCGGCACGGCCACGATCGAGCTGCTCAAGGCCTGCCGGGAACGAGGGATCGACCGCCGCTGCGAGCGCCAGGGAGTCTCCATCGAGGTACACCTCGTCGACCTGCCCTCGAGCTGGTACGCGCTGGGGCATGAGCTGCTGCGGGACTGCGCCTGGACCCGCTTCCACTCCCTGCGCGCGGAGGACGGCGGCTTCCGCCCGCTGGCCGAGGTGCTCGGTGGCGCCGGCTTCGACGCGGCGATGGCGAACATGGTCTTCCACCTGATCCCGCCGCGGGCGCTCGGTCGCACGATGGAGCAGCTGGCGAGCGTGCTCGGCCCCGGCGCCTCGCTGGCCTGGAGCGCGCCCGACCTCGGACCGGCCGCGCCGGGGACGGTGCTCCTACACGACCCGAACCGGGCCCTGCGCGAGCGCCTGCTGGAGCTGCAGGGCGACCGCCTCGGCGAGGCGGAGCGGCGCGCTGCGCAGGCGCGCGCCGACCGGCGCATCCGCCCCCGCCCGCTGGCCGACGACGTGACGGCGGCGCTCGCGCGCCAGTTCGACGGGGAGACGAGCGTGGCCGCCTACGAGATGCTCGCCGAGGACATCGTCCGCGGCCTGCTCGTGCCCTCGAACCAGGCCGAGTTCCTGCCCGAGATCGCCGACCGGGCTCAGCGCGAGGAGACGATCCGCAGGCTGATGCTCGACGAGGTCCTGCCGCAGATGCAGGCGGGAGCGGCGGGAACGGGTCTCGGCCTCAACTTCCACTGGACGCTCGGGTCCTACTCCCGGCGCCCCTGAGCCGGCTCAGGCCCTGAACTTGCGGGAGCGCAGCAGGCGCGCGCGGTGGAGGACGAGGCGGAGCGCCGCCCACAGCGTCTTCGAGCCGTAGACGATGCCGTCGCGGACGCCGACCGAGGAGGCGTCGTCGAAGTACCTGCCGCGGGCGGGGACCTCCTCGATCCGCATCCCGAAGGCGGCCGCCTGCATCAGCACCTCGGTGTCGAAGCTGAAGTCGTTGGCGTTGCGCAGGAACGGCACCGTCAGCAGAAAGTGCCGTGAGTAGGCCCTGTAGCCCGTGTGCGCCTCGCTCAGGGCGGTACCCATCACGCGGTTCTCGATCGTGGTCAGGGCCCTGTTGACGAGGTACTTCCAGCGCGGCATCCCATTCTCCAGCGCCATCCCCGGCTCGGCGAAGCGCGAGCCCAGGACCAGGTCGGCCTCGCCGGCGAGGATCGGCGCGCACAGCGCCGGGATCAGCTCCGGCTCGTACTGGCCGTCGGGGTGCACCATCACGACGACGTCGGCATCGCGCTGCAGGGCCTCGAGGTAGCAGGTCTTCTGGTTGGCGCCGTAACCGGCGTTGTGCGGGTGCCAGACCAGGTGGACCGGCAGGCCACGGGCGACCTCGCGGGTCGCATCGGTCGAGTGGTCGTCGACCAGGATCACCTCGTCGACGAAGTCGCGCGGGATCGCCCCGACCGTCCGCTCCAGCGTCTTCGCCGCGTTCATCGCCGGCAGCACCGCGACCACCTTGCCTCGGCGCTCGGCGGCGCTCGGGACCGTCATCGGGCCGACCTCGCCTCGACGTAGACGGTGCCGCCGCGGCGCAGGGCCGCCTCGGCGGCGGCGGCCACGAGCGCGAGCGGCAGCAGCAGCGCCGCGGCGAGCAGCGTCGCCGCCCGGCGGCGGGCCGGCATCGGGCGAAAGCGCGCCTGCGGCCGGCGGACCGCGTCGTAGAGACTCGGCCGTCCGGGCATGCTCGCGACCAGCCCGTCGAGCCAGCCGAAGACGACCTGCCCGCCGCGGAAGTAGCTGACCCGCTCGATCCGCAGCCCGAGGCTGCGCAGCCGGTCCTGCAATGCCGCGGCGGTGA
Source organism: Solirubrobacterales bacterium (assembly GCA_036280745.1). Classification (GTDB taxonomy): domain Bacteria; phylum Actinomycetota; class Thermoleophilia; order Solirubrobacterales; family 70-9; genus VAYN01. Next base: position 12,168 of record DASUQC010000015.1, read on the forward strand.
GGTGGACGAGGTGCCGGGGCAGGTCGAGGGCGAACCAGCGGTCGCCGAAGACTCGCGCCTGCAGGCTGGCGGAGTTCGGCACGGCGACGACCAGGACGCCGCCGGGCACCAGCAGGGCGGCCGCCCGCTCGAGCGCCGCCCCCGGCTCCGGCAGGTGCTCGAGCGAGTGCCAGAAGACGACCGCGGCCCACTCGCCCTGCATCGCGCCGAGGTCCGCCTCGACCACGTCGGAGCGGCCCGATCGCCGCTCCAGGCCCATCCCCTCGCGGTTGAACTTGCCCAGGGCGTCCAGCAGGGCTCCGTCCCCGGCGCCGACGTCGAGGACGCGACCAGGGGGGGCGATGCGGTCGACCCGCCGGGCCAGCGAGCCCCGCGCGCGTCGCAGCAGCGCGTCCCCGACCCCCGAGAAGCGGCCTCCCTGCGGCCGGTAGGGACCGGCGTAGGCGCGGTCCAGCTCGGCTTCGGACGGCCAGGGGGCGGTCGTCGCGACCCCGCAGGCGGGACAGCGCACCCGTCCACCCCGCGGCTCCAGCCCGCTCAGGGAGGCTCCGCACCACACGCAGGCCGCCTCTCGCCCGTCGACCGTCATCGCCCCGGCCCGGTCGCGGTCAGCCGCCGCGGCGCTCGGCCTCGTCGGCCGCGTCGGCGAGGCGCTCGACCAGGCGGGCGAACTCCGCGATGCCCGGGTCGACCTTGCCGTAGCCGCCGGCGGCGTAGCGGGAATAGACGCCCTCAAGGATGATCGCCAGCTTCCAGTAGCCGAGAGCGATGAAGAAGTCCAGATCGGAGAGGTCGCGGCCGGAGCGCTCGGCGTAGCGGCCGATCAGCTCCTCGCGGGTCGGGAAGCCGGGCGCGAGGTTGGCGGGCTGCCCCAGCGCGATCGTCTCCTGCCCCCGCTCCGGCCAGTAGACCGAGAGCAGACCGACGTCGGCGAGCGGGTCGCCGAGCGTGCAGAGCTCCCAGTCGACCACGGCGGCGACCTCGCCGCCCGGCGTCAGGATCATGTTGTCGAGGCGGTAGTCGCCGTGCACGAGCGTCGCCGGGCCCTGCTCGGGGATGCGCGCCGCGAGGCGCTCATGGACGGCGTCGATCGCCGGCAGCTCGCGGGTCTTCGACTTCTCCCACTGGCCCTGCCAGCGGTGCAGCTGGCGGGCGACGTAGTCCTCCTTGCGACCGAGGTCGCCGAGGCCGACGGCGTCGGGGTCGATCGCGTGGATCGCCGCCAGGGTGTCGGCGACCCGCTCGCCGATCGCCCGCCGGTCGGCCTCGTCAGGGAAGGCGTCGGCCTCTGCGAGGCCGCGCAGGATCGGGCCCTCGACGAACTCCATCACGTAGAAGGGGGCGCCGTTCACCGACTCGTCCTGGCAGAGCCCGACCACCGGCGCCACCGGGACGTCGGTCGCGCCGAGCGCGGAGACGACCTTGTGCTCGCGCCCCATGTCGTGGGCTGAGCCGAGCCGCTTGCCGAGCGGCGGCCGCCGCAGCGCCCAGCGGTTGCCGCCGGCGTCGGTGACGCCATAGGTCAGGTTCGAGTGGCCGCCCGCGATCCGCTCAAAGGAGAGCGGTGGGTCGGCGCTGGGGACGTTGAGGGCGAACCAGGATTCGACCCCGTCGCGGTCGATCCCCTCGGGCGCGCCGGCGACGCCGCTATCGCTGCCCTTATCCTCGTCTCCCATAGGGGCGCAAGCATATTCACGAAGGGGCCGCAGGCTGAGCCCATCGCTTGCCAACCGGCTGCGGATCGGCTTCGCGATCGGTTTCGCGGTGCTGACCGCGATGGCGGTGATCGGGGTCGGCCGCTTCATCCAGCAACGACAGGACTTCGAGGACGCGATCGCCCGCTCCTACCAGGTCGAGATGCAGGCACGCGAGCGGCTGGCCGCGGGCGAAGGGTCGCAGCTGACCCGCGCCACGGTCGCCCGCGAGGCGAAACGCCGCAGCGACCTGCGCGACGAGATCTCCTCCGACACCCGCGACACCGCCCTGCTCGTCGCCGCCGGGCTGATCGCCGGCCTGACCGGGGCCCTGCTCCTGTTCAGCGGGCTGATCAGCTCGATGCGGCGGCCACTGGAGGAGCTGGTCGACGCCGCCGGCAGGCTCGCCGCCGGCGACCGCGGCGCCCGGGTCGAGGTCGGCGGGCTCTCGGAGACGGCGACGCTCGGCGCCGCCTTCAACGAGATGGCCGACGAACTGGAGCGGGAAGCGAGCCAGCGCGACCAGCTCGACCGGCTCAAAGACGAGTTCGTGCTGACCGCCTCGCACGAGCTGCGCAGCCCCCTGACCTCGGTCCAAGGCTTCGCCGAGCTGCTGATGCTCGACCGCGACTCGCTCACCCCCAAGCAGGCGGAGACGGTCGAAATCATCCTCGACAACTGCCGCCACCTGGTCCGCCTCCTCAACGACCTGCTCGACCTCGCGCGCAGCGACGCCGGCCGGCTCGCGATCACGCCGCAACCGACCGAGGTGGCACCGCTGATCGAGGACGTGGTGCGGACGATGCGAGCCCAGACCGAGGGCATGAACCAGCAGCTGACCCGGGAGATCGAACCCGACCTGCCGCTGATCCACGCCGAGGGCGACCGGATACGACAAATACTGGTTAATTTGCTTACCAATGCGCATGAGTACTCGCCCGAAGGGGCGTCTATCGAGGTAACGGCGCGGGTAGTCGATGCCGAGGTGGAGATCAGCGTGACCGACAACGGACCCGGCATCCCCGAGAACCAGCTGCAGCACATCTTCGAGCGCTTCGTGCGCGGCGACGCCGGCCTGACCCAGCGCGTCGGCGGCACCGGGCTCGGGTTGGCGATCTCGAAATCGCTGGTCGAGTTGCACGGGGGCACGATCGCCGCCGAGTCGACGCCGGGCATCGGCTCCACCTTCAGCATCCGCCTGCCCGCGGCCGGCCAGGCCCCCGGGACCGACTCCGACCGCACCACGGCGGAGGCGAGCTGATGGTCAGGGTGCTGATCGCCGACGACTCGGAGACGATCCTGCTGCTGATGCGGACGCGGCTGGAGATGGCCGGCTATGAGGTCGACACCGCCGCCGACGGCCAGGAGGTGGTCGAGCGCTGGCAGCACGGCGACCCGGCCGGGCTCCCCGACATCCTCCTGCTCGACGCGATGATGCCGCGCAAGTCCGGGATCGACGCCCTGCGCGAGCTGCGGGAGATGGGGGTCGAGACTCCGGCGCTGATCGTCAGCGCCCACCAGGACGCGACCGACGCCAACGCCCCCGGCGAGCTCGAAGTGAGCGGCTACCTGAACAAGCCGATCGACTTCGAGCGGCTGCTGGACCGGATCGCCGAGCTGACGACCGACCGGGTCTAGCGACCAGCCGGCTCAGCTCTTCGCGATCTCGAGCCGGATCTCCTTGCCTTTGAGCTTGGTGCCGTCGAGGAACTCGACCGCACGCTCGGCTTGGTCCGGCGCGACCTCGACGAAGGAGAAGCGGTGGAGGACGCGGACGTCGTGGATCGCCTCCTCGGGGAGGACGGCGCCCTCGCGCAGCGCCCAGCGCAGGTCCTCCTCGTCGATGCCGCTGCGCTCGCCGCGGTTGACGAACAGCTTCACGCTCTCGCGCTTCTCCTCCTCGTCGGGCGACTCGCCGTCGCTTCCGGCGCCGTTGTCGCCCGACCTCGACGCGGCCCGCTCGACCTCGCGGTGGCGCTCCTGCCGCTCTCGCCGCCGCGGGCGCGGCGCGTGCTCGAGCCGCTCCTCGGGGGTCTCCCACTCGCCGATCGAGGTCTTGACGTCACGCTCGATGCGGTCGATCTCCTCGCGCTGGGCGGGGGTGACGAAGGTGATCGCGCGGCCGGTGCGGCCGACCCGGCCGGTGCGGCCGATGCGGTGCACGTAGACCTCGGAGGAGTTCGGCACGTCGTAGTTGATGACGTGGGTGACGTGCTCGATGTCGAGCCCGCGGGCGGCGATGTCGGTCGCGACCAGCAGCTTCACGCGGTGGTCCTTGAAGGCGATCATCACGCCGTCGCGGACCCCCTGGCTGAGGTCGCCGTGCAGCGCCTTCACGTCGAGCCCTTTGTCCTTCAGCGTCTTCTCCAGCTTCGAGGCGCCGATCTTGGTGCGGGTGAAGATGATCGCCTGCTCGGGCTCTTCGGTCTTCAGCAGCTCGACCAGGCGTGCCGCCTTGTCCTTGGCCGGGACCTCGATGTAGGCCTGCTGGATCGCGTCGACGGTGAGCTTCTTCGGGGTGATTTTGATCGTCACCGGGTCGTACATGTAGCTCTCGGCGAGCTTCTTGATCGGCGGCGGCATCGTCGCCGAGAAGAGCGCCGTCTGGCGACCGCTCGGGCACATCCGCAGGATCTTCTCGACGTCCTCGATGAAGCCGAGGTCGAGCATCTCGTCGGCCTCGTCGAGGACCACGTAGCGGGCCGCGGTGAGGACCAGCGAGCGGCGCGACATCAGGTCCTTCATGCGGCCGACGGTGGCGACGACGACGTGGGCGCCGGAGCGCAGCTGCGACTGCTGCGAGCGGATCGGCGCACCGCCGAAGACGGCGACGATCTCGATGTCGAGGTGCTCGGCGTAGGAGCGCAGCGCCTGCGTCACCTGGATGCAGAGCTCGCGGGTCGGGGTGAGGACGACCGCCTGCACCTCGTCGTTCTCGGGGTCGAGGTACTGCAGCAGCGGCAGCCCGAAGGCGGCGGTCTTGCCGGTCCCGGTCTGGGCCTGGCCGATCACGTCGTGACCGCCGAGCAGCTCCGGGATCGCTTTTTCCTGGATCGGCGTCGGGTCCTGGAAGCCGAGCTCGTCCAGCGCCTGCTGGATCGGCGCCGAGAGGCCGAGGGAGTGGAAGTCGGTGTCGCTCATCTAGAGGGGTCGAGCAGGAGCTTGCCGGAGGTGCGGCGCGCGATCAGGTCTTCGTGCGCTCGCTGCGCGTCCGACAACGGGTAGACGTCCCCGATCGTAACCGTCAGCTCGCCCGCGGCGAGCGCCCCCAGCAGTTCCTGGATCATCGGGCCCAGCAGGTCGGGCCGGGCGAGCAGGTGGGCGAGCCAGAAACCGACCACCGACTTCGAGCCGCGCAGCAGCGAGGCAGTCGAGACCTCGCGCTGTTCGCGTGAGGCGATGCCGAAGACGACCATCCGGCCCAGCGGCGCCAGCACGCCGAGCTCGGCGTCGAAGGCGGCGCCGCCGCTCATGTGCAGGACCGCGTCGACGCGCTTGCCCTCGTTGGCCTCGCGGATCGCCGCGCCGAGGTCCTCGGCGCGGGAGTCGACGGCGGCGTCGGCACCGAGGCTGCGCACGAGCTCGCGCTTCTCCTCGCTGGAGGCGAGCCCGATCACCCGGGCGCCGGCGCGTTTCGCGACCTGCACCGCCAGGGTGCCGGTGCCGCCGGCGGCGGCCTCGACGACGATCGTCTCGCCGGGCTCGATGCGGGCGCAGCGGTGGACCAGCGCCAGCGCGGTCAGCCCCTGCAGCAGCCCGCCGGCCGCCTGGTCGTAGTCGACCGCCTCGGGAAGCTCGATCAGCTGCGCCTGCGGCACCGCCACCTGCTCCGCGTAGCCGCCGCTGCCCAGCAGGGCGACGACGCGACGACCGTCGTTGAGCTGGCCGCTGACCTCGGCGCCGGGGATCAGCGGCAGGGTCTGCTCGGCCAGGTAGTCGTTGCGGGAGGCGTGCGTGTCGGCGAAGTTGACGCCGCAGCGCCTGACGTTGACCACGAGCTCAGCCAGCTTCGGGCTGGGGTCGGGGACCTCGCGGTAGTCGAGCACCTCGGGCCCGCCGAACTCGTCGATCTGGATCGCCTTCATCAGGCGGGGAGTCTCGCAGGGCAAACGTTAGGCTGCCGTCCGCATGTCGCTTACGGTCGTCGGCTCAATCGCCTTTGACGCGGTCAAGACCCCGTTCGGGGAGCGCGACCGCATGCTCGGCGGCGCCGCCGTCCACTTCTCGCTCGCCGCCAGCTTCTTCACCGAGGTGCGGCCGGTGGGGCCGGTCGGCGATGACTTCGGCCCCGAGCAGTTCGCCGTGCTGGAGAAGCGCGGCGTCATCACCGACGACGTCGAGCGGGTCGAGGGCGGCAAGTCGTTCTTCTGGCGCGGCCGCTACGAGTACGACCTCAACGTCGCCCACACCGAGGACACCCAGCTCGGCGTCTTCGGCGAGTTCGAGCCGAAGCTCTCGGCGGCGGCGCAGGCGGCCGACACGCTCTTCCTCGCCAACATCCAGCCCGACCTGCAGCGCCAGGTGCGCGCCCAGTGCGGCGGCGCGAGCTTCAGCGGGCTGGACTCGATGAACCTCTGGATCGAGACCGCCCAGGACTCGCTGCGGGCGGCGATCGCCGAGGTCGACTGCCTCGTCGTCAACGACGCCGAGATCCGCATGCTGACCGGCGAGTCGAACCTGGCCCGAGCCGCCCGCGCGGTGATGGACCTGGGTCCGCGCGCGGTCGTCGCCAAGCAGGGCGAGTACGGGGCGGCGCTGTTCACGGCGAACGGCTTCTTCGCCCTTCCGGGTTTCCCGCTCGAGGACGTGCGCGACCCGACCGGCGCCGGCGACAGCTTCGCCGGCGGCCTCTTCGGCTACCTCGACGGCGCCGACGGCGAGCTCGACGAGGCGCACCTGCGGCGGGCGATGGGCTACGGCACCGTGCTCGCCTCCTTCAACGTCGAGGAGTTCGGGACCGAGCGCGTCTCGCGCCTGACCCGCGAGGAGATCGACGAGCGCTTCGAGGCGCTGCGCGGGATGACCCAGTTCGAGGGCCTCCCGCCCTCCTGACTCGGCACAGCCTCTTAACGGCCGGCGCGGGCGAAGTGGCAGAATGGGCGCCGCCCATGGCGTCCGATTCCCTCACCGTCACCGACAACCGCACCGGCAGGACGTACGAGCTGCCGATCGAGGACGGCACGGTGCGGGCGATGGACCTGCGCCAGATCAAGGTCGACGAGGACGAATTCGGGATGCTGGCCTACGACCCGGCCTTCACCAACACCGCCTCCTGCCGCTCGGCGGTCACCTACATCGACGGCGCCGCCGGGGTCCTCGAACACCGCGGCTACTCGATCGAGCAGCTCTGCGAGCGCTCGACCTTCCTCGAGACCGCCTACCTGCTGATCTTCGGCGAGCTGCCAACCGGGCCGCAGCTCGACCGCTGGGTCTTCGACATCACCCACCACACCTACGTGCACGAGGACCTGAAGCAGTTCTTCCAGGGCTTCCGCTACGACGCGCACCCGATGGGGATGCTGCTCGCCGGCGTCGGCGCGCTCTCGACCTTCTACCCGGACGCGAAGGACATCGACGATCCGGAAGAGCGCTACATGGCGGCGGTGCGGCTGATCGCCAAGGTCCCGACCCTCGCCGCCTTCTCCTACCGGCACAACATGGGCCTGCCCTACGTCTACCCGGACAACGACCTCAACTTCGCCGAGAACTTCCTCTCGATGATGTTCAAGACGACCGAAGACAAGCACGTGCCGAAGGAGGTCCTCTCGCGGGTCCTCGACGTGCTCTTCATCCTCCACGCCGACCACGAACAGAACTGCTCGACCAACGCCGTGCGCGGCGTCGGCTCCTCCGGGGTCGACCCCTACTCGGCGGTGGCGGCCGGGGTGGCGGCGCTCTACGGTCCGCTGCACGGCGGCGCCAACGAGGCGGTGCTGCGGATGCTGAACCGGATCGGGTCGGTGGAGAACATCCCCGGCTTCCTCGACGGCGTGAAGAACCGCGAGGAGAAACTGATGGGCTTCGGCCACCGGGTCTACAAGAACTACGACCCGCGGGCGCGGATCATCCAGGGGTACCTCGACGAGATGTTCGAGGCGACCGAGTACAACCCGCTGGTCGAGATCGCCCGCGAGCTGGAGAAACAGGCGCTCGACGACGAGTACTTCACCGACCGCAAGCTCTACCCGAACGTCGACTTCTACTCGGGGATCATCTACGAGGCGCTGGGGATCCCGACCAACATGTTCACGGTGATCTTCGCGATCCCCCGCACCGCCGGCTGGATCGCCCAGTGGATGGAGATGCAGGAGGATCCGGAGACGAAAATCGCGCGGCCACGCCAGATCTACACCGGCGAGCGCGAGCGGCAGTACGTCCCGCTCGACGACCGCGACGGGCCCGAGAAAATCGTCGGGCCCCCGGCGAAACGGCCGAAACGGCCGCGGCGCGGCGCCTAGCTCGCTCGCGAAGCCGTGCCGCGCTGGAAGCTCACCGTGCGCAGCGGTTCCGACGTCGATTCCCAGGGCTTCGACGATCTCGGCGAGGCCGTGGCGGAGATGCGCCGCAGGGCGCTGGAGGTTCGCGCCGGAGGGCCGGCGAAGCCCGTCTCGGCGCTGCGCGACTTCGCGCCGAGGGACCAGGTGCAGGCACGGCTGGAGCTCAAGGGCCGCGGGCTATTGCGCAAGCCGGTCGCGGGCATCGACGTGCGCGGCGACGGCACGTTCGTTCCCTACCGCGGCGGGGTAGGGCGGGAGGAGCTCGACCCCAGTCATCACGACACCCCGTTCGAGCTGGTGCGCGAGACTCTGGAAGCCGAGGAGCGATGACCAACGCCGAGACCGAGATCCCCAAGGGCAGCTACGCCGCCGGCGAGCGGGTGAAGCTGCCGCGCGGTGCCGGGCCACCGTTCACCGTCTTCATCAACGGGATCGAACAGAGCGAGGGCGACGACTACACGGTCGAGGGCGGCGAGATCGTCTTCGGGCGGCCGATCGTGAAGGAGAAGGTCGGCGCCGGCCGCTGGCTGGCGATGTACCTCGGCCTGTTCGGGACCTACCGCAAGGACGAGACGATCGACCTCCAGTTCACCCGCGACGGCAAGGTCGAGCTGCTCTCCGACCTTCCCGTCGTCCCCTACGACGAGGCGCCATGAACATCGGCTTCATCCTGCTCGCCGACCACAGCGAGGCCGTCAACGGCAAGCTCTACCTGAACGGCGGCGGCTGGAACGTGCTGCGCCTGCCGGAGCTGCCGCACGAGTGGTCCTTCCACATCGGCCTCGGGATCGACGTCGAGTGGCACGAGACCAACGACCCGCACGAGCTGACCGTCGGCATCCAGGACCCCGACGGGGTCGAACTCGGCGAGGGCCTCACCGCCAGCTTCGAGACCGGCCGCCCGCCCGGCATGCCCACCGGCCAGGAGCAGCGCCTGGTGATGTCGATCGGCGCCACCGCCGCCTTCGAGACCGCCGGCCCCCACGCCGCCGTCGTCCAGGTCGACGGCGAGGAGCTGGGCCGGGCGCGCTTCTACCTGATGGAGGCCGCGCCCGAGGAGGGCCTGGTCTGAATCGTTTCCAGCCTTTTCCCCGTTATCGCGGGGACAATGCTGGAAACGATCTCGGTCAGTTGAAGACGTAGAGCAGCAGGAAGGCGACGATCGCGTAGGCGGCACCCGCCGCCTGGATGCCGCGGTCGCCGGCGACGATCTGGGCCATGGTGCGGTCGTCGGAGCGGTCGTAGATCAGGTAGAGGTAGCGGAAGATCCCGTAGATCACCGGCGGGATCGTCAGCATCATCTGGCTCCCGATCAGCGGTGAGTTGACGGTGTAGATCGCGTAGCTGATCACGGTGCCGGTGGTGACCAGGGAGACCATCTGGTCGAGGAAGGGCAGCGAGTAATGCTCGAGCACCGGCCGGGTCGAGGTCCCTTCGTGCAGCTCGGAGACCGCCTCCTGGCGACGCTTGGTGAAGCCGAGGAAGGCGGCGAGCATGCCGGTGCAGAGGATCAGCCATTCGGAGGCGTGAGCGTCGACGGCGCTGGCGCCGGCGGCGACGCGGAGGATGAACAGCCCCGCCAGGACCATCACGTCGATGATCACGATCTGCTTGAGGCCGAGGCTGTAGGCCATCTGGGCGACGCCGTAGCCGACCACCATCAGCCCGACCTCCCAGTTGACCAGGGCGAAGGCGAGCGCGATCGCCACCACGGCCAGGGCCGGCGCGATCGCCTTGGCCACCCCCTCGGAGAGCTCGCCCGCGGCCAGCGGCCGGAAGCGCTTCTTCGGGTGCTTGCGGTCGAGCTCGACGTCGATCAGGTCGTTGACGAAGTAGCCGGCGCTGGAGATCAGGCAGAAGGAGACGAAGGTGATGAGCGACAGCACCACCTCGTGCGACTGGTTGAACTTGCCGGAGAACAGCAGCCCGGCGAACACGAAGACGTTTTTGATCCACTCCTTCGGCCGCCCGGTCTTGATCGCCGCCCGCAGCGGCGAGCGCCGCGGAACAACGGGCTCGGGCGCCTCGGCGCCGCCGTCAGCCGGCACGGTCGGTTGTTCGGAGGTGATCGTTTCCATTCTGGACGGCCGCCGGCGGGGCACTGAAACCCGCCTGGGCCGGGAGATCGAGTCGCGAAAGGGTAGCGGTGCAGGCCGTCATTCCTTCTCCGACCCGCCCTCTGGAGCGTTTCCATCGACGCTTTTCCAGGCGGCTCCAGTGAAAGTCGAAAGAAACTCGCTCAGTGCCAGGCCCTCGGCGAGATTGACGGCTAGCGGACGGCGTCCGTCTTCCCGCAGCTGTCGACGGCGCGATGCTTCCTTGGCCAACCAGGGATCGGGATTGTGGTCTTCCCATCTCCACTCACGGATCGATGAGAACTCCTGGGTTGAGGATGGCGGCGGGGTCGAGCTCGGCCTTGGCGGCGCGCAGGGCGGCGGCGAAGGGGGCGGGGCGCTGGCGGTCGTACCAGGGGCGGTGGTCGCGGCCGACGGCGTGGTGGTGGGTGATCGTGCCGCCGGCATCGATCAGCGCCTCGGAGACGGCGGCCTTGATCTCGTCCCACTGCTCGACCTCGCCGCCGCGCACGGCGGGGGCGAGGACCGTGAAGTAGGGCACCGGCCCGTCGGGGTAGACGTGGGTGAAGCGGCAGCTGACGCGGGGCGCGCCCGGCCCATCGGCCGGGGCGCCGGAGACCGCGGCGACCGCCTTGCGCGCCGCCTCCATCACGCTCGCGTGGAAGCCCTCGAAGCGGTCCCAGGTGATCGCCGTCTCGAAGGTCTCCGAGAGCACGCCGCAGGCGACGAAGGTGTCGCGCAGGTAGGGAGCGAGGAGGAAGGCGCCGCGCCAGGCGCCGACCGCGTCTTCGCCTCCCCCGTCCTGGGTGCGCACCGCGCCCGGCTCGCCGCCGTGCTCGCGGGCGATCTCCAGGGCCAGGTCCATCCATCCCTCGACCGGGTGGTGGGCGGACTCGAAGCCGAGGATCAGCAGGTTCGCCTCGCCGCTGCCGGCCCCGGTCAGCTCCGCCTCGGAGGCGTCGAGCAGGCGGCAGTTGGACGGGTGCAGGCCGGACTGGGAGATCGCGCGGACGGCGCCCGCCGCTGCGAGGAAGTCGCCGAACCCGACCCCGCAGGAAGCCTTGAACCGCGGCCGCGGGCGCACCCGCACCCAGGCCTCGGCGATCGCGCCGAGGATCCCCTCGGAGCCGAGCAGCAGCCGGTCGGGCGAGGGCCCCGCCCCGGAGCCCGGCAGCCGCCGGCTCTCCCAGGTGCCGCGCGGGGTGATCGCCCGCACCGACTCGACCAGGTCGTCGATGTGGGTCTCCAGCGTCGCGAAGTGCCCGCCGGCCCGGGTCGCGATCCAGCCGCCCAGCGTCGCGTACTCGAAGGACTGGGGGAAGTGGCGCAGGGTCAGCCCGTGCTCGCGCAACTGCTCTTCCAGCCCCGGCCCGGTGGCGCCGGCCTGGATCCGCGCCGCCAGCGACGCGGAATCGACCTCGAGCACGCGGTCGAGCCGGCGCAGGTCCATGGTGACGACGGGCCGGTCGCCGAGCCGCGGCTCGACCCCGCCGACCACGCTGGTGCCGCCGCCGAAGGGGATCACCGCCGCTCCCTCGGCCTCGGCCCAGCTCAGCACCGTCTCGATCTCCGACTCGTCGCGGGGGAAGGCGACCAGGTCCGGCGGGTTCTCGAACTCGCCACGGAACCCGCGGACGACGTCGCGGTAAGCCTTCCCCAGCGCGTGCGCGACCCGCTCGTAGCGGGCGTCGGAGAAGAGGTCGCCGAAACCGGAGGGCACCTTCAGCCGCGACTCCCGCAGCTCCACCGCCTCCAGCGGCACCGGAGCCTCCGGCTCGCCCCCGAACCCGAACCGCTCCCGGATCCCCGCCGCGGCCTCGCGCAGCTCCCGCTCGCTCGGAGCCTGGTCCTCGTACCCCCAGCCCCAGTGCTTGAGCCTGCGTTCGCCGCTCACTGGTCGAGGGGAGACGCGCCGGGAGCGAACCGCTCCGGGAACCGCGGCAGCCCATCGTCGGGGACCGGCGCCCAGGCCGGCGCGTACGTCGTGAACTGGTGGAGGCCGGGGCGGACCCCGGGATCCTCGTCCAGCGTGCCCATGCGGATGCCGACCATCTCGGGGTCCTCCGGATTGGTCGTGAACACGTGACTGCCGCAGCGGGTGCAGAACGACTTGACCCAGCCGCCGTCCCCGGGGTCGTAGGAACCGAGAAGCTCCTCGCCGGCGACGGTCCGGTAGGAGCCGGGCGCGGTCAGGGCGTTGACCGAGTAGCCCGTCCCGGTGCGGTGCTGGCAACGCTTGCAGTGGCAGTAGAGAGCGCCGAGCAGGGGCTCGGAGAGCTCGTAGCGAACGCCGCCGCACATGCAGCCGCCCGTTACCAGTGCACGCCTTTCATCAAGTGGGCGAAGGCGACGGCCTCGGTCGAAGGCGGCTTGTCCGGCGCCTCCTCCTTGCGGCCTTTGGCCGCCTGAGAATCGGGGAAGAGCTTGTAGGCGGTGTTGAGGATCGAGTCGCTGGCTTTCGGCGCGATCGCGTAGAGCAGCTCGCCGAAGTTGCCGAGTTTGGTCGCCACCTTCTTCGGCCGGCCGACCATCGCCTTGGCGATCATCTCCGCCGCCTCCTCGGGCGTGATCGCCGGGAACATGTCGTACATCCGCGTCGGCGCGATCATCGGCGTCCGCACCAGCGGCATGTTGATCGTGGTCAGGTGGACGTCGTCTTCGACCACCTCGGAGGCGATCACCCGGCTGAACGCGTCCAGCGCCGCCTTCGAGGCCACGTAGGCCGAGAAGCGCGGCGGGTTGGTCTGGGTCCCGATCGAGCTGATGTTGATGATGTGGCCCGACTTGCGCGCCCGCATCGTCGGCAGCAGCGCCAGGATCAGGCGCAGGGCGCCGAGGTAGTTGAGCTGGATCGTGCGCTCGAAGTCGTGGAAGCGGTCGTAGGAGAGAGCGACCGAACGGCGGATCGAGCGGCCCGCGTTGTTGACGAGGATGTCGACGTGGCCGTGGTAGGCCAGCACGTCCTCCGCCATCCGCTCGATGTCCTCGATGTCGGCCATGTCGCAGCGGTGGATGTGCGCGGAACCGCCGGCGGCGACGATCTCGTCCCGCGTTTCCTCCAGCTTCTCGGCCGAGCGGGCGACCAGCAGCACCGTCGCCCCCGCGTCGGCGACCTTGACCGCGGTCGCTTTGCCGATCCCCGAGGAGGCGCCGGTGATGAGGACGACCTTGCCCCGCACCGCGCCCGAGAGCGAGCGGTCCTTGAACAGGTCAGGGTCGAGGTTGCGCTCCCAGTAGTCCCAGACCTTGGTCGCGTAGCTCTCCAGCGGCGGCACCTCGATCCCGGATCCCTTCAGCGCCTTCTGCGCCTCGGTCGAGTCGAAGCTGGTCGGGTAGTCGACGTAGGTGAGCACCGAGGCCGGCAGCCCGACCTGCTCCAGCGCCATCCGCAGGCCGCGCTTCGCCGGCGGGAACAGCTTCAGCGCCGTCCGCGCCAACCCGGTCGCCGGCTCGGTCAGGTCGGTGTCCAGCCGCACCGCCATCTGCGGCGCGTCGGCCGCCTTGGCGAAGAGGTTGATCACCTCGCCCGCCGTCTTCGGATTGGGGTCGGTGAGGTGGAAGGCGCGGCCGTCGAGCTTCGGCTTGTGGGCGATGTGGTCGATCGCGTCGGCGACGTAATCGACCGGGACGATGTTGATCTCGCCCCCTTCGACGCCGACCGTCGGCAGCCATGACGGCACCACGCGCCGCAGCCGCTGCAGGGTCTTGAAGAAGTAGTAGGGCCCGTCGATCTTGTCGATCTCACCGGTGCGCGAGTCGCCGACCACGATCCCCGGCCGGTAGACGCGCCAGGGCCGCGAACTCTCCTCGCGGACCAGGCGCTCGGACTCGTGCTTGGTGCGGAAGTAGGGGTTCGTGTCGAGCCGTTCCGCCTCGTCGAACATGTCCTCGCGCCACTCGCCCCGGTAGAGGCCGGCGGCGGCGATCGAGCTGACGTGGTGGACGCAGCCGGCCTCGATCGCGCCCGCGAGCTCGACCGCGTGCCGGGTGCCCTCGACGTTGGCCACCTCCTGCGCCTCGGCGCCGGCGGTGATGTCGTAGATCGCCGCCAGGTGGAAGAAGTGGTCGACCTCGCCGCGCATCGCCAGCATGTCCTCCTCGGAGACTCCGAGGCTCGCCTGCGAGAGGTCGCCGGCGACCGGCACGACGCGGGCGCCGTCGGCCCCCCAGCCGGTCCGCAGCTCCTCGAGCCGGCCGCGCGATCCGGCCCGCACGAGGGCGTAGATCGTGCCCTCGCGCTGCAGCAGCCGCGCGACCAGATTGCGGCCGATGAACCCGGTTGCTCCGGTGACGAAGTAGTTCATCGCTTTCAGCCTACCTCGACCGCCAAGCTCGTTCCCCCGGTTCCATACACTCCGAAGCAGAAATGGCAGAGACGGCCACCGTGCAGATCGCGATGCCCGAGATGGGCGAGTCGGTGACCGAGGGGATCGTCCTCGAGTGGCATGTCGCCGAGGGCGACTTCGTGCACGAGGGCGACACCGTCGTCGAGGTGTCGACCGACAAGGTCGACGCCGAGGTGCCGGCGCCGATGGACGGGGTGATCACGAAGCTGATCGCCTCGGTCGACGAGGAAGTGGCTGTCGGGGCGCCTTTGGCCGAGATGGAGCCTGGCGAGGGTTCCGGGGAGGGACACAGCGGTGCGTCCGCGGGGCCTGTCGGGGAGGCCTCCCCCACGGTGCTCGCCGCCGGAGGCGGCTCCGCGCCGCGGGGGGCCCCCGCCTCCCCGCCACCCGCGGAAGATGCCGCTCCGCCCAACGGCGGCGACTCGCAAGCTGGTTCAGGCAACGGTGCGGCCGATGTACGCGCTACCCCGGTTGCGCGGCGAGTTGCTGAGGCCACCGGCGTCGATCTTGCTTCTGTGAGTGGGAGTGGGCCTGGGGCGAAGGTCACCAAGGAGGACGTGCTGGCGGCTGCCGATGGCAAGGGCAATGGCGCCGCGACTCCTCCCTCCTCCGGCGAGGCGAAGCAGTTGCGGGGGCCGGCGGCGATGCTGGCCAAGGCGATGGACGAGAGCCGGGCGGTGCCCACCGCGACCTCGTTCCGGACGATCGCGGTCGACACGCTGGACGCCAAACGCAAGGCGATCAACCTGGTCTTGAAAGAGCGCGGGCTGAAGGTCTCCTTCACGCACCTGGTCGCCTGGGCGATCGTCGAGGGGACCAAAGAGTTCCCGGTGATGGTGCGGACCTTCGAGGAGCGCGACGGCAAGCCGTTCGCGCTCGAGGGCGGGCCGGTCAACCTCGGCATCGCCGTCGATGTGGAGAAGAAGGACGGCAGCCACAGCCTGATGGTGCCGGCGATCAAGGGCTCCGACGAGCTCGACTTCGCCGGCTTCCACTCCAGTTTCGAAGAGCTGATAGCGAAGACCCGCGAGAACAAGCTCACCGCGGATGACTTCCAGGGCACCAACATCTCGCTCACCAACCCGGGTGGGGTCGGAACCGTCGCCTCGGTGCCGCGCCTGCTCGACGGCCAGAGCGCGATCATTGCCACCGGCTCGATCGCCTACCCGCCCGAGTGGCTGCACGCCTCGCCGGAAAGGCTGAAGCAGATCGGGGTCTCGAAGGTGATGACGATGACCTCGACCTACGACCACCGGGTGATCCAGGGAGCCGAGTCCGGCGCCTTCCTGAAACGGGTCGAGCAGCTGCTGCAGGGCGAGGACGAGTTCTACGAGCGGGTCGCGACCGACCTCGGGATCGAGACCGCCGGCGTCGCCTCCGCCCACCCCGCCTCGGCCTCCGCCCCGCCCCTCACCGGCACCGCCACGGCGGCGACCAGCGCCGAACCCAGCACCGCTCCCGGCGAGGTCGACGAGGAGCTGCTGCAGGCGGTCCAGGCCGCGACCTCGGTGCTGAAGGCCTACCGCACCCACGGCCACCTCGCGGCCCAGCTCGACCCGCTCGGCTCCGAGCCGAAGGGGGACCCGGCGCTGCAGCCGGAGAACGTCAACCTGACCCCGGAGCTGATGGCCCGGATCCCGGCCTCGATCCTGCGGATCGGCGTCCCCGGCGAAACCCTGCTCGAGGCGCTGCCGCGGATGCGCCAGACCTACTGCGGCACGATCGCCTACCAGTTCGAGCACCTCTCCTCGCACCAGCAGCGGATCTGGCTGCGCGAGATGATCGAGACCGGCGCCCACCGCCAACCCCTCACCGAGGCGGAGAAACAGCGGCTGCTCAACCGCCTGATCGACGTCTTCCAGTTCGAGCGCTTCCTCGAGAAGGCCTACCTGGGGCAGAAGATGTTCTCGATCGAGGGCCTCGACGTGGTCGTGCCGATGCTCGACGAGGCGGTCACACTCTCGCACCGCTCCGGTGCCGAGGAGGTCGTCTTCGGGATGGCCCACCGCGGCCGCCTCAGCGTCCTCGCCCACAACCTCGGGCGACCGGTCGAGTCGATCCTCGCCGAGTTCGAGGGGTCGAAGCGGATCGAGGCGGTGAAGGCGGTGGCCGGGATCCCGCACGGCGGCACCGGCGACGTCAAGTACCACTACGGCCACCGCGGGGTCTACGAGACCTCGGAGGGCGAGAAGATCTCGGTCCGGCTCTACCCCAACCCGAGCCACCTCGAGTTCGTCGACCCGGTGGTCACCGGCGGCGCCCGCTACCTGCAGTCCGACGCCGACGGGGCCGAGCTCAACCACGACCCGAAGCGGGCGGTCCCGGTGCTGCTGCACGGCGACGCCGCCTTCCCGGCCCAGGGGGTCGTCGCCGAGACGCTCAACCTGCAAGCGCTGAAGGGCTACTCGACCGGCGGCACGATCCACCTGATCCAGAACAACCAGGTCGGGTTCACGACCGACCCCGAGGACGCGCGCTCGACCCCGTACGCCGCCGACATCGCCAAGGGCTTCAACGTGCCGATCGTCCACGTCAACGCCGACGACGTCGAGGCCTGCTCGGCGGCGGTGCGGCTGGCGATGGCCTACCGCGAGCGCTGGGGCCGCGACATCGTCATCGACGTGATCGGGTACCGCCGCTTCGGCCACAACGAGACCGACGAGCCCGCCTACACGCAGCCGGCGATGGCGGCGAAGATCAAGTCGCACCCGCCGGTCTCCGAGATCTACGCCGAGCAGCTGATCGGCGAGGGCGTCGTCTCGGCCGAGGAGGTCGGGCACGCCTCCGAGCACCGGCGCGAGGAGATGGCGGCGGCGCTGAAGCAGCTGCGCGAGAAGATGGAGGCCGGCGAGTACGAGGACCCGACCGTGACCGGCGCCACCACCAGCACCGGCGAACTGCTCGACCGCACCGCCAGCCCGCCGGTCCACACGGCGGTCCCGGCGGAGCAGCTGCGCTCGCTGAACGAGGAACTGCTGAAGACCCCCGAGGGGTTCAACGTGCACCGCAAGCTGCGCCGCCCGCTCGACAAGCGGCGCGACGCGCTCGAGCAGGGCGGGATCGACTTCGGCCTGGCGGAGGCGCTCGCCTTCGGCACGCTGCTCGGCGAGAGCGTCCACATCCGTCTCACCGGCCAGGACACCGAGCGCGGCACCTTCTCCCACCGCCACCTCGTCCTCCACGACGAGAACACCGGCCTCGAGTACACCCCGATGCAGAACCTCGAGAACGCGTCGGCCCCGTTCGAGCTCTACAACAGCCCCCTGTCGGAGATCGCCTGCCTCGGCTTCGAGTACGGCTACTCGGCGGCGGCGCCCAACGCGCTGGTCCTCTGGGAGGCGCAGTTCGGCGACTTCGCCAACGCCGGCCAGGTGATCATCGACAGCTTCATCGTCTCCGGCGAGTCGAAGTGGGGCCAGACCACGCGGCTGACGCTGCTGCTGCCGCACGGCTACGAGGGCTCGGGCCCGGAGCACTCGAGCGCCCGCATCGAGCGCTTCCTCGCCCTCGGCGCCGAGGGCAACATCCGCATCGCCAACCCGACCACGGCCGCCCAGTACTTCCACCTGCTGCGCCGCCAGGCGCTGATCCGCAAGCCGCGGCCGCTGATCGTCTTCACCCCGAAGGGGCTGCTGCGCCTCGACCGCGCCGCCTCCGGGATCGAGGAGCTGACCGACGGCCACTTCCACTTCATCCTCGACGATCCGAAGGCGGTCGAGCGGCGCGAGAAGGTCGAGCGCCTGGTCCTCTGCACCGGCAAGGTCTACTACGACATCGACGCCAGCGAGCGCCGCGACGGCGCCGAGAACGTCGCGATCGCCCGGGTCGAGATGCTCTACCCGTTCGCCAAGGAACAGCTGCAGGGCCTGATCGCCTCCTACCCGAACCTGAAGGAGATCGCCTGGGTGCAGGAGGAGCCGCGCAACATGGGCGCCTGGAAGGTGATGTCGCGCCGCATGCCGGAGGTGCTGCCGGAGGGCGTGGAGCTGACCTACATCGGCCGTCAGGGCCGGGCGAGCCCGGGCGAGGGCTACTCCGGGGCCCATGCGCGCGAGCAGGAGCGCATCGTGCTGACGGCGCTCACACCCGGCGCCTGAGCCCGGTGCGACCGCTGCAGAAGCCCGTCCCCGGGCGCCTGTTCGTCTGGGTGAAGCGGCTCTCCTGGCTGGAGCTGGTGGTCTTCGCCGGCCTGCTCGTCTTCTGGCTCGCGCCCGGTTTCGAGACCGGGACGATGGTCTTCGGCTGGGCCCACGGGCTCGGCTTCATCGCCCTCTGCATCGTGATCTGGATCGCCGCGGTGCGGCGCGAGGCCCCCTACACCCTGCTCGCCGCGACCCTCACCCCGGTCGGGCCGGTCGGCAGCGTGATCGGGATCGAGCTGATCGAGCGCAAGGGCTGGGGAGTGGCCGCGCCGGGCTACGAGGACGCCGCAGGTGCCCAAAGCACGGCAGATCGGACCTAAACCACTCGACCGAGCTTGACCGGGAGGGGTCCAAGCTGTATAGCTAGTCAGTGACTGTTCCGTCTGGGCAGTCCCGTCCAGGGGAACGGCCGCGTCGGCATCCCTCCCTGGCTACCGACGCGCAGGTGCAGCGAGGGTCGCGCGGACCCCCCTGCCTCCCGCGGCCCCGCTGCGCCTACCTAAGTTTGCGCAGCACCGCCTGGAGGATGCCGCCGTTGAGGAAGTAGGTGACCTCGTTCGGGGTGTCGAGACGCACCGTCGCGACGAACTCGGCCGTCGAGCCGTCCTCGCGCCGGGCGGTGACGGCGACCGTCTGCGCCCTCCCGTCCTCGAGATCGCCGAAGTCGAAGGTCTCGGCGCCGGTCAGGCCGAGCGAGGCGATGTTCTCCCCGGGGGCGAACTGAAGGGGGAGCACCCCCATCCCGATCAGGTTCGAGCGGTGGATGCGCTCGTAGCTCTCGGCGATCACCGCGCGCACGCCGAGCAGCTTCGTCCCCTTCGCCGCCCAGTCGCGGGAGGAGCCGGACCCGTACTCCTTGCCGGAAAGCACGATCAGCGGCACGCCCTCGACCGCGTAGGCGCTCGCCGCCTCGTAGATCGTCGTCTCGCCGCCGTCGGGGAAGTGACGGGTGAAGCCGCCGGCGCGCTCGACCAGCTGGTTGCGGAGGCGGATATTGGCGAAGGTGCCGCGGATCATCACCTCGTGGTTGCCGCGGCGCGCCCCGTAGGAGTTGAAGTCGCGCGGCTCGACCCCCTGCTCGACCAGCCACTTTCCGGCGGGGCTGTCCTTCTTGATCGCCCCGGCCGGTGAGATGTGGTCGGTGGTGATCGAGTCCCCGAGCAGGGCCAGCACCCGGGCGCCGGCGATTGGCTCGACCCCGGGCGGGTCGGCGGGCATCTGCTCGAAGAAGCTGGGCCGGCGCACGTAGGTCGACGCGGGCCAGGTGTAGCGGTCGCCGGAGGGGACGTGAACGTCGTTCCACATCTCATCGCCGGCGAAGACCTCGGCGTAGTTGCGTTCGAACATCTCCGACTGGACGGAGGCGCCGACCACCCGCTTCACCTCCTCGGCGTCGGGCCAGATGTCGCGCAGGAACACAGGCTCCCCGTCGGAGCCCTTGCCCAGCGGCTCCTGCGTCAGGTCGATGTCCATGCGACCGGCCAGCGCGTAGGCGACGACCAGCGGCGGACTGGCCAGGTAGTTGGCCTTGACGTCCTGGTTGATCCGGCCCTCGAAATTGCGGTTGCCGGAGAGGACCGCGCAGACGGCCAGATCCTGCTCGGCGATCGCCGCCGAGATCTCCTCCGCCAGCGGCCCCGAGTTGCCGATGCAGGTGGTGCAGCCGTAGCCGACCAGGTTGAACTGCAGCGCGTCCAGGTACTCGGTGAGGCCGGCGCGCTCGAGGTAGTCGGTGACGACGGTCGAGCCCGGAGCCAGCGAAGTCTTCACCCAGGGCTGGCGCGACAGGCCCCGCCGGACCGCGTTGCGGGCGAGCAGGCCGGCGCCGACCATCACGCTCGGGTTCGAGGTGTTGGTGCAGCTGGTGATCGCGGCGATCACGACCCGGCCGTGGTCGAGCTCGAACGAGCTCCCGTCCTCGAGCGTCACCTCGATCTCGTCGCCGCTGCCGTGGGCGACGGTGGCCGCCGGGGCGTGGCCGACCGCCGGCCGCGGCTTGCCGCGCTCGTCGTCGTGTTCCTCGGCGGGCGGGTCGGAGGCCGGGAACGACTCTTCGATCGCCTCGTCGCGCCCGTTGCCCATGCGTTCGGCGGCGTCCGGGTCGAACTCGCCCATCGCCTCGAGGAAGGACTGCTTCGCATGCGAGAGCGGCACCCGGTCCTGCGGGCGTTTCGGCCCGGCGATGCTGGGCACGACGTCGCCGAGGTCGAGCTCCAGCAGCTCGGAGAAGACGGGGTCTGGGCTGGACTCGTCGTGGAACATCCCCTGCTCGCGCGCGTAGGCGTCGACCAGCTCGATCGTCTCGGTCGGCCGCCCGGTCAGGTCGAGGTAGCGCAGCGTCTCGGCGTCGACCGGGAAGATCGCGCAGGTCGAGCCGAACTCGGGCGACATGTTGCCCAGGGTGGCGCGGTCGGCGAGCCCGAGGGTCGGCAGCCCTGGCCCGAAGAACTCGACGAATTTGGTGACGACGCCGCGCTCGCGCAGCATCTCGGTGACCGTCAGGACGAGGTCGGTCGCGGTCGCCCCCTCCGGCAGCTCGCCGGAGAGCTTGAACCCGACCACCTGCGGCAGCAGCATCGAGATCGGCTGGCCCAACATCGCCGCCTCGGCCTCGATCCCGCCGACGCCCCAGCCGAGCACCCCGAGGCCGTTGACCATCGTCGTGTGGGAGTCGGTGCCGACCAGGGTGTCGGGGTAAGCCTGGAGAACGCCCTCGTTCTCGCGGCTGTAGACGACCTGGGCCAGGTACTCGAGGTTGACCTGATGGCAGATGCCGGTGGCGGGCGGGACGACGCGGAAGTTGTCGAATGAGTGCTGGCCCCACTTGAGGAAGGAGTAGCGCTCGAGGTTGCGCTCGAAGTCGCGCTCGGCGTTGAGGGCGAAGGCGCGCTCGTTGCCGAAGGCGTCGACCTGGACCGAGTGGTCGATCACGAGGTCGACGTCGACCAGCGGGTTGATCGCGGCCGGGTCGCCGCCGATCTCCTCCATCGCGTCGCGCATCGCCGCCAGGTCGACGACTGCCGGGACGCCGGTGAAGTCCTGCATCAGCACCCGGGCCGGCTGGAAGGGGATCTCGACGCTGGGCTCGGCCGCGGCGTCCCAGCCGGCGATCGCCTCGACGTCGGCGGCGCTGACCGAGACTCCGTCCTCGAGCCGCAGCACGTTCTCCAGCAGGACCTTGACCGAGTAGGGCAGGCGGGCTACGTCGAAGCGCTCCTGCAGCGCGTCGAGCCGGAAGACCTCGTACTCGCGGTCCCCCACCGCGAGGGTCGAACGGGCGCCGAAAGAGTCGCTGCTCACGAAGTCATCCTAGGCAATCGGTGGCGGGGCGGACCCGGGCACCCCACGCCCGGACAAACGGCGGTCTAATAAGACCGCCGTTTTGAGTATCCGCCCGTTCGCGGGGCGCCCGGGTCCGCCTCTTCAGCGCTTGTCGTCGGAGTGGCCGGCGGCGATCTCTGCGGCTGACTTCTGGCCGGCCGAGCCGCTCGAAACTTTGACTGCGATTCCCGGGCTGGTGAGGCCGAAGTGGGCGAGGAAGCGCTGGCGGGCTGGGGCGACGGTGATCTCTACCTTGTCGGCCTCGATCGCGCGCACGGTCGCCTGCGCCACCTCCTCCGGCGAGGAGGTACCGAGCCCACCCGGCGACTTCGCGCCTGACTCGGCGAACATCCCGGCCTCGCGGATGAACCCCGGCGAGACCAGCGAGACCCCGATCCCCTGCGGCGCCAGGTCGGTGCGGAGGGCGAGGGCGAAGCCGCGCAACCCGAACTTGGTCGCGTTGTAGATCGAGGACCGCGGGGCCGGCGACTTGCCGGCCAGCGAGGCGACGAAGACGAGGTGCCCGGAGCCCCGCTCCAGCATCGCCGGGTAAAGGGCCTGCGCCATCAGCATCGGCGACTCGAGGTTGACCCGCAGCGCTCGCTGCACCTGCTCGGGGGTGAAGTCCTCCATGCGGCCGGCGCCGGGCAGGCCGGCGTTGGCGACGAGGACGTCGACCCCGCCCGCCTCGGCGGCGAGCCGCTCGGCCTCGCCGGGCTCGGCCAGGTCGGCGGGCAGGACGGCGTGCCCCTCGCCCGGCAGCTCCGCCGCGAGCGCCTCCAGGGCCTCGCGCTTGCGGGCGCTCAGCAGCACCGCGGCGCCGCGCCCCGCCAGCGCCTTGGCGATCGCGATCCCGAGGCCCCCGGTGGCGCCCGTCAGCAGTGCTTTGCGACCTGCAAGTTCCATGCCGAGGCCCAAGCTACCAGTCGCCCCGCCGACAGGAATCGGGGATGAAAGTGCGAAAGGCCACTAAATGTTTGCGTTTCATGAGCAAGCAACCGGGCGATGGTCTAGACTGCCGCCGGTCCGTAGAACCGAAACGCCGAGTCCCGGGCGCTCCTAGGCGCCATGGGAACGGGGGAACCACGTTTTCGGGGCGAACCCGCCTAGTTCAGGCGAGAGCGCAGGCTCCTTTTAGCGCTAGCCCGACAGCTAACCCCGTAGGCCGACAAAGGAGAATCGGTTTGCTGTCTGACAACTTGAAGGTCAAAGCCGGGTTGGCGCTGGCGGCAGTCATCGCCGTAGGCGCGCTCGCCGCCCCCGGCGCCTCCGCGAAGTGCGCCACCGGAGGCCTCACCCCGGCGGAAGTAGACGTCTGCACCCCGACCGCCAAGGCGAAGCTCCTCCCCACCGGGGAACTGATCCCGCCCAAGAGCGCTCCGGCGAAAGTCAAGGCCGTGATCGCCGCGGCCAACAAGATCCGCACCAAGCCCTACATCTTCGGCGGCGGCCACGCCCGCTGGTGGGACAAAGGCTACGACTGCTCCGGTGCCGTCAGCTTCGCGCTCAAAGGTGGCGGCTTCATCGACAGCCCGCTGCCCTCCGGCCCGATGGCCCAGTGGGGCGAAGCCGGGCTCGGCCGCTGGATCACCGTCTACACCAACCCGGGCCACGCCTACGCGGTGATCGCCGGCGTGCGCTGGGACACCTCGGGCGGCGGCGCGGGCGAAAGCGGTCCCCGCTGGCGCGAGGAAGTCCGCTCCAGCGCCGGCTTCGTCGCCCGTCACCCGACCGGGTACTAGCCGCAACACGGCAGCAGACCTGCTGGGTCGGAGTGGTCGGTGCCCCCGGCCACTCCGACCCGTCCAAGTTCTCGTACTCCAACTCGGCCAACCGAGGAGTGCTGATTTGTCCTTGCGTTCCTGAACGCCTGGGATAACGTCGCCTTGTAACGGCTTCACTCTCTGACATCCGCCTCGCAGGCCTCACCAAGCAATACGGCGAGGTCGTCGCCGTGGCCGGAATTGACCTCGAGGTCCAGCGCGGAGAGTTCTTCACCTTCCTCGGTCCCTCGGGATCGGGCAAGACGACGACGCTGCGGATGATCGCCGGTTTCGAGGACCCCAGCGCGGGCACCATCGAACTGGCCGGAGTGGACGTCCGCGGGGTGCCGCCCTACGACCGGGCGGTCA
This sequence comes from Solirubrobacterales bacterium, assembly GCA_036280745.1. Lineage (GTDB taxonomy): Bacteria > Actinomycetota > Thermoleophilia > Solirubrobacterales > 70-9 > VAYN01. The sequence goes on from DASUQC010000015.1 coordinate 36,375, forward strand.
ACACCGTCTTCCAGGACTACGCCCTGTTCCCGCACATGACCGTCGGCGAGAACGTCGGCTACGGGATGAAGGTCGCCGGGGTGGACAGGGCCAAGCGCGCAAGGCGCTGCGAGGAGGCCCTGGAGATGGTGCGCCTCCCCGGCTACGGGGCGCGCCGGACCGGCGAGCTCTCCGGCGGGCAGCGGCAGCGGGTGGCGCTGGCGCGGGCGATCGTCAACCGCCCGCAGGTGCTGCTGCTCGACGAGCCGCTCGGCGCCCTCGACCTGAAGCTGCGCGAGCAGATGCAGCTGGAGCTGAAGACGATCCAGGGCGAGGTCGGGATCACCTTCGTCTACGTCACCCACGACCAGGACGAGGCGCTGACGATGAGCGATCGGATCGCCGTCTTCAACGAGGGCCGAATCGAGCAGGTGAGTCCTCCGCGCGAGCTCTACGAGCATCCGCGCAACGAGTTCGTCGCCGGCTTCGTCGGCGTCTCGAACGTGATCGAGCGGGGCGGCAGGCGGATGACGATCCGCCCGGAGAAGATCCGGCTGCTGGAGCCGAGCGCCGACACGAACGGCATCCACAGCGAGCGCGGCAAGGTCGCCGAGGTCGCCTACGCGGGGATGGTGACCCGGTACACCGTGGCCCTCGAGGGCGGCGGCAGCCTGCAGCTCGTGCAGCAGAACTTGGAGGGCGCGTCGGGGGAGGGCGCGCCCGAGCAGGGGAAAGAGGTGCTGGTGGGATGGCGTCCGGAGCACGCGGCCGCCGTCCAGGGGAAGTCAACGACAGAGGAGGATTCACCATGAGAAGGGACTCGCACTCCGCCCGAGCGGCGTGGCTCGTCATCGCCGGGCTCCTCGCCTTCATGCTCGTCCTGGCCGGCTGCGGCGGGGGCGACGACGACGGCGGGTCCGGCGGCGAAGCGCTGCAGAAGGTCGGCAAAGGAGAGGGTGAAGTCGACCTGATCGCCTGGGCCGGCTACGTCGAACCGGCCTGGAGCAAACCGTTCGAACAGAAGACCGGCTGCAAGGTGAACAGCAAGGTCGCCGGCACCTCCGACGAAATGGTGCAGCTGATGCGGACCGGCGAATACGACGGCGTCTCGGCCTCCGGCAACGCCTCCGCCCGCCTCGTCGACGGAGGTGACGTCGACCCGGTCAACGTCGACCTCGTCCCGAACTACAAGACGATCTTCAGCGACCTCAAAGATCAGCCCTACAACACGTTCGACGGCCAGCCCTACGGGATCCCGCATGGCCGCGGGGCCAACCTGCTGATGTGGAACGACGACAGCGTCACGCCGGCGCCCGATTCCTGGAACGTGATGCTCGACCCGAAAATGGCGGCGGAAAACAAAGGCAAGATCAGCGTCTACGACGACCCGATCTACATCGCCGACGCGGCCGTCTACCTGATGACCCACCAGCCCGATCTCGGGATCGAAAACCCCTACGAGCTGAACGAAGAGCAGTTCACCGCGGCGGTCGACCTGCTGAAAGAACAGCGGCCGAACGTCGGCGAATACTGGTCGGAAGCGGCGAAGCAGATTTCCGCCTTCGCCAACGGGGACGCCGATGTCGGCACCACCTGGCAGTACCAGTACTTCGCCCTGCAGGAAGAAGGCGAGCCCGTGGCCGCCAGCCCGGCCAGCCAAGGCTTCCTGCCGAAAGAGGGTGCGACCGGGTGGTCCGACACCTGGATGATCAGCTCCGAAGCCAAGCACCCGAACTGCATGTACATGTGGATGGACTGGATCGTCGAACCGAAAGTCAACGCCGAAGTGGCCGAATACTTCGGTGAGGCGCCGGCCCAGAGCCTCGCCTGCGACGAGACCGCGGAGAAAGGCTTCTGCGAGAAATACCACGCCGAAGACCCCGCGTTCTGGGAGCGGGTCTACTACTGGGAGACGCCCCTCGCCGACTGCGGCAACGGCGAGGAAGACTGCAAGGACTACAACGATTGGGTCCAGGCCTGGACCGCGATCAAAGGCTGAGCCCGCGGTGAGCGATGGCTGCTGAAGCCGTCGTCCGGAAGGGGTCGGTGGGCCGCAGGCTCGCCGGCCTCTTCCAGAGCCGCCCCAGGCTGCAGGTGGGGGCACTGCTGGCCGGCCCGGTCGGCTGGCTCGTCGTCGGTTACCTCGGCTCGCTCGCGGTCCTCCTCGTCACCGCCTTCTGGTCGGTCGACGCGCTCAGCGGCGAAGTCGTCCAGGGCTTCTCGCTGGAGAACTTCGAAGCGCTGTTCCAGGAACCCGTCTACCGCGACATCGTCGGCCGCACCGTCGCCGTCGCGGCCGCGGTCACCGTCACCGACGCGGTCCTCGCCTTCCCGATCGCCTTCTACATGGCGAAGGTGGCGAGCCGCCGCACGACGGCGATCCTCGTCGTCGCGATCCTGCTGCCGCTCTGGTCGAGCTACCTGGTCAAGGTGCTCGCCTGGCGCACGATGCTCTCCAACGACGGGGTGATCAACTGGGCGCTGGAGCCGTTCGGCCTGCACGGGCCCGGCTACGGGATCGTCGCGGTCTGGCTGGTGATGAGCTACCTCTGGCTCCCGTACATGATCCTGCCGATCTACGCCGGCCTCGAGCGCCTCCCCAACTCGCTGATCAGCGCCTCGGAGGATCTCGGCGCCCACCCGTTCACGACCTTCCGCCGGGTGATCCTGCCGCTCTCCTTCCCGGCCGTGGTCGCCGGCTCGATCTTCACCTTCTCACTCACCCTCGGCGACTACATCACGCCGCGCCTGGTCTCCAACGACCAGTTCATCGGCAACGTGATCTTCAACAACATCACCAACAACCAGCCGTTCGCCGCCGCGCTCGCCCTCGTGCCGATCGTGGTGATGATCGCCTACCTGCTCGTGGCCCGGAAGCTCGGCGCCTTCGAGCACGTCTGAGATGCGGCTCTCAAGGGGCGCCACGTGGCTGCTGCGGCTCGGGGTCGGGATCGGGCTCGCCTTCATCTACGTGCCGCTGTTCATCGTCGGCATCTACGCCTTCAGCGCGAGCGGCACGACCCAGAAGTGGCCACCGTCGGGCCTCACCACCGACTGGTTCGCCAAGGCGATCGACAACGACGCCGCCCGGGAAGCATTCCTCACCTCGGTCAAAGCCGGTCTCGCCGCGACCGCGATCGCGCTCCTGCTCGGCACCCTGGCCGCCATGGCCGTCGCCCGCCACCGCTTCTTCGGCCGCGAGACGATCTCCTTCCTCGTCGTGCTGCCGATCGCGCTGCCGGGAATCGTCACCGGCGTCGCCCTCAGCAACACCTTCACCCAGGTGCTCGGCGTCAGCCTCGGCCTCTTCACGGTGATCGTCGGCCACGCCACCTTCTGCATCGTCGTCGTCTACAACAACGTCGTCGCCCGCCTGCGCCGCACCTCGGCCTCCTTCGAGGAGGCCTCGGCCGATCTCGGCGCCCACACCTGGCAGACCTTCCGCTACATCACCCTGCCCAACATGCGGACCGCGCTCGCCGCCGGCGCCCTGCTCGCCTTCGCCCTCTCCTTCGACGAGATCATCGTCACCACGTTCACGATCGGCGCCGGTGAGGAAACCCTGCCGATCTGGATCTTCCGCAACCTCTTCCGGCCCAGCCAGCTGCCGATCGTCAACGTCGTCGCCCTGCTGGTGATCCTGATCTCGATCGTCCCCGTGTACCTCGCGCACCGCCTCAGCCGCGACGAGGGAGCTTCGGTCGCCGCCAAAGGCGGGCGCGGCGTCGAGGCCGAGGCGACCGCCGTTCCCTGACCCCTAACCGGCCTGGGCCAGGCGCGCCGCCTCCTCAGCGCCCAGGTAGGGCGCCAGGGTCAGCTCGACCAGGTCGGGGAGCAGCTTCTCCAGCTGCTCGGCGCGACCGGCGTTGATCTCCCGCACGATCAGGGAGACGATGCCGCCCACCAGGGTCGCCTCCGTCGCCTCCGGCAGCGGTCGCTCGCCGCTGTGCTGGGGGCGCCCGGCTTTGAGGATCTCGATGAAGCCCTGCATCGATTCGCGGTGACGCGCGGCGATCGCGCCCCCGGCGGCGATCGGCTCGATCATGCAGACGCGGGCCAGCTCCGGCTCGCCGGCGAGGAAGCGCAGCATCGTCGCCAGCGCCGCCCGCACCTTCTGCGGCCAGTCCTCGAAGGCCTCGGCCGCGACCTGCATCGATTCGCGGATGTGGTCGGCGACCATTTCGTAGGCCGCCAGGAAGCAGGCTTCCTTGCCTGGGAAGTGCTCGTAGAAGGTGCGGCGCGAGACCGAGGCGGCTTTGGTGATGTGGGCCACCGTGGTCGCGTTGTAGCCGCGCTCGGCGACCGTGTCGACCAGGGCGGTGATGATCCGCTCGCGCTGGTTCTGGACGATGAACTCACGCGGCAGCCCGTGCCGGCCGGCGGGCAGGCGCGACGCGAAGGCGACCTCCTCGGCCGGCGCTGCGGCCTTCTCCTCCTTGCCCTTCCCCGCTGCCTTCGGCACATCCGCGACCATACTCGACCCACCCCGGTCTGTTCCCTAGTGGAGCGGCTCGACGAGCAGCTCGTCCTCCGCCGCGCGGGCCCCGAGATAGGGCATCATCGCCATGTAGACGAGCTCGGGGAGGAATTCCTCGTCGCGCTCGATCGCGCCGTCGCGGACCTTGACCATGATCGTGCCGTAGATCGCTCCGCTGACCATCTCCGCGGTGCTGCGGGAGACGTAGTGCGGTTCCTCGAGCTCGCTGCGCCCGGCGTCGATCATGTCGGCGAGGCCCTGCAGGACCCTGTCACGGCGCTCCTGCGCACGGCTGCCGGCTCCGTTGACGGCGACGACGAAGAAGCGCGCTCGCACCGGGTCCTCCTGGAGGAAGCGCATTGCCGCCCAGGCCCCCGCCCAGATCCGGTCGTGCCAGGCGCGGGGCCCGCCATAGGCGGCGTTGACCCGCTGGCAGAACTCCAAGCTGATCTCGCCGTGCACGCGCAGGAAGCAGTCTTCCTTGCCGGTGAAGCTGCGATCGAAGGCGGCGCGGCCGACCGCGGCCTGCTTGCAGAGCATCGCGACCGTCGTCGACTCCAGTCCCTGCTCGGCGGCCAGCTCCACCATCGCCCTTGCGATCCGCTCGCGGACCGGGTCGACAGCGCTTCCCGGCCCGGGCTCGATCTCGCTCACATCCGCCCGGCCCTGCTCCCTGCGCTCGCGTCTTTCAGGCGGCCACCCGCGCCTGCGCGGCGTCGGCGGCCCGGCCCGCCTCGACCTCGCCGACGTAAGGGGTGAGGGTCACCTGCAGCATCTCCGGCAGCAGCGCCTTCAAGTCCTCGGACTCGTCGTTGACCAGGCGCTGGTGGACGAGCCAGGCGATGCCACCGGCGATCGCCACCTCGAGCCCGTCCGGCAGGCGGGCGGCGCGCGGATTGAAGTCGCGGCCCTCGCGCAACTTCGGGGCGACCCCCTCCAGCATCGCCTGGTAGCGCGCCAGCGAAGCGGACCCGGCAGCCTGCGCTTCGACGATGCACAGCTTCGCTCGCGCCGGCTCCCGTTCGACCATCTCCAGGAAGATCTCGAGGCCGGCCGAGATCTGGTCCTGCCAGGGCGACTCCGGGTCCAGCAGCTCGGTGAAGACGTCCCGGGCAGCCTCGACGCTCTCGTCGAAAGCTGCCAGGAAGCACTCCTCCTTGCTCGAGAAATGCTCGTAGAAGGTGACCAGAGCGACCCGCGAGGTCTTCGCGATCAGCTCGATCGTCGTCTTCTGGTAGCCACGCTCGGCGACCAGCTCGGTCGTCGCCAGCAGCATCCGCTCGCGCTGATTCTGGGAGACGAAATCGCTGGGGATCAGGTGGCGTCCCGGTGGCAGTTTCGAGAGCCGCTCCGAAAGCGGGCGCTGCTTCGCCATACCGACAAGATACCAGAACGTTCACCTGGTGTCTATTTTCCTTTTCTCTAAAAACTTTGACGTTCTGATCACCGGTGTCTCTGAAAGCTGCTATATCTAGACAAAAGGTAATTGTTTTCAGAAGGTGTGTGCGATGCCGGATCAAGCCCTCTTCCCAGGTCGCCATGTCCGCTCTGCTCGCGAGCGGCTGCTGGAGGCCATGCTGATCGTCAGCGGCGAGCGGGGCTACGAGCACATCTCGGTGCAGGACGTGATCGAGCGCGCCGCCGCCAGCCGCGCGACCTTCTACAAGAACTTCGACGACAAGGAGGACTGCTTCGCGCAGGCCTACAGCGGCGGGGCCGAGTGGCTCTACCGGCGGCTGATCGGCCTCGCGAAACGGCAGCCGACCTGGCGCGAGGGGCTCCGAGCCGGGCTGGCCGAGCTGCTCGAGTTCTGCGCCAACCAGCCCGCGCTCGCCCGCGCGCTGCTGGTCGAGCCGCACGCCGCGGGGGGCGCTGCGCTGGCCGAGCATGATCGTTTGATGGAGCGCCTCTCCCACGCCATCGACGGCGCGCGCCGCGAGATCCCCTCTCGCCAAAAAGCTCCACCTCCTGTGACGGCTCCCTTCATGGTAGGGGCTATCGAGACTCTCGTGCGGACGAAGCTGATGAGCGACGAGCCGGAGACCGCCCCGGAGATGCTCCCGGGACTGCTTCACTTCGTGGTGATGCAGTTCTACGGCGAGGACGCCGCCTGGGAAGAGCTAACCTCGGCCCCCCTCGCCACCTGGGCCTCCCGACGCGAGGCAGCCACCCGGATTCCCTGATTGGGGGTGGTGAGATGGGAGCCGGGTATCCCTCTCCCGGAGACCGTTGCGCAGCTGATCGAGCACCGGGGGCCTAGGCCGCTGCTCTTGAGCCTCCGTGAGAGGGATACCCGGCTCCCCGCAATCGCGCTCCCGCATTCCGGCAGTCCCATTCCCCCTCGCGCCGCGAAGCCAAGGCTGGACCCAACCCCACGAGGCCGGCTCTTCTGCGAGCGGCGGAGCTGTTTGCGGCTCCTGGGCCTTCGCTGTTTGACCTGCGTAGAGGGATCGGGTGTCCCTCCCACAAGCGGCGTCCCTGATTTTCGCCGGGAGCGCTCAGCGAGAGACGCGACGTCAGCGGCGAAAATCCCAGCGCAGTGGGAGGGACACCCGATCCCTCCTCCGGCCCGTCCTTACAGAGGAATGTTGCCGTGCTTGCGCTTCGGCTGGGCCACGCGCTTGGACTGGAGCATGCGCAGGGCCTTGATCAGCTTCGGGCGAGTTTGGCGCGGCTCGATCACGTCGTCGATGTAGCCGCGCTCGGCCGCCGAGTAGGGGTTGGCGAAGTGGGCCTTGTAGTCGTCGATCAGCTTCTGGCGGCGCTCGTCGGGGGTCGGCGAGGAGGCGATGTCTTTGCGGTAGATGATGTTGACGGCGCCCTCCGGGCCCATCACCGCGACCTCGGCGGTCGGCCAGGCGACGTTGTAGTCGGCCAGCATGTGCTTGGAGTTCATGACGTCATAGGCGCCGCCGTAGGCCTTGCGGGTGACCACCGTGAGCTTCGGGACCGTCGCCTCGGTGAAGGCGTAGAGGAGCTTGGCGCCGTGGCGGATGATCCCGTTCCACTCCTGGTCGGTGCCGGGGAGGAAGCCCGGCACGTCGGTGAAGGTGACGATCGGGACGTTGTAGCAGTCGCAGGTGCGCACGAACCGGGCCGCCTTCTCGGAGGCCTCGATGTCGAGCACGCCGGCGAGGAAGGCGGGCTGGTTGCCGACCACGCCGACCGGATAGCCGTCGAGGCGGGCGAAGCCGCAGACGATGTTCTTGGCGAAGTGCTCGTGGACCTCGAAGAACTCCTCGTCGTCGACGACGCGGGCGATCACGTCGCGCATGTCGTAGGGCTTGGAGGGATCGTCGGGGACGAGGGTGTCGAGCTCGGTGTCTTCGCGCTCGGGGTCGTCCGCGGGCTCGAAGCGCGGCGGCGCCTCCAAATTGTTCGAGGGCAGGAAGCCCATCAGGTAGCGCACGTCCTCGAGGCAGCTCTCCTCGTCCTCGGAGGCGAAATGGGCGACGCCGGACTTCGAGTTGTGGCTCATCGCCCCGCCGAGCTCCTCGAACTCGACCTCCTCGCCGGTCACCGTCTTGATCACTTCCGGGCCGGTGATGAACATGTGCGAGGTCTCTTTGACCATGAAGATGAAGTCGGTCATTGCCGGCGAGTAGACGGCGCCGCCGGCGCAGGGGCCCATGATCAGGCTGATCTGCGGGATCACGCCCGAGCACTGGACGTTGCGGACGAAGACGTCGCCGTAGGCGCCGAGCGAGACGACGCCCTCCTGGATGCGGGCGCCGCCGGAGTCGTTGATCCCGATCACCGGCGCCCCGACCTGGGCGGCGAGGTCCATCACCTTGCACATCTTCTCCGCCATCACCTCGCCGAGGCTGCCGCCGAAGACGGTGAAGTCCTGGGAGAAGACGAAGACGGTGCGGCCGTCGATCGTGCCGTGGCCGGTGACGACGGCGTCGCCCCAGGGCCGTTTCTTCTGCATCTCGAAGTCGTAGGTGCGGTGCCGGACGAAGGTGTCGAGCTCCTCGAAGGAGCCCGGGTCGAGCAGCTTCTCGACCCGCTCGCGGGCGGTCATCTTGCCCTTCGCGTGCTGCTTCTCGACCGCCTCCTCGGAGGCCGAGTGGATCGCCGCCTCGCGCAGCTCGCGCAGGTAGGCGAGCTTCTCGTCGTGCGTTTCGGGATTTCTCTCGCGCATCGAGCGCGGAAGTCTATTTCGCGGCCGGCCCGGGCGCACTTGTCCCCGCATACCGGGGAGAAGTGCGCCCAGGCGCCGGCCGGAGGGGCCTAGAGTTCCGCGCAGACCGCGTAGGCGACGACCTGCCAGTTGCCGGCCTCCGCCGCGTACTCGTGACCACCGGCGACCCAGCCGACCCGAACGTTGGTCGCGCTGGTCACGGGCGCCGATTCGCTTGGCAGCACGTTGACCGTGGCCGGCGAGTTGATCCGCACGCCGCCGCCGATCGCCTGCTTGCCGCTCGGGCAGGTGGCGGTGACCGACTTCGACGTTTCGGAGTCGTTGACGCTCGTTTCGGTCACGTAGGTGACGTTCTTCAGCAGCTGCGCGAGCAGGGTCGGAGAGACCTTGCTGCTGCTGACCGCGCCCTCGCCGAGCTTGCTGTTGCCGACCGCGGCGTTCTTCAGCTTCGCTTCGGTGACGACGCCGCCACCGAGCGTGTTGGACCGGACCGAGCCGTTGGCGAGCTTGCCGGAGGTGACCGAGCCGCCGGCGATCTTCGAGGCGATCACCGAGTTGGTGGCCAGCTTGGCGCTGATCACGGCGCTGTTCTTCAGTTTCGGCGACGTGACCGCTTCCTTGGCGATGTTCTTCGCCTTGACCTGGTTCTTGGTCAGGGTCGCTTTTGCCGCGACGGCGGCGCCGCTGAGCGCGACGAACAGCGCCATGCAGGCGATGACGTTGCTGAAGGTCAGGTGCTTCGCGATTCGGTTCACAGGGGTGCTCGCTTTCCGGGCGGCGGCACCGCCCAAATGGTGGCTTTGGCTTTCAGGGGATCGGTGCTCGCTACACGCCGCTGAACGGCCGCCGTTGCGGCTCGGCGAGACGATCGAGGAAGGCCTCGAGGTCGGCCGTTTCCAGCCCCGTCGACTCCTCGGCGCGGACCTCGACCCGGGTGCCGAAACCCTTCTCGGCCATCGTCACCTCGACCCCTTCGACGGCCTCGATCAGCTCGGCCAGCTCGGGCTCGGACTTCATCAGCGTCCGCGAAACCTCGATCATCGATGGCGGCTTCCACCGCCGCCCGCCGGTTCCTGCCCGCACAGTGCGCTGAACGGCGCCATTCAGAGGGGAGAGACGCGAGCGCATCCGCTGATTGAAGAACGAAGCCGGCGGGCCTGGGAGCGGGCGCGGATGCAGCATGGCGTGGTGGCACGGCGGCAACTGCTGGCCCTTGGGTTCAACGCGAGAGAGATCGAGCACCGCGTGGCGCGAGGTCGCCTGCACCTCGTGATGCGCGGCGTCTACGCCGTCGGCTGGCCACAGCTCGCGCCGAAGCGCCACTGGATGGCCGCGGTCCTCGCCTGCGGCGACGGCGCGGCGTTGAGCCATCGCAGCGCGGCGGCGTTCTGGGGCGTCGGCGCGGAGGCGCGAGGACGCATCGACGTCAGCGTACGGCGGCGTTGCGAACTGAAGCGGTCCGGCCTCCGCGTCCGCGGTCGCCCGACGCTCCGTCCCGACGACATCGCGGTCGAAGACAACATCCCGGTGACCACGATCGCGCAGACGCTGCGGGCTGATCGATCCGGAGGCCCTGCGCGCGGTCCTCGACAACTACGTAGGTGAACCCGGGGCACCCCTCCTCCGTCGCCTGCTCGACAAGCGAACATTCCGCCTCTCCGATTCCAATCTCGAGGTTCTCTTCCGCCGGATCGCAGCGGATGCCGGGCTTCCCCCTCCGCGCACCCAACAGACGATCAATGGCTTCAGGGTCGACTTCTACTGGCCGGACCTCGGCCTGGTGGTCGAGACCGACGGCCTCCGCTATCACCGCATGCCGTCGGCCCAGATTCGAGATGCGCGCCGCGATCGCGCCCACGCACGCGCCGAGATGACGGCTCTTCGCTTCACCCACTACGAGGTCAAGCACGAACCTGCCCGCGTCCGCAGCGAACTCCGCCAAGTCGCAACCCTGCTGCCGAAGAACGCATCCGACATTGACCACACCTGAAGTGGGTCAATGTCGGATGCGCACGCCGAGGCGTTAGAAGAAGGCGCCGCCCTTGTATTCGCCGAAGACGTCGCGCATCGCGCCGCAGACCTCGCCGATCGAGGCTTCGGCTTTGAGCGCGGCCCGGACCGGGTGCAGGAGGTTTCCCTCGCCCCGGGCGACGTCGCGCAGCGCCTCCAGCTTCGCGTCGACCTCAGCCTGGTCACGGGCCTCCTTGAAGGACTTGAGCCGGGCAAGCTGGCGCTGCTCGGCCTCCGGGTCGACCTTGAGGATGTCGACGTCGTCGACCTGGTCGGTGACGTACTTGTTGACGCCGACGATGATGTCCTGGCCGCTCTTGTAGCGCTCGTGGTAGCTGAGCGCGGACTCCTCGATCTCGCGCTGCATGAACTCCAGCGCCTCGACCGAGCCGCCCAGCTCTTCGACCTTCGCCATCAGCTCCTTCGCCCGCAGTTCGACCTCGTCGGTCAGCGACTCGACGAAGTAGGAGCCGGCGAAGGGGTCGACGGTGTCGGCGGCGCCGGACTCGTGGGCGAGCACCTGCTGGGTGCGCAGCGCGATCCGGGCCGAGCGCTCGGTCGGCAGCGCCAGCGCCTCGTCGAACCCGTTGGTGTGCAGCGACTGGGTGCCGCCGCAGACCGCGGCGAAGCCCTGCAGGGCGACGCGGATGATGTTGACCTCGGGCTGCTGCGCCTGCAGCGTCACCCCGCCGGTCTGGGTGTGGAAGCGGATCTGCATCGATTTCGGGTTCTCCGCCCCGAACCGCTCCTTGACGATCTCCGCCCACATCCGGCGCACGGCGCGGAACTTGGCGACCTCCTGGAAGACGTTGTTGTGGCCGTTGAAGAAGAAGGCCAGGCGCGGGGCGAAGTCGTCGATCTTCAGCCCCCGCTCCAGCGCCGCTTCGACGTAGGCGATCGCGTTGGAGAGCGTGAAGGCGACCTCCTGCACAGCCGAGCAGCCCTTCTCGCGGATGTGGTAGCCGGAGATCGAGATCGTGTTCCATTTCGGCACGTGCGTCTGGCAGTACTCGAAGATGTCGGTGGTGAGGCGCATGGTCGGCTCGGGCGGGTAGATGTAGTTGCCGCGGGCCATGTACTCCTTCAGCACGTCGTTCTGGACCGTGCCGCGCAGCTTCTCGGAGGGCACCCCCTGCTCCTCGCCGACCAGCTCGTAGAGCAGCAGCAGGATCGCCGCCGGGGCGTTGATCGTCATCGAGGTCGAGACGCCGTCGAGCGGGATCTCCTCGAAGCAGATCCGCATGTCTTCGATCGTGTCGATCGGGACGCCGGTGCGGCCGACCTCGCCGTGGCAGAGCGGGTCGTCGGAGTCGCGGCCGAGCTGGGTCGGCAGGTCGAAGGCCATCGAGAGGCCGGTCGAGCCATGCTCGATCAGGTAGCGGTAACGCTCGTTGGTGTCCTCGGGCGAAGCGAAGCCGGCGTACTGGCGCATCGTCCAGAGCCGGTCGCGGTACATCCCCTCGTGGATGCCACGCGTGAAGGGCGGCGCTCCGGGGACCCCGAGGCGCTCGTCGAGCCCCGGGGCGACGTCGTCCTCGGTGTAGAGGCGCTCGATCTCGATCCCGGAGTCGGTGTAGACATGCTCGTCGTCGGGGCCGACGAGGGGCGCGATAGTGCGATGGGCCTCCCCGGCCGCTGGTTTGCCGTTGCTTGCCATCTCCGAGCAGGATATTGAGACGCGGCGCTCCTACGCGGCCGCGGGGTCAGCGCGCCAGCTGTCGAGCAGGTCGGCGAGGGTCGTGGCAACCGGGACCTCGGCCTCGAAGCCGGTGGCCTCGCGCAGGCGGCCGGGGTCACCGACCAGGGCCGGCGGGTCGGCCGGGCGCTCGAGCCCGGGGTCGTGACGCACCGCGACCGGCACCTTCGCGGCCGCCGCCAGCTCCGCCACCAGATCGGCGATCGTCGCCCCCCGGCCCGAGCAGAGGTTGAAGGTGCCCTGAAGCTCCTGCCGCGAGAGCTCCAGCAGCGCCCGGGCGCCGTCGCGGACGTCGACGAAGTCGCGCACCGCGGCGGCGTTGCCGAGCGCCAGCTCGACCTCGCCACCGTCGCGCTCGGCCACGGCGATGCGGCGGGCGAAGCCGGGGACCGCGAACTGCGGCGACTGGCCCGGGCCGATCAGGTTGAAGACGCGGGCGACCGCGATCCGCAGGCCCCGGGCGTGCGCGAACTGGTCGCAGACGACCTCCATCGAGGCCTTGCTCGCTCCGTAGGGAGTCACGGGTCGGAGCTCCATGTCCTCCCTGAGCGGCAACTCGGCCTCCTGCCTGGCTCCGTAGACGTCAGCCGAGGAGAGGCAGAGGACGTGGGCGGAGGGCGCGTGGGCGGAGACCGCGTCGAGCAGGTTGACCACACCGGTCGCGTTGGCCGCGAAGGTCGCGGCGGGCTGCTCCCAGCTGCGCCCGACCGAGGCGGCGCCGGCGCAGTTGACGATGAGATCGGGCCCCACCTCCGACAGGCAGCGGTCGACCGAGGCGGGATCGAGGAGATCGCAGGTGAGCCCCGCCGGCCCGGATCGCCGCGCGGTGCCGAGGACGCGCAGGTCGCCCCCTGCCGCCGCCGCCGCGGCCAGGTGGGCGCCGACGAAGCCGCCGGCCCCGATGACCAGCAGCGTCCGCTCGGCCACCCTCGCCGGGCGCTCAGTCGCCGGCGCCGACGAGGCGCTCGACGCCGGTCTGCTCGATCGTCCGGCGCAGGCCCTCGTTGAGCTCGATCGTCGGTTCCCAGCCGAGCAGATCGCGGGCCCGGCCGATGTCCGGCTGGCGCTGCTGGGGGTCGTCGGTCGGCAGTGGCTCGTAGATGATCTCCGAGCGGGACTCGGTCACCTCGATCACCGACTTCGCCAGCTCCAGCAGGGTGAACTCGTTGGGGTTGCCGATGTTGACCGGGGCGTGCACGTCGGACTCGGCGAGCCGGACGATGCCGTCGATCAGGTCGTCGACGTAACAGAAGCTGCGGGTCTGGCTGCCGTCGCCGAACACGGTCAGCGGCCGGTCCTGCAGCGCCTGGCGCAGGAAGGTCGGGATCGCGCGGCCGTCGTGCGGGCGCATGCGCGGGCCATAGGTGTTGAAGATGCGGACCATCGCCGTGTCGACCCCCTGCTGGCGGTGGTAGGCCATGGTCAGCGCCTCGGCGTAGCGCTTCGCCTCGTCGTAGACGCCGCGCGGGCCGATCGGGTTGACGTGGCCCCAGTAGTCCTCCTTCTGGGGATGGACCTGGGGGTCGCCGTAGACCTCGCTGGTCGAGGCGATGAGGAAGCGGGCGCGCTTGAACTTGGCGACGCCGAGCATGTGGTGGGTGCCGTGCGAGCCGACCTTGAGCGTGTGCAACGGCAGCCGCAGGTAGTCGATCGGGCTGGCCGGCGAGGCGAGGTGGTAGACGAAGTCGACGTCCTCGGGGATGTCGACGAAGCTGGTGATGTCGGTGTTGCGGAACTCGAACCGCTCGTCGCGGATGTGGGCGATGTTCTCCAGCGACCCGGTCTCGAGGTTGTCGAGGCAGATCACCCGGTGCCCGTCCCCGAGCAGGCGCTCGCAGAGGTGGGACCCGAGAAAGCCGGCGCCGCCGGTGACCACACAGGTGCTCATCGGTGGCGATGCTATCGGGCAGGCGTTCCGTCGGTCTCGCGAGCCGACCCTGCATTTTCCGAAGATCCGGACCGGAGAGTCGTCCAGACGGGGGGAGAGTCCGGCGCCCCCCATGTATTCGGCTGCCATGCAAATTGCAGCCGAAGGCGCACGAAAGCGTGCCGCCCTTGAGACGTACGTGCGCCACGAGGAGACCTTGCGGCGCACCGCCAGCCGCTACTCGCTCTGCGAGGACGACGCCGACGAAGCCCTGCAGCGGGCGCTGGAGATCCTCCTCACCAAGGCGCCCAGCGAGAACCCGCGGGAGCTGATCCGGTGGACGCAGACGGTGGTCAAGCACGAGGCGCTGGCGGTGCGCCGGGACCGCGAGCGCATCCTCAGCGGCCCCGCCGCGAGGGCGCCCGAGCCGGGCCGCGACGACTGGGTGGCGCTGCTGCCGAGCGAGGCCGACGGCCCGCCCGAGCGGGTCGAGCGGCGGGAAGCGATCGCCCGCAGCCGCGAGGCGTTGCAAGCCCTGAAACCGCAGGAGCTGCGCGCGCTCAGCCTCCTGGCGGAGGGCTACTCCTACGCAGAGATCGGCGAGATCACCGGGTTCAGCCACACGAAGATCAATCGCTGCCTGGCCGAGGGGCGGGAGCGCTTCCGCAAGGTCCTCGCCCGCAGCGAGGACGGCAGCCGCTGCGAGGAGATGGGGCCGCTCCTCTCGGCCTTCTGCGACGGCGAAGCCACCCCCGGCGAGACGACCACGGTGCGGGAGCACCTGCGGGCCTGCGCCACCTGCCGGGCGACCCTGCGCGCCTACCGGGCGGCGCCGCGCGCCGCCGCAGCCCTCGTCCCCGCCCTGCCGCTGGGTCACTCCTTGGTCGACCGCATTCGGGACGCGTGGACGAACCTGGCCGGCCGCTTCAGCGGCAGCGGGGGTGGTGAGGTGGTGGTCTCGCAGGCAGCCGCAGGTGGCGGAGCGGGCCTCGCGGGGGTGGCCAAGGTCGTTGGGATCTGCGCCGGCGCGGCCGGCACCGCGGCGTGCGTCGCGGCCGGCGTCGTTCCGACCCCGCTCGGGGCCGAGCCCACGCTCGATGCACGGCCCCCGCTGGAGCGGGTGGCGGAGCCGGCGGTCCTCCCCCCTGAGACCGGCACCCCGAGCAAGGGAAGCGCGGCTTCCGACCAGGCGGTCAGAGCCAAGCCCAAACCCGACCGTGAGAAGGCCCCGGCAGCGCCGCCTCTCGCCGAACCCGCCCCCAGCGGCGAAGCGGTCGAACCCGCACCGGAGCCGACGCCCGAACCGGTCCCGGCCCCCGAACCGAGCTACGAAGGCTCCGGCGCGTCCGTCCCTGCGAGCGATCCGGCCGGGGAGTTCGGGCCGTGAGGCGGGTCGGCCTGACCGCCCTGCTCGCCGCGGCGCTCGCGCTCGCGCTCGTCGACCGCGGCGCGGCCGACCCGGCGGCGCAGCTCTACCCCATCGACCTGCGGGTGGACGGCGGCGAGGACGCCTGGCACTCCAGCGCTCTCTTCCGGCTCGAATGGGAGCGACCGCCGATCGCCGACCAGGGGCTCCCGATCGCCGCCGTGCGCTACCGCATCCGCAACGCCGCCGGCCTGCTCGTCGCGTCCGGCACCCGGCTCGGCGACCGAAGCTCGATCGAAGTCCAGGCCCCCACTCCGTCCGGCGTCTACGCCGCCGAGGTGTGGCTGGAGGGCCCCGGCGGCGAGCGCGGGCCCTCGGCGAGCGCGGCGCTGCGCTACGACTACGAGCGGCCGGGCGCCCCCGGTGCCCTCACCGCCGCGGGCTGGATCGCCGCCGGGACCGCCGTGGTCGCGATCGAGGCGCCGCCGGGGCCGGCACCGGCCTCGGGAATCCGCGGCTACGCGGTGGCGGTGGACCGTCGCGGCGAAACCTGGCCCTGCGCAGCTCGGGACGCCTGCAGGGAGGCCGAGCTCGACCTGCGGGGAAGCTCCGGCGGCGACCTTCCGCTCGGCTCCCTGCCCGAGGGCGTCAGCGTCGTCCGGGTCGTCTCGGTCTCGGGCGCGGGCCTGCCCTCGGCCGCAGCCGGCGAGGCAGTCGTCCGGGTCGACACCTCACAGCCCGACGTGGTCCTGGCCGGCGCGCCCGGCGGCTGGGCCAGCGGCCCCGTGCGGGTGACCGCGGCCGCCACGGACGCGCTCTCCGGGATGGCGCCGGACGGTGCCAACGGCCCCTTCACCGCGATCGCGGTCGACGGCGGCGTCCCGCGCACCGAGGCCGGCGACGCCGTCGCGGTGACGGTGGAGGGTGAGGGCGTCCACCGCGTCGACGCCTACGCGCGCGACGCCGCCGGCAACGTCGATCGCCGCACCCCTGCCTCCGCGACCGTCTCGATCGACGAGACCCCGCCGCACCTGAGCTTCGCCAACGCCCAGGACCCGGCGGAGCCGGAGCGGATCGAAGCCACGGTCGCCGACTCCCTGTCGGGACCGGCGTCGGGCCGAGGCTCGATCGCCGTGCGCGAGGAGGGAACGTCGGGGCCCTGGGAACCCCTCCCGACCACCCAGACGCAGAACCGGCTCGTCGCCCGCTGGGACTCGGACTCCCATCCCGACGGCGTCTACGAGTTCAGGGCCACGGCCTCCGACGCCGCCGGCAACTCGGCCTCCTCAAACCGGCGCGCGAACCACACGAGGATGGTGCTGGTCAACCCGCTGAAGCAGGGCACCCGGCTGCAAGCGGGGTTCGACCGCCGGGCCGGCAGCGCGAAGACCGTTCGCTACGGGCGCCGGCCACTCTTCGGCGGCAGGTTGACCGCGGCAGCGGGGATCCCGCTCGCCAACCTTCCGATTCGGGTGGTCGAGAGCTTCGGCGCCGGCGCCACCGTCTCGGTGCGATCGACCACGGTCGAGACCGAGGCCGACGGCAGCTTCGCCCTGCGGCTCCCGCCCGGGCCGAGCCGCGAGGTGAGGGCGGTCTTCGAGGGCACGCGCACGCTCAGCCGGGCGGACGGCGAGCAAGCACAGCTCGCCGTTCTCGCCGGCATCGGGCTCCGGGCCTCGGTGAAGACAGCCCGCGTCGGGGGCGCGCCTGTCGTCTTCAGCGGCAGGGTCCGCCGCCTCGGCGCGCGCCTCCCGGCCGGCGGGGCGGCCGTCGAGCTTCAGTTCAGGGTCGCGGGAAGCGAGTGGGCCGAGTTCCGCACCGTGCAGACCGACGCCCGGGGGCGCTTCCGCTACCCGTACGCGTTCAGCGATGACGACAGCCGCGGCGTTCGCTTCCGCTTCCGCGCCTACATAAGCGGAGGCGGCTGGCCCTATGAGCCAGCCGCCTCCAATGGGGTGACGGTAAGAGGGCGCTGAGCTACCGCAGCGCAGCGAGCTGGTCGGTGACCTGCTCGACCAGGCCCTGGGCGCGCGAGGTCTGCTCGTCGATCGTGCGGCGGACGCGCTGCTCGACCTCGTTGCGGTTGCGCTTCAGGGTCGTCTCGACCTCGCGCTGACGCTTGCGCGCCTCGCGCTCGACCCGGTTGCGGGTCTTGCGGGCCTCGGTGGTCGCCTTGCGGCGGGCGGTGGTGCCGCGGCGCTCGGTCCGCTTCAGCGTTTTGCGGGCCCGGGTCCGGTAGGTCTTGAGCTGTTTCTCGGCGCTGGTGCGGCCGGTCCACGGCTCGACCAGGTCGGTGACGCGGTCGCTGACGCTGAGCACGATGCCGACCGGGAAGTCGACGGCCGCCTCGGCGACGGTCTGGACCTGGTTCTTCTCGGCGACGGCGGTCTTGGTCGCCGCTCGTTTCGTCGCTTTGGCGGTCGCGGTGGCGGACTTCTTCGCTTCGGTGGTGGCGCGCTTAGCCTGCGTTTTGGCTTTGCTGCCGTTCTTGCTCTCTGCCATCTGGGGGAAACCTTCCTTCGAGTCTTGTTTTGCCTGCCTCTGGGGGAACTGCTGGGGAGCTCGCGAGTGTAGCGAACATACGTTCTTCCTTCGAACACACGTTCCTAACCCATATTCGGGAGAGGGTTACGCCAGGTCGGCGGCGCGCTGCGCGTCCCGCACGAACTCCAGCGAGGGGCTGCCCCAGCCGGCGGCGATCGGGTAGCGCGCGTCGAGGTCGAGGGTCGCCTCCTCGAGCCCGAAGCCCCCGAAGGCCACCTCCCCGCCCGCCTCGCGCACGATCAGCTGCGCCGCCGCCGCGTCGACGGAGCGGCAGGGACGCAGGCTCAGCATCGCGTCGAAGCGGCCGGCCGCCACGTAGGAGGCCGTGATCGCGATCGAGCCGATCACCCGCAGCCGGTACGCCCTGCCGCCGAGCGCCTCCAAGGCGGGCAGCGCCCACTCCGGCTCGGCCGCCTCGACTCCGACCACTTCGAGCTTGTCGAGCTCCGCCGGCACCCGCAGCCGCTCGCCGCCCAGCGTCGCTCCCCCGCCACGGCGGGCTTCGAACTCCTCGTCGGCCCCGAAGTCGTGGACGAACCCGAACTCGACCGCGGCCATCGAGTCGCCGGAGGCGACCGCGATGCTGACGCTGTGGGAGGGGATCGTGCGGCGGGCGTTGAGCGAGCCGTCGATCGGGTCGATCACCACCCGCACCGGTCCGCCGTCGCCGTACGAGACCTCGCCGCGCTCCTCGGAGACGGCGACGAAGGAGGCCCCCTCCGCCGCGAGCCGCTCCAGCTCCACGAAGACCACGTCCTCGCAGTGGCGGTCGATCACCAGGGTGCGGTCGCCGCCCTCGCCGATCCCCTCGTAGACGGTGCGCTCCTCGCTGCCCGGGGTGGCGGCGAAGATCTCCCGCTGGGCCGCCACGATGCGGCGGCAGATCGCCGGCCAGTCAGCGCTGAGAACGTCCATCGGCGGGATGCTAGTGAGCGGGTCACCCGGCGCGCTAGCGTTGGGCGATGCGCGAGGAGCAGCCGATGGCGGCACTGGAGGCAGACGGGCGGGAACGCGCCCTTGCCCACGGCGAGGGGCCGCTGCTGGTCCTCGGCGCCGCCGGCACCGGCAAGACCGAGATCCTGGCCCGCCGCCTCGCCCGCCTCGCCGAGCGCGGGGCCCCCGCCGAGCGGATCCTCGTCATCGGCTCCACCAGGGCCACGGCGCGGCGGCTGCGAGAACGGTCCGAGGCGCTGCTGGAGGGGCCGTTCGAGGAGCTCTGGGTAGGCAGTTGGGACGCGATCGGCGAGCGCCTCCTGCGTGAGCACGCCGAGGCGGCGGGGCTCGACCCCTTCTTCGACGTGCTCGGCCCGGCCGAGCGGTTGGCGATGCTGCTCGACCGCCTCGACGAGCTCCCCCTGCGCCGACACGAGATCCGCGGCAACCCGGCCGGCCTGCTGGCCCGGCTGCTGGCCCGGATCGACGCCCTGAAGGCGGAGCGGATCGGCGCGACGCGCCTGCAGCAGCGGGCGCGGGAGGCACTCGAGGGTGCTGACGGCGAGGCGGCGCGCGAGGCGGCGGAGCGCGAGCTCGAGTTCGCCGAGCTCTACGCGAGCCACGACCGGATCCTCGCCACCGCCGGCAGCCTCGACCGCGGCGACGTCTTCCTCGCGCTCGACTGCCTCCTTGCCGAGCGGCCCGACCTCCGCGTCCAGATCGCCCGGCGCTTCGAGCACTTCATGGTCGACGAGCTGGAGGAGGCGACCCCGGCGCAGCGCGCGATCCTGGCGGGCCTTGCCGGCGACAACCCGAACCAGGTCTACGCGCTGGAGCTCGGGACCGACCCGGCGGCGGGCCCGGTCGCCGGCCTCGACTCGTGGTTCCGGGACCTCCATCCCCAGGGCGACGTGGTGATGCTGGAGCAACGCTTCCGGGACCCCTCCGTGCGGTTCTGGCGGTGCGCGAACGAACGGGCGCAAGCGCAGGCGGTGGCGCGCGAGGTCGAGCACCTGCTCGCCGGCGGCAGTGACCCGGAGAAGATCTGCGTGCTCGTCGCCGAGCCCGGGCGGCAGGGCGGGGCCGTGGCGGCGGCGATGGAGGAGCGCGGGATCGCCTTCCACCTCTCCGGCCCGGTTGCGCTCTTCCAGCGCCCGGAGGTGCGCGACGCGCTCGCCTGGCTGCGCGTCCTCGCCGACCCCGACGACTCCGCGGCGGCGGCGCGGGCGCTGACGCGGCCACCGGTCGAGCTGCGCTCCGGCGACCTGGCCCGGCTGACCACGATCGCCCGGCGCCGCAAGCAGGACATGGTCGCCGCCTGCGAGGCGGCGCTCGACAGCCCCCAGTTCCAGCCCGAGGCGCGAGAGCGGATCCAGGCCTTCCTCAAGCTCTACAACACCGCGTCGAGAGCGCTGGAGGAGCGGCGGGCCGACGTCTTCGTGCGCCGGCTGATCGAGGCGGTGGGCCTGCGCCGCCAGCGCCTCTTCGCCGCCCAACCCGAGGTCGCCGAGCGGCTGCTCGGGCTCTCGCGGCTGGCCGAGCTGGCCACCGCCTGGGCGCGGCGCGAGCCCCACGGCTCGACCCGGGGCTTCGTCGCCTACCTCAACGCCATCGCCGAGGCAGGGGTCGAGCCGGCCGGGGGCGAGGAGCCGGCGTCGCCGGCGTCCGTGCAGGGGATGGCCGTCGACGCGGTCAAGGGGTTCGGCTTCGACTACGTCTTCGTGCTGGGGATGGAGGGTGAGGCGGACTGGGAGCGGATCGGGTGGCCGGCCCGCACCGGCCTCGTCCTCTCGCGGCTCGAGCGCGGCGAGGAGGGGGACGCGCGGCCGTCTCGCTTCTACGCCGAGGCGCTGGCGGCAGCGGAGGCCGAGGAGGAGGAGCACGGCGAGGAGCTGTTCGGTCCGGCCGAGGGCCTGCACGCCACCTACCGCGACCTGCGCGAGCAGGTGCTGGAGGCCTCATGGCGAGCGGGCCGGGAGCTCTCGGAGCCGCGGCTGGACACGGCGATCGACGTCAACCGCGCGATCGCCCGTTACCTGGAGCTGCTGAAGCTGGCCGCCCTTGCCCAGCGCCCCGGCGACGAGACGACCGCGGAGGCGGTCGAGGCGGTCAACGGGCTGCTGCGCCAGGTCGCCACCCCGGAGCAGCAGGCTGAGCTCGACGCCTCCTCGCTCGATTCCTACCTGCTCGACGCCGAGCACGAGCGCGGCCGCCGGCGCGAGCTGATCGCCGCCCGCGGCGAGCCCTCGCTGGAGGCCTTCCTGCCGCGCCGCGGCGACGGCCGGCTCAGCCTCTCCGCCTCCGACCTCAGCCTCTACCTCACCTGCCCGCTCAAGTACAAGTTCGCCCGCGTCTTCGGGATCCCCCAGGAGCCGACGATCAACCAGCGCTTCGGGATCCTGATCCACAACGTGCTCGAACGGTTCCACAAGGAGCCGCCCGAGAACGACGAGGAAGGGCTGGGCCAGCTCAACTACCTGTTCGAGACCGGTTGGCGCCGCACCGGCTTCGGCTCGACCGACGACGAGCTGCAGTTCCGCGACCGCGCCCGGGAGGCGCTGCGGCTCTACTGGGAACGCGAGCGGGTCGCAGAGGGCGAACCGGTCTGGCTGGAGAAGAAGTTCGACATCGAGGTCGGCGAACACCATGTGCGGGGGCGGGTCGACCGCGTCGACCGTTTGCCCGACGGCGACTACGAGGTGATCGACTACAAGACCGGCGAACGCAAGACCGCGGCCGAGCTGGAGAGCGACCTGCAGCTGGCGCTCTACCGCCTCGCCGCCCGCGAGGCCTGGGACGTGGAGGCGAGCTTCGGCAGCTACTACTACGTGCTCGACGCCGACAAGGTGGCGGCGCCGGTGCGCCCGGACGACGCCGAGCGGGTCGAGCGGACGGTGCTGCAGGTCGGCGAGGGAATCGTCGGCCAGGACTTCGAGCCCCGCCCCTCGCCCAGCGTCTGCAGCTGGTGCGACTACAAGCTCATCTGCCCCGCGGCAGAGTCCTAGATCTGCGTCGCCGCGAGGCCACCGAAGACGACGATCATCGTCCCGATCATCCCACCGCCGATCTGCAGCAGCGTCCGCTGCAGAGTGTCGACGCGCTCGTTGGTCGCCAGGAACTCGATCCTCAGTTCGGCATTGGAGTCCTTGATCTCCCGGCGCAGTTCGGCGGTCGCCCGTTGGATCTCCTTGCGCAGCCCTGCATTCGATTCCTGGTTCTCCTTGCGCAGCTCAGCAACCGACTGCTTGATCTCCCGGCGCAGTTCGGCCGTCGATGCCGCGGTCGCGGCTTCGAGCCGGTCGAAGCGCTTGTCCATCTCCCGGAAGCGCTGGTCGGTGCTGCTCTCCTCCATGACGTGCATTCTTGCACCGTAACCCGTTGTCTGCATACGAGACAAGACGTGGATGTGCCAACTGGCGAACTCCTTGCACACAAAAGGAGTTCGATTTGAGGCTCAGCCCTGCTCGCCGCCGCGCTGCTTGAGGAAGCGCTGGAACTCGCGGGCGATGCTGTCGGCCGACGGCAGCTCCTCGCCCTCTTCGGTCAGCAGGTTGACCTGCTCGGCCTCGATCCGGGCGACCAGCTCGTCGATCTCGGGATTGGCGGCGACGGCACGGGTGATCTGCTCTTCGTAATCCGTCGTTTCCTCCTCGAGGCCGGAGGCCTCGACGGCGATCCCGGTCAGCCCCTCGAGCCGCCGCAGCAGCGCCAGCGCCGCCTTCGGGTTGGGGATCGCGGCCACGTAGTGCGGCACCGCCGCCCAGAGCGAGACCGAGTCGATCCCGCCCTGCCGGAACAGATCGTGGATGACGCCGACGATCCCGGTCGGCCCCTCGTAGTTGGAGCGCTCCAGTTCGAGCTCTTCGACCATCTGCCGGTCGGAGGCGAGGCCGGTGATCGGGACCGGCAGGGTGTGCGAGACCTCGGCGATCAGCGCCCCGAGGGTGATCACCTGCTCGATCCCGAGGGCGTCGGCGGCGGTCGCGATCGTTTCCGAGAAGGTGCGCCAGCGCAGGTTCGGCTCGGTGCCGTCGAGCAGGACGAGATCGCGGTCGGCACTGGGGATCCGGGCCGCGATCAGGTTGTTCGTCGGCCACTCGAGACGACGCGTCTGGCCTTCCTCGAGGCTGATCGTCGGGCGGGAGGCCTGGAAGTCGAAGTAGTCCTCCGGGTCGACCCTGGCGATCAGCTCCGCGTCGAAGGACGAGGCGATCGCGCCGAGCGCCGTCGACGCGGAGGCGGCGGCGTCGTTCCAGCCCCGAAAGGAGCAGATCAGAAGCGGTGACCGCAGATGCGGCAGATCCCCGTTCCAGGTGAGCGAATCCACGCTTTGAGCGTAGACGATGGGGCTCGCGCCGCCCGCGAAATCCGGCGACCGCCGCGTCTCTCAGCGCCGGCCGCGCCGGCGCCGTTTCGGCTTCCCGGCTTTGGCGGCGTTGCGGAGGGTGCGTTCGCCCGCTTTCTCCGTCGCCTCCAGCATCGCGATCTGGAACATCGCCAGGACCGCGTCGGAGGCCAGCGGGCGCATGCGGTCGAGAGCCTCGCGCACCTTCGGCCAGTCCTCTTCGGGGCGACCGGCCTCGTTGAACGGCTCCCAGATCTCCTTCCCGAAGAGGTCGACGAAGGTGCGGGCGGCGGCGTCGGCCTGGCGGCGCAGCTTGGCGGCGATGTCGAGGGCCGCTTCGGGGCTGACGCCGAGCTCGACCAGCGCGCCGCCGGCGCGCTGCAGGCGCGGGCTGAGCGCCTCGATCTTGCCGTCCGGCAGCTCGCGCAGGATGCCGAGCTTCTCGCCCCGGCGGAGCAGGACGGGGTCCAGCTCCTTCGCGCCCCAGATCTCGGCCAGCTCTCCGCGCTCGAAGATTTCCGGCGTCTCCTCCTCGAAGGGCGCGCGCACCGCCCGGGCGAAGTCGATGATCTCCGTGGAGGAGCCCTCGGTGCTCTCGAGCACGCGGCGGATCGCCTCCAAGTTGAGCCCCTCCGCCTGCATTTCCCGGGTCAGCTCGACCCGGGCGACGTGCTCCTCGCTGTAGAAGCCGGTGCGCCCGTGCACCTCGGGCGGCGGCAGCAGCCCCCGCGTCTGGTGGGCGCGGATGTTGCGGACCGTCATCCCGGTGCGCCGCGCCAGCTCGCCGATGGTCATCATCCCGTCCGGCACCGGCTGGCGTTTGGGCCGCGGGCTCATCCCGCCATGGTAAGCGGGAACCGCTGCCCGTTCACCTTTTCCCCTGCGTCTGAGCAGAGGAACGCGATCGCCTCGGCTAGCTGCTCCGCGGGAGTGAAGGTGGGGAACTCCTTGCCGGGGTTCTCTTCGCGCATGCGCGGGGTGAGGATGGCGTCGACGACGACGATGTTGGCGGTGGCGCCGCCGGGCTCGAAGCCGTCGGCGAGGGCGAGGGTCCAGGCCTCGGCGGCGGCCTTGGCGGCGGCGTAGGCCGCGTTGGCGTTGGTCGGCGCCTGCGCCTGCTTGGCGGAGACGAGGACGAAACGCCCGTGCGCGCTGGCGGCGATCTGGTCGTGGAAGGCACGGGTCGTGTGCTGGACGGTGCGCACGAGCAGGCCGTGAAGCAGGTCCCAGTCAGAGAGCGGCGCCTCGTGCAGGGGCCGCCCGCCGCGCCAGCCCCCGACCAGGTGGATCAGGCCATCGACGCGGCCGAAGCGCTCGACCAGGGCCGCACACCACTCCCGCGTCGCCCCCTCGTCGAGCAGGTCGACGCTGCGCCCGTCCCAGCGCTCGCCGAGGTCGAGCTCCGCACCGAGCGCGTCCAGCGCCGCCTGGTCCCGATCGGTCCCGGCGACGGTCGCCCCGCCCGCGGCGAGCCGCGCCGCCACCAGCGGGCCGAGCCCGCCGCCGACGCCGGCGACGGCGATCACGCGGTCGGATAGGGACGTCATGACTCTATCTTCCCGGATGAGGCCTCACTGGGCGAGACCAGAGCAGATATGCCCGCCCTGGTGCGGCCTTGTGCCAAATAGATGAAAACACGCTTTCTACAGAGAGTATGTGGCCGCGTTAGGGAATGCCACACTCAGAGTTCCGCTGATCGACATCGCTTCTTGGTCCACTGCCCCACCGGTTGTTTTGAGATGGTGTTGCAAGCTACCACTCAGTTGGACACTAGAAACTGTGTTTGCTTGATTGGGAGTAGCGGTGATGGATCCGGGTGTAGTAGCGACACTTACTATCGGGCAGAACCCACCTGTGAGTTGGATATGTGTTTCTCCGGTTGTGATCGAGATCACGTTTCCCGCTCCTGTATGGATGATCCACGGCAGACTTGTCGGAGTCCAGTTGTGGTATTGACAGAATGCGAGCCCACCGAGACCTTTGCAGTTCGTTGTCTCGTTGGTCGGATGTGGCCCATAAGATTCGAGTTTGCCTGTCGTACCAGGTTCGAGTCTTACCGTGGATGCGACTTGACATTCCACCCCACCAAGGGCACCTTGGAACCGCGCGTTGCCTGTGAGGCCAAGGCTGATGTTTTGCGTGATCGACGTGCTGTGATGCTTCCAGTTCGCCGAAGCCGAGGCCGGCAGCACTAGAGCCCACCGACCCGACCGCCATCGCCAGAACCGCAATCTTCTCAAGCATGTCCATTCTCCTGAGCCGAGCCGCTCTCAGTGAGCGGCAATTGACTAGAGCCCAGTAGTAGCCGAGCGCTGGAGGAACTTCAGGGTTTACGCAACAGCGCGCCCGCCGAAGTGCGGACGCGAGAAACGGCTATTTGCCTTTGCCGCCTTTGCCCTTGGAGCCCTTCGAGCACTTAGCCTGAACCACCGGCCGAAAGTCGTGGCTGCGCCCGTTCTGCGCCGCCATCTTCACGCTCGCCTTCTGCTTCTTGCCTTTGCAGAGGTTGCGGGAGTTGACGAGCAGGCTCTTCTTGCCGCCTCTGAGCTTGAGGGTGAACTTGGTCACGGGGGCGTCGGGGACGAGGTCGAAGGTATTGCGGATGCCGCCGTTGACGGAGTCGACCCGGCCTGCGAGCTCGATCTCGATCGGCTGGTGGGCGGGGCCCTTGAAGGCGATCACCATGTCTGGGAGCGGGTTGGAGGAGGAGCGCAGGTAGACGGTGCCCTGCAGGGGGTAGTCGACCAGGGGGCTGGTCGCGGTGGCCTGGCCGTAGACCGAGCCCTTGGGGCAGGCATCGGCTGCGAACTGCACCCGGGTGCAGACCGTCCTGATGTGCTCCTGGGCCAGGAAGATCGAGTGCGGCAGGGCGACCGAGGCCCTGGCGATGTTGGCGTCACCCGGTCTTGCGTTGAGGGTGGCGGTGAGCTGCTGGTAGGCGCCTCTCTTCGGCGAGCCCTTGAGCTTCAGCTTCAGAGATGGCTTGAAGCCGAGCTTCTCACAGCCCCCGACCTGGAAGCGGTCAGAGACGGTGGCGGTCGCGCCT
>DASUQC010000016.1:0-30544 GCA_036280745.1 Solirubrobacterales bacterium
AGATCGCGAGCCGCCCGAGGTACGGCGAGGCGTCGAGGTTGGTCACGTGCGCCTGGAGCGGGTGGCCCTCCTCGTAGGCGGGAGCGGGGATGTGCTCCACGAGCAGGTCCATCAGCGGCTTGAGGTCGGTGCCCTCCTCGCCCTCGGTCATCGCCGCCCAGCCGGCCTTGGCGTTGGTGTAGACGATCGGGAACTCGATCTGGTCCTCGCGCGCGTCGAGGTCGATGAACAGCTCGTAGACCTCGTCGACGACCTCGCCGATCCGCGCGTCGGGCCGGTCCACCTTGTTGACGACGAGGATCACGGGGAGCCGCGCCTCGAGCGCCTTGCGCAGCACGAAGCGCGTCTGCGGGAGCGGGCCCTCGGATGCGTCGACGAGCAGCAGCACGCCGTCGACCATCGTCAGCCCGCGCTCGACCTCCCCGCCGAAGTCCGCGTGGCCCGGCGTGTCGACGATGTTGAGCTTGACGCCCTCGTGGCGGACCGCGGTGTTCTTGGCGAGGATCGTGATGCCCTTCTCGCGCTCGAGGTCCATCGAGTCCATCACGCGCTCGTCGACGTCCTGGTTGGCGCGGAACGCGCCGGACTGCCACAGCATCGCGTCGACGAGCGTCGTCTTCCCGTGGTCGACGTGGGCGATGATCGCGATATTGCGGAGGTCGTCTCGAGTGGTGCTCATGGCCTTTTGGGAGGGTAGGGAAGAGGGCCCAGCAAGACGAAGCCCGCCTGGCGGCGGGCTTCGCAGACTGGTTTAAGCGTGGTTCGCTACGAGGTCTGCTGGACGCTCGCCGCGGCGGGGCCCTTCGGGCCTTCCTCGGACTCGTAGCTGACTTTGGCGCCCTCGGTCAGGGACTTGAAGCCCTCGCCAAGGATGGCGCTGTGATGGACGAAGACGTCCTTCGAGCCGTCGTCGGGCGTGATGAACCCGTAGCCCTTGTCGTCGCTGAACCACTTGACAGTTCCGGTCGGCATGCATTGCCTCCACTTTGTGTGCTGCGAACGCGGAGGATGCGGTGAAGCAACGACGCGAGCGCTACGCACGACTTTGCCGGTATCAACCGGCCCTAACGCAGGGGACCGTAGCAAGGAAAGCGCTCGGAATACGGTCCACCGGTGTTTTATGGAGGGTCCAGTCGTGTCGATAGCTCAGCTCAGATGATTCTTGGGATCGGTTGCAGCAGCCGCCCGGCGCGCAGCGCCTCGCTCGCGGTGCTGCTCGCTGCGCTGGTTCTGACCCCCGCGACGGCGACCGCGCGCTCGGGCCCGTCCTCCGACCCGGAGCTCTCGCCGCGCCTGGCCGAGCTGGCCCAACCGGAGGTGCGCTCGCTGCCGCCGCACGAGCAGGCGCGGCGCCTCGACGTCGCGGCGGAGGGCCCGGGAAGCCTGCTGCGGCTGAACGGCCGCGTCGTGGTCGACGTGCGCTTCCCCGGCGGTGCCACCGCCGCGCTCGACGAGCTGCGCAAGGCGGGCGGGACGATCATCGCCTCCAGCCGCCGCTACCAGACGGTGACCGTGGCGATCGCACCGGGCCGCCTGCGGAAGCTGGCCGATGTCCGCGGCGTCGAGAACGTCAGCGAGAAGCGAACCCCGCTCCAGTTCGCGAACGGCCCGTCCGCTGCCGCGATCGGGGCGGAGTGCGAAGGCGGGTCGGTGGTCTCCGAGGGAGTCGGCCAGCTCAACGCAGCCACCGCGCGCAGCAAGTACGGCGTCGACGGCAGCGGCCTCACCGTCGGCGTGCTCTCGGACTCCTACGACCGCGCCACGGAAGCCGCCGACGAAAGCGGGCCGGTCGCCACCCACGCGGCCGACGACGTCGCCAGCGGCGACCTGTCCGGCCCGGCCAACTCCTGCCCCGGCGAGAAAACCGCGGTCGACGTGATCGAAGACTTCCCCGTCGGCGGCCTCAGCGACGAGGGCCGGGGGATGCTGCAGATCGTCCATGACATCGCCCCCGGCGCCTCGCTCGCCTTCGCGACCGCCTTTCTCAGCGAACTCTCCTTCGCCCAGAACATCGAACGGCTGGCGAAACCGGTCTCCGAAGACGGTGCCGGCGCCGAGGTGATCGTCGACGACGTGGTCTGGTTCGAAGAGCCGTTCTTCCAGGACGGCCCGATCGCCGTCGCCGTGGACAAAGTCGCCGCCGCCGGCGCCGCCTACTTCTCCGCGGCCGGCAACAACAACCTGTTCGAAGGCGCAAACGAAATCGCCTCCTGGGAAGCGCCGGAATTCCGCGACGCGGGGACCTGCCCGGTCCCGCTCCTGCCCTTCATCCCGGCCGGCACCGCGCACTGCATGGACTTCGACCCCAGCCCCGAATTCGCCGACACGACCTTCGCGATCACGGTCTCGCCCGGGGCCACGCTGACCCTCGACCTGCAGTGGGCGGAGCCTTGGTTCGGGGTCGAAACCGACCTCGACGCCTACCTCTTCGACCTCGGCGGCAACCTGCTCGCGGCGGAAGAGAACGACAACGTCGGCGGCTCGCAGCGACCGGTCGAGCTGCCGGAATGGGAAAACACGGCGGCGAGCGCCAAAACCGTGCGCCTCGTGATCAACCGCTGCGCCGGCGAATGCAACCCGGACGCCGGGACGGGCACGCCGGCGCTGAAGCTCGCGTTGCTGCAGAACGGCGGCGGCGTGACCAACACCGAGTACCCGAGCTCGTCCGGGGGCGACGTGGTCGGGCCGACGATCTTCGGCCACGCCGCCGCCGAGGGGGCGATCGCCGTCGCCGCCGTGCCCTATCTGAGCGACAACCAGGTCGAGAAATTCTCCTCGCGCGGCCCGGTGACCCACCGCTTCGAGCCGGTCCTCGACAAAGAACCGGCCGACCCGCTGCCCACCCCGGAAACGATCGCCAAGCCCGACCTCGCCGCGACCGACTGCGGCGCCACGACGTTCTTCTCCTTCCTCGCCGGCGACGGCGAATGGCGCTTCTGCGGGACCTCGGCGGCGGCCCCGCACGCGGCCGCCGTCGCCGCGCTCCAGCTCGAGGCCGAACCGGCGGCGGGCCCGGAAGCGATCCGCAACGCCCAGACCGCCACGGCGCGCCCGGTCGGGGCCTTCGACCCGAAAGCGGTGGGGGCTGGCCTGCTCGACGCCGACGGTGCGATCGCCGCCCTGCTGCCGCCGGCGACGATCGCGATCGACGAGCACCCGGCGAGCCGCACGGCCGATTCCACGCCGACCTTCGGCTGGGAATCGGACCCTCCGGGGACCGAATTCAACTGCTCGATCGACGAAGTCGCGCCGCAGCCCTGCACCGACCCCTACACGGTGCCGGCCCCGCTGCCAGACGGGCCCCACGTCTTCGAGGTCGAAGGGGTGGACGTCGCCGGCGCCGCCTCGTTCGCCTTCACCGTCGACACCACCGCCCCGGCGATCGCGATCGGCCAGCAGCCGGCTCCGATCTCCACGACCACCAAGCCGACCTTCGGCTTCACGGTGGGGGAGCCGGCCTCGGTCTCCTGCGCGATCGACGCAGCGGTGGCGCAGCCGTGCAGGTCGCCGCACGCGCCGGCTCAGTCCCTCGCCGACGGCTCTCACCAGTTCAAATTGACGGCGACCGACCAGGTCGGCAACACCGCCGTCGCCACGGTCGATTTCAGCGTCGACACGACGCCGCCCACGGTCGTGCTCATGGCGCGGCCCGCGGAGCGGTCGACCGATCGCACGCCGACCTTCGCCTTCTCCGCGAGCGAGCCCGTCTCCTTCACCTGCGGGATCGACGGCACCTTCTCGCAGGCCTGCGAGTCGCCCTTCGTCGCACCCCTTCAGCTCGCTGACGGCTCGCACGCCTTCGAGGTCCTCGCCGTCGACGCCGCCGGCAACTCGGCGCGGGCCGGCGCCCAGTTCGCGATCGACACCCGCCCCCCGCAGACCGCCTTCCGCGCCCGGCCGCGGGCCCTGCTGCGGACCCGGAAGGGCGCGGTCCAGGTCACCCTTCGCCTCTCCGCCGACGAGCCGAGGCCGCGTTTCGAATGCATGGTCGACCGTGGCGCCTGGCGCCCGTGCGGCGCCCGCCTGACGCGTCGCTACGGGCCCGGCAGGCACGTCGTCCGCGCCCGCGCCCGCGACGAGCTCGGCAACCTCGACCCGTCGCCTGCCGTGGCCCGCTTCCGGGTGGAGCGGATCGGCGCCCCCGGGGTTCGCTGAGCCTCAGGTCGTCCGTCAGGGGGTCGAGCGGGCCGCCTGTCGTCGCATCGCCCAGTGCCCCGCCAGGAGCAGCGCCAGCAGGGCCGCGGCGCTGCCGAAGACGAGCGGGTCGGTCGGTGAGAGCCCCTCGAGGCGGGTGCCGAAGTAGACCGAGAGCGCGGTGATCGGCAGATAGCCGACCGCGGTCGTCCAGAGGAAGCGCCAGGCGGGGACCCGGGCCGCCCCGGCGGCGTAGGAGACGAAGCTGAAGGGGAGGATCGGGATCAGGCGCAGCGAGAGCAGCAGGGTGGGGCCGCCACGCTCGATCATCGCCTCGACCCGCTCGAAGCGCTCCTCGCCGAGCCAGCGGTCGAGCAGCGGGCGCGCCACCGAGTGCCCGATCGCGAAGCAGATCAGGCCGTTTAGGAGCCACCCCGCCATCACCAGGGCCAGTGCCGGGAAGAACCCGTAGACGAACCCGGCTGCGGCGTCGACGATCTCCGCCGGGTAGAAGACGACGCTGTGGATCAGGCAGAGGGCGAGGATCAACAGCGGTCCGGCGACGCCGAGCCCCTCGATCTCGGCCCGGACCTCGGCCGTGTCGCCGCGGATCGCGGCGGCGAAGGCCTCGCGCAGGTCGGGGACGGCGAGGACCGTCGCCGCCATCAGGGCGATGCCGGCGACGGTGATCCCGATCTCCCGCCAGGGGACGCGCATCCTGCCGGCGCTCAGCCGTCGCGCAGCCTCGGGGCCAGCCCCGAGTGGCGGCTGCCGCTGTCGTCGCGCTCCACCGCGATCGCCATCGCCGCCTGTTCGCCGATCACCACGCAGGCGCGGCGGGCGCGGGTCACGGCGGTGTAGATCAACGGCCGGGTCAGCATGCGGGCGTGGGAGCGGTGGCAGACGGTGACCACGATCGGCACCTCGCAGCCCTGGGCCTTGTGGACCGAGATCGCGTAGGCGAGCCGCAGGTCGGCGGCGTCGTCGTAGGAGAGCTCCAGCTTGCCGCCTTCGTCGACGTCGACGGCGATCGCTTCCTCGTCGGGGTCGTCCTCGCGCAGGAAGACGATCGAGCCGTTCATCAGGCCGAGATCGTGGGCGTTGCGGGTCTGGATCAGGCGGTCCCCGACCCGGAAGCGTTCGCCGACCGCCGCCTTCCCGTCGGGGTTGAGCCGCGCCTGCAGCCGCTCGTTGAGGACGTCGATCCCGACCGGTCCCCGGTACATCGGGGCCAGCACCTGCACCTCGCGGATCGGGTCGAGGCCGTACCGCTCGGGGATCCGCTCGGCCACCATCTCGATCGCCGTGTCCCGCGCCCGTTCCGGGTTGACGCGGTCGACGAAGAAGAAGTCGTGTTCCTGGTCGGGACCGGGCTCGAGCCCGGGCGGCTGCCCCTGGTTGATCGAGTGGGCGGCGGTGATGATCATCGACTTTTTCGCCTGGCGCCAGACCTCGGTCAGCCGCACGGTCGGCGCCGCGCCGGAGGCGATCAGGTCGTCGAACGGCTTGCCGGCCCCGATCGGCGGCAGCTGGTCGGCGTCGCCGACGAAGACGACGTGGGTCGACTCGGCCAGGGCGTCGAGCAGCACCTCGATCGTCCGCAGGTTCAGCATCGAGGCCTCGTCGACCACCACCAGGTCAACCGGCAGCGGGTGGCCGAGCTTGAACTTGGGGTCGCTGCCGGGCGCCCACTCGAGCATGCGGTGGATCGTCTGGGCCTCGTGCGCGGTCGCTTCCTCGAGCCGTCGCGCCGCGCGACCGGTGGGGGCGCAGAGGGCGATGCGCAGATCGGCCCTGGCGGCCTCGCCGACGATCGCCGTCGTGCACATCGTCTTGCCGACCCCGGGCCCGCCGGTGACGACAGAGATCCGTGAGGCGAAGGCGCCCGTGACGGCGGCCCACTGCTCGGGCGCCAGCCCTTTGCTGTGCTCCTCGTCGGCCGGTGGCGTGGCGGGCGGCTCGTATTGGAGGTGGGGAGGGGCGGCGAGCCTCGTCAGCAGGGTCTCCGCGACCGCGATCTCGGAGGCGAGGGTGCCCTTGCGGTAGGCGTTGCCCTCCTCGATCTCCAGGCCCGGCGCAGCGGCGAGCACGTCGGAGTCGGCGGCTACCCCGAGCAGCTTGCTCGCCTGCTCGGTCAGCTCGGGCAGGGGCAGGAAGGTGCTGCCGCTCTGCTCGGCTTCGGCGAGGGCGAAGAAGGCGGCCGCCTGGGCGCGCTTGGGCGATTCCGGCGGCACGTCGTTGGCCAGGGCGATCTTGTCGGCGCGGGCGAAGCCGACCCCCTGCACCTCGGTCAGCCGGTAGGGGTTCTCGTGCAGGACCGTCATCGCCTGGTCCTCGAAACGGGCGTGGATCGCCGCCGCCAGGTGCGCGAGTCCGTGCGGGGCCAGCTGCACGTGCAGGTCGCGGATCGCCCGGCTCTCGTGCCAGGAGGCGACGGCCGCATCGACCTGGTGCGTGGTCATCCCCGGCAGCGAGCCGAACACGCCCGTCGGTTCGGCGGCGATCTCCGCCATCACCTCCTCGCCGTGCTCCTCGACCAGGCGCTCGGCGCGCGCCGGCCCGATGTGGCGCAGGGACTTCAGGTAGGCGACGCGTCCCCGGCGGTCTTCGGGGTCCAACGGCACCGCCCGCTGGGCGCGCAGCTGACGACCGTAGGTCGCGTGGTTCTGCCAGTCGCCGCTGACTTCGGCGCGGTCGCCGGGATTGAGGTGGGCGATCGGCCCGATCAGCGGGTGGCGGTCGCGCGACTCGGCGTCTTCGACTTCGAGCACCGCGTAGCTGCCGTCGTCGGCCCTGAAGATCACGCGCAGCACCTCGACCGTCGCCGAGTGGCTGCCGCCCTCGACCTCGAACAGGGTGTCCGCGTCGCTCACGCTCCAAAGCTAGCCCGTCGCCGCGGCGGACCGCGCTCGCGGCGCATACGATCGGCCTAATGAGCGCCGAGACCGAGCGCCTTCCTCGCATCGACGAGCACTCCGCGACGGTCGACGCCGCTCGTGAGACGACCTGGTCGGCGCTGCTCCACGTCGTGGAGGCGACCGTGTCCGGGGGCGCGGCCCCTCGCTACGCCCGGCTGGTCGGCTGCGCCGACACCGAAGCCGCGGGCCCGCGGCCGCTGGCCCCTGGCTCCGCCTTCCCGGGCTTTCACGTCGCCGCCGCCAAGGAGCCCGCCGAACTCGCCCTCGCCGGCAGCCATCGCTTCTCGGACTACGCCCTGATCTTCCGCCTCGAGGAGCTGCCAGGCGGGGGCACCCGGTTGCGCGCCGAGACCCGCGCCACCTTCCCCGGCCGCAAGGGAGCCCTCTACAAGGCGCTGGTGATCGGCACCCGTCTCCACGTCCTCGCCACCCGGCGCCTGCTCGGGGCGACCAAGCGCCGCGCCGAGCGCTGACCGGCGCGGGCCGCTCCCCTACCATCGGTTCAGATGGGCGACAGGCTGAAGCTGACCCCGACCGAGTCGGTCGAGATCCGCTCCTCGACGGAGGCGGCGCTGGAGGTCGAGGCGACCTACGGGGCCGGCGCGAAGCCGCCGCCGAAGCACTTGCACCCGGGACAGGACGAGCGCTTCGAGGTGCTCTCCGGGACGATTCAGGTCAAGGTCGACGGTGAGCAGCGCCCGCTGGCAGCCGGCGAGGAGATCGAGGTCCCGCGTGGAGCCGTGCACCAGATCTGGAACCCGTCGGCGGAGCCGGCGCGGGTGCTCTGGCGGACCTCGCCCGGCGCCCGCACCGAGCAGTGGTTCCGGGCGATCGACCGCCTCCACCGCGAGGGCCGGGTCGGCGGCAACGGCATGCCGGGGCCGCTCGCCTTCGGCGTCTACCTGACCGAGTACCGCGACGTCTTCCGGCTCGCCGGCCCCGACTGGCTGCTGCGCCCGGCCTTCGCAGGCCTGGCCCCGATCGGCCGGGCCCGCGGCTACTCGGCGTGAGCGACCCTCAACAGGGCCCGCCGGCCGGGCTCTGCGACAGCTGCCGCCACCAGCGCCTCATCCCCAACACCCGTGGCTCGGTCTTCTCCCTCTGCGAGCGCTCGCGCGAGGACCCCGCCTACCCGCGCTATCCGCGGCTGCCGGTGCTCAGCTGCCCGGGTCATGAGCCGGCTCCGCGGCCGGCTCGCGGGCAGCGCCGATAGCGGCGCCGATCAGGCCGAGGCCGAGGACCACCGCGGCGAGC
This sequence comes from Solirubrobacterales bacterium, assembly GCA_036280745.1. Lineage (GTDB taxonomy): Bacteria > Actinomycetota > Thermoleophilia > Solirubrobacterales > 70-9 > VAYN01. The sequence goes on from DASUQC010000016.1 coordinate 8,307, forward strand.
CCGACCAGCCAGCCGAGGACCGGGACCAGCGCCAGCACCCGCAGGATCCCCAGCCCGGCCAGGAACGAGAGCATGCGGTGGCGGGGCGGCTTCAGCACCCGGCGCCCCAGCACGTAGGCGGCGACGACGTAGGCGACCGCCCAGAGCGGCAGCAGCGCGAGCATGATCGCGAAGGCCAGCGGCAGGCCGAGGAGGGTGATCGCGGCGAGGAAGGCGACCAGCGGCAGCACGATGAAGACCGCGATGCCGATCGCGATCAGCGGCCCGACCTTCTCGCGCGAGCGCGCCTCGATCGCGTCGGCGGCGCGCGGGGCGATCAGCAGCAGCAGGGCGCCGAGCACCCAGGCCGAGAGGGTGATCGCCAGCCAGAAGACGAACCCGGCGATGAAGGGGATGGCGCTGCCCAGGTCCGGGAAGTCCTCCTCGCCGACGTCGCCGTGGACCCGGGCGTCGAGCGAGATCTGCGGCCGTTCGTCGCCGTAGCGGACGTCGCCGGTCACTTCGGCGCTCGGCAGCAGGCGGGCGAGGCCGTCGGCGACGAAGACGTCGCCGTCGACCCGGCCGGCGAGCCAGAGGTCGCCGCTGAAGACGATCACGTCGCCGTCGACGTCGCCGGCGATCCGGGCGTCGCCGCTGGCCAGATAGACCCCGTCGACGCTCTCGCCGCGGGGGACGGAGACGTCCCCGACGATGACGACCACCGCGTCCCCGTCCGCGCTGCCGGTCTCGGCGGCGCCCGCCGCAGCCGGGGCGAGGAGCGCCAGCGCCGCGAGCAGCGCGGCCAGGGACGGGAGGCCTCGGAGCACGCCCGCAGCCTAAGGGAGTTGGACTTTCCCGTCTCCGTTGGCCATCGGGTCGGGTTCGCCCAGTTCGCTGATCGCCGGCGCCTCGTAGAGCTTGCCCGGCACCCCGCCGAGGATCACCAGCCGGATTCCCTCCGGGCCCGGCCAGACCTTGCGCTTCGCCTCCGGGGTGACCCGGGCGACGTGGGCGTCGTCGAGCGGGAAACGCTCGCCCTCGATCTCGATCTCGCCGCCGCCGCGCATCACCAGGAAGACCTCCTCCTGGTCGTCGTGGGTGTGGTCGTGCTCGGGGTAGTGCTCGAAGTCGGGCGGCATGTCGATGATCTGCATGCCGAACGACTCGACGCCGAGCTCGGCACGGGCGCGCTTGAAGGCGCCGAGGTAGACGGCCTCCATCTCGTCGATGTTCTTCACCTTGCTGCTCACTTTGCTTCTCCTCCCGGGTTGTTCGCTGAAGGGTGAGCGGACCATCCTAGGAGAAAACACGAACGTTCGTGCTTTTTTCGCTAGCCTTGAGCTGTGGCCACGGCGACCCGGGACGCGAGCGCGAGCAAGGGAGAGCAGACCCGTGCCGCGATCCTCGAGCGGGCGGTCGACCTCGCCTCGGCGGAGGGGCTCGAGGGCCTGACGATCGGCCGCCTCGCGGCGGAGCTGCGGATGAGCAAGAGCGGGTTGTTCGCCCACTTCGGCTCCAAGCAGGAGCTGCAGCTGGCGACGATCGAAGCCGCCGCCGAGCGCTTCCGCGTGGCGGTGATCGAGCCGGCCCTGGAGGCCCCCGACGGCGCCCCGCGCCTGCGCGCCCTCGGGGAGCGCTACCTCGAGCACCTCGACCTCTACTCGGGCGGCTGTTTCTGGGGCGCGACCTCGGCCGAGTACGACGACCGGCCGGGGCCGGTCCGCGACGCGGTCGCCGGCGCCCTCGACGCCTGGCTGGGCGAGCTCGAGCGGCAGGCGCGGATCGCCGGCGTCGAGCAGCCGGAGCGCTTCGCCTTCGAGCTCTACGCGGTGATCATGGGCGCCAACGCCCGCTACCGGCTGAGCGGCGACCCGAAGGTCTTCGAGTACGCCCGCAGCGCCCTCGCCCGGCTCGATGCGGAGCTGCCGGAGTGAGGTTTCGAGGGGCGCGGACGCGGTGACGGTGGGGCCTGAGATGAAGGTCGGCATCGCACTCCCCAACGCCGTCCCCGGCACCCGTGGGGCGGACCTGACCGAGTGGGCGCGGCGGGCCGACGCCCGCGGGTTCTCGACCCTGGGGACGATCGACCGGGTCGTCTACGACAACTACGAGCCGCTGATCGCGCTCGCCGGCGCCGCGGCGGTGACCGAGCGAATCGGGCTCTGCACGTCCGTCCTGCTGGCGCCGCTGCGGCCGAACCCGGTCGACCTGGCGAAGAAGGCCCTCAGCCTCAACGCGCTTTCCGACGGCCGCTTCACCCTCGGGCTCGGGCTCGGCGGTCGCGAAGACGACTACGAAGTCAGCGAGATCGAGACCGAGGACCGCGGCAAGCGCTTCGACGCGATGCTGGAGCGGATGCACGAGGTCTGGGCCGGGGACGAGGTCGGTCCCTCGGCCGCGCAGCCGCCGCGCGTCGTGATCGGCGGCGGCGTCGACGCGTCCTTCCGCCGCGCCGCCCGCTTCGGCGAGGGCTGGATCGCCGGCGGGTCGCCGCCGGACCAGTACGCCCCGATGGCCGAGAAGGCGAAGGCGGCCTGGGCGGAGGCCGGCAGGGAGGGGGAGCCGCGCCTGATGGGCCTCGCCTACTTCGCCCTCGGCGACAACGCCGAGGCTGATGCCAGGTCCTATCTCGGCGACTACTACGCCTGGCTGGGCGAGGACATCGCCAACTACATCGTCGCCAGCGCCGCCAAGGACGCCGAGACGGTGGACCGCTACGTCGCCCAGTTCGCCGAGGCCGGCTGCGGCGAGCTGATCTTTTGCCCCAGCTCCAGCGACCCCGCCCAGGTCGACCTGCTCGCCGACGCCGCCGGCCTCTAACGAGTCATCGGAGAGTTTCGGCACGTAGCTGGCACATCCACGTCTTGCTCCGTGTGCAGACAGGAAGTTACGGTGCAAGAATGGAGCTGATGAGAGAGAGCTGGACCGACGAGCGCCTCGACGACCTCAACGATCGCGTCAGCGAAGGTTTCCGCCAGAACGACGAGCGCTTCGGCCGTGTCGAAGGGGAGATCAGGGACCTTCGCGCTGAGATGAACGCGCGCTTCGAGCGTGTCGACTCCCGTCTCGATTCGATCCAGCGGACGCTCGCGATTGGGGCGATCACGCTCACCGGTGGCATGCTCGCCGGCTTCGCGGCGATCACCGCCCTGATCGCGACCCAGATCTAGCGTCGGCGCACCGCGCCCTACACTCGCCGGGTGGACCGCGCCCTGCTCGAGCAGACGCTCGCCGACGCCGGCGAGCCGACCTACCGCGCCGCCCAGGTGTGGGAGTGGGTCGCGCGCGGCGCCCGCTCCTACGCGGAGATGACCAACCTGCCGGCGGCGCTGCGCGAGCGCCTCGCCGCCGCGGTGCCGCTCTCGACGCTGTCGCTGCAGGGCGAGGCGAAGTCCGACGACGGCACCGTCAAGTCGCTCTTCCACACCGCCGACGGGCGGCCGATCGAGGCGGTCTTGATGCGCTACCGCGACGGCCGGCGCTCGGTCTGCCTCTCCTCGCAGTCGGGCTGCCCGCTCACCTGCACCTTCTGCGCCACCGGACAGATGAAGTTCGGCCGCAACCTCAGCGCCGACGAGATCCTCGACCAGGCGCTGCACTTCCGCCGTCTCGAGGCGATCGACCACGTCGTCTTCATGGGGATGGGGGAGCCGACGATGAACGTCGACGCGGTGCTCGCCGCCTGCGAACGGCTGCCCGAGCTCGGCGTCACCCACCGGCGCACGGCGATCTCCACCGTCGGCTGGGTGCCGGGGATCGACCGCCTCGCCGAGTGCGAGATGCCGGTCAGCCTCGCCCTCTCCCTGCACGCGCCCAACGACGGCCTGCGCTCGCAGCTGATGCCGGTCAACGACCGCTACCCGCTGCGCGAGGTGCTCGCCGCCTGCGATCGCTACATGGCCCGCCGCCGCCGCAAGGTCTTCGTCGAGTACGTGATGCTCGACGGCGTCAACGACCTGCCCGAGCACGCGCGCGAGCTCGCCGCCCTGCTCGATCCGCGGGCCTACAAGGTCAACCTGATCCCCTACAACCCGACCGGGACCTACGACGGCTCCTCGCCGGAGCGGATCGAGCGCTTCCGCGCGATCCTCGCCGAGCACCGCCTCACCGCCACCGTCCGCCTCACCCGCGGCCGCGACATCGACGCCGCCTGCGGCCAGCTCGCCGCCACCGCCTCAGGCTGAGCGTCGTTTCCAGCATTGTCCCGCTATAGGGGGGAGAAGGCTGGAAACGATCGGCGTTGGCAGGGAAACTGGCCAGCCAGCCAGTTATGATCGGCGGCCATGGCAACGGTCGACACCACCGCCCCCGTCTCGCGCCCGGAGCAGATGTCGCCCAACCCGGTGCGGCGGATCGCCAGCGACGTGCTGGCGGAGTGGCGCGGACGCGGGAAGTTCCCCCCGGGACCCGGCGATTTCAGCCTCGCCCGCACGCACCAGATCGCCCACGACCCGCTGCCGATCCTGCTCGGCACCTACGAAGAGTTCGGGCCGATCTTCAGCCTCCGGCTCCTGCACAGCAGGGTCGTCTTCATGCTCGGGCCGGAGGCCAACAACTTCGTCACCGTCGCCCACCCCGAGAACTTCCACTGGCGCGAGTCGAGCTTCGGCGACCTGATCCCCCTGCTCGGCGACGGCCTGCTGACGATCGACGACGGCTACCACGACCGCGCCCGCGCGATCATGCTGCCCGCCTTCCACCGCCGCCAGCTCGACGCCGCGGTGAGCGCGATGGCGATGGAGGCGGAGGCAGCGATCGATCCCCTGGCGCCGGGGACGACCTTTGACCTCTACGGCTGGATGCGCAACCTGGCGATGCGGATCGCGATGCGGGCCCTGCTCGGGCTCGACCCCGACGGCGCCGGCAAGGGCGCGGCGGCCGCCGAGCACTTCGAGCGCGCCCTCGGCTTCTACGGGATCGACTACCCGTTGCGCCTGCTGCGCGGCCCCGGATCGCCGTGGCGCAGGCTGCTGGCCTCGCGCCAGGTGCTCGACGAGATCGTCCTCGGCGAGATAACCGCCTCCCGCGCCAACCCGGACCCCGAGCGGCTGGACATCCTCAGCCTCCTGATCGGTGCGCGGGGGGAAGGCGGCGAGGCCTTCACCGACCGCGAGATCCGCGACCAGGTGATGACCCTGATGTTCGCCGGTCACGACACCTCGACCTCGACCCTCACCTTCATGATGCACGAGCTCGCCCGCCACCCCGAGGCCCTCGCCAGGCTCTGCGCGGAGCAGGACGAGGTGCTCGGCGGCGCGCTCCCGACCGTCGATCAGCTCGAACGCGAGATGCCCTACCTCGACATGGTCCTCGACGAGGTGCTGCGCCTCTACCCGCCGGCCTGGATCGGCCCCCGCCGCGCCGTCCGCGACTTCGAGTTCGGCGGCTACACCGTGCCCAGGGGCGCCTACGTCAACTACTGCTCCTGGGCCAGTCACCGCATCCCCGAGGTCTTCCCCGACCCGGAGGCGTTCATCCCCGAGCGCTTCACCCGTGAGCGCAAGGCGGCGCTCCCGCGTGGCGCCTACGTCCCTTTCGGCGGCGGTCAGCGGGTCTGCATCGGCAAACGCTTCGGCCAGATGGAGGTGAAGCTGGTGGCGACGATGCTGCTGCAGCGCCTGCGCCTCGGCGCCCTCCCCGGTCGCACGATGACGATCCGCCAGATGCCGACCCTCTCGCCCAGGGGCGGCCTGCGGATGAAGGTGGGCGAGCGCGCCGCCGCCTAGACTCGGCGCGGCGATGCGCGCGCTGGTCATCTCCGACACCCACTTCGGCGCCTGGACCGGCCGCGATCTCCTCGCCGAGGAGCTCTTCCTCGAGCGGTTGGCGCCGCAGCTGGAGGGGATCGACGAGCTGATCTTCCTCGGCGACCTCTTCGACTTCCTCTTCGGCGCCGTCGAGGAGTGCGTGGACGCGGCCGACGGGCTACTGCGGCTGATCGCCGAGCGGATGGACGGGAGGCGCCTGGTCTTCCTCGCCGGCAACCACGACCACCACCTCGTCCACCGCGACGAAGAGGACCGGCTCGAGACCGCGCTGGCGACCGGCCACCGCCCGACCGTCCCGCCCGGGCCCGGCTACTTCCAGGAATTCCTCGAGCGCAAGCTGCCCGGGGTCGAAGTCGAGATCGCCTACCCGACCTATGAGTTCGCCGGCGTGCTCTGCACCCACGGCCACTACCTCGACCCGCACGCCAACCTGAGCGGTTCCCGCGGCGACCGGCTGCTGACCCGGACGCTGTGGGCGATCGCCGCCGGCGGGCCCGAGGAGCCGACCTGCGTCGAGGACTACGAGGCGATCACGACCCTGCTCACCGAGTGGCTCTACATCGCCGCGCAGATGCCGCACGGCACCCACGCGCAGCAGAACGTGTTCCGCGCCGCCCAGCGGGCCGGCCGCTTCGCCTCGGCGCTGGGCGCTCCGGTGCGCGGAGCGGAGCGGCTGGCAGCGAAGCTGCGGGACCGCGGCCCGGCCACGGAGGGTGCGCTCCCCAGCGAGGAGCACTTCGACGCGGAGGTCCGCGGCGAGGCGGCGCGCCAGGCCCGCGAGCAGCCACTGGCCGGCCCGCCCGCGGCCCGCCCGCTCTACCCGGAGCCGACGGTCGTCTCCCGCAGCGACCCCTCCCAGCACGCGCTCGAGGCCTTCGCCCAGGTCGTCGCCAACCTCGGCTGGGACCGCCAGGCGCAGCAGATCGTCTTCGCCCACACGCACCAGCCGCTCGCCGGCGTGAGCTCCGGCCACGACGGCGCCACCCGCTACTGGAACACCGGCTCCTGGATCTACGAGCCGGACCTCAGCTCGCGCCAGGCCTACGCCCGTTACCTGCGCTACGCCTGGCCGGGCACCGCCGTGCTGATCGACTCCGAACGGCCCGAGCCGCAGCTCGTCGAGCTGCTCGCCGATCTCAACCCGCTGAACGGCGGGCCGGGGCTGCCGAGCCCCTAAGACCTTCGTCTCGATCGGGACGCCCCAGGTTTACCCGCCAGGAAGCGGGGGACGGGCTTCTCGCACCCGAGAGGAGGAGGAGTCATGGGCAAGTTGCTGGACCCGAAGTACCGCGTCGCGGCGCTGGGGGCGGTCGTGCTGGTCGCGGCGGTGAGCATCGGCTCGATCGCGCTCGCCGCGTCCGCCGGCAGCTCGAAGGCCAAGCTCAAGGTGAAGTGCCCGACCAAGGCCCTCGCCGGCAAGAAGGTGACCTGCAAGGTGGTCGGCAAACTGCCTCAGGGGCCCCAGGGCCCGGCTGGACCGAAAGGCGCCAAAGGCGCCAACGGTGCCAAAGGCGAGAGGGGGCCGGCCGGCCCCCGCGGGGCCGAGGGCAGCCCCGGCCTCAGTGGCTACGAGGTCGTCAACCAGACCTTCGAAGCCGTGTTCGTCCAGAACAGCGGCGGCATGCGCGGCCTCAGCGAAGTCAAGACCGTCGCCTGCCCCGCCGGGAAGAGGGCGATCGGCGGTGGTGCCGACCTCGGGACCAACGCGGGCCAGAACGGGCAGCAGCGTCAGGTGACCGTCTCGCTCAGCGGCCCCAACGGGACCGGGACCGGGTGGTCGGTGCAGCTCTTCAACAACTCGACCTCGATCGACACCTCGATCGACCTGCGGGTCTACGCGATCTGCGCCGGGGTCGGCTGAGCGAGCGGGGGACCGGTGCCGCCGGCGCCGGTCCCCCGCCGAGACCTACTTGATGAACAGCATCTCCTCGTACTTGGGGAGAGGCCAGAGGTCGTCGGCGACGACCTTCTCCAGCTTGTCCGCCGCCTCGCGCACGGCGTCCATCGCCGCCAGCTGCTTGTCGCGGGCGTGGATCGCCATCTCCAGGCCCTCCAGGCCGGGGTCGGCGTTGGCGCTCTCAAGCGTGCCGAGTGCCGAGACCAGCTCGTCGACCAGCTCGCGGACCTCGCCCTCGAGGCTGGAGACGCCGGCGCTCTCGATCAGCGCCAGGTGGCGCAGCGCGGCCGGGAGGATCATCGTCCTCGCGATCGAGTAGGTCGTCTCCGCCTCGATGTTGGCGCGGATCCAGTACTGCTCGACCCAGACCTCGTAGCGGGACTCGAGCTCGCGCTTGGAGAGCACGTTGTAGTTCTCGAAGGCCGCCACCGTCGCGTCGCTGAGCACCTCCGGCAGCGCGTCGGGGGTCGTGCGCAGGTTCTTCAGGCCCCGCTTCTCGGCCTCGGCGTGCCACTCCTCGGAGTAGTTGTCGCCGCTGAAGCAGACCTGCTTGTTGGCGCTGTACGCGTCTTTGACGATCTCGATCACGGCCTCCGGCATCTCGGCGCCGGAGTTGAGCTTCTCCTCCAGCTTGCCGGCCAGCTCGTCGATCGCCTCGGCGGCGATCGTGTTCAGCACCGTGTTCGGGAAGGCGAGCGACATGCTCGACCCCAGCGCCCGGAACTCGAATTTGTTGCCGGTGAAGGCGAACGGCGAGGTCCGGTTGCGGTCGCCGCCGTCCATCGGCAGCGCCGGCAGCACGGTCGCGCCGAGCTCGAGGAAGGAGGCCGGCGTGTTCGGGTCGCCTTCGCCGCTCGCGATCGCCTCGAAGGTTTTCTCCAGCTCGGCGCCGAGGAAGATCGAGATGATCGCCGGCGGCGCCTCGTTGGCCCCGAGCCGGTGGTCCTGGCCGATGTTCGCGACCGAGGCCCGCAGCAGCCCCTGGTGCTTGTTCACCGCCTGGATCACCGCCGCGCAGAAGAACAGGAAGTGGATGTTCTCCGAGGGCGTGTCGCCCGGGTCGAGCAGGTTGGAGCCGGTGTCGGTCCCCATCGACCAGTTGTTGTGCTTGCCGGAGCCGTTGACGCCGGCGAACGGCTTCTCGTGCAGGAGCGCGACGAGCCCGTAGCGGCGGGCGACGTTTTCCAGCGTCTGCATCAGCAGCTGCTGGTGGTCGGAGCCGACGTTCGAGTTCTCGAAGATCGGCGCGATCTCGTACTGCGCCGGCGCGACCTCGTTGTGGCGGGTCTTGACCGGGATGCCCAGCTTCCGCATCTCCAGTTCGGCCTCCATCATGCAGGCCAGGATCCGCTCCGGGATCGAGCCGAAGTAGTGGTCGTCGAGCTCATGTCCCTTCGGCGGCTTGGCGCCGAACAGGGTGCGGCCGGCGGCGATCAGGTCGGGCCGCTCGAAGAAGTACTGCTCGTCGATCAGGAAGTACTCCTGCTCGGGCCCGACCGTGGTGAACACGCGCTGGCTCTCCTCGTCGCCGAGCAGCCGCAGCGCCTTGATCGCCGAGCGCGAGAGCGCGTCCATCGAGCGCAGCAGCGGCACCTTGCCGTCCAGCGCCTCGCCGGTCCAGGAGGCGAACGCGGTCGGGATGCAGAGCAGGGCCCCGTTCGGGTTCTCGAGGATGAAGGCGGGGCTGGTCGGGTCCCAGGCGGTGTAGCCGCGGGCCTCGAAGGTCGCGCGGACGCCGCCGGTCGGGAAAGAGGAGGCGTCGGGCTCGCCCTGGATCAGCTCCTTGCCGGAGAACCCGGCGAGTGAGGCGCCCTCGCCGGAGGGCTCGAAGAAGGAGTCGTGCTTCTCCGCCGTCGAGCCGGTCAGCGGCTGGAACATGTGGGTGTAGTGGGTGGCGCCCTTCTCCAGCGCCCAGTCCTTCATCGCCTCGGCGACGGCGTCGGCAAGGCTCGAGTCGAGCGCCTCGCCGCCGGCCAGCGTGGCCTGCAGCTTCTCGAAGACGTCGGCGGGCAGGCGTTCGCGCTGCACGGCGACGGAGAAGACGTTGGCGCCGAAGTCCTGGTTCTCGGGGAGGGTCAGGTCGAGCGCGCCGAGAGCCTCCCCGTTCGAGCTCCACTGCGCGGCGGTCACGTTTTGCTGGCGAATACGAGTCATCGCTTGGCTGGTCCTCACTTGGCCCGCGCCGTTGCAGAGGCGCGATCGGTTACCGGTCTCACTCCCTTATTAAGAGCCAAAAGAGCCTAATGGCCCGACGGTTCGCGCGCCTTTGTACCCCCGTACAGTCTTGCCCGGCGGGGGTTGTCCCCGGTGGCGGGCTCAGAGCGGTTCGGCGCTGAACAGGCCCAGCGGGTGACGCAGGCGGAAGCCGCCCGTGTCGCGCATCTCTTCGCTCCAGCCGGGACCGCTGCGGTCCCCGTCGGTGCTGTAGGAGGTGTCCCAGCGCAGGCCGGCGATCACCGCGAAGACGTGCCCGTGGTTGGCGTAGACGCGCACCCAGCTGCCCGCTCCGCCGCCGCCCCAGCGCATGAACCCGCGCGAGTCGAGCGGGTAGTCGAGCAGCCCGGCGGCGTGCATCACGTAGCTGACCGAGCCCGAGCAGTCGTAGCCGCGCGAGTTCCAGCTGCGGTGGCCGCCGCCCCAGCGGTAGGGATGGTGGCGAATCCGGTTCGCGGCTTCGATCATCGCCTTGACCGCGGGCGGGGCGGAGGGAGGGGCGATCGCGCGCCCGCCGGGGGTCAGCGTCGCGTCCGCAACCTGCGCCGCCGCCGGGGCGGCGCCGGCGCCCAGCGTCGCGGTCAGGGCGAGCGCGACGAGCAGCCCCGCGAATCGAGTTCCCCTGCGCATGAAAGGCGTCTATCGGCTGCAGACGCCGCGGGCTTTAGCCCTGCACTCAGCCCGCCGGGGGCAGGTCCGGGGCGGCGCCGGCGGCGAGGAGGGACCCCATCAGGACCCCGAGCAGCAGGTCGCGCAGCTCGCCCCGCTCGATGTCCCGGTGCTCGATCCAGTTCAGGCAGGCGCCGTCCATGAACCAGAGCCAGCCGCTGACCGCGGTCCGCGCTTTCGGCGGAGCCTCTCCCTCCGGGTAGAGGCCGTCGAGGATCCGCGCCGCCGTTTTCCGCCGCACCTCTTCGATCAGCTCGCGGATCTCGGCGACCCCGGCGGCGCTGCGGATCAGGTTGCGGTAGGCGACCGCGTTCTCCTCGACCAGGGCGAGGAACGCGTCGAGGCTGCTGGTCAGCTGCTCCAGCGGCGAGAGGCCCGGGTCCGGCTCGGTCCGCTCCCGCAGCTGCTCGGCCCAGGCGTTCAGCGTCTCCTCGAAGTACGCCTGCTTGCTGGGGAAGTAGTGGTAGAGGAGCGCCTTCGAGATGCCCACCTCGCGGGCGATCCGGTTCATCGAGAGCTCCTCGTAGGGGTGGCTGGTGAACAGCTCCGCACCACGCTCCAGCAGCTGTCGCCGGCGCTCGTCGACGTCGAGGCGGCGGTAGGCGGGTGCACCCATGACCGGGCATTCTACTGCTCTTGTTGACCGATGGTCGACAAAGCTGTTACGGTCTGCTGACCGATGGTCAACAAGAGGGGAGAATCGATGAACGACGAGACGAGACATGACGAGACGACGGAGGGGGCACCGCACGAGTCGAGGGAGTACGCGCCGCGACCGCCGCAGCCCTTCCCCTTCTCGAGGATCGAGTTCGAGCGGGTGTTCGGCGGCCGCGTCCTCGCCTGGATCGGCGGCTTCGCGACCCTGCTCGGGATCGTCTTCCTGATGCGCAGCGCCGTCGACAGCAGCTGGTTCACGGAGGAGGTCCGCACCCTGATGGCCGCCTTCGGCTCCCTGGCCCTGCTCGCGTTCGGGTTCTGGCTGCACGAAAGGAAGGGCCACCTCGAGGCTGCCCGCGTGGCGGTCGCCGTCGCGATTCCGGGCTTATACGCGACGACCGTCGTCGCCACCCAGACCTATGAGCTGATCTCACCCGTCCTCGGGCTCGAGGCGGGGGCGCTGATCGGCGTCATCGGGGTCGCGATCGCGGTGCGCTGGTCTTCGATGCTCGTCGCCAGCGTCGGGATCCTCGGCGCTCTGGCCGCGCCGATGCTCGTCGGGACGAGTGACGGTGGGTCCATCGCTTTCGTCGCCCTGGCCCTTGCGGCCAGCGTTGGCGTCCTTCTCTGGCAGCGCTGGAACTGGCTGGCGCTCGGCGCCTTCGCCGTCTCAGCGCCCCAGTTGCTCTTCTGGACCTGGGGCAGCGGGATCACCATCACCTACGAGGGGGTGAGCGGATTCCGCGAGCCCACCCTGCTCGTTCTTGCGGTTCTGGCTGGATTCTGGGTCCTGTATGCCGCCGCGGCCTTCGGCTACGAGCTGCGGAGCCGCGGCGAAGAGAAGCTCCCGGTCTCTTCCTGGCTGCTGCTTCTCTGCAGCAGCGTCTTCGTGGTCGGCACCGGTTGCATCGTTCTCGGCGACGACTCGGCGCTCGCCCTGAACGCCTGGATCTTCGGCTTCGCCGCGGTCCATCTCCTGCTCGGCGCCGGCGCCATCCGCTTCGGCGTCCACCGGGAAATCGGCTCGCTGCTGACCGGGGGTGGGATCGCGCTCGGCAGCATCGGGCTCGCCAACGCCTTCGACGGGCCGACGCTGGTGGCCGTCTGGTCGGCGCTGGCCGCAGCGCTGGCCTTCATGGCGACGCGCGTCGACCGTGGCCATGTGCCGACGCTCTCCGACGCGCAGCGACTGCTGCTCCTGGCCTATGGGTTCCTCGCTCTGGCGATCCTGCACACGCTGGTCGTCGAGGCGCCGCCCAACGCGATCGCCGCAGGGGTCGACGATCTCGGCAGCTCCCTGGTCGCGATCGCCTGCTGCGCGGGCGCGGCGCTTGCCTGCTGGCACTGGGGGCGCGGGATCGAGCCGAAGACCGCCACGGCGGCGGGCTTCGTCGGCTCCGCCGCCCTCGTCTACCTGGGTTCGGTCTCGATCATCGACGCGATCGGAGCCGACGCTGCGGGCGAAGCCCGGGAGATCGGCCAGGCCTGGCTCTCGGCCTTCTGGGCCGCCACCGGGCTGGGCGCGGTCGTCTGGGGCATGGTGCGGAGGTCCGTCAACGTCCGCCTCGGCGGCCTGGCGCTGCTGGCGCTGGCGATCGGGAAGGTCTGGACCTACGACCTGGCCGAGCTGGAAGAGCTCGCGCGAGCGCTCTCCTTCGTCGCCCTCGGGTTGCTGCTGCTGGGCGGCGCCTTCGCCTACCAGCGCTTCAAGCCGGAGGAAGGGGAAGCGGGGGAGGCCGACGAGCGGGAGCCGCAGGCATCTGTATAGCCTGCGGTCTCCCGCGGCCCGCGCCGCTCCATCAAGCCGAAAACCGGAGGAATCCCAGCCAATGTTCGTCTCGAAGGCCGCCGTCGTCGGCGGCGGCACCATGGGCGGCGAGATCGCGCAGGCGATCGCGACCGCCGACATCCCAGTCGTGGTCAAGGACATCGACCAGAAGTTCGTCGACGCCGCCGTCGAGAAAGCGCGCTCGATCACCGAGGGGAAACTCGGCCGCCTGGTCGCGAAGGAGAAGCTGACCCAGGAGCAGGCCGACGCGCGCCTGACCGAGGTGATGGGGCGGATCGTCGGCACCACCACCTATGAGGAGTTCGCCGACGTCGACTTCGTGATCGAGGCGGTGCCGGAGAAGATGGCGATCAAGCAGGCGGTCTTCCGCGAGCTCGACGCCGCCACCCCGGGCCACGCGATCATCGCCTCCAACACCTCCTCGCTCTCGATCACCGAGATGGGTGAGGCGACCCTGCGCGAGGACAAGGTCGTCGGGTTCCACTTCTTCTACCCGGCCTCGGTGATGCCGCTGGTCGAGGTGATCGTCGGCGAGGAGACCTCGCAGGAGACCGCGACCGCCGCCTACAACTTCGCCCAGGCGATCAAGAAGCAGCCGATCGTCTGCGCCGAGGTCCCCGGCTTCGTCGTCAACAAAATCCTGATCGCGGCGATGGGGGAGATCTGGCGGGCCCAGGAGGAGCACGGCCTCTCGCTGAAGGCGATCGACGAGACGATCGTCGCCGCCAAAGGGGCGCCGATGGGCCCCTTCCTCCTCACCGACCTGCTCGGGCTGGACACGACCCTGCACACGGCCGAGCACCTCAACGCCTCCTACGGCGAGACCTTCTACGTCCACGAGGGCCTGAAGCAGCTGGTCGCCGACGGCAAGCTCGGGGCGAAGACGGGCGGCGAGGGCTTCTTCAAGGACGGCGAGCAGACGATCCCCGGCGAGGCCGCGCCCGACAGCGAGGAACTGGTGGCGCTGTTCGCCGGCCGCGCCCTGGTCGAGGCCTGCAAGCTGGTCGAGGAAGGCGTCTGCTCGGTCCGCGACGTCGACCTCGGGATGATGGCCGGGGCCGGGCTCGACCCGCGCAAAGGCCTGCTGCCGCCGTTCTGGCGGGCCGACGTCGAAGGGCTCGGCAAGGCGCTGGAGCAGCTCGAGCAGCTGCAGGAGAAGCACGGTGAGCGCTTCGCCCCGCCGGTCACCCTGAAGCGCCTCGTCGCCCAGGGCCGGCTCGGCCTCGAGTCGGGCCAGGGCTTCTACCCCTACCCGCAGCCCGATGACGGCGAGCAGGCGGAGACGGTGAAGCTGGAGACCCGCGACGGGGTCGCGATCGCCTGGCTCGCCAACCTGCCGATGAACGCGGTCTCGCCGGACGTGATCCGCGACCTCGGCACGGTATGGGAGCGGGTCAAGGCCGCCGACGGGGTGGGGGCGATGGTGATCGCCTCCTCGGTCCCGGTCGTCTTCTCCGCCGGCGCCGACATCAAGGCGTTCACGCAGATGGACCCGGCCACCGACGGGGCCGAGCTGATCGGCAGGGCCCACGCGCTGCTGCGCGAGTTCGGCACCTCACGCGTGGCCACGGTCGCCGCGGTCAACTCGATCGCCTTCGGCGGCGGCTGCGAGCTGGCGATGGCCTGCGACGTGCGGATCGCCGCCGAGGCGGCCGTCTTCGGCCAGCCCGAGGTGAAGCTGGGGATCATCCCCGGCTTCGGCGGCACCCAGCGGCTCCCGCGCCTGGTCGGGGAGAGCAAGGCGCTGGAGATGAACCTCGTCGGCGACGCGGTGCTCTCCGAGGAGGCGCTTGAAATCGGCCTCGTCAACCGCGTGGTCCCCGACCACGAGCTGTTCGAGACGGCGCTGATGTGGGGCCGCAAGCTGGCCGAGCAGGCGCCGGTCGCGGTCGAGCAGATCAAGGGGGTCTCCCACAAGGGCGAACTCGACGCGGGTATCGAGGCCGAGAAGCAGGGCTTCGCGGCCGCCTTCTCCAGCGAGGACGCGAAAGAGGGCATCGGCGCCTTCCTCGGCAAGCGGACGCCGAAATGGAGCGGCAGGTAGCGAGGGAGCCCGGCGCGGAGCGACTCGCGGGGCTGATCCGCGAGTCGCGCTGCACCGTCGCCCTGACCGGGGCGGGGGTCTCGGTGCCGTCCGGGATCCCCGATTTCCGCACCCCGGAGACGGGGCTGTGGGCGAACGTCGACCCGATGGAGGTCGCCCACATCGACGTCTTCGAACGCGACCCGGCGCGCTTCTGGTCCTACTACCGGCCGCGTTTCCAGTCGCTCGGCGACAAACGGCCGAACCCGGCCCACGAGGCGCTGGCCGAGCTCGAGCGCCGCGGTCTCGTCGAGGGCGTGATCACCCAGAACATCGACCGGCTGCACCGGGCGGCCGGGTCGCGCAACGTGGTCGAGGTGCACGGCTCGATCGAGCGCTCCTCCTGCACCCGCTGCGCCTCGAGTTATGACCTCGATCAGGTCGAGGCGCTGTTCGACGACGACGGCGTCGCCTTCTGCTCCGCCTGCGGCGGACCGGTCAAACCCGACGTCGTCCTCTTCGGCGAGATGCTGCCGGAGGAAGCGATCGCGCGGGCGCGCGACCTCGCCGAACGGGCCGAGCTGATGATCTGCGTCGGCTCCTCGCTGGCGGTCCACCCGGTGGCGGCGCTCCCGCAGCTGACCCTCGAGCGGGGCGGACGGCTGGCGATCGTCACCAAGGGCGCGACGCCCTACGACGACGAAGCGGAGCTGAAGCTCGGCGGCGAGGTCGAGCAGGACCTGGCCGCGGTGCTGGCCGCGCTTGCCTGAGGGCCTTCGCGGTCTAGAACTGGGGCCACTCGATCTGCGGTCGCTTGACGACCAGGATCACCGCCGAGACCTCGGGGTCGCGGCCGGCGATGCGCTCGACCGCGTTCGCCCAGGGAAGCTGCCGCGGCGGCTTGCCGGCGCGCAGGTCCCGGAGGGCTTCCTCGACCGAGTCGGCCTCGATCACGACGGCGACCTGCGGTGGGGCGCTTGCCTCGGCGGCTTCCAGCATGCGCCGGGTCACGTCCTCGGCGGCGCGCAGCGCTTCGGCCCACGCCGCCTCGGCACCGTCCTGGGGCTCGAGCTCCGGTCCCTCGAGGATCGTCAGCCGGCTCTCGCGCGGCTCCCAGTCGTGCCCGTCGAACCCGAACGGCAGGCCGGCGACCCACGGTTCGAGGATCTGCCGGCGCAGCTCGCCCTCGCTGACGTTGAGTACGCGAGCTTGTTCGAGTGCTGAGCTGATCTCGATGTGAAACGGCATGGCGCGAACCTAGTGCATGTCACGAACTCCACTGGTTCGCGATGATCCCGGCCATGGAGCCCGCCACCCCCGCGGCCGTCGTCTTCGACAACGACGGCCTCCTACTCGATACGGAGTCGGTCTGGACGCGGGCCGAGCAGGACCTCTTCGAGCGCCGCGGCACCGCCTTCACCCCCGCCGACAAGCGCGAGCTGGTCGGGACGTCGGCGGCGATCGCCGGGGCGGTGCTGGAACGGCGCCTCGGCGAGCCCGGCCGGGCTGAGGAGCTGATCGAGGAGCTGAACGCGCTCGTCGTCGCCGAGCTCGAGCACGGGGTCGAGGCGATGATCGGCGCCCGCGAGCTGCTCGGCACCCTGCGCAGCCGCGGCACCCCGATCGGCCTCGTCTCCAACTCACCCCTCGTCTTCGTCGAGCGCTCCCTCGAGCTGGTCGGCTTCGAGGACCACTTCGACGTCGTCCTCAGCGCCCACGAAGTGGCAGCCCCGAAGCCCGCCCCGGACCCCTATCTAGAGGCTTGCCGCCGCCTCGGCGTGAAGCCAGGCCCAGACGTCGTAGCCCTGGAGGACTCGCCGACGGGAGTCGCCGCGGCCCGAGCCGCGGGCCTCACCGTGATCGGAGTCCCCTCGATAGAGGGGGTGCCCCTAGATGAAGCCCACCACCTCGCCGAGTCTCTGCTCGACACCGTCGTCGCCCGCCACCTCTCGATTTAGGGCTTGGCGTCTAGGGATTGGGGAGGATCCTCCGTCGCAGATCTGGAGGCTCCTACGGGTCCTCCCCAATCCCTAGCCACGGAGCACGCGCCTGCGACGCAGGACCCGTTCGCAGAGCTCCAGGAGCTCCCGGACCTGGGTGGCCCGTGTCGGGTCGAGCTCCCCATCGAGAGCGACGTTCGCCGCTTCGCCCGCCTCGGAGCGGCGCGCGGTTAGCGTCCCCATGTCCGCTTCGTGATCGGGGTCCTCCAGCGCGCCCTTCAACTCAGCGAGCAGGGCCTCCAGGCCGACTCGGAGCTGTAGGGCTGCCTCGCGGATGCGGCCGGCGTCGAGGTCGGCGCGGGCGCGTAAGAGGAGGGTCTCGCAGGCGTCGAGCTGCTCGCGGCCGCCGAGCACGGCGGCGACCCGTTCCTGCGGGCGCAGCGCTTCTTGGCGACGACGGCTGCGCGACGAGCTCCTCGACCGGACGTCGATCTCTCGCGCCTCGGTGAAGTCGCTCTCGGCGAGCTGGTCTCCCGTGCCGTAGCCGAGCCGCACCTTGACCGCCCGCTCCGGCGTCAGCTCGTGGCCGTGGGGTTCGGCGGCGGCAGCCGCCTGGGCATACAGCGCCCGGTTGAGCAGGGCGACCCCGTCGCCGACGAGGACGTCGGTCGTGTCCTCGGCCTCGGTCGCTTCGTCGAGCCAGCGCGCCGCCTCCTCAGCGTCGGCGAAGGGGGCGAAGGCCCGGATCGCCGTTACCCGGGCCAGGGGCAAAGCCTCAACCTCAGGTTCAGCGTTATGCGCGCGTCGCCGGCGCCTGGGCGGGGGTGATGGCGCCCCCAGGGTGAGGATGACGAGCACGCTCTCGCCCTCCTCGTCGCGGGCGAGGTAGCGCCCATCGGCGAGCGGCAGCGTTCCCGCGAAGTCGAACTGCGCGAATCCGAAGAGCTTGCTCAACTAGTCGCCGGCGACGGTGCCGCCACTGCGCTCCGGCTCGTCCGGCAGCGAGAACTCCGACGGCTTGACCGGCACCTCGGGGTTCTCGATCTGGCCGAGGCGGTCGATCAGGCGCTGCCACTGGTCGGGCTTGAGCAGCGCCGAGTACTGGGCGTCGAGGCGGCTCTCGATCGGGTGGTAGCCCACGTGCACGTGGTCGTGGTGGTCTGACATCGCGACGCTGGTCGGTCCCGGCAGGTCCTCGAGCGAGATCACCTGGTGCGGGTGCATCGTGCCCTGGAGGCGCAGGACCTCGTGGATCAGCTCGTCGGTGGGCGTGCCCGGCCCCTGGTTCCCGAGCACCGGGGCGCCGTTGATCGTGGCGATGTCGACCGCGTCGCCGGTGCTGTGCTCGGAGACGTTGCCGGAGGCGGTCAGGTAGCCGTGGCCGCAGGTGAGCGAGGTGATGCCCAGCTCGAAGCCCTTGGCTCGCAGGTAGGCGAGCATCGCGAGGATGCGGCGGTCGGTGAAGCCGCTGGCGATGTCTTCGCGGCCGCAGCCGTAGATTTCGAGGCCCTCGTCGGCCAGCACCCGCTTCTGCAGCGCCTCCTTGGAGAGCAGCAGGACGCCGGCGCCGCTGAGCCGGGCGGCGAACGGGTTCTTGCCCTTGGCGCGGTAGATGGCCGTCGCCTCGAGCAGCTTCCAGCCGTCGAGGATCGGCTTCGGGTCGATGCTGGGGGCACCGCGGCCGGCCGGGCGGATCGAGAAGTTGATGTGGGGGTCGATGCCCTCGGCGCCGGCGCCGACCCGGGCCAGCACGGTGCTGGCGATCACCTTCGAGCCGACCCGCAGGGTGCCGTCGCTGGGGGCGAGGTCGACGCTCTCGGCGGCGGCCGTTTCGCGCTCACGCTCCGGCGCGGCTGCCCGCCCCGGCAGCGCCCGCAGCCGCGGCCGCAGGTTCTGGCTTTCGAGCGGGATCCGTCGCTCCTTGCCGGTCGGCATCACCAGCAGCCGGTGCTCGCGGACGATCTCGCCGAGCTCCGCGTAGGTGTAGCGGTTGCCGTAGGTGTCTTCGAGGACGACGAACTTGCCGAGCTTCGCCGAGCTGCCGAACTTGCGGATGACGCCGTCGTTGACGGCGACCACGGGGGCGTCGGGGTCGGAGAAGATGTTGATGCCGCGCCGGGTCGGCGAGGAGGAGACGACTTCAGCCGCAGCGCCGGAGACCCCGCTGCCCGAGGCCGAGCCCTTCAGCGCCGCCCGGGCCGAGATGTCGTCGGCGTAGCGGGCGTCGGCGGCGATCGGGAAGTGGGCGCCCTCGGTCAGGCCGGTCAGCGAGCCGACGAGGTCGGAAGGCAGCTTGCCGTAGGCGCGGGCGTAGAGCAGGACCTCCTGCACGTACCAGTCGGCGTGGTTGTAGGCGAAGATCGCGTCGTAGAGGTCCTTCTTGCCGCCCGCGAGCTCCAGGTAGTTGGCGGCGGCGCAGATCGCGTCGACCGGGTTGTAGGGGTCTTTGCGCCCGTCGCCGTTGGCGTCGACCCCGAATGCCTCCCAGCTCGAGGGCAGGAACTGCATCCAGCCGACCGCGCCGGCGCTGGAGACGTTGAGGTTGGTCCCGAAGGCGGTCTCGATTTTGTTGATCGAGGCCAGCACCTCCCAGGGGATCCCGTATTCGGTTCCGCAGGCCTGGTAGATCGGCAGCAGGAACGGGGGGATCTCGAAGGAGTCGATGACGAAGTTGGGAACGCCGATCGGCGCCGGGCCGAAGGGGGCGATCGTCGCCGTCGGGTTGGCCGCGGTCGGGCTGCCGCCGTCGCCGAACTGGGAGCCGCCGTCGCCGCCGTCGGCCAGGGGCTGGTCGCCGCCGCCGGTCGCGCTCGGTGCCTTGACGGCGCCGTCGGAGCCGCCACCGCCGCTGGCGTCGCCGAGCGCGTCGTTGCGACGCACGCCCTTCTTGTCGGGCTCGGCGAGGTCACTGCCGTCGATCTCGCCGCCGCGCTCGACCGCCTTGCCCTGCTGCGGTGCCGGCGACGCTTCGGCTGCCGGTGCCTCGGGCGCCGGCAGGGGGGCGCCCGGGCTGGCTTCGCCCGTCGGCAGCGGCGCCTCGCTGGTGCCGGTGGGAGAGGTGCAGTCGGGGTCGAGCAGGTCGGTGAGGCCGTCGCCGTCGTCGTCGAGGCCGTTGGCGCAGGCGGGTGCCTGCAGCGACGGCACCGCGGGCACGGTGGTCGCGGGCGGCAGTTCCGTCATCGCGTCGTCGGCGCCGGCCATGCCGACCAGGGCCGACATCGCCAGGAAGCCGGCTAGAACCACGGTGATTGCGAGCTTTGCTCTCATCCCAATGCGCCTCGGTACCCGCTGCCGCAAACCGCGGAAACTGCGATGACCGCGTCAGCACCCTCCCCTAGCGACAGGCGAGCCGAGGCTACTGACTTGGCAGTAGCGACGCAACGGGGCCGTGGGCCCTTCAACAAGGACTTAACCAACATTGGCGGCATAGTTCATCAACTTAATCAGGAATTGAACCTTCCCTGCAGTGCGGCAGAGTTTCAGGTGAGCCGGATGCGCTCGTTAAGCTGCCGTCAACGAAAGGTGAAAGGCGAGAACGTGTACGACCACGACCATGACGAGCAGGAGGGCCTGCGGGCCCGCAGCGAGCAGGCGATCGGAGAGCTCGCGCAGGCGCTGATCGACAACCCGACGCTCCACAACGCGATCTCCGCCGCTTTCGGCGCCCGCGAGAAGGCGATCGAGGCCCAGCAGGCGGCGATGAGCGCCCTCAATCTCTCCTCTGCCACCGACCTCGAACGGCTCGAGCGGCGCCTGCGGTCGGTCTCGCAGCGCCTCGAGGAGGCGGAGGAGCAGATCGACGACCTCAATCGCGAGATCGGCGGGCTGCGTCGCCAGCTGGCCGAGAAGCCGGCGAAGAAAGCTCCGAAAAAGGCCAAAGCCTAACCCTCGACTTGAGGGTTAGAGAGCGGCTGCCGCCGCCCGCCCGCCCTCTTTTGCCGCCCGCTCGACCCGCTCGTCGTCGAGCAGCTCGCCGCCCGCCCCCTCGCTGACGATCAGGACCGCCGCCAGCGCCACGTCGAGCTCTTTCCCCCGCGAGAACAGCGCCGCGGTCTGCATGTCGGCGGCCTCGCCGGCCGCGACCGGGGCCGGGGCGCCGCCGCCGTGCAGGGTGTCGAGGCTGGCGACCGTCGCCGTTCTCACCCCGCTGCCGAGGCTTGCGCGGAGCGCCCGGCTCAGCTCGGCGTCCGGCAGGGTCGGCTCACCGGCACCGCCCCCTCCCCAGGCGTGCGCCTCCGCGACCGCCAGCAACTGCCCCGGCGTCAGCGCCGGGTCGAGCGCCGTGCAGGTCCCGACCCGGACCGCCCGCCGCACCCCGAGCTCGGCGAGGTCCCCCAGCACGATCGCGGCGCTCGGGCCGCCCATCCCGGTCGACTGCACGGTCAGCTCGCGCCCCGCCGGGGTGCGGCCCGTGTAGCCCCAGAGGCCGCGGGCGTGGTTGCTCATCTTCGGCTGCTCGAGCAGCTCCTGGGCGAGCAGCAGCGCCCGGCCGGGGTCGCCGACGAGGATCGCCTCAGCGGCGAGTGAGCTGGTGGGGCGGAGGCGCGACGGCATCGTCGGCCGACCCTATTGCGCCGTTCGCGCCGTTGCCGTTCGCGCCGGCGACTGCCGCCTCCTCAGGCGGCGACGAATCCTCGTAAGCCTCGATCGCCCGCCGCAGTTCGCGCTTGCGCATCCACTCGGCGGCGAAGTAGCTGCCGATCACGAAGGCGAAGGCGAGCGCCTGCGCGGCGAGGGTCTCGACCGTCGGGTAGATGCCCAGCCAGGTCCCCATCCAGAGCGGCAGTTCGACGTCGATCGGGTGGATCGAGAGCCAGCCGACCCCCTGCATGGTCCGGGCCGTGTTGCCGACCAGGACGACGAGGACGAGGGCGATGAGGACGCCGGTGACGATCAGCATCTTCTTGTAGGGGAGCTTGCGCTCCAGCGAGAAGGTGATGGCGCCGACGATCCCGGTCAGCAGCAGGCCGAGCGATACCCCGGCGAGCACGACCCCGGTCCCGGAGCTGAGCTGCAGCGCCTGCAGGAAGAGGACCGTCTCGAAGCCCTCGCGGAAGACGCTGGTGAAGCCGAGCGTGTAGAGGCCGGCGACGGTAGCCGCCCCGGCCCCGGCCGCCAGCGCCGCCCCGGTCAGCGCCTTGCCGCGGTCGCGGTGGCCCTTGATCCACTCGGTCCAGTAGACGCGGTGGAAGAACCAGTTCATCACCAGCAGGAGGACGGCGATCGCGACGATCCCGACCACCGCCTCCAGCTTCTCGCCGTATTTCGAGAGCGAGTCGAGCAGCAGGATCGCGAGCGCGAA
>DASUQC010000017.1:0-139281 GCA_036280745.1 Solirubrobacterales bacterium
GGCGGAAATGCAATCCGGTCATTGCGCCCCATAGGGGCGCACCAACATAGGGAGCAGCACCCGAAGGGTGCGCGACTGAATTCCCGCGGAGGGGTACCGCCACCCTCCCCTACTCAGCCAGAAGCGCAGCCGCGTACTCTGCGGGGTCGAAGGGCCGCAGGTCCTCCAGCGTCTCCCCCACGCCGATCAGCTTCACCGGGATCTCGAGGTCGGAGGCGATCGCGAGGGCGATACCGCCCTTGGCGGTGCCGTCGAGCTTGGTGAGCACGACGCCGTCGACCTCGACCGCTTCGGAGAAGACCTTGGCCTGGCGCAGCCCGTTCTGGCCGGTGGTGGCGTCGATCGAGATCAGCGTCTCGTGCGGGGCCTCGGGGATCTGCTTGGCGATCACCCGCCGCACCTTGGTCAGCTCATCCATCAGGTTGCCCTGCGTGTGCAGGCGGCCGGCGGTGTCGACGATCACCACGTCGGCGCCGCGCGCCTTGGCGGCGGAGATCGCGTCGAAGGCGACGGCGCCGGGGTCGGCGCCTTCCTCGCCGCGGACCAGCTCGGCGCCGGCCCGCTGCGCCCACTCGGCCAGCTGCTCGGAAGCGGCGGCGCGGTAGGTGTCGCCGGCGGCGAGGACCACCGAGAGGCCCATCTCCTTACTCAGGTGCCAGGCGACCTTGCCGATCGTCGTCGTCTTGCCGGTGCCGTTGACGCCGACCATCATCAGCACCGCCGGCTCGCCGCTGAGGTCGATCGGCGCCCGCCCGGTCGAGGCGACCTCGGCGAGGATCTCGATCAGGCGGTCGCGCACGGCGGCGCCGTCGGCGGGGACGGCGCCGGAGTCGACCTCATGCTCGAGCCGCTCGACCACCGCGGCCGTCGTGGGTGCGCCGGCGTCGGCGAGGATCAGCGCCTCCTCCAGCCGCTCCCAGGTCTCCTCGTCGATGCGGTCGAAGAGGCTGGCCGAGATCTCCTCGCTCAGCGCCTGGCGGCTTTTCGAGAGGCTCTCGCGCAGGCGCTTGAAGACGCCGCGGCGCTCGGGCTCGGGCTCAGGCGCCGCCGAGGCGTTCGCGCTCCCGCGCGAACCCAGGTCGACTATCTCCTGCCAGCTGGTCGCCATTGCTGCCGGGGGAGGCTATCTGGGCGGCGGCGCGCAGCTCCTCGACGGCGGCGTCGAGGTGCCCGGCGAGGCGCTCGGCGTCGGGCAGGGTGTCGGGATCGGCGAGCACCCCGAAGCTGACCTGGCCGTTGTAGCTGAGGATCGCGATCGCCAGCGCGTGGCGGCGGGCGAGGAAGCCGACCGGGTGGATCGCCGTCAGTTCGCGGCCGAGCACGTAGAAGGCGACCTGCGGGCCGGGGAAGTTGGTGACGAGGACGTTGAAGAGGCGGGTCGAGAAGTTGATCGCCGCGGTCGGGATCAGCAGCAGCGGCGGCGCGAAGTCCCGGAACCAGTCGTTGAGCCCCCAGATCGCTTCCGCGCCGTAGGGCTGCTTGGAGGCCTTCAGCGTGTCCATCGCGGCGGAGATCGCGCCGAGGCGCTCGACCGGGTCGGCGATCCCGACCGGCAGCGGCCCCCGCATCGCGGTCAGTTTGTTGCCGAGCTCGCCGTGCTCGTCTTCCATCCGGATCGAGACCGGGACCAGGGCCTTCAGCTCCAGCCCGTCGACATCGACGTCGCGTTCGCGCAGCCAGCGCCGCATCGCCCCGGCGGTGACCGCGAGCGAGACGTCGTTGACGGTGCCGCCGAGCGCGTTCTTCACATGTTTGAACTCGGCCAGCTCGAAGGTCGCCCAGCTGAAGCCGCGGCGCGGGCCGATCTCGGTGTTGAAGGAGACCCGCGGCGCCGAGCGGACCAGGTTCCAGGTCACCTCCCAGAGGCCGGAGATGCCGTCGGCGGCGCGACGGCGCGCCCGGCCGGGGTTGCGCAGCGCCCGCCGCAGCCAGCGACCGAGCCGGGCCAGGGTGGCGCCGATCCCACTGATCGCGTGGCCGGCGAGGCCGAGCCGCGAGGGCGTGCGGCCGGGGTCCCACGGGGTCTCGTCGCGCGCCGGTTCGAACTTGCGCTCGACGTCGAAGAGCAGCATCCCGATGTCGACCGCGGAGATGCCGTCGGCCATCGCGTGGTGGGTCTTGTAGACGATCGCCCAGCGGTCGTCCTCGAAGCCTTCGACCACATTCAGCTCCCAGAGCGGCCGCGAACGGTCCAGCGGCGGCGCCAGCAGCTCGCCGGCCAGATCCCGGAACTGCTCCTCGGTTCCGGGCCCCGGCAGCTGCAGGCGGCGCACGTGCTGGTGGATGTCGAAGCCCGCGTGGTCGACCCAGAACGGGGTGCCGAGGCCGAGCGGCGGGTAGAGCAGCCGCTGGCGCAGGCGCGGCAGCTGGTGGACACGGCTGCGGATGTGGGTGAGGAAGTCCTCGGGGTCGGGGGCCTCGCCCTCGAACATCAGCAGGGCCCCGATCGCCATGTGGCCGTTTGCTTTCTCGTTGGCCAAGAACGACGTGTCGAACGACGTCAGCCTGTCCATGTGGCGCTGTGCCATCTCTCTCCCTCCGCCTCCGAGGGTACTGGCTGTGGCGCGACCGGCTCGTTGCGCGGGCGTTGTGCTCAGGCCACGGCGGAGAGGGCGACGCCGCCCTCCTCGTCATCGTCCTCGGCTGCCGCTTCGCGCGGCAGGCGGCGGGAGACGACCTTGGTGATGCCGTCGCCGCCCATGCTGACCCCGTAGAGGACGTCGGCGGCGTCCATCGTCCGTTTCTGGTGGGTGACGATGACGAACTGGGCGCGGTCGGAGAAGCGCCGGATCAGCTGCAGGAAGCGGTCGATGTTGGCGTCGTCGAGGGCGGCCTCGACCTCGTCGAGGATGTAGAAGGGACAGGGCCGGGCGAGGAAGACGGCGAAGACGAAGGCGAGCGCGACCAGCGACTTCTCGCCGCCGGAGAGCAGCGAGAGCTTGCGGGTCGACTTGCCGGCCGGGGTGACCTCGATCTCGACCCCGAGCTCCTCGCGCTCTTCTTCCTCCTCGGCCTCGGGCTCGGACTCGACGTCGCTGGGCGCCTCCTGCTCTCCCGCGGGCCGCTCCTCGTCGCGGACCGGGCGCAGGCTGACCCGGCGCAGGACGCCGCGCCCGCCCGGGAAGAGGTGCTCGACCATCTCCTCGAAGTTCTTCGCGGTCGCGTCGAAGGTCTGCTCGAAGGCGCGCTCGATCTCGGTGTCGATGTCGCGGATCAGCGTCTCCAGCTCGCGCATCGCCCGCTCGGTGTCCTCGCGCTGGGCCTGCAGGCTCTCGACGTGCTCGCGCGCCTCGTCGTACTCGCGCTCGGCCAGCGGGTTGACCGGCCCGATCTGGGCGCGGCGGCGCTCCAGCCGCTCGAGCCGGCGGTCGATCTCGGCCCGCTCCTCCTCGCTCATTGCCTGCTCGGCGGCCGGCACCTCCTCGCCGAGCCGCTCGGAGATCGTCGCCAGCTCCCGCTCCGCCTCGGCCCGCCGGTCGCCGAGGTGCGCGGCCTCGACCTCGGCCTTGGTCAGCTCGTCGGCGACCGCCGACATCTCGGCCTGCAGCTCGAACTCCTGCTGCGAGCAGGCCCGCAGCTCCTCGGCGATCTCGTCGCCGTCGCCCTCGCCGCCGACGACCTTGCCCTCGGTGCGCTCGACCCGGGCGCGGATCGCCACCCCGACCCCCTCGACCGCAGCCAGCGCGGCGCGGGCGTCGTCGAGCAGCGCCTCGCCGTCGGCGAGCCGTTTGCGCAGCGCCTCGCGGTGGCGCTCGCCGAGCAGCCCCTCGGCGCGGCGGGCGTGGCGGGAGGCGCGCTCGGCGCCGCTACGGACGTCGCCCAAAGCCTTCTCCCGCGCCGACTCGGCAGCCTGGTCGGAGCGGGCGACGTCGAGGCCCTTGACGGCCGCGTCGAGGCCGGCCCCGACCTCCCCCAGCTCCTCCTCGAGCTTGCGGGCGCGTTCGGCCGGGGCGCCGCTGCTGCCGACGTCGAGGGTGAGCGGACCGAGCTCCGCCCGCAGCGACTCCAGCCGCGCCTCCAGCTCGGTCGCCCGGCTGGAGAGGCTGACCGCGCGGACCGCGATCCGCTCCTGCTCGCCGCGCAGCTTGGTCAGCAGGCCCCAGGCCTGGGTGCGCTCGCGGTCGCGCGCGGCGAAGCGCTCCTCGGCCTCGCGGCGGCGCTTGCTGACCGCGCTCAGCTTCTCCTCGATCTCGCCCCGGGTCTTGCGCGCCGCCGCCGCCGCCTTCTCGGCCGCGGCCGCCCGGTCGGCGCCGAAGCGCAGCTCCTCGGAGACGATCTGGCCGCGCAGGCCGAGTTCCTCGCGCTCGATCCGCGCTCCCAGCTCGGCCGCCTGCGCCTGGCGCTTGAGCGGCCGCAATCGCGCCCGCGCCTCGCGCTCGACGTCGAGTGCCCGGTCGAGGTTGTCGCGGGCGGCGCGCAGCTTCAGCTCGGCGCGGCGGCGGCGCTTGCGGTGCTTGCCGAGCCCGGCCGCCTCCTCGACCAGGAGCCGGCGCTCGCGCGGCTTCGAGTGGACGATCGTCTCCACCCTGCCCTGCGAGATCACCGAGTGCATCTCGCGCCCGAGGTTGGTGTCGGAGAGGACGTCGGTGACGTCGGCGAGGCGGCAGCGGGCGCCGTTGAGCCGGTAGCCGCTGTCGCCGGAGCGGTCGAGGCGGCGCTCGACGGCGATCTCGGAGAACTCGGTCGCGGCGCGGCCGTCGGAGTTGTCGATCACGACCTCGACCTCGGCGGCGCGGCGCTGGCCGACGCCCTTGCCGCCGGCGGAGATCACGTCCTGCATCGAGGCACCGCGGATCGCCCCGGGGCTCTGCTCGCCCAGCGCCCAGAGCACCGCGTCGGTGATGTTGCTCTTGCCAGAGCCGTTGGGGCCGACGATCACGCTCACGCCCGGCGAGAACTCCAGGCTGGTGCGCTCGGGGAACGACTTGAACCCCTTCATCGTGATCGATCTCAGATACATGTCTGTGCTCCTGGCTCCTAGCGACCAAGGCTCCCGATCGGGTCGGACGCGAACTGCGCCCCGTTTTCACCCACCGAGCAGCTTTAAAGCCTGCTCGGCCGCGAGCTGCTCGGCCGCCTTCTTGCTCCGGCCCACGCCCTCGCCGACCCGCTCGGAGTCGACGACCGCCTCGACCTCGAAGGTGCGCCTGTGCGGGGGCCCGGTGGCGGCGATCACCTCGTAGCTTACGCGCGCCCCGCGGCGGGCTAGCAACTCCTGCAGCGCCGACTTGAAGTCGATCCGGGTCTCCGAGGCGTGCTCGATGCGGGGCTCGAAGGCGGCGGTGACCGCCGCCGCCGTGCGCTCGAAGCCGAAGGCGACGTAACAGGCGCCGATCAGCGCCTCGGTCGCCTCCGGCAGCGGCCGCTCGCCGTCGAGCAGCACCGCGGCCGGGATCGCCCCTGTGAACTCCTCGGGCTCGTTGGCGCGCAGCATCTCGGGGACGCCGAGCTGGCGCCCGACCTCGGCGCAGGAGACGCCGCTGACGGCCTGGTTGTGGACCTTGGTGAGGCCGCCGGAGGCGAGGCGCTCGAAGCGCCCGAAGAGCTCGCCGGCGACCGCCAGCCCGAGCACGCTGTCGCCGAGGAAGGCGAGGCGCTCGTAGGAGTCGGTACGGCGCTCGGTCCAGGAGGAGTGGGTGAGCGCCTGCCGGCGCAGGTCCTCGGGCAGCGCCTCGATCAGGGCCGAGAGGGCCGTGACGGCGGGCTCGGGACTCGCGGCCACCCTAGGCGGGGGCGTGCTCGACCACGAACCCGACGGCGTCGCCGACGGTCTCGATCCGCGACGCCTGCTCCTCGGAGACCTTGATCCCGTAGCGGTCCTCGAGCTCCATCACCAGCTCGTAGAGGTCGAGCGAGTCGGCGTCGAGGTCCTCCTTGAAGCGGGTCTGCTCGCCGATCTTCTCGATGTCGACCTCGAGCTCCTCGGCCAGGTGCTCGCGGACGAGGGTCAGGACTTCGTCGCGCTTCATCCCGCCTTTCCTATCACGCGCCCTCCCCGGCAGCGAGCGCGCCGCGGCCGGCGCCGCCCTCGCGCAGCAACGCCGCGGTGCGGCCGACCGCGTCGACCTCCGCGCAGCGGGCGGCGAGCCGGATCGCGTTGGCGATCCCCTCCGCCCCGGAGCTGCCGTGGCCGACGATCGCGGTCCCGCGCAGGCCGAGCAGGATCGCGCCGCCGGTGGTGTCGGGGTGCAGCTCGCGGCGCAGCCCGCCCAGCGCCGGTCTCATCAGCAGGCCGCCGACCAGCGAGATCGGGTTCGAGCGGGCGGCGTCGCCGACCGCGCCGGCGACGGTCTTCGCCGTCCCCTCCATCAGCTTCAGGGCGACGTTGCCGGTGAAGCCGTCGGTGACGACGACGTCGGCGACCGCGGCAGGCAGGTCGCGGCCCTCGACGTTGCCGGCGAACCGGATCCCCTGGGCGCCGGAGAGGATGCGGTGGGCCTCGACCACCTCCTCGCGCCCCTTGCCCGCCTCCTCGCCGACCGTGAGCAGGCCCACGCTCGGGTCCTCGACATCGAGCACGGCGGCGCTGAACGCCGCGCCGAGAAAGGCGAACTGGACCAGGTGCTGGGCCCGGACCTCGACGTTGGCGCCGACGTCGAGGAAGAGCACCGGCTTGCCGGGGACGGGCAGCTGCACGGCGAGGGCCGGGCGCTGCACCCCCTTGAGGCGGCGCAGCCCGAAGGTCGCCGCCGCCATCGTCGCCCCGGTCGAGCCGAGGCTGACCATCGCGTCGGCGGCGTCGTCGGCGACGTCCGCGGCGGCACGCACCACCGAGGCCTCCGGCTTGGAGCGGACCGCCGGCACCGGATCCTCGTCGTTCCCGATCCACTCCTTGGTCGGGACGACCTCGATGCCGTCGATGCCGTCGAGATCGAGGCTGCGCTCGGGACCGAAGACCCGCACGCGGATGCCCTCGGCGGCCGCACGCTCCGCTCCCTCGGCGAGCACGTCGAAGCCCTGCTCGGCACCGTAGCCGTCGAGGGCAACGGTGACGCCGTGGCCGGGTGGCACGGCTACTCGGAGTCGGTGGTGCCCGTCGCCGGGGCCTCGGCGACTTTGTGCGAGACGACCTCGCGGCCGGCGTAGGTGCCGCAGGTCGGGCAGACCCGGTGCGGGAGGCGCGGGCTGTGGCAGCGCGGACAGCGGCTCAGTGGCGCCTTGCCGGCCTTGTGGTTGGCGCGGCGCTTGTCGCGGCGGGCGCTGGAAGTTCTCTTCTTCGGGACAGCCATCGGTCGCGGGATGGTAGCCGGTTCGCGCTCAGTACACCGCACGGACGACCGCCAGGTCGCCCTGTTGCCAGACGACCTCGCCGTCGCACCAGGCGGCGAGGTCGCGGAGCTGATCGCCGACGAAGACGTCGCCGATCACCAGCGCCCGGGACTGGCCCCTGACCTGGCGGCAGAGGTTCTGGCGCTGCTCGTCGTTGAGCTGGTTGACCGAGAGGACGGAGATCACCAGGTCCCACGGGCCGTCCGGCAACGGGTCCTCCATGCGGGCGAGCTGGACGTCGTCGTAGCTCTGGCGGGCGCGGAAGACCATGTCGGGGCTGGCGTCGAGCCCAACCACCCAGGCGTCCGGGTGGGCCTCGATCAGGCGCCGGGTCGTCTCCCCCGTCCCCATCCCCAGCTCCAGCACGCGCTCGGGCGAGGCGGGGATCGCCGCCACCGCCTGGTCCTGAAGCTCGTCGTAGCCGGGGACCTCGGCGCGGATCCGCTCCAGGTAGACCTCGGGTTTCCAGTCGAATCGGTGCATTCCGTAACCTCGTCGGGAGGAGTCATCGTAAAAGCCCGTCCCCAGCGGAGGCCCGCTCATGTCCGCACCGCGCACCATGACCATCGACCTGGCGCGCCTCTCGCTGTCCTCCGGCGAGGGGAAGCGGCTGGAGCTGCCGGTCGAGCTGCAGCCCTTCGAGCTGGGCGGCCAGACCTACGTGCCCGACCCCGCGGCACCCCCGGTGCGCCTCGACGTCTCCCGACCCACCGGGGGCTACGCCTTCCACCTCCTCTTCGCTGTGCACCTGGAGGGGCCGTGCATGCGCTGCCTGGAACCGGGGGCGCTCGACCTCGAGGTCGAGGCGCGCGAGGTCGACCAGGCGGCGACCGAGGACGAAGAGCTGCGCAGCCCCTACGTGGTCGACGACGAGCTCGACATCGGCCGCTGGGCCCACGACGCGACGATGCTCGCCCTCCCCGCCCGCTTCCTCTGCCGCCCCGACTGCGCCGGCCTCTGCCCGGTCTGCGGCGAGAGCCTCAACGACGCCGACCCCGCCGACCACGAGCACGAGCAGGCGACGGACCCCCGCTGGGCGGCGCTGAAGGACCTGAAGCTCGAGTAGGGGGAGAACCTGCGGGCCGTGTCGACTTACCCGTCGTATAGCCGGAAAGTCGACAACCCGGACCGGTTCGTGGCCGCGAGAGCCGGGCGTCAGCATGGCGTGGTCACGATCGGGCAGCTGCGGGAGGCCGGACTGAGCGAGGACGCGGTTCGCGGCCGGGTCAGGGCGGGACGGCTGCACCGCGTGCATCGCGGCGTCTACGCGGTTGGACACCGCGGACTCTCCGTGGAAGGCAGGTGGATGGCGGCTGTCTTGGCCCACGGCGACGCTGCCGTCCTCAGCCATCGCAGCGCGGCGAGCCTGTGGAGGATGCTCGACATCGTCGCCAGCCCGGTCGACGTCTCGGTCACCGACGCAAGAGGCGTCAGCCGCAACGTCTCCACCCGAGCAAGTTGAGAGAGGAGGGGGTCTGGTCCCCGCCCTCGCGCGCGCCTAAGGCTGCTCGTCGAGCTCGGCGACCGGCTGCTCTTCCTCGCGGCCTGCGAGGCGGTCGCGGCCGCGCTGCACGGCGGCGAGGAACTTCTGAAGGTTGACTTCGAGGGTGTTGAGGATCTCGTCGGCGTAGTCCTCGGCGCCGAGGCGGATTTCGCGCTCGCGGGTACGGGCGTCCTCGACGATCTCGTCGGCGGCGCGCTCGGCCTGCTTGGTGACCTCCTCGTCGGAGATCAGGCGGGCCTGCTGCTCGCGCGCCTCGCGGACGATCCGCTCCGCCTCGCGTTTGGCCTCGGCCAGCATCTCCTGGCGCTCCTTGACGATCCAGCGCGCCTGCTTGATCTCCTCGGGGATCGTCGCGCGCATCTGGTCGAGGAGGTCGTAGATCTCCTCGCGGTCCACACGCACCTGATCCGTCAGCGGGACGGGTCGGGCGTTGTGGACGACGTCGTCCAGCTTGTCTATGAGAACGAGTACGTCCATTTGCAGGTCCGTAAGCCTACGTGTATGCGGGGTCTTTGGTGAAGATGCCGTTGTCCAGGCCGTCTTTTTGCAAGCCGTCGCCCAGGGGACGAGAGCGAACGGAAGCCTACCTGTCGTCCAGGCGGTCAGCCAGCGCGGCCGCGACAGCCGGCGGGACCAGGTCGGAGACGTCGCCGCCGAAGGTCGCCATTTCCTTCACCCCGGTCGAGGAAAGGAAGCTGTAGTGCGGGGAGGCGATCACGTAGATGCTCTCGATCCCGGGGTCGAGCTTGCGGTTGAGCTGCGCCATCTCGAACTCGTACTCGAAGTCGGAGATCGCCCGCATCCCCTTGACGATCGCCTTGGCGCCGTTGTCGCGGGCGAACTCGACCAGCAGCGTGGCGAAGATCTCCACCTCGACGTTGGGCAGGTCGGCCGTCGCCGCTTCGATGAAGCCGCGCCGCTCCTCGGCGGTGAACAGCGTCTTCTGCTTGCGCAGCGGGTTGTTGACGACCCCGACCACGACCCGGTCGAAGACCTTGGCGGTGCGGGTGATGATGTCGACGTGGCCGTTGGTGACCGGGTCGTAGGTGCCCGGGCAGACGACGGTGCCGTTGCGCTCGCTCATCTGCCCTCCTCGGCGTAGAAGGAGACGTCTGCAGCGCCGTAGCGGCGCTGGCGCAGCCGCTCCAGGGAGTCGATGCGCAGGGGGCTGCGAGCGGAGCTCTCGACCACCGCCCGACCGTCGGCGGCGAGCAGCTGGGGCAGGTGGGTGTCAAGTTCCTGGGCCACGCGGTCGGCGAGTCTATAAGGGGCATCGACGAACACGAGGTCGAACTTTCCCCCTGCAGCGGGGGCTGAAACCTGGCCCAGCCAGCGTTCCACGTCGGCCCGCACGAGCTCGGCGCGCTCCCCCAGCCCGAGCCGCTCGACGTTGCCGAGCGCCGGCCGGGTGTCGCGGTCGACCAGGAGCGCCGCCTCGGCGCCGCGGGAGAGCGCCTCGATCGCCAGCGCTCCGGTGCCGCAGTAGAGGTCGAGCACCCGGGCACCCTCGACGCGGTGGCCGAGCACCGAGAAGATCGCCTCGCGGACGCGGTCGGAGGTCGGCCGCACCTTCCAGCCGCGCGGGGCGACCAGGCGCTGCCCTTTGAGCTCTCCGGCGATGACCCTCATAGCGGGATCGGGTCGGCGGCGCCGGTGCCGAAGCGCTCGCGGGCGGCGTCGAGCAGCGGGCCGAGGGCGGGGTCGGCGAGCGAGCCGTGGCGGCGCAGCAGGGCCAGCACCTCCTCGCGGGCGGCGACCAGGGTCGGCGTGTCCTCCGGCAGCTCGGCGACCGCGAAGCGCGGCAGGCCGCTCTGGCGGGTGCCGAGGATCTCGCCCTCGCCGCGCAGGCTGAGGTCGACCTCGGCGAGCTTGAAGCCGTCGCGCTCCTCCGCCACGGCCCGCAGGCGCCGCCGCGCCATCTCCCCCGCCTCTTCGGCGAACAGCAGGCACTGCGAGGGGTGCTCGCCGCGGCCGACCCGGCCCCGCAGCTGGTGCAGCTGGGAGACGCCGAAGCGCTCGGCCCCCTCGATCACCATCACCGTCGCGTTGGGGACGTCGATCCCGACCTCGATCACCGTGGTCGCCACCAGCACGTCGGTCTCCCCCGCCGCGAACGCGCTCATCGCCTCGGCCTTCGCGGCCGAGGGCATCTGGCCGTGGAGGACGCCGACCGTGAACTCGCTCAGCTCCCCGGCCCGCAGCCGCGCGGCCTCGACCTCGGCGGCCTTCCCCGGCTGCTTCTCGGACTCCTCGACCAGCGGGCAGACGACGAAGGCCTGGCGCCCCTCGGCGAGCCGGGCGCGGATGAAGTCGTAGGCCGCGGAGCGCCACTCCTCCTCGACCAGCCAGGTCTCGACCGGCTTGCGGCCGGCCGGCAGCTCGTGCAGCGCCGTGGTGTCGAGGTCGCCGTAGGCGGTCAGCGAGAGGGTGCGCGGGATCGGGGTCGCGGTCATGTGCAGGATGTGCGGCGCCATCCCCTCGACCCCCTTCGAGTCGAGGGCGCGGCGCTGCTCGACCCCGAAGCGGTGCTGCTCGTCGACCACGCAGAGCCCGAGCCGCGCGAACTCGACCGCCGGCTCGATCAGGGCGTGGGTGCCCAGGATCAGTCCCAGCTCGCCGGAGGCGAGCTGGTCCAGGGCGCGGCGGCGGGGCGCGGCGGGCGTTGCGCCGGTCAGCAGCGCGAACGGGACCGCCGCTTCGGCGAGCAGCTTCCCGAGGGTGATCGCGTGCTGCTCGGCGAGCGTCTCGGTCGGCGCCATCAGCGCCGCCTGGTAGCCGGCTTCCAGCCCCCGCAGCATCGAGTAGACGGCGACGACGGTCTTGCCGGACCCGACCTCGCCCATCAGCAGCCGCTGCATCGGCTCGCCGGAGTCCAGGTCCGCGTCGATCGCGTCGAAGGCGGCGAGCTGGTCCCCGGTCGGCTCGAACGGCAGCGCCTCGAGCCAGCGCCCGACCGGGTCGCCGGGCTTGCCCAGCCGGGGCGCCGGTCGCGCGGTGCGGTGCGAGCGCTTCCGGGTCGCGAGGACCGCCTGGTAGAGGAAGAGCTCTTCGAAGGCGACCCGCTCGAGCGCGGCATCGGCTTCCTCCGAGCTCTCGGGAAAATGCGCCGCCCGGATCGCATCGCCGACGCCGGCGAGGTGACGCCGCGCCCGCAGCTCCGCCGGCAACCCCTCGATCGCGTTCGGCGCCCACCTGCACGCCTGCTCCGCCCAGTCGCGGATGCGCTGCGCTTTCAGCGCCTCGGTCGCCGGATGAACCGGAGTCAACCCGCCCGCAGCGTCCCCCTCGTCCTCCGGCAGGCCCCGCGGGCCGGAGCTCCCCTCCCCCTCGCCACCCGCGGCGGACACCTGCTCCCATTCATTTACCGCCAACCCGCGTTTGTCTCGCTTCCCCGTGAGCAGGAATCGTGCCCCAGGCTCGAGCTTGTTCGCGACCCAGGGCTGGTTGAACCAGGTCGCCCTGACGTGGCCGCTTTCGTCGCCGACTTTGACGCTGGTGAAGGTGAGGCGACCTTTGCGGAAGGGGCGGGGTCGACTCCCCTGGACTTCAACCAGCACCGTTCCCTGTTCGCCCGGCTCGAGGTCGGCGAGCAGCCGCACGGTTCGGTCCCGGTGGCTGTGGGGGAAGCGGCGCAGGACGTCGCCGACGGTCTGGATGCCGGCTTCCGCCGCCGCTTCGGCAAGTTTCGGGCCGACGCCGTCCAGGCTCTGCAGCGAGGCGTGGAGAACGCTCGGCCGCGGCCAGTGGACCGGGGCGTCGAGCAGCTCGGCGCGGGTCAGCTCGCGCCCGCCCGCGACGGCGCGCACTACTGGGCCGCGAGCAGCCACCACCAGCTCGGCTGGCCCCCCTCGTGGGTCTCGACCTCGACCCCGTCCGGCACGTGGGTGTCGATCTCCGAGAGCGGGATCGGCGCCTCCTCTCCGGCGATCACGGTGACGATCTCCGCCCCCTCGGCGAGGTGCCCGACCGTGGTCGCGAGGGTCGAGCCGGCGCCGCCCCAGGCGACGATCTCGCCGTCCGCGAACCCGACCGCGTCGCCCTGCTTGAAGCGGCCCTGGGCGTCGTCGCGCGCGGCCGGGGCGACGCCGCCGACCGCCACGCCCGCCAGCGCTTCCTCCAGCCGCTCCGCGTTCTCCTCCGCCGAGGCGGCCGGGTCCAGCTCGACCAGCGCCAGCAGGCTCGCCTGCTGCGAGGTCGCGGCCACGACCCGGGCCGGCTTCTCGGAGAGCTCGCAGGCGCGCTCGGCCGCCATCACCACGTTGGAGGAGCTGGGCAGGACCAGCACCTCCTGCGCCGGCACGCTGTGGATCCCGGCCAGCAGCTCGTAGGTCGACGGGTTGAGGGTCTCGCCGCCCGGGACGACGTGGGCGCCGAGCTCGGCGAAGAGCCGTTCCAGCCCCTCGCCGGCGGCGACCGCGACGACCCCGGTCCGCCCGGCCTCCAGGCGCGCGGCCCGTGCAGCCATCTGCTCGCGCATGTCGGCGACGTCGAGGTTGGTGACCGCGCCGGCGTCCTCGAACAGCGCCACCGCCGCCTCCGGCTTGTCGGTGTGGACGTGGACCTTGAGGGTCGCCTCGTCGCCGACCACCAGGACCGAGTCGCCCAGGCCCTCCAGTCGCGGCAGGAAATCGCGCGAGGAGAGGCCGCTGCCGGAGACGATGAAGTTGGTGCAGTAGCGGTAGCGGCTGTCCTCGTGGTGGGGGTGGCTGAGGCGCGGCGGCTCGTGGTGGGGGATCTCCGGCAGCTCGGCGTCGTCGCCGCGCAGGCCGGCCACGACTCCGGCCAGGATCAGCACCAGGCCATGCCCGCCGGCGTCGACCACGCCGGATTCGCGCAGCACGTCGAGCTGCTCGGGGGTGCGCGCCACCGCCCGCTCGCCGTCGGCGATCGCCCGCTCCAGCACCTCGGCGAGGATCGCGTCCTGCTCGGTGTCGCTGACGTCGCGACCGAGCCGCTGCTTGTCGGCCTCGAGGTGGGCGAGCTGGCGGGTCAGCGAGTGGGCCATCTCGCGGAAGACGGTCAGCATCGTCCCCTCGGCCGGCTCCCGCACCGATTCGTAGGCGGCGTCGGCGGCGCGGGCGAAGGAGGCGGCTACCAGCACCGGGTCGACCAGCTCGCCGGGCCTGCTCGCCAGCTCCTCGGCGGCGCCGCGGACGATCTGGCTGAGGATCACCCCGGAGTTGCCGCGGGCGCCCATCAGCGCCGCCCGCGCCAGCGCCTGAACCAGCCGGGTCCGCCCCACCTCGTCGACCTCGAGGCCGTCGAGCCGGTCGAGCTCCTCCATCACGGCGCGCATCGTCATCGCCATGTTGTCGCCGGTGTCGCCGTCGGCGACCGGGAAGACGTTGAGGTCGTTGACCTCCTGGCGGCGCGCCTCCAACGAGGCGTAGGCAGACGTGATTACCCGCCGGAACCGGGCGATCGAGGGATCGGGCATCGGAGGCAATCTATCCCCCGCATCCGGCGGTGCGGCGCAGGCGCCGTTTTACGAGTAAACGCACATACGTTCGCCTCTTGCTAGCGTGGCGGCGGATGCGCGCCTTTGCCACCTGGTGCACCGGTCACCGCAAGACGGTGATCATCGGATGGATCGTGGGCCTGATCGTGGTCGGCTTCATCGCCGCCGCCGTGGGCCCGAGCTTCAGCGAAGAATTCAAGCTGCCTTCCTCCGACTCCCAGGAAGCCTTCGACCTGCTCGAACAGCGCTTCCCGGCGCAGTCCGGCGAAACCACCCAGATCGTCTTCAAGGCCGACGAAGGGGTGCAGTCGGCAGCCGCGCGGGAACGGATCGCGAGCCTCTTCGCGACGGCGGAAGCGCTGCCCCACGTGAGCGAAGTCGCCAGCCCCTACACCGGCGACGGCGCCGCCGCGATCAGCGAGGACGGCAAGATCGCCTACGCGACCGTCCAGTACGACGTCACCAGCGAAGACATCGAGAAAGAGGACACCGGAAAGCTGATCGCCGCCGCCGAACGGGCCAGCGGCGACGGCCTCCAGGTCGACCTCGGCGGCCAGCCGGTCGAGGAAGCCCGGGCCGAAGAAGAAGCGGACATCTCCGGCTTTGTCGGCCTGCTGGCGGCGATCGTGATCCTGCTGCTGACCTTCGGCTCGGTGGTGGCGATGGGGCTGCCGGTCGTCACCGCCCTGTTCGCGCTCGGGGTCGGGCTCAGTCTGGTCACGCTGGGAACGCACGTCTTCCCCACCGCCGAGTTCGCCCCCCAGCTGGCGTTCATGATCGGCCTCGGCGTCGGCATCGACTACGCCCTCTTCATCCTCACCCGCTTCCGCAACGGCCTCGACGAGGGGATGGAGTCGCGGCCGGCAGCGATCGCGGCGATCGACACCGCCGGTCGCGCGGTGCTCTTCGCGGGGGTGACGGTGATCATCGCGCTGATGGGGATGATGCTGCTCGGCCTCTCCTTCCTCTACGGGGTGGCGATGGCCGCGGCGCTGGCGGTGCTGTTCACGATGATCGCGGCGCTGACCCTGCTGCCGGCGCTGCTGACGATTGCCGGGCACCGGGTCAACCGGCTCCGCATCCCGGGCCTCGGCCGCACCTCATCGAACGCCGAAGACACCCGCTGGTTCCGCTGGAGCCGCGAGATCCAGCGCCGCCCGGTCGCCTCGGCCCTGCTCTCCGGCGGCCTCCTGCTGGCCCTCTGCATCCCCACCCTCTCGCTGCGGCTCGGCACCAACGACGCCGGCACCGACCCGGAGGGGACGACGACGCGCGAAGCCTACGACCTGCTCGCCGAGGGCTTCGGCCCCGGCTTCAACGGCCCCTTCCTGATGGTCGCGGCGCTGCCCGAGAAGGGCGACGACGAAGGCCTCGTGCAGCTGCACGACGAGCTCGAAGGCGAAGAGGGCGTGGCCGCGGTGACGCCGATCCAGTTCAACCCGGCCGAGAACACCGCCGTCTTCCAGGCCTACCCGACCACCTCGCCGCAGAGCGAGGAGACGACCGAGCTGCTCGACCGGATCCGCGACGACGTGATCCCGCCGATCGAAGCGCGGACGAACACCCAGTTGCACGTCGGCGGCATCAACGCGATCTTCGAGGACTTCGGCACCGCGATCGCCGACAAGCTGCCGCTCTTCATCGGCGTCGTCGTCCTGCTCTCCGGGCTGCTGCTGATGGCCGTCTTCCGCTCGATCCTGGTGCCGTTGAAGGCGATCCTGATGAACCTGCTCTCGATCGGCGCCGCCTTCGGCCTGATCGTCGCCGTCTTCCAGTGGGGCTGGGGCGCGAGCCTGATCGGCGTCGACAGCACCGGCCCGATCATCTCCTTCTTCCCGATCTTCCTCTTCTCGATCGTCTTCGGGCTCTCGATGGACTACGAGGTCTTCCTGATGTCGCGCATCCACGAGGAGTGGGAGCGCAACAAGGACGCGACCGAAGCCGTTACCCGCGGCCTCGCCCTGACCGGCCGCGTAATCACCGCGGCGGCGGCGATCATGGTCACCGTCTTCGCCTCATTCATGATCGGCGAAGACCGGATCATCAAACTCTTCGGCCTCGGCCTCGCCGCCGCCGTCTTCATCGACGCGGTGATCATCCGCTCGGTCCTCGTCCCGGCGATCATGCAGCTGTTCGGAGAGAAAGCCTGGTGGCTGCCGGGGTGGCTCGACCGGATCCTGCCGCGGCTGCATGTGGAGCCGGCCGAGGGGGACCCGGCCCCGACCGGCGAGCACCCGGTCGTTCAGCCCGAGAAGTAGACGCGCAGGACCAAGCTTCGCGAGGAGGGCTGTCGGCGCGCCTCCCCGGGAATTCAGTCGCGCGCCCTCCGGGCGCTGCTCCCTTTGTTTGTGCGCCCCTCTGGGGCGCAGATATCGGATTGCATTTCCGCCGCTTCGCGACATTCCCGGGGAGGCGCGCCGACAGCCCTCCAACGAGCGAGCTCCGGGAACCCCCACTCACCACAGGAGTACGCGCCTCCGGGGTGCTCGCCGATCGCTTGCCTTAGCTGAGAGGTACTGAACCTCAGCCGTCCCCGGACTGCGTGTGGTTGGAGGGGCCTGGCCACCCTCCGGGCGAATGTGGCCGAAGGCCGCGATATGCAATCTGATCCCTGTCCGCCATAGGCGGACAGCATCATCGGGAGCAGCCCCGAAGGGGCGCGACTGAATTCGCCCGGAGGGTGGCCAGACCCCTCCTTCGCGACGCTGTCGGCTAAGCGGCCTTGGTGACCTTGTTCGACTTCAGGCAGCGCGTGCAGACGTAGGTGCGCAGCGGGCGGCCGTTCTCCTGGATCCGC
The DNA here is from genome assembly GCA_036280745.1 of Solirubrobacterales bacterium. Classification (GTDB taxonomy): domain Bacteria; phylum Actinomycetota; class Thermoleophilia; order Solirubrobacterales; family 70-9; genus VAYN01. The sequence continues at coordinate 17,029 of DASUQC010000017.1, forward strand.
ACCTTCTGCAGGTTCGGATCGAAGCGCCGCTTGGTGGCGACCATCGAGTGGCTGCGGGACTGGCCGAAGCCCGGTCCTTTGCCGCAGCTGTGACATACCTTGGCCATAAGGACCGAGGATGGTACAGGGTGCCCCGAGGGCGCGCCGCTCAGGTCAGCCGGCGCTTCAGCAGCGCCATCCGGGCGACGGTGAGGGCGGCGTTGCGGCCCTGGTCGCGCTTGCCGCCGCCGGCCCGGGCCAGCGCCTGCTCCATGTTGTCGCAGGTGATGACGCCGAAGGCGCAGGGGACGCCGGTCTCCAGCTGCACGTCCTGGATGCCGCGGGCGGCCTCGGCGCAGACGAAGTCGTAGTGGTCGGTCTCGCCGCGGATGACGACGCCGAGGCAGGCGACGCCGTCGTAGCCGCGCTCGGCGAAGACCCTGGCGGCGAAGGGCAGCTCGTAGGCCCCCGGGACCGAGACCTCGGTCACCGAGGAGGCCGGCACCCCAGCCATCGCGAACCCTTCCTCCGCCCCCTTCAGCAGCCGCTGGGCGAGGTCCTCGTAGAAGCGGCCGACGCAGACGCCGAAGCGCAGGGGAGCCAGCGCCTCCCGCTCCTCCGCCGCGAACTCCTCCAGGAAGGCGCCCGCCTCAGCCATCGCCGGCTTCCTTCGCGTCGCGTTCCTCCTCGTCGCGGATCATCTCCTCGTCGAGCGCCAGCCCCTGGTGGTGGAGCGAGTGGCCCATCTTGTCGCGCTTGGCGCGCAGGTAGGCCTCGTTGTGCATGTTCGGGTCGGACTCGATCGGCACCTGCTCGGAGACCGAGAGCCCGTAGCCCTCGAGGCCGACGATCTTTTTCGGGTTGTTGGTGAGGATGCGGATGCTGGTCAGGCCGAGGTCGACGAGGATTTGGGCGCCGATCCCGTAGTCGCGCAGGTCGGCGGGCAGGCCGAGTTTGAGGTTGGCCTCGACCGTGTCGGCGCCCTCCTCCTGCAGCTTGTAGGCGCGCAGCTTGTTGAGCAGGCCGATCCCTCGCCCCTCCTGGGAGAGGTAGAGCAGGACCCCCTGCCCCTCCTCCTCGATCATCGCCAGCGCCGAGGCGAGCTGCTCGCCGCAGTCGCAGCGCATGCTGTGGAAGACGTCGCCGGTGAGGCACTCGCTGTGGACGCGGACCAGCACGTCCTCGGCCCCGTCGACCTCGCCCTTGACCATCGCCACGTGGTGTTTGTCGTCGACCAGCGAGCGGTAGCCGACCGCGGTGAAGTCGCCGAAGGAGGTCGGCAGCGCGGTGTCGACGACCCGCTCGACCAGCTTCTCGGTGCGGCGCCGGTAGGCGATCAGCTCGGCGACGGTGATCATCTTCAGCCCGTGCCGCTGGCAGTACGGGATCAGGTCAGGGACGCGCGCCATCGTGCCGTCGTCGTTCATCACCTCGCAGATCACCCCCGCCGGGGTGAGGCCGGCGAGGCGGGCGAGGTCGACGCTGGCCTCGGTGTGGCCGGTGCGCTCCAGCACGCCGCCGTCTTTGGCCCGCAGCGGGAACATGTGGCCGGGCACAACGATGTCGCGCGGTCCCGACTCGGGGTCGATCGCGACCTGGATCGTGTGCGCGCGGTCGTGGGCGGAGATGCCGGTGCTGACCCCGGCGGCGGCCTCGATCGTGACCGTGAAGGCGGTCTGCAGCGGCGCCTCGTTCTTCGCCGCCATCAGCTTCAGGCCGAGCCGTTCGCAGCGCTCGGCGGTCAGCGCGATGCAGATCAGGCCGCGCGCCTCCTTCGCCATGAAGTTGACCGCCTCGGGGGTGGCGAACTGCGCCGCCATCACCAGGTCGCCCTCGTTCTCGCGGTCTTCGCCGTCGCAGACGACGACCATGCGGCCGCGGCGGATCTCCTCGATCGCCTCCTCGATGGTCGAGAAGGGGCTCTCCCCCGTCTCGGTCAACGCCCTGTTCTCGGTCTTGGTCTCGTTGCTCATGCCCGCTCCTTTCCAGCGAATGGTGCCAGCAACCTCTCCACGTACTTGGCGACGACGTCGGACTCGACGTTCAGCCGGCTTCCCGCCTCGATTTCGCCGAGGTTGGTCCGGTCCAGCGTCTCGGGGATCAGCGACACCTCGACCCAATCATCGCCGAGCGCGGCGATCGTCAGGCTGACGCCGCTGAGCGTGATCGAGCCCCGCTCGACGCAGTAGCGGAGCAGCTCGGGGGCGAGGCCGACGCGGACGCGCCGGGCGAACCCGTCGTCCGCGGCGGCGAGGACCTCGGCGACGCCGTCGACGTGGCCCTGCACGATGTGGCCGCCGAGCCGGTCGGAGGCACGCATCGCGAGCTCGAGGTTGACGCGGGTGCCGGCCTCGACAGAACCGAGCGCCGTCACCTCCAGGGTCTGGTTCATCGCCTCGGTCTCGAACGAGCCGTCGCCGACCGCCGTCGCGGTCAGGCACGTGCCGTCGACGGCCACCGAGTCGCCGAGGGCGATCTCGCCGGCCAGCCGCGTCGCGATCCGCAGGCGGGCACCGTCGTCGTTGCGCTCGACGGACTCGACGGTGCCGACGTCCTGGATCAGTCCGGTGAACAACTCACCACTCCTTGTACCTGGCGATCACGAGCACATCCTCGCCTACCTGTTCGGTGGACGACGTGAGGGCGCTGCGGCGCGCGGGCCCTGTCGTCGTTGCCTCATCGCCCCCGCCGAGAAGGACGGGAGCGATGAAGGTCCGGGACTCGTCCAGCTGGTCGGCGGCGAGGAACGCGGATGCGAGCGTGCGCCCGCCCTCCAGGAAGATGCTGGTGATCTCGCGGCGGCCGAGGTCACGAAGGGCAGCCTCGATATCCGCGGCAACGAGGACTTCGGCGCCGGCCTCGCGCAGGGCGCCGACCCGGTCACGGTCCGCGTCGGGCGAGGTCACGACCAGCAGCGGCGCCTCATCGAGGGTTTCGAGAAGCTGCGAGTCGAGCGGCGTGCGGGCCTGACGGTCGAAGACGACGCGAAGGGGTCGGCGCCGATCGCTGCGACTTGATCCCGAGGGGTGGGAATAAGTCGCAGCGGAATCCGGGCGGGCCGTGAGCAGCGGGTCGTCGGCGAGGACGGTGCCGATGCCGACCGCGATCGCGTCGTGTTCGGCGCGCCAGCGGTGGACCAGCTCGCGGCTCTGCTCACCGGAGATCCAGGGCGAGTCTCCCGGCGCGGTCGCGGTGCGGCCGTCGAGCGACATCGCCAGCTTCAGGGTGACCAGGGGCAGGCCGGTGCGGGCGTGCTTGCGGAAGGGCTGGTTGAGCAGGCGGGCGGCGGACGCCTCGGCGCCGGCGGCGAGCTCGACCTCGACGCCGCCGTCGCGGAGGATGCCCGGGCCCCGGCCCGCCGCCTTCTCGCTGGGGTCGTCGGAGGCGACGACGACCCGGGCGATGCCGGCCTCGAGCACCGCCTCGACGCAGGGCGGCTGCCGCCCCTCGTGCGCGCACGGCTCCAGGGTCACGTACATCGTCGCCCCGGCGGGGCCCTCACCGCGCTCGCGGCAGTCGGCCAGCGCCGCCCGCTCCGCGTGCAGCCCGCCGAGCTCCGCGTGGAAGCCCTCACCGATCACCCGGCCGTCACGCACGATCACCGCACCGACCAGCGGGTTCGGGCTCACCCGGCCCCGCCCGCGCTCGGCAAGCTCGAGGGCGCGCCGCAGGTGCTGGGTATCGGTCTCGGTGAGCGGCATCTCGGCGACTGATTGACTGGTCAGTCAACGAGGAATTCTACGCCTCCCGGCAAAGGGGGTCTGGATGGTCGCGGATACCCTGTCGCCCCCATGAAGCTGATCGTCCAGATTCCCTGCCTCAACGAGGAGGCCACCCTGGCCGCCACGATCGCGGACATCCCGCGGCAGGTGGAGGGCTTCGACGCGGTCGAGCTCCTGGTCGTCGACGACGGCTCGACCGACCGCACGGTCGAGGTGGCACGCGAGAACGGGGTCGAGCACATCGTCCGCCTCACCAACAACAAGGGGCTGGCCGCGGGGTTCCAGGCGGGTCTCGACGCCTGCCTGAAGCTCGGCGCCGACGTCGTCGTCAACACCGACGCCGACAACCAGTACCGCGGCGCCGACGTCGCGAAGCTGGTCGCGCCGATCCTCGCCGGCGAGGCCGACATGGTCGTCGGCGACCGGCAGGTCTCGCGGATCGACCACTTCTCCGGCTCCAAGAAGGGGCTGCAGCGGCTCGGCAGCTGGGTCGTGCGCCGCCTCTCCGGCACCGAGATCACCGACACCACCTCCGGCTTCCGCGCCTACAACCGCGAGGCGGCGCTGCAGCTGCTGGTCGTCGACAACTTCACCTACACGCTGGAGAGCCTGATCCAGGCAGGCAAGATGCTCGTCGCCGTCGACGAGGTGAAGATCGGGACCAACCCGCAGACCCGCGACTCGCGCCTGTTCGGCTCGACCGGCGCCTACGTGCGCCGCAACGGCCTCGCGATCCTGCGCAGCTACGCCCGCTACGAGCCGCTGCGGGCCTTCGCCACCGCGGCCGCCGTCGTCCTCGTCCTCGCGCTCGCCGCCTGGACCCCCTTCCTCGCCGACTGGGTCCTCAACGGCGACTCCAGCGGCCACATCCAGTCGCTGATCCTCGGCGCCGTCCTCTTCATCGCCGCGGTGCAGCTGTTCGCCCTCGGTGTGATCGGCGACCTCCTGGCCGGGCAGCGGGTGATGACCCAGCGCGTCTTCGAGCGGGTGCGGCGGGTCGAGCTGGCGCTCGGCGTCGAGCCCTCGCACTACGAGCGCGGCGCGGAGCGCCGGTGAGCGAGGCGGGTGCGGGCGGCGCCCGCCGCGGCGAGACGGCGAGCTCCGCCGACTACGGCAAGACGGCGAGCTTCCTCGCGATCGGGGTCGGCCTGACCGGGCTGATCACCTACGCCTACTTCCTGATCGCCTCGCACACCCTCTCCAAGCCCGACTACGGGCAGATCACCGTGCTCTGGTCGGCGGTGTTCATCACGATCTCGACCCTCTACCGGCCGGTCGAACAGCTGCTCTCGCGCCATATCTCCGAACGGCTGGTGAAGCAGGAACCGATCGCTCAGGAGATGCGGGTCGCGGCGACGATCCAGATCGGGCTGGCCCTCGTCTTCGCCGTCCTCGCGCTGGCCCTGCGCGGCCCGATCCAGGACGGCCTCCTGGAAGGCAACGAAACCCTCTACTGGGTCTTCTTCGGCGCCGTCCTCTTCTACGCCGCCAGCTACTTCGCCCGCGGCTTCCTCGCCGGCCAGCGCACCTTCGGCACCTTCACGGCGCTGATCCTCTCCGAGTCCGTCTTCCGCACCTCCTTCGCGGTGCTGGTCGCGGTCGGGCTGCTCAGCGGTCAGTCCTGGGTCGCGGTCGGGATCGTCGCCGCTCCCAGCCTCTCGCTGCTGGTGGTGCCTCTCGCTTTCGCCCGGCGAGCAAAGAAGTCCCAGATGGACTCGCCCGGCGCCCCCGGACGCGAAGCGGAGGAGGCGCCGGCCGAGGACTTCTCGATCAAGCACGGCAGCGGCTTCGCCGCGGCGGTCTTCGTGATCATGTTCAGCGAACAGGCCTTCCTCAACGCCGGGCCGCTGATCACGCGCGGGCTGCAGGGCGCCGCGGCAGCCGGGTTCATCTTCAACGTGCTGATGATCGCGCGGGCGCCGCTGCAGCTGTTCCAGGCGGTCTCGACCAGCATCCTCCCCCACCTCACCACCCTGCACACCTCCGACGACCCGGAGAGCGAGCGCGAGTTCCACCGCTCGGTGCGGGGCGTCCTGCTCGGCGTCGGCGCCTTCGCCGCCTTCACCGGCCTGGTGGTCCTGATCGCCGGCCCGAAGCTGATGCAGATCGCCTTCAGCGACAAGTTCGAGTACGGCCGCGTCGAACTGCTCCTGACCACGCTGGGGATGGGCCTCTACCTCGGCTCGGTCACCCTCAACCAGGCCTGCCTGGCGCAGGGGCAGGTGCGGCGCGCGGCGGCGCGCTGGTTCGGCTGCGCCGCCTTCTTCATCGCCTGGAACTTCGTGCCCCTGGTCGAGAACGAGTTCCACCGGGTCGAGATCGGGTTCGCGCTCACCGCCGGCGTCCTCTTCGCGCTGCTCTACCTCGTCTACCGCCGCCCCCACGAACGGGCCGAGGACGTACCGGAGGCCGGCTCGCCGGAGGAGCTGGAGGCGCGGCTGGCCTCGATCGACGAGAACGTGTGATTTAGCGACACCCCATGGCTCCGAACCCAGACGAATCGATCATCTAGGGTCCGTCGATGGGAGCCCACGACGCAGAGCTGATCCTGATCGCGGGGGCGCTCCTGGCCGCCGGCATCGCCGGCGCCCTGCTCGCCGACAGGGTCCGCGTGCCGGGGCTGCTGCTCTTCCTCGCGCTCGGCATGGTCGCCGGCTCGGAGGGAATCGGCGGGATCGACTTCGACGACGCCGAGCTGGCGCGCACCCTGGGCACGATCGCGCTGATCCTGATCCTCTTCGAGGGCGGGCTGACCGCAGGGTGGTCGGAGATCCGGCCGGTGCTCGGGACCGCGGCCTCGCTGGCGACGGTCGGGACCGTGGTCACCGCGGTGATCGCCGGCCTCGCCGCGCAGCTGATCTTCGACCTCAGCACCCTGGAAGGGATGCTGGTCGGGGCGGCGATCGCCGCCACCGACTCGGCCGCGATCTTCGCCGTGCTGCGCCGCTCGACCCTGGAGAAGCGCCTCGCCCGCTCGCTCGAGGGCGAGTCCGGGATGAACGACCCGGTGGCGCTGCTGCTGGTGATCGGGTTCATCGAATGGATCCAGGAGCCGGGCTACGGCCTCGCCGACATGGCCGGCCTGCTGGCGCTGAAACTGACGATCGGGATCGTCGTCGGGGTGGCGGTCGGTCGCGTCGCCATCGCCGCCCTCGACCGTGCGCGCCTGCCCACGGACGGGATCTACCCGGTGGCCACGATCGCCGTCGCGGCCCTCTCCTTCGGCCTCGCCGAGCTCGCCCACGGCTCCGGCTTCCTCGCCGTCTACCTGACCGCGCTGGCGCTCGGGTCGCCGCGGTTGCCCGCGCGCCGCACCGTGGTCGCCTTCCACGAGGGTCTCGGCTGGGTCGCCCAGATCGCCCTCTTCATCCTCCTCGGCCTGCTCGTCTTCCCCAGCGCCCTCGGCGACATCGCGCTCGAGGGGCTGGCGCTCTCGGCGGTGCTGATCCTGCTCGCGCGGCCGGTGGCAGCCTTCGCCTCGACGGTGCTCTCGCCGCTGAACGCGAAGGAGCGGCTGATGCTCGGCTGGGCCGGCCTGCGCGGGGCGGCGCCGATCTGGCTGGCGACCTTCCCCGTGGTCGCCGGGATCGACGCCGGCGAGCAGCTGTTTTCGATCGTCTTCTTCGTCGTCGTCACCTCGACCCTGATCCAGGGCGCCAGCTTCGAGCCGCTGGCGTCGCGGCTGCGCCTGACCACCGACGAGCCGGCGCTGCCGCGGCGGCTGCTCGAGTCCGGCCGCATCCGGCGCATGGGCGGCGACGTGATCGCCTACCGCCTGCCCCCGGGCGCGGCGGCCGACGGCCACCCGGTGCGCGATCTCGATCTTCCGCGGGAGGCCCTGGTCAACGTGATCGTCCGCGACGGGCGCGCGATCCCGCCGCGCGGCTCGACCGTGCTGAAGGAGGGCGACGAGCTCCACATCCTCGTCCGCAGCGAGCTGCGCGACGAGGTCGAGGCCCAGACGGCGACCTGGACCAAGGGCCCGGTCGGCCGCGAGCGGCCGCCGGCGCTGCCGCGGCGCGGAGCCTCCCAGGTCTTCTCGGTGCGGCCGGTGCGGGCGGGGGACGACCTGCGTGAGCTGAAGCAGGTCGAAGGCGTGCCGGTGCTGGCGGTGATGCGCAGCCGCAGCGACGGCGACGGCGCGATGGTGGCGCTCGCCGACGGGCGCTACGCGGTGACCAGCCAGACGGTGGTCGCGATCGGCGGGCGGCGGGCGCTGGCCGAGTGGTGCGAGCGACGCGCCGAACGGCCCGACGTGGAAGCGGCCGAACGGGCCTGGTGGCAGGAGGTCACGGGAGCGCTGATCGCCCGCGGCCGGGCGATGTGACTCAGGTCGAGCCGGCGGCCGCGGCGATCGCGCTGTAGGCGGCGGCAGGGTCGCCGGACCCGAAGATCGCGGAGCCGGCGACGAAGAGCGAGGCGCCGGCGGCGGCCACCGGGCCGGCGGTCTCGGGGTCGATGCCGCCGTCGACCTCGATCGGGGCGTCCCCCACCAGCGGCGCCAGCCGCCTCAACTTGTCGTAGGAGGACTCGAGCAGTTGCTGCCCGCCCCAGCCGGGGTTGATCGTCATGCAGAGCACGAGGTCGGCGTAGCCGCGCAGCTCTGCCACTCCCTCGGGCGGGGTGGCCGGGTTGATCGCGACCCCGGCGCCGCAGCCGAGCTCGCGGATCGAGTGCAGGAGGCGGTTGGCGTGCGGGGTCGCCTCGTAGTGGAAGGTGATCGAGTCGGCCCCCGCCTTGGCGAACTCGGGGATCTGGCGTTCGGGGTTGGCGATCATCAGGTGCACGTCGACGACGCCGCCGGCCGCGTGGACCTGGTCGGCGATCGCCCCGAGCACCAGCGGCCCGATCGTGATCGGCGGGACGAAGTGCCCGTCCATCACGTCGAAGTGGATGACCCGGGCGCCGGCGTCCATCACCTCCTCGATCTGCGATCCGAGGCGCGACATGTCGGCCGAGAGGATCGACGGCGCGACCCGCGGCGATTTCGTCAGCTCCCGCATCCGCTCGCTCATGGGCCGCAACCTAATCGATGGGCGCGACGCTCAGGCCGCGCGAAGCATCGAGGACCCACATGACTGGCACTGGAGATCCTCGGTCTGGCTCATGCGGGCGATCGTGCCGTGCTCGCCGCAGTTGGGGCATTGCGAGACGAGCTCGAAGCGGCTGAGGCAGTTGACGCAGCGCAGCCGGCCCGGCAGCTGGGTCGGGCGCAGCCAGGGCTCGTCGCAGTTCGGGCAGCGGGCGCGGTTGAGGACGCTGCCGCCGCCCACCCCGCTTTCGGGCTCGTTCATCGCCTAATCATTGCGGGTGAGGCGGGCGATGAAGAATCCCGTGGTGCGATCGCGGTCCGGCCGCACCTGCAGGCAGCGCGGCTCGAGCGGCGAGGCGAGCGCGGGGGCGCGGGCCCCGAGGTCCTCCAATTCCAGGGGCGGCGCGTCCCCCGCCGCCGCGGCGGCGAGCAGCGCCTCGACTCTCTCCTCGTTCTCGCGCCGGGAGATCGTGCAGGTCGAGTAGACGAGGACGCCGCCCGGGCGCAGCGCCGTCGCGGCGGCCAGCAGGGCCCGCTCCTGGACCTCGACCAGCCGCTCGATCGTCCGCGGCGACTTGCGCCAGCGCGCGTCCGGGCGCGAGGCAAGCGCGCCGAGGTCCGAGCAGGGGGCGTCGAGCAGCACCCGGTCGAAGCCGCCGGGCAGGGCCGCGGCGGCGGTGACGTCGGCCTCGATCGCGGTGACGCTGCGCAGACCGAGGCGGCTCGCCTGGGCGGAGACCTCGGCCGCCCGGGCGGGGTCGAGCTCGACCGAGATCAGCTCGCCCCGGTCCCCCATCCGCGCCGCGATCTGCCCGGTCTTGATCCCCGGCCCCGCGCAGAGGTCGAGCACCTGCTCGCCGGGCCGGGGACCGAGCACCTCGACCACCGCGGCCGAGCCGAGGCTCTGCGGGGTCAGCTCGCCCCCCGCGACCATGGCCGGGACGAGCTCGCCGGTGCGCCCCGCGATCGCGATCGTCTCCGGCGCCGCCAGCGGCCACTCTCCGGCCGGGACGGCGGCCTCGACCCCCGCCCCGCGCAGCTTCGTGAGAACGGCGTCGCGGTCGGCGCGCAGCGTGCTCACCCGCATCGCCACCGGGGCCCGCTCGTTGGCGGCGGCAAGCAGCGAGCGGGCCGGCTCGGGCCCGAGCTGCTCCCACCACATCCGCGCCAGCCACTCGGGGGCGGAGTGGGCGACCGCGGCGGCCTCCGGGCCGGAGTCGTCCTCGAGCAGCGCCGCGCTCAGCTCGGCGCGCTCGCGGGCGGCGCGGCGCAGGACCGCGTTGGCGAAGCCGGCCGCGTGCCCGGCACCGGCTCCCTTGACCAGCTCGACCGCCTGGTCGACCGCGGCGTGGTCCGGGGTGCCGTCGGCGAAGAGCAGCTCGTAGAGGCCGAGGCGCAGGGCGGCGAGCACCGGCGGGTCGAGCAGCCGGGTCGAGCGCCCCGCCAGGCGTTCGATCGCCGCGTCGAGGGTGCCGCGGCGCTGGACGGCGCCGTAGGCGAGCCGCTGGGCCTGCGCGCGCTCGCGCCCCTCGAGCCCGGCCCGCTCGGCGCCGTCGCGGAAGGCGCGCTCGGCGAAGGCGTCGCCCTCGAAGGTCTCGCGCAGCGTCGCGAAGGCGAGCGAGCGCGCCGGCGCGACCCGCGTCCGCCCCCCGCTCACAGCTTCGGCAGCGGGTGGCCGCGCAGGTAGGCGTCGACCGGCATCGGCTTGCCGCCCGGCGGCTGCACCGCCTCCAGCCGCAGGGCGCCGCGGCAGCAGCCGACCAGCAGCGCCCCCCACTCCGACTTGACCGCGCCGGTCCTGACGCTGACGTCGACGGCGCGGGCGCGGCGGACCCCGAGCCGCTCGCCGTCGGCGGTCTCCAGATAGGCGCCGATGTGCGGGGTGAGGGCCCGCACCACCGCCGCCAGCTCCGCCGCCGGCCGCGCCGGGTCGAGGCGGCGCTCGGCCGGGTCGATCTTCTCCGCGTAGGTCACCGCCGCCTCGTCCTGCTCGGCGAACTCCAGCCTCCCGGCGCTCTCCAGCTCCAGGGCGCGGACCAGCAGCTCGCCGCCGAGCCCGGCCAGGGTCGAGGCGAGCGCCTCGAACTCCGTGTCGGCGCCGATCGGCACCTCGGCGCTGAGCGCGACCGGGCCGGAATCGAGGCCCTCGGTCAGCTTCATCACGCAGACGCCGGTGCGCTCGTCGCGGGCCATGATCGCCCGCTCGATCGGCGCCGCGCCGCGCCAGCGCGGCAGCAGCGAGGGGTGCACGTTCAGCATCAGGTGCGCGGAGAGCAGCGGCTCGCGGATCAGCTGGCCGAAGGCGCAGACGACGACCGCGCGGGGCGCGGCGGCGGCGATCCGCTCGCGCGGCGCCTCGTCGTTGACGTTCTCGGCCTGCAGCAGCTCGATCCCCAGCTCGCGCGCCGCCTCGGCGACCGGCGGCGGCGCCAGCTTGCGGCCGCGGCCCTTGGGCCGGTCGGGGGGCGTGACCACCAGCGAGGGGCGGTGCTCGGAAGCTGCCAGCGCCCGCAGCACGGTGGCGGCGAAGTCGGAGGTGCCGAGGTAGACGGTGCTCACGCGCGGGGACAGCGATCTAGGCGTCGGTGCGCGGCTCGCGCAACTCGCCCTCGTCGAGCTCCTGCTCCTCCGGGGAGGGGCTGTAGCTGCCGCCCTCGCGCAGGGCCCGCAGCGCGCCCTTGCGCTGGTCGCGGGTCGTGCGGTCGAGGATCAGGACCCCGTCGAGGTGGTCGATCTCGTGCTGGAGGACGCGCGCCTCCAGGCCGGAGGCCTCGATCTCGATCGCCTCGCCCTCGGCGTCGCGGCCGCTGACCCGCACGTGCAGCGAGCGCTCGACGTCCATCGAGACCCGCGGCAGGCTGAGGCAGCCCTCCTCGGCCAGCGAGCCCTCCTCGGAGGACCACTCGATCACCGGGTTGACCAGCGCCGTCGGTTCGCCGTCGGACCCCGCCTGGAAGACCAGCAGGCGCCGCAGCACGCCGAGCTGGGTGGCGGCGAGGCCGACCCCCATCCCGTCGCGCATGATCGCGATCATCCGCTCGACCTCGGCTCGCAGCTCCGGGCCGAAGCTCGAGACCGGCGAGGCGACGCTTTTCAGGACCGGGTCGCCGAACTTGACGACGTGCGCCAGCGCCGCCTCGCGGCGCTCGCGCAGCTCCGCCTCGAAGCGCTCGCGCTCGCCGCTGTCGGTCTCGGTCCGGTCGCTCACCCATCGGAGTCTAGATCCCCCGCTGCTCACTACTGGGGGTCGACGTCGACGCCGATCGCGACCGCGCGCAGGGAGCGGTCGGCGGCGCGGCGCTCGACCGTCTCGCGGACCGCGGTGACGGTCCCCTCGCGGTCGGCGGCCTTGACCATGATGCGGCGGCGGTGGCGGTTGCGGACGCGGAACATCGGCGCCGGGCCGAGCAGCTCGCAGCCGGCGGGGAGCCGCTCGCGCAGGTCCGCCGCGACCGCGGTGGCGGCGCTTTCCAGCTTCGGCTCGTGCTCGGAGGCGAAGGCGATCCGGACCAGGTGCGAGTAGGGCGGGTAGCGCAGCAGCCGGCGCCGCTCCAGCTCGCCGGCGAGGAAGCCGGCGGAGTCGTGGCGGGCGGCGTGGGAGATGCTCGCCGCGCTCGGCGCCAGGGTCTGCACGATGACGCTGCCGCCGGCCTCACCGCGGCCGCTGCGGCCGGCCAGCTGGGCGACCATCGCGAAGGTGCGCTCCTCGGCGCGGAAGTCGGGGAAGCGGAGGGTGGCGTCGGCGTCGAGGATCGCGCTCAGGGTCACCTCCGGGAAGTCGTGGCCCTTGGCGACCATCTGGGTGCCGATGAGAACGGCGCTCGGCGCCTCGCCGAAGCGGGCGAGGATGCGGGCGTGGGAGCCGCGTTCGGCGGCGGTGTCGGAGTCGAGCCGGAAGACCGGCATCGGCGCCAGCCGCTCGCGCAGGAGCGCCTCGATCCGCTCGGTGCCGGCGCCGGACTGCGAGAGCGTCGTCGAGGCGCAGTCGGGGCAGGCCCGCGGCTGCGGCTCGGCGTGGGCGCAGTGGTGGCAGACGAGGCGGCCGCTGTGGCGGTGGACGATCAGCGAGACGTCGCAGTTGGGGCAGCTCCAGTGGTGGCCGCAGGAGCGGCAGGTGAGCCAGGGGGCGAAGCCGCGCCGGTTGATCATCACGATCGCCTTGGCGCCGGCGGCGCGCACCGCCTCCAGCGCCTCCCAGGTGTCGGCGTGCAGCGGGCCCGAGCGGGGGTCCGCCTCGCGCATGTCGACCAGCTCGACCGGCGGCATGCGCAACCCGTCGACCCGGCGCGGCAGCTCCAGCCGCGGCAGCTCCAGCCAGGACTCGGGGCGCGGGGTCGCGGTCCCGGCGACGAGCACGGCGCCGCAGTCCTCGGCGCGGCGGCGGGCGACGGCGCGGGCGTCGTAGCAGGGGTCGCCCTCCTGCTTGTAGGCGGGGTCGTGCTCCTCGTCGATCACGATCAGGCCGAGGTCGCGGACCGGGGCGAAGACGGCGGAGCGCGGGCCGACGCAGACGCTCGCCTCGCCGCTGCGCAGGCGCCGCCACTCGTCGTAGCGCTCGCCGGCGGAGAGGGCCGAGTGGAGCACGGCGAAGCGGTCGCCGAGGCGGGCGCGGAAGCGGGCCACCGCCTGCGGGGCGAGGCCGATCTCGGGAACGAGGACGATCGCGCCCTTGCCGCGCTCCAGGGCCGCCTCGACCGCAGCCAGGTAGACCTCGGTCTTGCCCGAGCCGGTGACGCCGTGCAGGAGCAGCCTGCGCTCGGCCCCCGGCTCGCCGTCGAGCGCGGCGACGATCGCGGCGGCGGCCTGCTGCTGTTCGGGGAGGAGGCGGGGGCGCTCGGCCGGTGCGGCCAGGCTCGATCCCGCGGGGGCGCGTCGCAGGCGCGAGCTGCGGGTGGCGATCAGCCCGCGGTCCTCGAGCCGCCGCAGCGTCGCCCGGTCCGAGCCGACCGCCGCGCTCAGCTCGGCGCTCGACATCTCCCCCGCCCGCAGCGCCTCCAGCACCGCCCGCTGCTTGACCCCGAGCCGGCCGCCGCCGCTCAGCGCCTGCTCGCCGGCCGGCAGGATCTCCGCCCGCAGCTCGACCTTGGAGCGCACCGCGCGGCCGCCCGCCCCGGTCCCCGGCGGCAGCACCAGCTGCAGGCCGCGCGAGGGGGTCGAGCAGTACTCGCGGGCGACCCAGAGGCCGAGCCGGACCAGCTCCGCCGGGGCGCCCGACTCCAGCGCCTCCAGCGGCTCCGCCAGCCGCTCGGGTGGCAACTCGGAGGTCTCGGCCAGCTCGACTACCACTCCGAGGATCCGCCGCGGCCCGAAGGGGACGCGGACGACGCTCCCGACCTCCAGGTCCGGCATCGCATCCGGGCGCCGGTAGTCGAACGGGCCCCGCAGTGCGCGGGCGGTGGTCAGCGGCTCCACCTTGACGATCGCCATCGGTCGAGCGTATGGGCGGCGGGGGACGTATGCTGGCCGCCGTGAGCCTCAATCTCAGCCCCGGCGAGCAGGTGATCTTCGAGGGTCACCCATCCTGGCGGGCGATCCTCGGCTTCTACCTGAAGGGCGTGCTGGTCGCGGTCGTGCTCGGGGTGATCGCCAAGCTCCTCAGCGGCGACGGCACCGCCTTCCTGGTGATCCTGGTGGTGCTGGGGCTGACGGTGGTGGCCGGCTTCGTCAAACGGGTGGCGACGACGTACACGATCACCAACCGGCGCCTCAACATCAAGCGCGGGATCATCTCGCGGGAGATCCAGGAGACGCGGCTGGAGCGGGTCCAGAACGTCAACTACCGCCAGTCGGTCTACCAGCGCCTGATGCAGATCGGCGACGTCGACTTCGACACCGCCGCCACCGACGACTACAACTTCGTCTTCGCCGGCGTCGCCGATCCAGGCGAGGTCGTCCACTCGGTGGACCAGGCGACCGGCCGCGGGGCCGCGGGCACGCACGGGCTGGGCGAGGCCCAGCCGCCCGCGAGCTAGACCCGGCCACGCAGCTTCGCCGTCGTTGCTTGCAGCACGGACCGCACGTGAGCCGGTTCGTACTTGACCTGGCCGTGCGAGAACCGGAGCGCCGTGAGACCGGCGGCGGTGTGGGTCTGGTCGCGGAGGGCATCGCGGGACTGGGCGGATGGGGTCCGGTGATAACGCCAGCCGTCGGTCTCGACGACGAGGCCGAGGTCCGGCCAGAAGAAGTCGACCTCGAAGCCGTTGACCGCCTGCTTGGTGAGCGGCTCCGGCAGCCCAGCGCGTCGTGCGATCGGCCGAAACAGCACCTCGAGCTCGGAGTCGGAGAGGCGGAAGGTGTGCCGGTCGAGAAGTGAGCGCAGCGCCCGAACGCCGGGATGCGCCGAATAACGGCCCACGGCCTCGCGCAGCGTCTCCGCGTCGATCGTGTCCCGCTTATCGGCCTCGTTTACCGCCCGCTCCAGCCGCCCAGGAGACAGCTCGGTCGCGAGGTCGAGAAGCGTCCGGGCCGGAACCGTCACCGGGATTCCGTCCACCATCGTCACGTCATCGGGCCTGAGCCGGCAACGCACATGAACCCGGACCCCAGGCCGGCGGATATTCGCATGGCGGCGCACGGTGACATCGACGCCAGGCCGCTCCGGCACGATTCGCCATAGCGCCCCCGCGCTCCCATGGCTGAGGCAGGCCCAGTCGCCACATGCCAGAACCGCCGCCATCCACTCCTGCCGCCGGGTCGATAGCGGCCGTCCCACTGCATAGACCCCGCGATGAACTGGATGCAGTCGCCCCGTCGCGACCCGGTGTTCAATCGCGCGCGATGAGAACCCGAGGCCCAGCAAATCCCGGCGCGATACCACCCCGTGCTGCCGCCGGGCCAACTCCCACGCCTTCCTGCTTCTGGTCGTTTCCACCTTTCTCCCCGCCATAGCGGGGACAAGGGTGGAAACGACGCAGATTCCCCCCCCTGGTGGTTCGCAGAGGGCGGAGGGTCCGGGAGGAGGCGCTAAGCCGCGGCGGTCTCGGTGCCGGCGGCGGCGCGGAGGGCGTCGGCGCGGTCGGTCTTCTCCCAGGTGAAGTCGGCGTCCTCGCGGCCGAAGTGGCCGTAGGCGGCGGTCTTCTGGAAGATCGGCCGGTGCAGGTCGAGGTACTTGCGGAAGGCGCCGGGGCGCATGTCGAACTCGGCCTCGACCAGCTGCGAGATGCGCGAGTCGGGCAGCTTGCCGGTGCCGAACGTCTCGACCATCAGCGAGACCGGGTGGGCGACGCCGATCGCGTAGGCGACCTGGACCTCGCAGCGCTCGGCGAGGCCGGCGGCGACGACGTTCTTGGCCACGTGGCGGGCCGCGTAGGCGGCGGAGCGGTCGACCTTGGACGGGTCCTTGCCGGAGAAGGCGCCGCCGCCGTGGCGGGCCATGCCGCCGTAGGTGTCGACGATGATCTTGCGGCCGGTGAGGCCGGCGTCGCCGACCGGGCCGCCGATCACGAACTTGCCGGTCGGGTTGACGAGGAACTCGCCCTGCAGCTCGCTCTCGTCGAAGCGCCCGGGAACCTCGGCCTGCAGGACCGGGAGAACGACGCTCTCCCACAGCTCCGGCTTGATCTGGCTCTGGGAATCGACCCCCTCGTCGTGCTGGGTGGAGATCAGGAGCTTTTCAACGGCGACCGGGCGACCGTCGGCGTAGCGGACGCTGACCTGGGTCTTGCCGTCGGGGCCGAGGTAGCCCAGCGTCCCGTCCTTGCGCACAGCGGCGAGCTGCTCCGCCAAGCGGTGAGCGAGGTGGATCGGCATCGGCATCAGCGCCTCGGTCTCGTCGCTCGCGTAGCCGAACATCATTCCCTGGTCGCCGGCCCCGGCGACGTCGAGCTCGTCGTCGTCGGAGGGGTCGACTTTGGTCTCGTAGGCCTGGTCGACGCCCTGGGCGATGTCGGGCGACTGCTCGTCGATCGAGACGATCACCGAGATGTGGTCGCAGTCGTAGCCGTAGCCGCCGCCCTGGTAGCCGATGCCGCGCACGGTCTCGCGGACGATCTCCGGGACGTTGAGGTGGACGTCGGTCGAGATCTCGCCCGAGACGACCGCCATGCCGGTGTTGACCAGGGTCTCGCAGGCGACCCGGCCGCCCGGGTCCTCACCCATGATCGCGTCGAGCACACCGTCGGAGATCTGGTCGGCGACCTTGTCCGGGTGGCCCTCGGTGACTGACTCCGACGTGAAGAGGTACTCGCCCTCGGCGAGCGGCTTGGAAGTAGGCATGGCGGGAAGCCTAGAGGAAACCTGACCGCAATCGGGAGGTCACTCCGCCCGTCCGCGGTAGCCCGAGCGGGGCACGAAGTCGATCACCAGGGGCACTCCCTCCAACTCGTAGGTCTCGCGCATCCGGTTCTCCAGGTGGTAGGCCCAGTCGCGGGAAATCAGCTTGCGGTCGTTGACCTGGATCGCGACCCGCGGCGGGCTCTCCCCCACCTGGGCGGCGTAGAAGAGGCGCAGCCGCTTGCCGCGCCGTGACGGCGGCGGGGTCCTGGCGACGACGTCGTTGACGAAGCGGTTCAGCTCCGGGGTCGGGACGCGCTCGGCCGCCTTGTCGGCGAGCTGCAGCGCCCGCGGCAGCAGCGCCGGCACGTTGCGGCCGCGGGTCGCCGAGCAGGTGATCACCGCCGGCCGCAGGCGCGATTTGCGCGCGACCCGGGCGCGGGCGTCGTCGATGTCCGTCGCCGTCACGTCCCACTTGTTGAGGACGAGCAGCGTCGCGCAGCCGGCCTTCATCGACGTCTCCACCACCCGCAGGTCCTCGGAGGTGACCCCCTCGGAGGCGTCGCAGACGACGATCGCGACGTCGGCGCGCTCGACCGCGCGTTCGGAGCGCAGCTGCGCGTAGTAGTCGACCGTGCCGGCGACCTTGGAGCGCCGGCGCAGGCCGGCGGTGTCGACCAGGACCACGCGCCGGCCCTCGACCTCGAGCTCGGTGTCGATCGCGTCGCGGGTGGTGCCGGCGAGGTCGGAGACGATCACCCGGTCGGAGCCGAGGAAGGCGTTGACGAGCGAGGACTTGCCGACGTTGGGGCGGCCGATCACCGCGACCCGGACGGCGTCGCCGTCCTCCTCGCGGGCGGGACGGTCGCCGAGCGCCGCCACGACCGCGTCGAGCAGGTCGCCGGTGCCGAGCCCGTGGGTGGCGGAGACGGGCAGCGGCTCGCCGAGCCCGAGCGCGTGGAACTCGGCGGCGATCCCGAAGTCGTCCGGCCGGTCCGCCTTGTTGACCACCACCCGGACCGGCACCTCGGCGCCGCGCAGCGTCTTCGCCAGGTCGGCGTCGCCGGCGCGCAGGCCGGCGCGCCCGTCGACCACCATCAGCACCGCATCGGCCTCGGCGATCGCCACCCGCGCCTGGCCCTGGACGTCGCGCGCCAGCTCCGCCTCGTCGGCGAGGTCGATGCCGCCGGTGTCGACGAACTCGAAGGCGACCCCGTTCCACTCGGTGGCGAGCCGCTTGCGGTCGCGGGTGACGCCGGGCTCGGGCGAGGTGACCGCCTCGGTGCCGCCGACCAGGCGGTTGACCAGGGTGCTCTTGCCGACGTTGGGGAAGCCGACGATGGCGACGGTGGGCAGGCGGCTCACGGAGCCAGTCCCCGCTCCCGGGTCAGCGCGACGACGCGGCCGACCACCTCTTCGAGGCCGAAACCGGTGGTGTCGAGCTCGACGGCGTCCTCGGCTGCGCGCAGGGCCCCGTGCTCGCGCTCGGTGTCGCGGGCGTCGCGGCGGCGCTGGGCGGCGAGCACCGACTCGACGTCCTCGCCGGTCTGCGCGGCGCGGCGACGGGCGCGCTCCTCGTCGGAGGCGGTGAGGAAGATCTTCAGCGGGGAGTCGGGACTGACCACGGTGCCGATGTCGCGGCCCTCGGCGACGTAGCGGCCGCTGGCGACGAGGGCGCGCTGGCGCGCCACCATCGCCTCCCGCACCTGCGGGTGGACGGAGACGCGCGAGGCGGCGGCGGTGACCTCCGGCGCCCGGACCTCGGCGCTGACGTCGCGCTGGCCGAGGGAGACCCGGCGTCCCTCGAGTCCGATCTCCAGGCCGGCGGCGAGCGGGCCGAGCGCCTCGCCGTCGTCGAGGTCGACCCCCCGCTCCAGCGCCGCCAGCGCCACGCACCGGTACATCGCCCCGGAGTCGAGATAGGTGAAGCCGAGCTCCGCCGCCACGGCGCGGGCCACGGTTGACTTGCCGGCCCCGGCGGGGCCGTCGATCGCGATCACCATGCCCGCAGCGTATGCGGCTCAGGTACAGAGCAGCGAGGCGAGGTCGGACTCGAAGCCGGGATAGCTGACCGCGGCGGCGTCCATGCCGGCGACCTCGACCCCCTCGCGCGAGGCGAGGCCGGCGACGGCGCCGAGCATCGCGATCCGGTGGTCGCCGTGGGAGTCGATGGCGCCGCCGCGCAGGCCGCCGGGGCCCTCGACGACCATCCCGTCCTCGGTCGGCTCGACCCGGCCGCCGAGCGCGGTCAGGGCTGTGGTCACGGTGGCGATCCGGTCCGACTCCTTGCGGCGCAGCTCGGCCGCGTCGCGGATCGTCGTCGTCCCCTCGGCGAAGCAGGCGGCGAGCGCGACCAGCGGCAGCTCGTCGATCGCCAGCGGCACCTCGGCACCGCCGACCTCGGTGCCGGTGAGCGGCGCCGAGCGGACGGTGAGGCGCGCGGTCGGCTCGCCGCCGCGCTCCCCCTGCGGCTCGATCTCGACCTCCGCCCCCATCCGCTCGAGGATCGTCAGCAGCCCGGTGCGGGTCGGGTTGACGCCGATCTCCTCCAGCACCACCTCGCTGCCCCCGACCAGGAGGGCGGCGACGACGAAGAAGGCGGCGGAGGAGATGTCGGCCGGGACGTCGATCCGGCCGGGTTCGAGGCGCTCCGCCGGGTGGACCGTGACGCGGCCCTCGTCGCGCTCGATCCGGGCGCCGGCCGCCGACAGCATGCGCTCGCTGTGGTCGCGGGTCGGCAGCGGCTCGACGATTGTGGTCGGTCCGTCGGCGAGCAGGCCGGCGAAGAGCAGGCAGGACTTGACCTGGGCGCTGGCGACGGGAAGCTCGTACTCGATGCCGCGCAGCGGGGCGCCGCGGACCTGCAGCGGCGGCAGCCGGCCCTCGCGGCAGCTGAGCTCGGCGCCCATCTCCCGCAGCGGCGTGGCGACGCGGTCGACCGGGCGGCGGCGGATCGAAGCATCGCCGTCGAGCGTCCACTCCCCCACCTCCTGCCCGGCGAGCCAGCCCGGCAGCAGCCGCAGCAGGGTGCCCGCGTTGCCGACGTCGATCGCGGCCGGGCGCGGCCCGCGCAGGCCGACGCCGGCGACACTCTCCGGGCTCGCCTCGGCCCCCAGCGCCCGCACCGCGCCCAGGGTCGAGTTCGTGTCCGCCGCGTCGAGGTAACCGGCGATCGCCGTCTCCCCGTCGCCCATCGCCGCGATCAGCGCCGCGCGGTGGGAGATCGACTTGTCGGAGGGCGGGCGCAGGGAGCCGCGCAGGGGTCCGGCCGGAGCGAAGCGGGTCATCGCGGCGAGCCTAGATCACGCGTCGCCGTCGTCGCCGAGCACGGTGACCGTGTGGCCGAGGTCGCGCACCAGCTGCGCGGCGCGCCCGGCCTGCTCGTCGCCGGCGACCCAGAGCGTCACCGCGCCCGAGGTCATGTCCGGCGCCGGGTGCAGCGCCATGTCCTCGATGTTGACCCCGGCCTCGCCCAGCTTCAGGGCCAGCGCCGCGATCGTCCCCGGCTTGTTGGCGACGACGATCCGCAGCTCGCGCAGCGGCCCCGCCTCGAGATCGGTCTCCAGCAGCCGCCGCCGGTCCTCGCCGGCCGCCGCGTGCCAGGCGGCGACGGCGTCGCGGTCGCCGCCGCGGATCAGCCCCGCCGCCTCCTCCAGGCGGCGCGCCACCGCCTCGACCGAGTCGGCGACGGCCTCGCGGTTGCTGGCGAAGATGTCGGCCCAGATCGCCGGGTTCGACCCCGCGACCCGGGTCATGTCGCGGAAGCTCGGCCCCGCCTCCGGCATCCGCTCGGCGTCGCGGCTGAGCTCGGCCACCGCCTCGGCGGCAAGCGCGTTGGCGAGCACGTGCGGTAGGTGGCTGATCGTCGACATCAGACGGTCGTGGGCCCCCGGCTCGATCGCCTGCGGGCGGGCGCCGAGCCCGGCGACGGTGCGCTGCAGGCGGTCGTAGAGGATGCCGCTGGAGCGGTCTGTGGGGGTCAGGTACCAGCGCGCGCCCTCGAAGAGGTCGGCGCGGGCGTTCTCGACCCCGGCGGTCTCCGCCCCGGCCAGCGGGTGGCCGCCGATGAAGCGCTCGTCGCCGCCGAGCTCCCCGACCAGCTCGCCCTTGGTCGAGCCGACGTCGGTGACCACGGTGTCGGGGCCGGCGGCCGCGAGCGCGGCGCGCGCCTGGTCGGGCAGCGCCGCCACCGGGCCGGCGCAGAAGACCAGCTCGGCGCCCGCGCAGGCCTCCTCGGCCGAGGCCGCCCCGCGGTCGAGCGCGCCCAACCCCAGCGCCCGCTCCACGGTCGCGGCGCTGCGGCTGTGGCCGACCACCTCGGCCCCCAGCCGGCGCCGCGCGGCGAGCCCGATCGAACCTCCGATCAGGCCCACCCCGAGGACGGCGACCCTGGGACCCGCTTGGCCCTCCGTCAACTGCGGCGAGCCTCGATGGCGGAGGCGAAGCGTTCGAGGACGTTGATCGTGTCCTCCCAGTCCAGGCAGGGGTCGGTGATCGACTGCCCGTAGGTGAGGTTCTCGCCCGGCACCAGGTCCTGGCGCCCCTCGACCAGGAACGACTCCAGCATCACGCCGACGATCGCCTTGCTGCCGTCGGCGATCTGATCGGCGATTTCGCCGGCGGCGAAGAACTGTTTTTCCGGGTCCTTGGCGCTGTTGTCGTGGGAGGCGTCGATCACCAGCCGCTCCGGCAGACCGGAGATGCCCAGCGTCACCAGGGCGTCCTCGACGTCGGGCACGTGGTAGTTCGGCATCCCGTGGCCGCCGCGCAGGATGATGTGGCAGTCGGGGTTCCCGGTGGTGTGCAGGATCGCCGGCATGCCGGCGTCGTCGATCCCGGCGAAGGCGTGCGGCACCGCGGCGGCGCGGACCGCGTCGACCGCGACCTGGATGTTGCCGTCGGTGCGGTTCTTGAACCCGATTGGCATCGAGAGGCCGGAGCCGAGCTGGCGGTGCGTCTGGCTCTCCGCGGTGCGGGCGCCGATAGCCCCCCAGGCGACCGTGTCGGCGATGTACTGGGGCGTAATCGGGTCGAGGAACTCGCAACCGACCGGCAGCCCGAGGTCGACCACCTCGAGCAGCAGCTTGCGGGCCATCCGCAGGCCGGCGTTGACGTCGCCGGAGCCGTCGAGATGGGGGTCGTTGATGAGGCCCTTCCACCCGGTCGTCGTCCGCGGCTTCTCGAAGTAGACCCTCATCACGACCAGCAGGCGGTCGTGCAGGTCCCGCGCCAGGACCCCGAGCCGTTGCGCGTAGTCCAACGCCGCCTTCGGATCGTGGACGCTGCACGGCCCGACCACGACCATCAGCCGCGAGTCCTTCCCGTGCAGCACGTCGACCACTTCTTCGCGCGCTTTCACCACCGCCTTCGCCCGCTCCTTCCCGAGCGGCAGCTCCTCCAGGAGCTTCTCCGGGGGCGCCAGCTCGACCACTTTGGCGATCCGCTGGTCCCTCACCCCATCTCTCTTGGCGCCCTCCTGCATCCCGATGATCATTTTGTCGTCGCCTTTCTCCAAACCGCTGAAATTCTACTTTCTGGTTGTCCGCTGCCAACACCGAGTGCGAAGGCAGCGATCTATCCCTACGTGGATCGGCGCCCGGCCGAGTGAAAATCTCTGAGCGGCACACGCCGCCGGGCCGGACGCCTAGCTAAATCGCCAGCAATAAAAGGCGCAGCAATAGGCGGGGACGGCCCCGGGGGCTTGAATGCCGTTGACAGGTGTGGCCGTCGACCTCACGTTAGAGACGGTTCTACCACGCGAGCCGCGTTTAGTCGAGGATTTCCGACAGGCCACGCAAAAATCGGTCATTCTCGGCCTCGGTGCCGTAGCTGACGCGGATGTGGCCGGGGCCTCCGAGCGGGGTACCGGGGCGCACGGCGATCTCGCGCTCGGCGAGGCCGGCGACCACCTCCGCCTCCTCGGCGTCGCCGAGGTCGATCCAGGAGAAGTTGGCCTGGGTCTCGGCGGTCCCCAGGCCCATCCCGCGCAGCCCCTCCTCGACCCGCAGCCGCTCGGCGACCGTGCTCTCGACGCGGCGCAGGACGTCGTCCTGGTGCAGGACCGCCTCCGCCCCGGCGGCCTGGGCGAGGGCGTTGACGCTGAAGGGCTGGCGCACCGCGTCGACCGCGGCGCGGAAGGTGGCGGGGCCGATCGCGTAGCCGACCCGCAGCCCGGCGAGGCCGTAGCACTTGCTGAAGGTGCGGAGGACGACCAGGTTCGGGAAGTCGGCGAGCAGGGCGAGCGAGGCGTCGGGGTCGTCGTCGGTCTGGAACTCGACGTAGGCCTCGTCGAGGGCGATCGTCACGTGCGCGGGGACCCGCTCGCAGAAGGCGGCGATCTGCGCGGCGGGAATGTGGGTACCGGTCGGGTTGTTCGGGTTGCAGACGAGCAGCAGCTGGGTCGCCGCGGTCACCTCGGCGGCCATCGCGTCGAGGTCGTGGACGCCGCCCGCGGCGAGCGGCACGCGGACCTCGCGGGCCCCGGTCAGGGCCGGCAGGTACGGGTACATCGAGAAGGCCGGCCAGGCGAAGAGGATCTCGTCCCCGGGCTCGCAGAGCGCCTCGGCGGCGGCGAGCAGGATCTCGCAGGAGCCGTTGCCGACGGCGATCCGGCTCGGGTCGGTCTCGAAGCGCTCGGCGAGGCGCCGGCGCAGCAGGGTCGCGTCGGGGTCGGGGTAGCGGTGCATCGCCCCCGCCGCCGCCGCGATCGCCTCAACCACCCGCGGGTGCGGCGGGAACGGCGACTCGTTGGAGGCGAGCTGGGCGATGTTGCCGGAGGCGATCGCCTCCGGCGCCTGCCCGGTCGGCACACCGGCCTGGTAGCCCGGCATCCGGGCCAGCTTCTCCGCGAAGGTGACGGTCACGGCGTCGATTGTGACGCAGGGCCGGCTACTGGGCCGCGTGGAGGTCGGCGCGCAGGTCTTGCGCCCCGCCGAGGTACGCGTGCGAGGGGACGTGGTCCGCGGCGGCGTAGTAATGCGCCATCACCCGGATCACCCGCGGCATCGAGCCCGGGACCGGGATCTCGCGGCAGCAGAGCAGCGGCACCGCGTCGAGGCCCAGCTTGCGGGCGGCGACCGCCGGGAACTCGGCGTCGAGGTCGTCGGTGGTGGTGAAGAGGCAACTGACCATCGCCTCCGGCACGAGGTCGTTGCGCTCGATCAGCTCCCGCATCAGCTCCTCGGTCGCCTCCACGATCGCCCCGGCCTCGTTGACCTCGACCTGTGTCGCCCCGCGCACCGCGAAGAGGCGCTGCGGCTGGGCTCCGTTGGCAGCGGCGTTCACAGCCCTGCATCTTTCCAGAGATCCGCGATCTCCTCGGCGGAAAGGGCCCGCGAAGCGCCCTCCCGCAGGTCACCCAGCTCCAGCGGGCCGAAGCGGACGCGGCGCAGCTCCAGCACCCGGTTGCCGATCGCCTCGGCCATGCGGCGGACCTGGCGGTTGCGCCCTTCGCGCAGGACGATCTCGAGCTCGCGCTCGCCGCGCCGGGTCACCTCGGCCGGCGCCGTCGGGCCGTCCTCCAGCTCGACCCCGCGCCGCAGCGCCTCCAGATCGCGATCGGACGGCGGCTGCGCCAGCCGCGCCCGGTAGGCCTTGGGGACCTCGTAGCGGGGATGGGTGAGCCGGTTCGCCAGCTCGCCGTCGTTGGTCAGCAGCAGCAGGCCGGTCGAGTCGGCGTCGAGGCGGCCGACGGGATACAGGCGCGCAGGCGAGTCGACCAGCTCGACGACCGCCGGCCGCTCCCCCGGCTCCCGCGCGGTCGAGACGACCCCGGCCGGCTTGTTCACCGCCCAGACCTCCCGCGCCTCCGTCCCCACCGGGCTCCCGTTGACCCGAACGTCACTCTCCTCCCCCACGTCCCGCGCCGGGTCGGTCACAACCTCGCCATCGATGGTGACTACGCCCTTGGCAACGATCTCCTCCGCCTTCCTCCGCGAAGCGACGCCCCCATGGGCGAGGAACTTGGCGAGCCTCACCTCGGGCCGGTCCCGGCAGGGGTGAAACGTCTTGTACTTTTTCCGAGCTGTGGTCGGCGGACAGCCGCGAACTGCGTTCGGAAAAAGTTAAGTGAAACCCCTGCCGGGACCGGCCCGAGCGTCACTCCGCCCGCTGTTCCCCGGCCTTGAGGAGGCGCTCGCGCAGATCGCGCTCATCCTCGGGACTGGGATCGAAGCGCGAGGGGTCGGGCAGCTCGTCGAGCCCGCCGAGCCCGAAGAGCCGCTCGAACAGCTCCGAGGTCTTGAAGATCGCGGCGCCGAAACGGGAGCGGCCCGACTCCTCGATCAGGCCGCGCTCGGCCAGCGTCTGCACGGCCGACTCCGAGCTGACGCCGCGGATGCGGGCGATCTCCGGTCGCGAGACCGGCTGCAGGTAGGCGACGATCGCCAGCGTCTCAGCCTGGGCCTGGGTCAGCGGCGGGGTGCGTGGTTTCGCCAGCAGGCGCCGCGCCGCGCCCTCGCTGCCGGGGTCGCTGGCGAGCGAGAAGCCGCCGGCGACCTCGCGCAGCACCACCCCCCGCCTGCCCTCCGCCAGATCCTCGCGCAGCAGCTCGATCGCCTCGCCGACCTGGCCCTCGGTCGCCTCGGCCGCCTCGGCCAGGTCGGCGACGCCGACCGGCTGTGGCGAGAGGAAGAGCAGCGCCTCGACGGTGCGGGCGAGATCGGTCATGTGCGCCGCACCTCGATCGGGCCGCAGACGCTCTTCTGCTCCCAGGTGATCTCGCCCTTGCGGTACAGCTCGAGCAGGCCGAAGATCGTTACCGCCTGGGTCAGCCGATCCTCGCCGCCGAATTCCTCGTCGAAGTCGAAGCTGGTGCGGCGGCGCAGGACGTCGCGCAGGGCGCGCAGGCGGCGCTCCAGGGAGACGGTCGGGCGGATGTGGCTGATGTCCAGCGAGGGCGGCTCGGTCAGCAGGTCGCCGAGCGCGGCGCCGAGCTGGTCGGGGTCGTAGACGGCGGTGGCGGCGTCGACCGCGACCCGGCGCAGTCCCGGCGGCAGCGGCGCCGAGCGGTAGAGGTAGCCGCGCTGGCTCTCGAAGCGGTCGGCGAGCAGCTTCGAGGCTTCGCTGTAGCGGCGGTACTCGAGCATCCGCGCCAGCAGCTCCTCGACCGCCTCCTCGGGGCCCAGCTCCTCCAGCCCCTCGTCGGGACCGGGCAGCATCAGGCGGGACTTCAGCTCCAGCAGGGCGGCGATCAGGACCAGGAACTCGGTCGCGACCTCCAGCTCCAGCTCGCCCTCGCGCTCGAGGTGCTCGACGTAGGCGACGACCACCTCGCCCAGCTGCAGGTCGAGGAGGCTGACCTCCTCGCGCAGCACGACCGCCATCAGCAGGTCGAACGGCCCGGCGAAGACGTCGAGGTCGAGATCGAGGTCGAGATCGGCGACGGCCACCGCTGGGGAGACTAGAGGTGCGCCGGGACGGGGGCGCGCGGGTTCCCGGCTATTTGGGGGCGCCGGAGCCGAAGCCCATGCGCTCGCGCACCTCCGCGACGACGGGGGCGGCAATCGCGCTGGCCTTCCCGGCGCCGGCGGCGAGGATCCGGTCCAGCTCGGCCTCGTCGGGGCGCAGCTCGGCGTAGTTCCGCTGGACCGGGTCCAGCATCTCGATCACCGCCGCGCCAACCGCCTTCTTGAAGTCCCCGTACCCGGCCTCCTCGAACTCGCTCTCGATCGCCCCCTGCTCCACGCCGCGGACCGCCGCGAGGATGTCGATCAGGTTGGCGATCCCGGCCTTCTCCGGCGAACGCACGATCTCGCTGCCGGAGTCGGTGACGGCGCGGCCGAATTTCTTCGCGATCCCCCTTGGGTCTTCGAGCACGTAGACGGTGCCCGCGTCGCTCTCGCTCGTCGTCGACATCTTCCGCTCCGGCTCCTGCAGGTCCATGATCCGCGCCCCGACCTCGGGGATCCGGAACTCGGGCACGACCAGGACCTCGCCGAAGCGCTCGTTGAAGCGGCGGGCGATCTCCCGCATCAGCTCGACGTGCTGGCGCTGGTCGTCGCCGACCGGCACCTCGGTCGCCCGGTAGGCGAGCACGTCGGCGGCCATCAGCACCGGGTAATAGAAGAGCGCGGCGGAGACCAGCTCCCGCTGCTTCGCCGACTTGTCCTTGAACTGGTGCATGCGGTTGAGGTCGCCGTGGGCGGTGACCGCGGAGAGCAGCCAGGTCAGCTCGGTGTGCTCGGGCACGTCGGACTGGCGGAAGAGGATGCAGCGCTCGGGGTCGAGCCCGGCGGCGAGCAGGATCGCGGTGGTGTCGTAGACCCGCTCCCGCAGCTCGGCCGGGTCGTAGGGGACCGAGATCGCGTGCAGGTCGACGATGCAGAAGATCGCCGGGTCGCCGCGGTCCTGCCCCTCGACGTACTGGCGGATCGCCCCGATGTAGTTGCCGAGGTGCTTGCGGCCGGTCGGCTGGATGCCCGAGAAGATGATCGGCTTCGACATGCGGCGGGAGCCTAGTTGAGGGTCCGGGGCGGGGTACCCCTCGCTCGGACAAACGGCGGTCTAATTAGACCGCCGTTTTGAGTATCCGCCCGTTCGAGGGGTACCCCGCCCCGGACCTAAGCCGTTTCCGCTCCATGACCGCACTCTCCGGCTGGAGCCGAGCCTCGGCTGGGGATGGCTTCGATGCGGCGGCGGGGGTTCTCGATCCCGAGGCCGGCGGCGATGCCGCCCAGGACCATGAGGATGGCGGCGATCCCGACGCCGAGGTGGAAGGCCGAGGTCGAGGCGTCGGCGGAGGCGGCGCTCACCGCCGTGGCCTGGGCCGGAGGAAGCGAGTCGACCTCCGGCACCGCCAGCGGCTGCGCCTTCGCGTCCTCGACCACGCGCTCGGCGGCGGGCGCCAGCGGCTGCGCCCCGAGCTCGTCGTCGAGCGTCGCCCCGAAATGGGCGGAGATGACGGCGCCGAGCACGGCGATCGCCAGCAGGCCGGCGACCCGGGAGACGCCGTTGTTGATGCCGGAGGCGACGCCGACGTGGTGTTCCTCGACCGAGTCGAGCACGGTCGCGGTCAGCGGCGCCACCGTCGCCGCGAGGCCGAGGCCGAAGACGACGACCGCCGGCAGCACGTCGGCGAGGTAGCTGGAGCCGGGCTCGATCCGCAGCATCAGGAGCAGCCCGAGGCCGCCGACGATCGGGCCGGCGCTCATCGGCAGCCGCGGCCCGGTGCCGGAGGCGAGCCGGCCGAAGCGGGGCGAGAAGACGAACAGCATGATCGAGACCGGGGTCGTCGCCAGGCCCGCCTCCAGGGCCGAGTAGCCGGCGACCTGCTGGAGGTAGAGGCCGACGAAGAAGAGGCCGCCGATCAGGCCCGCGTAGGCGGAGAGCGTCGTCAGGTTGGCGACGGCGAAGTTGCGGACGCGGAAGAGGCCGAGGTCGAGCATCGGGTGGCGGGCGCGCGCCTCCCAGAGCAGGAAGAGGGCGAAGCAGGCGATCCCGCCCACGAGCGGCACCCAGACCGTGGGGTCGCCCCAGCCGCGGGTCGGCTGCTCGATCAGGGCGAAGACCGGGCCGCCGAGGCCGAGCGCCGAGAGCGCGATCCCGGTCCAGTCGATGCCGCGGAAGGCATCGGGATCGCGGCTCTCCTCGACCGCGCGCAGGGTGAGGAAGACGGTGACCGCGATCAGCGGCAGGTTGACCCAGAAGATCGCGCGCCAGGAGAGCAGGCCGATCAGGGCGCCGCCGCCGGCCGGCCCGATCACGGTCGCGATCCCGGTCCAGGCGGTCCAGGTGCCGACGGCGCGGCCGCGCTCCTCGCCGGCGAAGGTGGCGGCGACGATCGCCAGCGAGCCCGGCACCAGCAGCGCCCCGGCGATCCCCTGCAGGCCGCGGGCGGCAACCAGGAACTCGTCCGAGGGGGCGACGGCGCAGAGCGCCGAGGTGGCGGCGAAGGCGACGAGGCCGATCACGAAGATCCGCCGCCGGCCGAACTGGTCGCCGAGGCTGCCGCCGACCAGGAGCAGCGCGACCATGGTCAGCATGTAGGACTCGACCACCCACTGCTGGCCGGCCAGGCCGGCGTCGAGGTCGCCGCTGATCGCCGGCAGCGCCACGTTGACCACGGTGCCGTCGAGGAAGACCACCGTCGAGCCGAGGATCGTCGCGATCAGCGTCAGTCGCTGTTGACGGGACACGGGCTGAGTCTAGGCGGGCCTCGCCTCGGCCTCGCGATCCCGGGACTTCTCGGCCCTGCCCGGGCGTATACAGGGCATGCCTCGCTGTGGAAAAGGGGTGGCCTGGAAACTGCTGCTGGTGCTGGCGCTCGTGCTCTGTCCGGGCCTGGCGTCGGCGTCGAGCGGTGCCGCCAAGGGACTGGCGGCGAGCGTCCAGGGGGCGACGGTGCCCGGCCTCCCGTACCGGTTCGTGGCGATCTCGCCGAACAGCCCTTACCGGGCGGGCGCGTCCCGCCCGCGGGCGTCCGGGTTCACCGTGCTCAGCCGCATCGACAAGCGCGGCGGCCGGGTCCACCGCTGGTGGTACCTGCCCGGCCACTACTCGATCCCCTCGGCCGCCTTCGACGACAGGGCCGGGGGCCTCTCGGCCGACGGCAGCACGCTCGTTCTCGATCGCTTCTCCTGGATCTATCCGCCCCGGAGCACCCGCCTGGCGATCGTCCACACCGAGCGGCAGCCGCGCCGGGCGCCCGGAGAGGGTCCACCGCAGCCCGCGATCGAGAGGCTGCACCTGTCCGGGAGCTTCAGCTTCGATGCGATCTCACCGGACGGCTCGACGGTCTACCTGATCGAGCACCTGAGCAGACTCTTCGGTGGCGCCTATCAGGTACGTGCCTTGGATGTGAGCAGCGGGGAGCTCGATCCGGTGCCGATCGTCGACCCGGCGGAGCCGATGGAGCGGATGGAGGGCATCCCGATCTCCCGCGCATACAGCCGCGACGGCCGCTGGGCCTACACCCTCTACACGTCCCACCAGAAAGGGAAGTACGAGCTCGCCCACGAGCCGTTCGTCCACGCGCTCGACACGGTGTCGGGAGAGGCGGTCTGCATCGACCTGCCGCAGCTGGAGGGCCGCCCCAACCGCTTCCTGCTGCGGCTGCGGGCGGAGCGGAACGGGCGCGAGCTGGAGGTGTTCAGCAAAGCCCAGGTCCGGCAGCGGCCGTCGTCGCCGCCGCTTCTGACCGTCGACACCCGCAGCTTCGAGGTGCGCAGGCCCGAGCCGGTGGCGGCGGCCTCCGGAGGTGTCGGTGCGCTGCCGCCGATTGCGGCGCTCGGGGTAATCGGCCTGGCGCTGGCGGCCTGGATCGGCCGGCGCCGATGAGTCGTCGCGATCTCTACGTCGCGGTCGCGATCGCCACCCTCTGCGGCGTCGCCCTGATCTCCGGGGCACGGGCTAGCGAGGAACCCGGTTCGTGGCCTGGGGAACACCTCGCGCCGCAGGGGCCAGCGCCGAACGAGAGCCTCCTGGCCTTCACCCAGACCCCTCGCCGCCCCGGCAACCTACTGGGGCGGACCGGCGTCGTCAGGCGGTCCGCGCAGGGACGCAGGATCGTGCTGCATCAGACCGGGGACCCGGCGTGGAGCGGCGAGGTCCTCGTCTTCGGCTGCGTCCACGGCGACGAGTGCGCGGCGAGTGGCGTCCGGCCCAGCTCGGCGCTCACCGCCGGCTGCCCCGATCCCCGCTCAGACGTCTACGTCGTCCCCAACCTCAACCCCGACGGCGCCGCCCGCGGCAGCCGGCTCAACGGCCGCGGCGTCGACCTCAACCGCAACTTCCCCGCCGGCTGGCGGCCGATCGGCGAGCGCGGCGATCCGCAGTACTCGGGGCCGCGCCCCTTCTCCGAGCCGGAGACGCGTCTCGCCGCCCGGATCGTCCGCGAGCTGGAACCGGAGGTGACGATCTGGTTCCACCAGTACGGAGGGGCGCGACCGTTCGTGCGCGCCTGGGGGCCGAGCCTGGCGGCGGGCCGCCGCTTCGCGCAGCTCGTGAGCCTGCCGTTCCACGCCCTTCCCTGGCCGGACGGGACGGCGCCGAACTGGCAGAACCACCGCTTCCCGGACACCGCCTCGTTCGTGGTCGAGCTGCCGCCAGGACCGCTCGCCGCGGGACTGGAAGACCGCCTGAACGACGCGCTCGTCCGCGTCGGGCGGAGGGTGAGCGAAGATTGAGATGTCCCGCGGAAGAGGTGAGGCTTGGGCACTGAGGGCGGCACGATCGAGGAGACGGGCAGGCGCGACGCGCCGTCTGTCCGCCTGGAGCGGAAGCTCGTCCGCGAGGCCCAGCAAGGGTCCAAGCCGGCCCTGGCTCAGCTCTACACGGCGCACTGGCCGCGGGCGCACCGGGCGGCCTACCTGGTCGTGCACGACGGCGCCGCGGCCGAGGACGTCGCCCAGGACGCCTTCCTCGCTGCCGTCGACGCGCTCGACCGCTTCGACCGGCGGCGCCCCTTCGCCCCCTGGCTGCACCGGATCGTCGTCAACCGGGCGCTCGACTGGGCCCGCCGCGAGGCACTGCGTCGCAAGGTCGGCGAGGCGGAGGACCAGCCCGACACCGCAGCGGCGCCGGCCGGCCTCGGGGGCGAGCTGATGGAAGCGCTCGCGCAACTGCCCCCCGAGCAACGGGCGGTGGTCGTGCTCAGGCACCTGCTCGAGTACACGCCGGGGGAGATCGCCCGCATGCTCGAGCTGCCGCGGGGCACTGTGAACTCGCGACTGCGACGCGCTCTCGACCGGCTGCGCGACCTGATCGAGGCGGAGGGATGAACGAGGCGACGCTGCGCAACCTGTTGCGCGAAGCGCCGGTCCCGGGTGCGGAGGCCGCCGAGCGCCGTGGTGGCGAGGTCGTGATGGCGGCGTTCGCCGAGCGCGCCGTCGGAGACCGGGCCCAGGTCCACCGCCCCTCGCTGCCGCGGCTCGCCCTGGCGCTGGCGGTCGCGACCCTTTTCGCGGCGCTGCTGCTCTCGCCCGCCGGCGCCGCCGTCCGCGACTGGGTGGACGAAGTCTTCACCGCCGGGGTCCGCGACGCCGAGCCGGCGCTGACCGAGATCCCGTCCGGAGGGCGCCTCCTGGTCCAGAGCGGCGCCGGCCCCTGGGTGGTCCAGCCCGACGGCTCGCGCCGGCTGCTCGGCCGCTACGACGAGGCGACCTGGTCGCCGCGCGGGCTCTACGTCGCGGCCACCGACGGCTCGACCCTGAGCGCGCTCGAGCCCGACGGCGACCCCCGCTGGTCGCTCTCCCCCGGCGGCGAGCTCGCCGACCCCCGCTGGTCAGCATCGGGGTTCCGGATCGCCTACCGGGCGGGGAGCTCGCTGCGGGTCACGGGCGCGGACGGGACCGGGGACGGGCCGATCGACCGCGAGGTCGCGCCGATTCCTCCCGCCTGGTCGGCGCGCGGCCTGCCGCTGCTCGCCTACGTCAGGGCCGGCGGCGAGCTGCGCATCGCCGAGACCGAGGGCGGTGCCATCGCCAGGGCCGCGGCGCCGGCGCTCCCCGGCGTCTCGAGCCTGGAATGGGCGCCCGGCGACGCCGCCCTGCTGGAAGCCGGGCGCTCCGCGCTGCGCCTGCGGGAGATCGGCCTCGACAAGCTGCTCGCGCGGACCCGGATCGGCCCGCCGCGCGAGCTTCCGCTGCCGCGGTCCGCCACGATCCTCGACGCCGCCTTCTCCCCCGACGGCCGCAGCGTCGCCGCCCTGCTCCTCTTCGGCCGCGGGGCGCCGCGCAGCGGGGTCGTTCTCGCCGACCCGCACGGCGGCCCGCCGCGCACCCTCTTCGCCACCCCGGGGCGCCTCTCCGAACTGGCCTGGTCCCCGGACGGCAGCCGGCTGCTGCTCGCCTGGCCGGAGGCGGACCAGTGGCTGTTCGTCCCCGCCGACGGGCACGGCCGGGTCCGCGCGATCGGCGATATCGCCGCCCAGTTCGCGCCGGGACGGAGCACCGCCGCCTTCCCGCAGCTCGCCGGCTGGTGTTGCCGGCCGTCGCCCCTCGGCGCTCCCTGAGCCGGCGCGCAAGATGGCTCTCGCCCGAGGGGCGGTCCGAACGGCGCTTTACATCGAATGGAACAATCCGGGTAGGTGACCTGCTGATGGCGAGAGCGATTTGGAGCGGTTCGATCAGCTTCGGGCTTCTCAACGTGCCCGTGAAGCTCTACAGCGCGGTGGCGCGGCGCAACATCGCCCTGCGCGAGATCCGCGAGTCCGACAGCGCCCGGATCAAACACCGGCGGGTCGCCGAGGGGACCGACGAGGAGGTCCCCTACGAGAGCATCGTCAAGGCTTACGAGATCACCCCCGGCCGCTACGTGCCGCTCAGCAAGGACGAGATGTCGGCGCTGGCGCCGGAGAAGACGCGGGCGATCGAGGTCAAGGACTTCGTCGACCTCGAGGAGATCGACCCGATCTACTTCGACAGCCCCTACTACCTCGGGCCGGCCGACGGCGCCGAGAAGGCCTACTCGCTGCTGGCGCGGGCGATGGAAGCCTCGGGCAAGGTCGCGGTCGCCCGCTTCGTCTTCCGCAACAAGGAGCACCTGGCGGCGCTGCGCGCCAACGACGGGGTGCTGACCCTGACCACGATGCGCTTCGCCGACGAGGTCGTCCCGGCCGGGGAGATGGAGGACCTTGTGCCGGAGAAGGCGCCGAAGGTCGAGAAGAAGGAGCAGGAGATGGCCGAGCAGCTGATCGCCTCGCTCAGCACCGAGTTCGACCCCTCCGCCTACCGCGACGAGTACCGCGAGCAGCTGATGTCGCTGATCGAACGCAAGGCGGAAGGCAAGGAGATCGTCGCCTCCGAGGCCGAGGCGCCGAAGGCGACCAGGGCGCCGGACCTGATGGCGGCGCTGGAGGAGAGCATCGCCGCGGCGCGGGGCAAGGACGGCGGCGGCAAGAAGGCCGCGCCGAAGAAAAAAGCCGCGGCCAAGAAGAGCAAAGCGACGAAACCGAAAGCGAAATCGTCGCGCTCGAAAAAAGCGAAATCGGCCAAATAGGCCGTGGCCGAGAGCCGCATCGTCGAGGTCGACGGGCGTGAGCTGAAGCTCACCAACCTCGACAAGGTGCTGTACCCGCAGGCGGGGTTCACCAAGGGCGAGGTGATCGACTACTACGCGAAGGTCGGCCCGACCCTGGTCCCACACCTCAGCGGCCGCGCCGTCACCCTGCGCCGCTTCCCGGAAGGGGTCGACGACCTCGACTCCGCCTTCTTCGAGAAGCGCTGTCCGAAACACCGGCCGAAATGGGTGAAGACGACGAAGGTCAAAGCCGGCCCCAACGCCGGCACGATCGACTTCTGCGTCTGCGACAGCCTGCCGACGCTGACCTGGATGGCGCAGCTGGCGGCGATCGAGCTGCACCCCTCGCTCTCCCTCGGGCGAGCCCCGAACCGGCCCACCACTCTCGCCTTCGACCTCGACCCCGGCCCGCCGGCGAACATCGTCGAGTGCTGCGCGGTGGCGGTCCGCCTGCGCGACCTCTTCGCCCACTTCGGCCTCCAGTCGTTCCCGAAGACCTCGGGCTCGAAGGGGATGCAGGTCTACGTGCCGCTCAACATCAAGACCTCATACGAGCAGACCAAACCGATGGCGAAGGCGATCGCCCAGCTGCTCGAGAAGCAGACCCCCGACAAGGTCGTCTCGAAAATGAAAAAGGTGGAACGCGAGGGCAAGGTGATGGTCGACTGGTCCCAGAACCACCGCAGCAAAACGACGATCGCCGTCTACTCCCTGCGCGCCCGCGAACGCCCCACCGTCTCCACCCCGATCACCTGGGACGAGGTCGAGCGCACGCTCGGCGGTGGCGACCCGGCCGAGCTGGTCTTCGAGGCGGGCGACGTGCTGGAGCGGATCGAGCGCCACGGCGACCTCTTCGCCCCGGTGCTCAAGCTCGAGCAGGAGCTGCCGGAGCTCTAGCCGAGCGGCTGGCGCACGACCGGCTGGCGGGTCGCCTTGACCTCGTCGAGGCGGCGGACCGGGGTCGTGTAGGGGGCGCTTTTCGCCAGCTCGGGATCTGACTCGGCCTCGGCGAGGATCCGCTCGACCGCGTCGGCGAAGGCGTCGAGGCTCTCCTTGGTCTCGGTCTCGGTCGGCTCGACCATCAGCGCCTCCTCGACCAGGAGCGGGAAGTAGACGGTCGGCGGGTGGAAGCCGAAGTCGAGCAGGCGCTTGGCGAGGTCGAGCGTGGCTAGCCCCAGCTCCCTCTTCATCGGCTTGCCGGAGAGGACGAACTCGTGCATGCAGTGGCGGTCGAAGGCGACCGGCAGGTGCTTGCCGGCACGGCCGGCCGCGAGGCGCGCCTTCAGGTAGTTGGCGTTCAGCACCGCCGTCTCCGAGGCCTCGGCGAGCCCGTCGGCGCCGAGGCTGAGGATGTAGGCGTAGGAGCGGACGAAGACTCCGAAGTTGCCCTGGAAGCCGCGCAGGCGGCCGATCGAGCGCGGCCGCTCGAAGTCGAGGTCGTAGCGGGGGCCGTGGCCGTTCTCGCCCCCGCGCCGCACCACCTGGGGGCGCGGCAGGAAGGGCTCGATGCGGTCGGAGACGGCGATCGGGCCGGCCCCGGGGCCGCCGCCGCCGTGCGGCTGGCTGAACGACTTGTGCAGGTTGACGTGGACGATGTCGAAGCCCATGTCGCCGGGGCGCGAGTGGCCCATTACCGCGTTGAGGTTGGCGCCGTCGTAGTAGAGCGTCCCCCCCGCCGCGTGGACAAGGCCGGCGATCTCCTCGATGTTCTCGTCGAAGAGGCCGAGCGTGTTCGGGTTGGTCAGCATCAGGCAGGCGACCTCGTCGGGGGCGGCGTCGATCTTCGCCCGCAGGTCGTCCATCTCGACCCCGCCGCGCTCGTTCGTCGCCACCTTCACCACCTCGTACCCGGCCATCGTCACCGAGGCGGGGTTGGTCCCGTGCGAGGTGTCCGGGGCGAGCACCTTGGTCCGCTCTTCGCCGCGGTCGGCGTGGTAGGCGCGGGTCAGCAGCAGGCCGGCGAGCTCGCCGTGCGAGCCGGCCGAGGGCTGGAGGCTGACGTGCGGGAGGCCGCAGATCTCCCCCAGCGACTCCTGCAGCAGCCACATCAGCTCCAGCGCGCCCTGCGCCCGCTTCGGGTCCTGCGCGGGGTGCAGCCGGGCGTGTCCGGGCAGCGCCGCCACCCGCTCGTTCAGCCGCGGGTTGTGCTTCATCGTGCAGGAGCCGAGCGGGTAGAAGCCGCTGTCGAGGTCGAAGTTGCGGCGCGAGAGCCGGTTGTAGTGGCGGACGATCTCCGGCTCGGCGATCTCCGGCAGCCGCGGCGGCTCTTCCCGTAACAGCCCCGACGGGATCAGCTCCTCCAGCGGCACCTCGGGCACTTCGGCTGCGGGAAGCACCGCCGCGCGGCGTCCCGGCTTCGACTTCTCGTAGATCGTGCGGGCGCGTTCAGCCTGCATCGGGGTCTCGGTGAGGCTCACGCGACCCCCTCCGTTGTCGACTTACCGGTCTCATGGCCCGGAAAGTCGACACGCTCGGCGGCGACGGCCGCGCCGAGGACCTCGGCGAGCTCGTCGATCTGCTCGCGGGTGCGGCGCTCGGTGATCGCGACCAGCAAACCGTCCTCGTGCTCGGGGTACTCGCGGCCGAGCGGATAGCCGGCGGCGATCCCGCGCTCGGCGCAGCGCTCCAGCACGGCGCCGACCGGGGCGTCGAGGCGGACCGCGAACTCGCGCACGACCGGGGCCCCGTGCAGCAGCTCGACCCCCTCGACCGCGGCCAGCCGCTCGCGCGCGTAGGCGGTGCGCCGGGCCAGAAGCTCGCCCAGCTCGCGGAAGCCGCGGCGGCCCAGCCAGGCGAGGTGGACCATCGCTCCAAGCGCGTTCAGCGCCTGCGCGGTGCAGATGTTGTTGGTCGCTTTCTCGCGGCGGATGTGCTGCTCGCGCGTCTGCAGCGCGAGGACGAAGCCGCGGCGGCCGTCGACGTCCTCGGTCTCGCCGGCGATCCGGCCCGGCATGCGGCGGATCTGCTCCTCGGTCGCGCAGAAGAAGCCGAAGGAGGGGCCGCCGAAGTCAAGCCGGTTGCCGAGCGGCTGGCCCTCGCCGAGGGCGATGTCGGCGCCCTGCTCGCCCGGCGACTTGAGGACGCCCAGGGTCATCGGGTCGCAGGCGACGACCAGCAGCGCCCCGTGCTCCTTCGCCGCGGCGCCGAGCGCCTCGACGTCCTCGACCGCACCGAGGAAGTTCGGGCTCTGGAGGAAGACCGCGGCGGTCTCCCCGTCGACGGCGTCCGCCAGCGCCGCGGCGTCGGTCAGCCCGCCCTCGAGCCCGACCTCGGCCAGCTCGGCGCCGTAGCCGACCGCATAGGTGGCGAGCGTCTCGCGGCTGTGCGGGTGCAGGCCACGGGAGACGACGAAGCGGCGCCGTTTGGTCGCGCCGATCGCCAGGTACCCGGCCGAGGCCACCGACGACGGCCCCTCGTACAGCCCCGCGTTGGAGACGGGCAGCCCGGTCAGCTCGCTCATCGCCGTCTGGAACTCGAACATCACCTGCAGCCCGCCCTGCGAGATCTCCGGCTGGTAGGGCGTGTACGGGGTGAGGAACTCCGAGCGCGAGGTGATCGCGTCGACGATCGCCGGCACGTAATGGTCGTACATCCCCGCGCCGACGAAGCAGACCTGGGATTCGGCGTCGGCGTTGCGGCCGGCCAGCGCCGCCAGGCGCTCGTGGACCTCGGCCTCGCTCATCCCCTCCGGCAGCGCCAGCGGCCGGCCGAGGCGCAGCGGCTCGGGGACCTGCGCGAACAGCTCGTCGGTCGAGCCGACGCCGATCGCGTCGAGCATCTGCGCCCGGTCCTCGGGCGTCGCTGAGGTGTAGCGGCTCACGCTCCCAAGGCTACGGGAGCGGTGGGCGGGCCAACCGGCCTAGCTTTCCAGCAGCTTGCGGTATTCCGCGGCGCCGAGCAGCACCTCGGCCTCGCCCGGCGCGGTCAGCCTGACCTTGACCAGCCAGCCCTCGCCGTAGGGGTCCTCGTTGATCTTCTCCGGCGTGTCCTGCAGCGCGTCGTTGACCTCGACGATCTCGCCCGACATCGGCGCGATCACGTCGGAGACCGCCTTCACCGACTCGACCTCGGCGTAGGAGGAGTCTTTGTCGATCGTCGCGCCGACCTCCGGCGGGTCGAAGAAGACGACCTCGCCGAGCGAGTCCTGGGCGTACCAGGTGATCCCGAAGACGGCGTGCTCGTCACCCTCCAGCCGCGCCCAGTCGTGCTGGTCGTGGTAGCGCAGGTCGTCGGGGTAGTTGTCTTCGGACACGCTCAGCTCCTTCGGTAGAGAGGTTTGGAACCTACCCGGGCGGCGCGGCGCTTGCCGCGCACGTCGACCTCCAGCGCGGTCCCGGGCTCGGCCAGCTCGGCGCGGACGTAGGCCATCCCGGCGCCCCGCTCCAGCGAGGGCGAGTAGGTGCCGCTGGTCACCGTCCCGACCTCCTCATCGCCGCTCAGCACCGGGTTGCCGTCGCGGGGGATGCCGTCGCCCTCGATCAGGAACGGCGCCAGGCGCTGCGGCGTGCCCTCGGCGCGGGCGCGGGCCACCGCCTCGGAGCCGATGAACCCGGTCGCCTCGGCGCAGCACCAGCCGAGGCCGGCCTCGATCGGGTTGCGCTGCGGCGTCAGCTCGTTGCCGTGCAGCGGGAAGCAGACCTCCAGCCGCAGCGTGTCGCGGGCGCCGAGCCCGCAGGGGACGATCCCCGCGTCGCGCAGCTCGGCCCAGATCGGCGGCGCCACCTCCGGGTCGATCAGGAGCTCGACCCCGTCCTCGCCGGTGTAGCCGGTGCCGCAGGCCAGCGCCGGGCGGTTGCCGACGCGGACGTGGTCGACCCGCATCCGCGGCGGCAGCTCGATCCCGAGCGTGCGGGAGAGGACGCCGCGCGCGTGCGGCCCCTGCACGGCGAGCATCGCGTAGCGGTCGGCGACGTCGCGCACGATCACGTCGAACTCGCGGCTCCAGCGGCCGAGCCAGGCGAGGTCGGACTCGTGGTTGGCGGCGTTGGTGACGACCAGGTAGCGGTCGCCGCCGAGCCGGTAGGCGAAGAGGTCGTCGAGGACGCCGCCGTCCTCGGCACAGAGGCAGGAGTACTGGGCGCCGCCGATCTCCAGCCTGGCGACGTCGTTGGAGAGCACCCGCTGCAGGAAGGCGAGCGCGCCGGGGCCCTCGACCTCGACCTCGCCCATGTGTGAGACGTCGAACATCCCCGCGTGCCGCCGCACCGCCGAGTGCTCCTCGCGGATCCCCTCGTAGAGGACCGGCATCTCCCAGCCGGCGAAGGGAACGATCTTCGCCCCGAGCTCGACGTGCTGCTCGAAGAGAGGGGTGCGGCGAGCGGCGTCCACGACGCCCAAGGCTATTGATCAGTCTTTGAGGAAGCCCGGGACGTCGATGTCGTCGTCCTCGACCCGCAATTTGCGGATCTCGGTGTCCTCGGCGGAGACCCGCGGGCGGCTCTCGTAGCGGCGGCGCACCCGCTGCGGCGAGCGGGCCAGCAGCTCGAAGCCCTCGAACCCGGTGGCGATCACCGTCACCCGGACCTCGTCGCGCATCGATTGATCGACGACCGAGCCGAAGATGATGTTGGCGTTGTCGTCGGCCTCGGCCTGGACGAGTTGGGCCGCCTCGTTGACCTCGAAGAGGCCGAGGTCCTCGGGCCCGGTGATGTTCAGCAGCATCCCGGTCGCGCCCTTGATCGACTCCTCGATCAGCGGCGAGGTGATCGCCGCCTTGGCGGCGTCGAGCGCCCGTGCCTCGCCGGAGGCGGAGCCGACGCCCATCAGGGCCGAGCCGGCGTCGCGCATGATCGTGCGCACGTCGGCGAAGTCGAGGTTGATCAGGCCGGGGATCGTGATCAGGTCGGTGATGCCCTGCACGCCCTGGCGCAGGATGTCGTCGGCCTGGCGGAACGCCTCCAGCACGCTGGTCCGTCGCTCGACCGCCTGCAGCAGCTTCTCGTTCGGGACGATGATCAGGGTGTCGACGTTGTTGCGCAGTTTCTCGATGCCCTCGAGCGCCTGCTGCATGCGCCGTTTGCCCTCGAACTCGAACGGCTTGGTCACCGCGCCGACGGTGAGGGCGCCGATCTCTTCCTTGGCGATCTCCGCGATCACCGGCGCCGAGCCGGTGCCGGTGCCGCCGCCCTCGCCGGCGGTGACGAAGACCATGTCGGCGCCCTTCAGCGCCTCCTTGATCTCGTCGCGGCTCTCCGCCGCCGCGCCCGCGCCGACCTCGGGGTTACCGCCCGCGCCGAGGCCGCGGGTCAGCTCCTGGCCGATCGACAGCTTGATGTCGGCGTCGCACGCCTGCAGCGCCTGCGCGTCGGTGTTGACCGCGACGAACTCGACGCCGCGAATGCCGGCGTCGATCATGCGACTGACCGCGTTGGTGCCGCCGCCGCCCGCTCCGACGACCTTGATGACCGCGAGGTAAGTGGATTCCATCTCCCGATTTCTCCTAGCCGACCATCGAGGGGCGGCGAGACAGCTGTTGGTTGAGTTGAGCCTTGGTTCCGTCCGAGCCTTCAGCGATGCTCAAGGGTTCGAGCTACCACCGCGGGACCGGAAATTGCGCAGAACGTAGGGCATTGTGGCGTGTCTGTCAAACGCCCGACAGGCATCCTGCAAGGCAAAACTCTCAAGGCTCACTTGAGAGTTGAGCGACCCTCACCCTTTGGTCGAGGGTTCAGGGAGGCGGCGGAAGCGTATGCCCAGAGCCGCCGATCGTCGGGCGTGCGGGCGCCAGCAGGTCTACATAATCGAGCGCTTCGATCGAGGGATCGGCGAGGACCGCGGCCGCCGCCTTCCACTTCTTCGCGACCTGCG
The DNA here is from genome assembly GCA_036280745.1 of Solirubrobacterales bacterium. Classification (GTDB taxonomy): domain Bacteria; phylum Actinomycetota; class Thermoleophilia; order Solirubrobacterales; family 70-9; genus VAYN01. Next base: position 57,736 of record DASUQC010000017.1, read on the forward strand.
TGTCGTCGCCGAAGCGCAGTTCGATCCCCGTCGTCAGTTCGACGTCGACCCCGCTGTCGCCGTAGTAGCTGCGCGCCAGGTAGGGACGCAGCGCCGGCGGCGCGGCGCCGAGCACGCGCGCCTGTTCGAGCATCGGGCCGGCCAGGCGCCCACCCTTCGGCGCCTCCACCGGCGGCAGCTCGGGCAGCTCCGCCTTCGCGGGCAGGGGCAGCCAGTCGAGGACCAGACCGTCGGGGGTGACGGCGATCGCCTCCTCGCCGGAGCCCAGCGTCGAAGTCGCTTCCGGAAAGGCGACGCCGGGCGCGACGGCCTCGTCGCGGACGACGAAGTACCAGGCCGCCGCGACCACGGCGACGATCAGCAGCCCGGCTACGGGCCAGCGCCGTTTCACAGCTCCCAGTCGCCGGGCCAGCGCACCTCGCCCAGCACCTGGACCTCCGGCTCCAGCTCGACGCCAAACCGCTCGTGCACGCGCCGCCTGCCCTCAGCCATCAGCTCGAGCACGTCCGCGGTGGTGGCCCCGCCCGTGTTCTCGACGAAGTTCGCGTGCTTCTCGGAGAAGCGCGCCCCACCGTGGGCCAGGCCCCGACACCCCGCCGCCTCGAGCAGCTGGCCGGCCGAGCGGCCGCCGGCGCGCTCGTCGTCGGGGTTCTTGAAGGTCGAGCCGAAGGTCTGGATCCCCTTCGGCTGGGCCTCGTGGCGCTGGGCCCGCATCGCCTGCATCCGCGCCCGCACCCGGTCCGGCTCATCCGGGCTGAGGCTAAAGGCCGCCTGCGAGACGACCTCCCCCGGGCCCAGTTTCGAGTTCCTGTAGACGAACCCGAGCTGCTCGGGGGAGCGGCGCTCGCTGCCGGCCGCGGTGCAGACCTCGACCCACTCCAGCACCTCGGCCAGCTGGCCGCCGTAGGCGTTGGCGTTCATCCGCACGGCACCGCCGGCGGTGCCGGGGATGTTGGTCCCGAACTCCAGCCCGGCGAGCCCCCACCCCGCGGCCTTGGCCGCGGCGGAAGGTAAGCGGGCGCCGCCGCCGCAGAGCAGGCGCTCGCCTTCGCGCTCGATCGTCGCGAGCTCCCCGTCGAGCTTGATCGCCAGTCCACGGAACCCATCGTCGGCCACGAGGAGGTTCGAGCCGGACCCGATCAGTCCTACCGCCGTCCCCTCCCCCTCGGCCCAGCCCAGCAGCCCGATCAGCTCGTCGCGCTCGCGCGGCTGGGCGAACCAGTCGGCAGCGCCCCCCGTGCGCACGGTGGTCAGGCGGGACAGCGGGTAATCGGGCTTGGCGCCCGGTGGCGCCGCGCTCATCCCTCGGCCTCCACCAGTCGCTCGCCGAGCCGGAAGACGTCGCCGGCCCCCAGCGTGACCAGGACCGCGTCGCGGTAGAGCTCCGGGCTGTGGTCGAGGTGGTCGGCCAGCGCCCGGGCGGCGGTGTCCGCGCTCGGCAGCCACCAGACCGGCCGCCCCCCGCTCCGCTCCGCTGCGGCCTGGGCCACCTGCAGCCCGCTCACCCCGGTGAGCTCGCCGACCGGCTCCTCGCGCGCCGGGTAGACGTCGAGGACGACGACCTCGTCGGCGAGCGCGAGCGCCGCCCCGAACTCGGCCCCGAGCGCCTTCGTGCGCGAGTAGAGGTGGGGCTGGAAGACGGCGAGCAGGCGCCCGGGCCGCAGCTCGCGCAGGGCCGAGAGCGCGGCGCGGACCTCGGTCGGGTGGTGGGCGTAGTCGTCATATATGCGGACGCCCCGGCGCGAGCCCTTCAGCTCCAGCCGCCGCCTCACCCCCGGGAACTTGGGCAGCACCGAGGCCGCGGCGGCGACGTCGAGGCCGGCGAGCTCGATCGCGGCGAGGGCGGCGCGGGCGTTCTCGCGATTGTGGCGGCCGGGGACGGCGAGGTTGAGGTTGGGCAGCCCGGGGACTTCGGCGTCGAAGCCGAGGTGCCGGCCCGGCTCGGCCAGGTGGTCGAGGCTGCCGTCGGCCGGCAGCGCCACCCCCGTCGCGGGCTCGAGGAAGCGGCGGAAGGCCCGGTGCAGCTCGGTCAGCGACCCCCAGCGGGTGTGGTGGTCCATCTCGACGTTGGTGACCACCGCCACCTCGGGGCGCAGCTCGAGGAAGCTGGCGTCGCTCTCGTCGGCCTCGGCCACGACCCACTCCCCCTCGCCCCAGCCGGCGTTCGCCGGGGCGCCGTCCTCGCCCAGGCCCGGGACCTCGCCGCCGATGAAGAAGGCCGGTTCGGCGCCGGTCGCCCGCAGCGCCCAGACCGTCATCGCGGTCGTCGTCGTCTTGCCGTGGGTGCCGGCGACGGCGATCAGCCGCTTCTCGGCGCAGAGCTCGGCCAGCAGGGCGCCGCGGTGGACCGGCTCGACGCCGCGCTCGCGGGCCAGCGCCAGCTCCGGGTTGTCGGCGCCGATCGCGGTCGAGACCACGACCTCCACGCCCTGCGGCAGGTTGGCGGCGTCGTGGCCGATCGCCGGTTCCAGCCCGGCGGCGCGCAGGCGCTCCATATAAGAGGAGTCGGCGCGGTCGCTGCCGCTGACCGTCGCCCCGAGCCGCGCGCAGACCAGCGCCAGGCCGCTCATCCCGGCGCCGCCGATGCCGATGAAGTGCAGCCGGCGGCCGGCCCACTCGCGGCGCTCGCTCATCGCGCCGCCGCCAGGACCTCGTCGGCGATGCGGCGGGCGGCGTCGGGGCGGGCGAGCGCCCGCGCCGCGGCCGCCATCCGCTCCAGCTCGGCCCCGTCCCCGAGCAGCGCCGCGACAGCGGCAGCGAGCCGGTCGGGGTCGAGGTCCTCGTCGCGGACCACGGTCGCCGCCCCGCCCCGCTCCATCCAGGCGGCGTTGGCGCTCTGGTGGTCGGCGGTCGCGTGCGGGTAGGGGACGAGGATCGCCGGCCTCCCGACCGCGGTCACCTCGAAGATCGAGCCGCCGGAACGGCCGAGCACGAGGTCGGCGGCGGCGAGCACGTCGCCGAGGTTCGGCTCGTAGGCGAGCAGGGTGTAGCGCTCGCGGTGCGGGGCGGCGGCGAGCCGGCGCTCGAGCTCCGGGAAGTCACGGCGGCCGGCCAGGTGGAGGACGTGGAAGTCGCGGCCCCCGCGCTCGGCGAAGGCCTCGACCGCGGCGAAGTTGACCGACCGCGCCCCCTGGCTGCCGCCGACCACGAGCAGGCAGCGCTCGCCGGCGGCGATGCCGAAGCGGGCGCGGGCGGCCTCGCGGTCGGCGCCGAGGACCGCGGACGGGACGGGGCGACCGGTGACCAGGTAGCGCTCGCCCTCCCGTCCCGCGATCGGGAAGGCGAGGCAGACGCGGCGCGCCCGCCCGGCCAGGAGGCGGTTGGCGAGGCCCATGTGGCTGTCGGCCTCGGTCAGGACCAGCGGCGTGCGCGTCGCGACCGCGGCCAGCCCGGCGGGGCCGGCGACGTAGCCGCCGCCGCCCATCACCACGTCGGCCTCGCGGCGGCGCAGCGCGGCGCGGGCGGCCCCGACCGCGGCCAGCGCCTCGAAGCCGGCGCGGGCGGCGCGCAGCGGGTTGCGGCGGTCGATCCCACGCACCTTGACGAAGTCGATCTCGTAGCCGGCGGCGGGCGCGAGCTCGGCCTCGATCCGCTCGCGGGTGCCGAGAAAGGAGACCTCCGCCCCGCTAGCCCGAAGCTCGTCGGCGACCGCCATGGCGGGCACCACGTGACCCGCGGTTCCCCCCGCTGCGACCACGACCTTGGGCTTTCCGGCTGCCACTTTTCGCTTTGCTCCTTGCTTTCGCGGGCGCGCGCCCACCTTCGACGACGCGCAGTTTGCCAGCGCGGGGACCCGTCCCCGGGGACCGCGCCGCTTTGGCGGTGCCGCCGCGGGCGACGTTGAGGATCAGCCCCACCGCGAACAGGCTCGTCATCAGGCTGCTGTTGCCGTATGAGACGAAGGGCAGCGGCACCCCGGTCAGCGGCGCCAGCCCCATCACCGCGAAGAGGTTGATCGTCGCCTGCACCAGGATCAGCGAGGTGAGGCCGGAGACGAGCAGCTTGCCGTAGGTGTCCTTGGCGTTCTGGGCGACTTTGAAGCCGGCGTAGCCGAACATCCCGAAGAGTCCGACGACGCCGAGGATCCCGATCAGGCCGAGCTCCTCGCCGATCACCGCGGAGATCATGTCGGTGTGGGCCTCGGGCAGGTAGAAGGCCTTCTGCACGCCGTTGCCGATCCCGACCCCGAACAGGCCCCCGGACCCCAGCGCGATCTTCGCCTGCGCCGCCTGGAAGCCGGCCCCGCTGGCGTCGGCGCCGGGGTTGAGGAAGGCGGTGAGGCGGGCCATCCGGTAGGGCTCGATCACCGCCATCAGCAGGGCCAGGGCGCCGATCGCGACCGCGATCAGGCCGAGGTCGCGGGGGCGGGCGCCGGCGGCGATCAGGGTGGCGCCGACGGCGAAGGTGAGGACCATCGTCGTCCCCATGTCGGGCTCGAGCATGATCAGCCCGGCGCCGGCGCCGACCACGAGCAGGAACGGCATGAAGCCCTCGATCGAGCGCGCCCGTTTCGGTTTGCGGGCCAGCAGGTCGGCGCCGTAGAGGACCAGCGCCACCTTGGCGATCTCCGAGGGCTGGATCTGCAGGAAGCCGGAGCCGATCCAGCGGCTGGCGCCGTTGACGGTGGTGCCGGCGACCAGCACCGCGCAGAGGAGGAAGAAGGCGACTGCGAGGATCGCCGGCGTCAGGTTGCGGACCAGGGCGAGACCGTGGCGCGCGGTCAGGTGCATGATCACCAGCCCGACCGCGCCGAACAGCAGCGTCCGCTTCAGGTAGAAGGCGCTCTCCGAGAAGCCGCCGTCGCTGAGGACTTTGGTCGTCGAGCTGGCCGAGAAGACCATCACCGCTCCCAGCGCCAGCAGGCAGAGGGTCGCGGTCAGCACCATGTTGTACTCGGCCGAGAAGGCTGCCCCGCGGGCGCGGCGCTTGGTCTTCTTCTTCGCGGCCTTGGTCCGGGCCGGCCGGCCGAGCCGGCCGAGGGCGATCGGGAAGGCGCTCACGCGAGCTCCTCGACGAGCGCGCGGAAGTGCTCGCCGCGGCGCTCGAAGTTCTCGAAGGCGTCGAAGCTGGCGCAGGCCGGGGAGAGCAGGACCGTCTCGCCGGGCTTGGCTGCGGCGGCGGCCTGGCGGACGGCGTCGCCGAGGTCGGCGCAGCGGTGCAGCGGCACGCCCGCCGCGGCCGCCGGCGCCAGCTCCGCGGCCAGGCGGTCGGCGGTGGCGCCGGTCAGGTAGACGGCGGCGCAGCGCTCGCGGACGGGGTCGAGCAGCGGCGCGAACGGCTCGCCCTTCTCGCTGCCGCCGAGGATCGCGTGGACGCCGCCCTCGAAGGCGCGCAGGCCGACGACCGCCGAGGCGACGTTGGTCGCCTTCGAGTCGTTGACGAAGCGGACGCCGCCGATCTCCGCCACCGGCTCCAGCCGGTGCGGCACCCCGGCGAAGCTGCGCAGCCCCTCGCGCACGGCGTCGCGGTCGAGCCCCATCGAGAGCGCCGCCGCCGCGGCGGCCATCGCGTTGGCGACGTTGTGCTCGCCGAACAGGCCCAGCTCGCCGACCGCGAGCAGCGGCTCGCCGTCGTAGAAGACCGTCCCCTCGGCCAGGGACACCTCGCAGTCGGGCGCGGCGCCGGTGCAGAAGGCGACGCGGCGGGCGCAGCCGCCGAGGTCGACGCCGGCCAGCTCCGGCTCGTCGGCGTTGTAGACGGCGACGTCGTCGTTGCCCTGGTTGGCGAAGATCCGCAGCTTCGCCGCCAGGTAGGACTCGAGATCGCCGTGGCGGTCGAGGTGGTCGGGAGCGAGGTTGAGGAAGACGCCGCACTCGGGGGCGAAGTGCTCGGTGTCCTCGAGCTGGAAGCTGGAGCACTCGCAGACCACGGTCGCGTCGGGCTCGACCGCGCCGGCGAGCTCGGAGAGCGGCGTGCCGACGTTGCCGGCGACCGCGACCGGCTCGCCGGCGGCGCGGTAGACGTGGCCGAGCAGCTCCACCGTCGTCGTCTTGCCGTTGGTGCCGGTGACGCCGAGGAAGCGGTTGGGCAGCGCCCGCCAGGCCAGCTCCAGCTCCCCCGTCACCTCGATCCGGCGCTCCAGGGCCGCTGCGATCACCGGCGCCTCCCGGGGAACGCCCGGGCTCTTGACGACGGTTCGCGTCCCCTCGAGCAGTGCCAATCCATCTGAATCCAAAAACACTTCGACGCCGGCCTCGGAAAGCCTTCCCGCCCCCTCCGGGGCGCCGGAATCGACCCCTCTGACCTGCTCGCCCCGGCCTGCGAGCAGGCGTGCGGCCGCCTGCCCGGAGCGCGCCAGGCCGACGACGAGGAAGGGGCCGCGGGGCAGCGGCGGGCGCGGCTTACGGGGCGGCGGAGCGCTCATCCGCAACTGCTTCGCCCTCCGCCGCCCGGAACCTGTGAACGATTCGACGTGCCGGGGCACGTAGAAGGCTTCAGGGAGCCAGGGCGCGGAGGCGGTACAGGACGTGCGGGCGCAGCGGGTCGCCGGGCGGCAGGGTCGGGAACTCGAAGTCGTCAGCAGGGTCGCGGGTCATCCCCAGCCGCTCCATCACCGCCCGCGAGCGCCGGTTGCCGACCGCGGTCATCGAGACGATCTCCTCCAGGCCGACCGGCCCGAACCCGTGGGCGAGCGCCGCCCGCCCCGCCTCGGTCGCGTAGCCGTGACCCCAGGCCGACCGCGCCAGCCGCCACCCGACCTCGACCGCGGGGGTGAAGTGGGCCTCGAAGGGTGGCACCGCGAGGCCGGCGAAGCCGATCAGCTCGCTGCCCTCCCGCAGCTCCAGCGCCCAGAGCCCGAACCCGTGCCGCTCGAAGCCACGCTCGATCCGGTCGATCAGCGCGTCGCTCTCGCCGCGGGTCAGCGACGCCGGGAAGAACTCCATCACCGCCGGGTCGGCGTTGATCGCGGCGAAGGGCTCGCGGTCGCGCCTCTGCCAGCGCCGCATCAGCAGCCGCTCGGTGCGCAGCTCCGCGGCGGCGCCCACGGCCTCAGGGGCCGATCGACTGCTGGTAAAGCGTGAACCCGATCCCCGAGCAGACGGCGGCGATGATCCAGAAGCGGAGCATGATCTTCGTCTCCGACCAGGCCATCATCTCGAAGTGGTGGTGCAGCGGCGCCATCAGCAGGACGCGGCGGCGGAAGGTCTTGAACGCGAAGACCTGGAGCAGGACCGAGAGCGCCTCGATCACGAAGATGCCGCCGATGATGATCAGCAGGACCTCGGTCTGGGTCATCACCGCCAGCGCCCCGATCGCCCCTCCCAAGCCGAGCGAGCCGGTGTCCCCCATGAAGATCGAGGCCGGGAAGGCGTTGTACCAGAGGAAACCCACGCAGGCGCCGACCAGGCAGGCGGAGAGCAGCGCCAGGTTCTGCTGCTCGCTGGCGACGAAGGCGATCGCGGTGTAGGCGAGGAGGACGATCGCGCAGGCGCCGGCGGCGAGGCCGTCGAGACCGTCGGTGAGGTTGACCCCGTTGCTGGTCCCGGCGATGACCAGGAAGACGAGTACGAAGTAGAGGACCGGGCCGAGGTCGAGGCTGGCGTCGCCGATCCGGAAGTAGAGGGTCGGCTCCAACCCGACCTCGTGGCGGGCGACCCACCAGAGGGCGAGGGCGAGGATCAGCTGCCCGAGCAGCTTCCAGCGGCCGTTGAGGCCGAGCGAGCGGCGTTTGACGATCTTGATGTAGTCGTCGGCGAAGCCGAGCGCGGCGCAGCCCATGGCGACGCCGAAGACGGCGAGGCTCTGCGGGTCGCGGTCGGAGAGGACGAGGAAGGGGACGCAGATCGAGGCGAAGACGATCAGCCCCCCCATCGTCGGCGTGCCCGCCTTGGCATGGTGCTCCTGCGGGCCGTCCTCGCGGATGTGCTGCCCGAACTCGCGCACCCGCAGGTACTCGATGAATTTGGGGCCGAGGAAGATGCAGATCAGCATCGCCGCCATCCCCGCGATCAGCACTTCGCCCATCAGGCCGTCTCCAGCAGCTCGGGCAGCAGCTCGGCGACCGCCTCGAGGCCGGCCGAGCGCGAGCCCTTGACCAAGACCGCGTCGCCCGCTTCGAGCTGGGCGGCAAGCAGCTCCGCCGCCTCGCCGGGGTCGGCGACGAGTTCGTCGGGGCCGTAGTCGCGGGCGGGCAGGCCGACCCCGATCACGACGTCGATCCCGGCCGCGCGCGCATGCTGACCCACCTCGTGGTGGAAGCCGGGGGCGCCGGGGCCGAGCTCCCCCATCTCGCCGAGCACGGCGACCGTGCGCGGCGCGCCGAGGGTCGCGAGGTGGTCGAGAGCCGCTCGCATCGACACCGGGTTGGCGTTGTAGCAGTCGTTCACGAGGACGATCCCGTCGCCGAGCTCGATCCGCTCGCCGCGAAAACGGGAGAACCCTATGTTCGCAGTGCGGTCGGCCATCTCGTCCAGCGGCGCCCCCAGGGCGACCCCGGCGGCGATCGCGGCGAGGGCGTTGGTGAGGTTGTGCGCCTCGGCGAAGGGGAAGTGGAACGCCACCTCGCCGGCTGGGGTGCGGACCAGCGCCTCGGTCACGCCCTCGCCCACCTTCGCCTCCACCGCCTCGACGTCACCGCCCGGCCCGAACCGCAGCAGCCGCGGCGCCCGCTCCAGGTGCGGCTCCAGCTCCCCGGCCACGACCGGCGCCACCGCGACGCCGTCGGGCGGCAGGAAGTCGAGCACCTCGGCCTTGGCGGCGGCGATCGCCTCGACCGAGCCGAGCAGCTCGACGTGGACGGGGCCGACGTTGGTGATCACCGCGACCTCGGGCTCGGCGATCGCGGCGAGCTCGGCGATCTGGCCCGCCCCCCGCATCGCCATCTCCAGCACCAGCAGGTCGGTGTCCCCAGGGGCTTCGAGCACGGTCAGCGGCAGCCCGATCTCGGTGTTGAGGTTCTCGCGGTTGGCGTGGACCCGGCCCGGCAGGAGAGCGCGAGCGATGTCCTTGACCGAGGTCTTCCCGACCGAGCCGGTGACGCCGACGACGGGCGCGCCCAGGGCCCGCCGCTCGGCGCGCGCCAGCGCCTGCATCGCCGCCAGCGGGTCCTCCACGGCAAAGACCCAGGCGGCGCGTTCGTCCTTTCCTGCGGTATCTCGCCGAAAGGACGAACGCCAGGTGGGGGCGATGGCGACGCCCCAGGCGCCGGCCTCGATCGCGGCCGGGGCGAACTCGCCGCCGTCGCGGTTCGCGCCGCGCAGGCCGAAGAAGAGGTCGCCCGGCTCGACCGCGGCGGAGTCGATCGCGGCGCGGCGCGGCGACTCGGCCGCGCCCTCGGCCAGGACCTCGGCCCCGAGCGCCGCTGCGATCTGCGCCGGCGCGAGCCTCACGCCGGGCTGCCCAGCTTTCGCAGCTCCTCGCGGGCCACCTCGCGGTCGTCGAAGGGGATCTTGCAACCGTCCTCGAACTCCTGTCCCTGCTCGTGGCCCTTGCCGGCGATCACCACGGTGTCCCCGGCCTCGGCCCGGCCCAGGGCGAGGGCGATCGCCTCGCGGCGGTCGACGACGATCTCGGGCTCTCCCGCCCCCGCCGCCCCGCCGGCAACTTCGGCGACGATCGCCGCCGGGTCCTCGGAGCGCGGGTTGTCGGAGGTGACGACGGCGAGGTCGGAGAGCTCAGCCCCGGCCCGGCCCATCTTCGGCCGCTTGTCGCGGTCGCGGTCGCCGCCGGCCCCGAAGACCGCGATCAGCCGCCCGGCGGTCAGGCGCCGCGCCGCCCGCAGCACGTTCTCCAGCGAGTCGGGGGTGTGCGCGTAGTCGACCAGAACGGCGAAGGCCTGGCCCTCGTCGATCGGCTCGAAGCGGCCCGGGACGCGCGCCGCCCGCGCCAGGCCGGCGGCCGCGGTCTCGGCGTCCACGCCCAGCGCCCGTGCAGCCGCGAACGCGCCGAGCGCGTTGGCGACGTTGAAGTGGCCCGGCAGCCCCGTCCGCACCCGCGTCTCGCCGACCGTGAACTCGGCACCGCCGGCGTCGAAGGAGACGTCGCGGGCGCTGTAGTCGGCCTCGGCGCCCTCGGCGGAGAAGGTGACGCAGTCGATTTCGCCGGCGAGCCGGGCCCCGTACCCGTCGTCGAGGTTGACGATCGCGCGGCCGGGCCGCAGCTCGAACAGCCGGCGCTTGGCGAGGAAGTAGTCCTCCATGTCGGCGTGGAAGTCGAGGTGGTCCTGGGTGAGGTTGGTGAACAGCGCCGCCTCGAAGTGGATCGCGTCCGCGCGGTGCAGGGAGAGCGCGTGCGAGGAGACCTCCATCGCGCAGGCGCGGTCGCCGGCGTCGAGCATGCGGCGGAAGGTCGCCTGCAGGTCGATCGCCTCCGGCGTCGTCCGCTCGACCTCCTCCTCGCGGCCGCCGACCACCTGCTTCACGGTGCCGAGCAGCCCAGTCTGGATCCCCGCCGCCCCGAGGATCTCCCGCACCAGGAAGGCGGTCGTCGTCTTCCCGTTCGTCCCCGTCACCCCCACCACCCGCAGCTCCGCGGTCGGGTCGCCGTGGAAGCGCGCCGCCAGCGGCGCCATCGCCGCCCGCGCGCTGGGGACCACGACCTGCGGCACCGCCAGCTCCAGCTCGCGCTCGACGACCAGCGCCGCGGCCCCGGCCGCGACCACCTGCCCTGCGAACTCGTGCCCGTCGCGCTTCTCCCCGACCACGCAGAAGAACAGCGTCCCGGGCCCGGCTTTTCGGCTGTCGTAGGCGAGGTCCGCGATCTCGACCGAGGGATCGCCGACGACCCGGGCATCGTCCGCTGCGGCGGCAAGCTCGTCCAGCCTCATCTCGCCGCGATTCTAGGAAGGCGGCCGGGTGCCCCCACCCCTATTCGGGCGCGACGCCCAGATAGGGCAGTGCGAAGGCGGCGATCGAGCCGAAGGCCGGAGCCGCCACCGAGCCGCCGTAGTATTCGCCCTGGGGCTGGTCGACGATCACCGCGGCCAGCAGCTTCGGGTCGTTCGCGGGCGCGAAGCCGATGAACGAGGCGACGAACTTGGTCTCCGAGTAGGTGCCGTCTTCGGCCACCTCCGCGGTCCCGGTCTTGCCGGCCAGGGTGTAGCCGGGGACGCTGACCTCGGAGGCGGTACCGCCGGGCGCCAGCACCCCCTCGAGCATTTCGCGCACCTCCGCCGCCACCTCCGGCCGCATCACCCGCTTCCCCTGCGGCCCCGCGACCGGCTCTTCGCCGATCCGCTTGATCAGCCGCGGCTGCTCCAGCATGCCGCCGTTGGCGATCGCCGCGTACCCGGCCATCATCTGCATCGGGGTGACCGAGATCCCCTGCCCCAGCGGCAGGTTGCCCATCGTCGAGCCCGAGTACTCCTCGAGCGGCAGCACGATCCCCTGCTCCTCGGCCGGGAACTCGACGCCGGTCGGGCGGCCGAAGCCGAAGCGGTCGATCCAGTTGGAGAAGTGTTCCGCCCCCAGCTGCTCGCCGATCGTCACCGCGCCGACGTTGGAGGAGTGGGCGAGGATCGTCGCCACGCTCATCGTTTCGGTGCCGCGCGGGTGCGACTCCTCGATCGTGCGGTCGGCCACCTGGATCGTCGGCGGCAGGGTGAATTCGGAGGCGGGGGTGACCAGTTTCTCCTGCAGCGCCGCCGCGACCGTGAACGCCTTGAAGGTCGAGCCGGGCTCATAGGTGAAGCCGGTCGCCCGGTTGATCAGGTCGTCGTTGCTGGCGCTGGAGAGGTCGCTGGGGTCGACCGGCGGCCAGTTCGCCATCGCCAGGACCTCCGAGCTCTCCGGGTCCATCACGATCGCCGTCGCACCCTTCGGCAGGTACGTTTCGCCGACTTCGGCCAGCACCTGCTCGGCCTTCTGCTGGATCAGCGGGTCGAGGGTGAGCTGGATGTCTTCGCCGTCGCTGGCCTCGCTCCCGGTTTCCAGCCGGATCGGCTCGCCGAGCGCGTCCTTGACCACCAGCCGCTCCCCGTCCTCGCCGTGCAGGACGTCTTCCTCCCCCGCCTCGAGCCCAGTCAGGCCCTGGTTCTCCGAGCCGACCGCGCCGACCACCTGGCCGGCCATCTCCCCCTGCGGGTAGACGCGGCGGCTGTCGGGCAGCTGGCCGATCCCTTCCAGCTCGAGGCGTTCGATCCGCCCCGCCTGTTCGAGGCTGACTTTCTGGGCCACGTAGGAGAAGCCCGATTCGGCGGTGAGGCTTTCCAGCACCTCGCCCTTGTCGAGGTCGAGGATCCTGGCCAGTTTTTCCGCCGCCCGGGGCGGGTCCTCCACCTGGTAGGGGGTGGCGTAGATCGTCGCCGCGTCTTCGGAGGTGGCGAGCTCGTTGCCGCGGCGGTCGAGCAGGCTGCCGCGCAGGCCCGGCACGGTCACCGTCTCGGTCTGCTGGGAGATCGCTTCCGAGGCGAGCTGCGAGCCCTGCACCCCCTGCAACCAGAAGGCGCGGCCGATGATGACGAGGAAGCAGAGGAGGAAGCCGGCGAAGAGGAGCCCGACCCGCCGCTCGATCAACCGCATCGGCGCCCGGCCCTACCCGCCGGCGGCAGCGAGGCGCTGCGCCGCCACGGCGGCGTCGTCGGGGCCGGCGTCGGTGAACTGAATCTCGTCGCTGGAGGGCATCGCGAGGCCGAGCGCGCCGGCCGCGTTGCGCATCGCCCCCGTCCCGTAGAGGCGCGCGTCGCGCCCGGTGAGGATCGAGTTCTCCTTGTCGAGGAGGGCGGCCTGGGCGTCGATCTTGCTGGCCGAGGCGGCGAAGCTGAGGGTGAGCACGTTGAGGGCGACGATCCCGGCCAGGAGCACGCCGAGGACGCCGATCCAGGCGCGACCGCGGGTGAGGCGGACGACCAGGCCGGAGTCGGGCAGCTGGCCCACCGCGACCGCGGTGCGACCGGCGAGCGGGATCAGCTGGCCGCCGACCCGCCGGGCCGGGGCGCGGCGGGCGGGGGCGCGGCGGGCGGGGGCGCGGCGGGCCGGGGCCTTGCGCGCGGGCGCCGCTGCCGCGGCGCGGGGCTTGGGCCGGGTCCGCGGGACGCGGGCCGGCGCCGCCTTTTTGCGCGGCGCGGGACGGGCGGGGGCGGCTTTACGTTTCGGCGGCGTCGTCCGCGAGGGCGCGGGAGCCGGCTCGGCGCGACGGGCGGGAGCGGCGACGGCCATCAGCCGGCCTCCCCGGCCGGGGTCGCCTCGGCGACCTTGAGGGCGGCGCGCAGATGGGCGGAGCGCGAGCGCGGGTTGGCTTCGACCTCGGCCGGGCCCGGCGCGACCGCGCGGCGGGTCAGCAGCTCGGCCTCGGGCTCGTGGTCGCAGACGCAGACCGGAAGCTCGGGCGGGCAGATGCAGCCGCGCGCCTTCTCGGCCAGGAACTGCTTCACCGGCCGGTCCTCGAGCGAGTGGAAGGAGATCGCGCCGAAGCGGCCGCCGACCGGGAGCATCTCCCAGGCCAGGGGCAGCGCCTGCTCGAGCGAGTCGAGCTCGCCGTTGACGGCGATCCGGATCGCCTGGAAGGTCCGCTTGGCGGGGTGGCCACCGCCGAACTGGGCCGCGGCCGGCATCCCCGCCCGGATCGCCGCGACCAGGTCCGAGGTCGTGCGCAGCGGCCGCCGGCGAACGATCTCGCGGGCGATGCCGCCGGCGTAGCGCTCCTCGCCGAAGCGGCGCAGCACCTGCGCGATCCGCGCCTCCGGCCACTCGTTGACGAGGTCGGCGGCGTCGAACTGCCGGCGCGTGTCCATCCGCATGTCGAGTGGCGCGTCGTAGGAGTAGGAGAAGCCCCGCTCCCAGGCGTCGACCTGCATCGAGGACATTCCGAGGTCTACATAAACCATGTCTGGGCGCACCCCTTCGCCGCGCAGTGCCCGCAACCCTTCCGCGAAGTCGACGCCGACGAAGCGGGTGCGGCAGGGCGCCTCGGCGGCGAACTCGGCGAAGCGAGCCTCGGCGGCGGGGTCCTTGTCGAAGGCGATCAGCGTCCCGCCCTCCCCCAGCAGCGCGGCGACACGGCGGGCGTGACCGCCCGCCCCGAAGGTGCAGTCGACCGCGGTCTGGCCCGGCTCGGGCGCGAGCAGCGAGACCAGCTCCGGCGCCAGGACCGGCTCGTGCGTCACCGGCTCGATCTCCAGGCCGGCGGGCCCCAGAGCGGCCGTATGGCCCGCCCCGAGACCGGTCGGCGGAAAGTGGTTGGGGATTCGCTGCGCATGAAGTCTCATGATCACGCGGCGCCGGCACCGGCGAGGCCCTCGGCGATCTCGGGGGCGGCGGCGTCGAGCTCCTGCTCCTGCTTGGCCCAGGCGTCGGCGTTCCAGATCTCCAGGTACTCGCCCGCCCCGATCACGACGCAGTTGCCGTCGAGGCCGGCGTGCTCGATCAGCGGTTTGGGGACGCGGATGCGCCCGGCGGAGTCGAGCTTCTCGTCGAAGGAGCCGCCGTGGAAGCGGCGGCGCAGGGCGCGGGCGTCGCGCCCGAACGGGCTGTGCGGCGAGAGGAAGCGGTCGGAGAGCTGCTCGAACTCGGTGGTCGTGTGCACCCAGACGCAGGGGTCGAAGCCCTTGGAGAGAACGATGCCGTCAGCCAGAGGGGCCCGGAACCGCGAGGGAACCGTGAGCCGGTCCTTGGAATCGAGGCTGTGCTCGTAGAGACCCCGAAAAGCCACCGCGGCGAGTCCTTTCTGAGCGGGAAGGCTGGAAAAGAGTTGGACCGGAGTGATGAGGTGGGAGGAGCCTCACCACCCCGGTCCTGGGCTTCAACTCGATCGCCACAATAACCCACTCTCCCCCACTTTGCAACACGACCCCACTCTGCAACCCCATTTGCATCCGTGGGCGGGCGTTAGGTTGAGCCCGTGAGCACGCCCGAGGAAAGCGGCGCCGCGCCGGTGGCGCCGACGATGGAAGCCGCGTTGCCGCCGCCCGACGACGCCGACGACCTGCGCGGCTTCCACTTCCGGCGGCTGCTGCGCCGCACCGGGGTCCTGGTCGCGATCGCGATCGCCGTCCTCGCCGCCGGGGCCGCCGGCGCGATCTTCATCGGCCCGGCGATCGGCGGGGCCGCCGCGCTCGCCACCTTCCTGCTCGCCCTGCTCGCGGTCTTCGCGATCGCCGACTCTCGCGCCGAGGACGCCTTCTTCCAGACCTACGCCCGGCAGCGCGGGTTCGAACTCGGCGGGCGGGCGCCGCTGCCGCCGACCACGCCGCTGCTGCAGAAAGGCGACGACCGCTACGCGGAGCGCACCCTCTCGGGCCCGTTCGGCGACGGCGTCGAGGGGATCCTCGCTCTCTATACCTACGAGGAGGAGACGCGGGACAGCAAGGGCAACAAGCAGACGAACTACTACCGCTACACCGTCGGCCTGGTCCCGGTCCCGGAGTCGGCCGAGCTCGTCCCCGAGCTCTACTGCCAGCGCAAGTTCGGCCTGCGGGCGCTGGAGGGCTTCGAGGACTTCTTCCGCACCAGGAAAGAGCGGGTGAAGCTGGAGAGCGAAGCGCTCGACGAGAAGTACGAGATCTTCGCCGGCAAGGGCCAGGACGCCAACTGGCTACGGCAGCTGTTCTCCCCCACCTTCATCGTCTGGCTCAACGACGAGGCGCCGGGCAAGTTCGCCTTCGAGCTGGTCGACGCCACCCTCTGCTGCTACGTCAGCGGCCACAAGAAGCAGGCCGGGGAGCTGGACGAGGTCAGCGCCGCCGCAGCGGTCGTCGCCAGGCGCCTGCGCGAGGAGGCGCTGGAGTAGCGGACGGCGCCGACCGGCGCCGGTTCACTGGATCTCCGTGACGGGGACCGTCGCCTCGGCGTCGCCGCGAACCTCGACCTGCTGGATGCCGGGGCCGACGTCGCCCCTCCAGATCGCCTGCTTCTCGGTCATCCGGTCGTCGCCGAACTCCTCCGGTGTGACGATTTTCAGATCGAGGACGAAGAGGGTCGGATCGGGGACGACGCCGACGTTGCCGGGCTCCAGCACCAGCTGGATGCTCGAGCTCCTGACTGTGCCGGTGCCGACGACGTACAGGTTCGGGTCGTGGCTGCCGGGCATCCGGTTGTACCAGGCCTCCCAGGTGAAGCCGTCGTCCCCCGCCACGACCCCTCGCCCCGAGCCCCACTTGAAGTCGCAGCCGGCCTGGACCAGCAGCTTCTGGACTTCGAACAGGCGCCTGCGAGCGTCCGCCTCGCTGGCGCTGCCGTAACCGACCGTGTGCCGGCGCTCGTCCTCTTCGACGGTCATCGCGTAGGAGAAGCCGTCGGGGACCGGTGCGCCCGTCTGCGGGAGCTCCTCCGGCAGCTCGAAGAACTCGATCTCCTGAACCTTCCTGACGATCACCCCGCCGATCGGCAGCTCCAGCGTGTCGACCGGTCCCAGCTGCGCCTCGACGCCGGCGATCCCTCCGGTCCTGACGATCGTGATCTTCATCTCTCCCCCTACTCGTTGACTGAGCGGCGCCACCCTATTGCAGGAAGTGCTCACTAATTGAGAACTTTCACGTGTACGCGTGGTCCGAGCGCGGCTCAGAACCCGGCCAGCAGCGTCCCCGCGTTGGCGATCAGGCCGGCGGCGATCATCAGCAGCACCGAGGGAACGAGGACCAGGGCGACGACGAGCTGGATCTTCGGGGCGGCGCGGGCGGCCCGCTCCTCGACCGCGCGGTGGCCGGCGCGGCGCAGGGCGCCGGCCTGGCGGCGCAGCTGACCGGCGAGCGGCGAGCCGAAGCGGCGCGAGCGCTCGATCGTCGCGACCAGGGCCGCCAGCTCGCCGCCGGGGACGCGGGCGCGCAGGGAGCGCAACGCCGCCGAGAGCGGCGCCCCGCAGGAGAGCTCGGCGACGGTCCGCCGCAGCTCCTCGGCCAGCGGCCCCCGCCCCGCCCGCGCCAGCTGCTCGAACCCGGCGGCGGGGCCCCGACCCGCCTCGGCGCTGACCGCCAGCAGGTCGAGTGCGTCGGGGAGGGCGGCGAGGAGACGGCGGCGGCGCCGGCGCGCTTCCCGCTCCAGGAACGCGTCGGGGGCGAGGAAACCGGCCGCCGGCATCGCGATCGCGACCAGCAGCGCGGTCCTGCCCGGGGCCGCCGGCGCCGCGGCCAGGCCGAGCACGCCGCCGAGCGCGGCGGCCGCGAGCTTGGCCGCGAGCACCGCGGGCAGGGGCAACTGGTCCTCCAGCCCCGAGCGACGCAGCCGCTCCGGCAGCCCGAGCCGCAGCGCCGCCCGGGCCGAGCGGGAGCTGAGCCCGAACGGGAGCGACGGCAGCGGCCGGCCCCGGCCGGCGAGCAGCTCCGCCGCGGCACCGAGGCCGAGCAGGACCGCGAGCGCCGCCAGCAGCGCCGCGGCGCTCACTCGGCCACCCGCGAGAGCCGGCGGATCGCCAGGAAGCCGGCGACCTGGAGCGCGGCGGCCAGCCCGAGCAGCAGCGCCGAGGCCGGCGCTCCGAGCAGCTTGGCGAGGAAACCGGGCTGCACCAGCTCCGCGAAGACGGCGCCGCCGCTCGGCATCGCCACCACCAGCAACCCGGTGAAGCGCGCCTGCGCCGTCGCCGAGCGCGCCTCGTCGGCGACCCGGTCGCGCTCGGCGGCTCCGGCCGCGAAGCGCCGCAGCAGGCCGGCGAGGTCGCCGCCGGAGAGGAGCTGGCTGAGCAGCGCCGCGGCGAACGCGTCGACCCGCGGCGAGCGCAGCCGGCGCCGCCACGCCCCCACCGCCTCGGCCGTCGCCGCGCCGAGGTCCAGCTCCGCTCCCAGCCGCGCCAGCTCGGAGGCGGGCGGCCCGTCGAGTGAGCCCGCGGCCGCCGGCAGCGAGGCGCGCAGCGAACGGCCGGCGGCAAGCGAGTCGGCGACCGCGGTCGCCACTTCCGGCAGCGAGCGCTCGACCGCAGCCCGGTAGCGACGGTGGCGGCTGGCGATCGCCCAGCCGGCGGCGGCCGGCCCGGCGACCGCGAGCGGCGCCGCCAGCACCGGGCCGGCGAGGAACCAGCCGCCGGCCACGGCGGTGGCGGTCGCGAGCGCAGCGAGGCGCCGGCGCTCCGCGGTCGAGGGCGCGTAGCCCTCGCGGCCGGCCCGCCGCAGCGGCTCCAGGGCGAGGCGCAGCCAGCGCGCCGCCGCGGGGCTGGCCAGGAACGCCTCGCGGGCCGCCAGGGCGAGCAGGCCACCGGCAACGGCACCGATCAGGGTCGCGGGCGTCACCCCGCCTCGGCGATCTCGGTGACGACCCGGCTGCCGTCGGAGCGCCGCTCGATCTGGACGACGAGGTCGATCCCGCGCCGCACCTGCGCGGCGATCGCCGCGTGCGGGAGGCCGAGCCCCGCCATCAGCGCCAGCGTCTCCAGCCGCGCCAGGGCGTCGGCGGGAGAGTTCGCGTGGACGGTCGAGAGGGCGCCGTCGTGGCCGGTGTTGAGCGCGGTCAGCAGGTCGAGCGCCTCGGGGCCGCGCACCTCGCCGATCACGATCCGGTCGGGTCGCATCCGCAGCGCGTTGCGCAGCAGGTCGCGGACCGTCACCTCGCCGCGCCCCTCGACGCCGGCCGGCCGGCTCTCCAGCCGCACCACGTGCGGCTGCTGCAGGCGCAGCTCGGCCGCGTCCTCGATCGTCACCACGCGCTCCTCCGGCCCGATGAAGCTGGAGAGGGCGTTGAGCAGGGTCGTCTTCCCGGACCCGGTGCCGCCGCTGACCAGGACGCTGCGCCGGGCGCCGACCGCGGCCGCCAGCACGGCCCGCTGCCCCGCGCTCAGGGTGCCGAGCGCGACCAGCTCCTCCGGCCCCGGCCGGCGGGCGCCGAAGCGCCGGATCGAGACCAGCGGTCCGTCGATCGCCAGCGGCGGCACGACGACGTTGACCCGCGATCCGTCGGCGAGCCTCGCGTCGACCATCGGGCTGAGCTCGTCGACGCGGCGGCCGAGCGGCGCCAGGATCCGCTCGATCGCGTTGCGCAGCTCCTCCTCGTCGCCGAAGGCGACCCCGGTCGGCTCGAGCCGACCGCCGCGCTCGACATAGACGACGCCGGGCCCGTTCACCATCACCTCCTCCACGCTCGGGTCCGCGAGCAGATCCTCGAGCGGTCCGAGCCCGACACTGTCGCGGACGATCCGGGCGACGAGGGCCTCGCGGTCCGCCGCCCCGAGCAGCGCCGCCCTCTCCCCGACCAGCCCGCGCACCGCCGCCTCGAGGCTGTGGTCGCCGCCCAGCCCGCGCGCCGCCTCGCGGCGCCGGCGCTCGACCAGTTCCGAGCGCAGCTGGGCGGCCAGCGCGGCGACGTGCCTCTCGCGGGCGGCCACGATCAGGTCCGCGGCAGCAGCGTCACCCGGCGGGCGAAGCTCTCGGCGGCGATCAGGCGCAGCGCCTGCGGGCGGGTGAGGCCGAGGGTCGCGGCGGCGAGCCCTTCCGCCGCCGTCCCGGCCGCACCCGGGCCGAGTGCGAGCAATGGCACCGCCGCGGCGGCGACGTAGGTGCGACCCGGCCCCGAGCCGGTCGGCTCCGCGGTCACGACCACGTCGACCCGCTCGCCGACCGGCTGTGCCCCAGCCACGGTCAGCGCCTCGGCGCCGCTGACCGCGATCTCGACCGGGTGCCGGTCCCCGCCCAAACCGAAGGCGTCGCCGGGGTCGACCCGGGGCGGTCGCAACTGCGAGGCGAGCAGGTACGAGCCGGCGGGGACCGTCCCGGCCGGGACCAGGCCGATCGCCTCGGCGGCGTTCGCCAGCGCCCCCGGCGGGACGAACCGCGCCGGGACCCGGCGCGTCTCCAGTGCCGCCGCCTGCTCCGGGCCGACCGCCCTCCCGGCCCGCAGGTCCTCGACCGCGACCAGGACCGGCCGCAGCTCGCCGTAGCCACGGGCGACGCCGGCGCCGTAGCTGTCGGCGAGCGCCGCCGCGGTCGCCGCGGCCAGCAGGGCCCCGAGCAGGAGGGCGAGTGCACGGGCTCGCCTGCGCATCAGCCGGCCCCGCCGGACAGCGGCAGCTCGAGCACGGCCACGGTCCCCCGCTCCGAGCGCCGCAGGTGGAAGTCGCCGCCATGCGCCGCGGCAGCCCGCCGCACGACGCGCAGGCCGTGCCCGCGGCGGCTGCGGCCGAGCAGCCGGGCTATCGACTCAGCCGGGCTCTCGCGGCGCGCGGCGGGACGGGAGGCGCGCCCGGAGTCGGTCACCGCGATCCGCAGCCGGCCGCGGTGGACGTCGGCTGCGACGGCGATCTCCGGCCCGCCGTGCTCGATCGCGTTGACGACGAGGTTGTCGACCGCCTGCGCCAGCTCGCAACGGTCGCCCTCCACCGTCGCCTCACCGGCCTGCCAGCGCAAGCTCAGCGAGCCGCCGGCCAGGGCGGCGCGGGCCCGCCAGCGGCCCACCGCGGCTGCGAGCAGCGGCCGCGCGGCGATCGGGGCCCGGGAGGGGACGGTGGGCTCGCCGTTGATCTCGCGCTCGAGGCGTTCCAGCGCCGTGGCCGCCATCTGCACCGACCCCGCGATCGCCGTCTCCCCGCCGCTCCCCGCAGCCGGCACCAGCGCCAGCGCCTGCAGCGGCCGTCGCAACTCGTGCACGGCCTCGTTGAGCACGCTGCGCCGCCGCCCTGCCTGCACGGCCTGCGCCGCCAGGGCCGCGGCCAGGGAGACGCCGAACGGCCAGGCCGAGACGACCTGCGCCAGCTCCAGCTTCACGCCCACTCTCCGGGAGCCCGAGTTCGCATGCCGGACCAAGGGCCGGGCGGCCCCCGACTCTCCCCCCGGCCCTCAAACGGGCATGCGGAAATTGCGCACCCGCCATCTCAAAGCGGTCTCGGCCAGGCGCCTCGAGTCAGCGGGTGCGCACCGCATTAGACCCCCTGAACGGTGAAACAGGTTCATATGTGCCTTAAAACGGTGTCCAAATCAACATCAGAAAGATTTTTCCGCATTGGAAAAGGTTTTTGACCGCGGAAACGACGGAGCGTTTTGTGATACTTGGTTTACAAACCGGGATGGAAAGCATCTCGGAAGCCACCCCAATTCCCCCCGGCCCCCCGGCCGCAAAACGAACGGAGCGACTTCCCATGGCCCAGACCCGAACCTCCCCCGAGGGCATCACCCAGCAGCTGGCCAAGGCCCTGGCCCACCCGCTGCGGGTGAAGATCCTCACCTCGCTGCAGAAGGGCATCTCCAGCCCCAACCAGCTCTCCCAGGAACTCGGCGAGCCGCTCGGCAACGTCAGCTACCACGTGAAAACGCTGCTCGAGTACGACTGCGTCGAGCTGGTCAAAACGGAGCCCCGCCGCGGCGCCGTCGAGCACTTCTACCGGGCCACCGAGCGCACCTTCTTCAGCGACCGGGACTGGAAGAAGATCCCCGCCTCGGCGCGCAAGGGCATCACCGGCAGCGTCCTCGAGACGGTCGGGCAGGACGCCACCGGGGCGCTGACGGCCGGCACGATCGACGCCCGCCCGGACTCCCACATCAGCCGCACCCCGCTGACCCTCGACGACCAGGGCTGGTCGGACATCACCGCCCTGCTCGCCGACACGGTCGCGAAGGCGCTGGAGATCCAGGAAGAAGCCGGGGACCGCCTCGGCAGCGACGACGACAGCATCTCCACGACGCTGGCCGTCCTCCACTTCGAGAACGCGCAGGGGAAGGGCAAGAAGTAGGCGCCGCTTGAACCGGCCCGGGGCTCAGCCGTCGATCAGGCGGTAGCCGATGCCCCAGCAGTTAACGATGTAGCGGCTGTGCTCCGGGTCGAGTTTCCGCCTCAGGCGCGAGGCGTGGGAGTCCAGCGTCCGCGTCTTGCCAGGGCTCGTGTAGCCCCAGACCTCGCGCAGCAGCTCGGCCTTCGAAAAGACCCGGGTCGGGTTGCCGGCCAGCGTGCGCAGCAGCGTGAACTCCTTCCGCGCCAGCGGCACCTCGCGCTCGCCGACCGCGACCTCGCGGCGCAGCGGGTCGATCGTCAGCTCGCCGATCCGGATCGGCCCTTCGCGACGGCCGGCGCGGCGTCGCAGCACGGCGGCGATCCGCGCCCGCAGCTCTTCCAGGTCGAAGGGCTTCGTCAGGTAGTCGTCGGCTCCCGCAGTGAGGCCGCGAACGCGGTCGGTCTGGGCGCCGCGGCCGCTCAGCACGATCACCGGCAGGTGCGGGTCGAAGCGCGACTCGATCCCGTCGGCCTCCCGGATCTCGCGCAGCACGTCGAGCCCAGAGGCGTCCGGCAGCGAGAGGTCCAGCAACAGCAGGTCCGGCTGGTTGAAGCGACAGAGGCGCAGCGCGTCGGACGCGCTCGGCGCCGGCAACACCCCGTAGCGATCAGCGGCGAGGTGGTCGCAGAGCAGGTCCAGCGTCACCACGTCGTCCTCGCAGACGACGATGCTGGCGATTTCGTGGCGCTGCGGCAACATGGACCCCTAAGTCGCCGGCCCAGGAGAACTCTCCCCCCTCGCGGCTAAAGCAGGGCTCTGCGCGAACCGGGCTGCGCCCGATTCTCCGCTGCGAGCGAGCGCAGCTCGCGCACCAGGAACGGGGTCATGACCAGCGGCGCGACGTAGAAGAGCCAGAGGGGCGCCCCCATGAGCAGCAACGCCAGCCCGACCGCTCCGCCCAATAGGAACATGCGCACGAAGAACCGGTGAGAAGGGACGGGGTAGGGGTTTGCTTGCCGCTGCATCGTTTTGTCAGCGTACGACATCGGGGCCCTCGATGGTGGCGAGAGCGGCGATCATCAGGAGCAGGCCGACGGCACATCCCACGGCGCCACCCAGCGCGGTCCACTCGGCTCGCTCCTCCGGCGGCCTGCGTTACAGCTCCGCCGGAAGCTCCAGCACCGCGTCCGCGCCCGGGCAGCGGACGAAGCGGCGCGGCGGCACCCGGCGATGGACCGCGAGCGGACGGCCGTCGCGGTCGAGGAAGACGAGGTCGAGCTCGAAGCGCATCCCGAAGGTGTGGACGCTGCGGCAGCGTGGGATCAGCAGCCCTGGCCCCGCCTCGCTCGCGTCCAGCCAGGCGAAGCCGAGCAGGCGGCTGCGGAAGCCGCGGGCGACGGCGACCTCGCGGCCGCAGACCCGGCGTCGGGGGAGCTCATGGAGGCGGTCGCTGCTCACCCTCCCCCAAGTGCCGGCGGTCGAATTTCTCTCCCCCGGTGCAAATGGCCGTTCAGGCATGGTCCCGAACAGGCACAAGCGTACGATGATCGGCAAGATCATGGACCTGTTCCCGCCGGGCTTGCGGGTTCAGATCGGCTTCAACTCATGGATAAGAAAACGACCCGCAGAGGGAACTACGAGTCTGGCTCGGACTACGTGCTCGAGTACGGCGAGCTTCGCTTCGCCTTCAACGAGGACGACTTCGGGCAGCGGGTCGAGCAGGCCGCGGTCAAGCTCGGCTTCGTCGCCCAGGGGCTCAGCCCCGAGGAGCTCGACGACCTCCTCGACCTCGCGGTCAGCGGCGAGATCGCCGAGCCCAGCTCCCGCCTCGGAGAGCACATCAACGAGAACTGGGAGGACCTGGTCGGCCCCGCCAACCGCAGCCTCGTGCACTGGATCCGCCGCCTCGTCTTCCGCGGCGCCTGGCTCGACCAGCGGGTCAAGGAGGGCGAGCTCGACGTCGTCTTCGACGAGCGCACCCAGACCTTCGGCTACGTGCAGCCGGACCGCAGCTCGGAGCTGATCGAGCTCTCCAAAGAGCCGTCCTGGCGCCGCATCGCCTACCGCCGCTGAGCCGGCGGCTTAGTTAGGAGCGCTCGACAGCGGCTACGACGGTGAGTCGGCCACCGGCCGCGTCGAAGAACTCCTGCGCCGCGTCGGCGTCGCCGTGGGCAGCGCCGAGCCGGGTCAGGGAGTCGACCAGGAGGATCACGTCTTCGCCGCCCTCGGCCCGGGTCTTCGCCTGAGCGAGCGCGTCGTCGGCGTGACGGGGCTGGCCGGCGGCGACGATCTCCGCTTGCGGCGCGTCGCGGCGCCAGTCGGCGAGCTCCTCCGGGCTGGGGTCGATCAGCAGCGCCACCGGGTCGACGTCCTTCGAGGCGTCGGAAAGGTCGGCGGCGATGCCGCGCAGCAGCGCCGTGCAGGCCTCGCGGCCCTCGGCGGTGAGCAACACCTGGCGGCCGGCGGGCGGCAGCAGCAGTCCCTGCACGGTGACCTCCTGCTTGCCGCGGCGGCCAAAGCGGCGGCGCCGGCGGCGGCGCGGACGGGAGGGCTCGGAGCTCGGCCCGGCGGAGCTCGAGGCGGGCGCGGTGGGACGCGGAGGCTCCGGCTTGGGCTCCTCGCGGGGCTCCGGCTCGCGCGCCTGGGCCCGCGAGCGCCGCTCCCCCCCCTGCTCGGCTTTGCCGCCGGAGCGGCGGCGACGGCGCGGCGGGCGCTCGCGCCCGGGCCCGCTCTTGGGGGCGCTTCCTTTCGGCGAACCGCCGCGCGCGGGGCCGGAGCCTTTCTCCTCGCCGGCGAGCTTCCCGATCAGCTCAGCGCGCGGCAGCATCCGGTAGCGCTCGACGCCGGCCTCGGCGGCCAGCGCGTGCAGCTCGGACAGGGACTTTTTCTCCAGCTCCGTCTTCGTCATGGAAGCGGCAGGTTATTCAACCGGCAACGGCGGGGTCGATGCCCTCCAGCGCCGCCGCCTCGACCCAGGCCTCGGCCTCCTTCTTGACCTGGCGGCGCGACCAGCCCAGCTCCGCCCCCAGCACCTCGGCCACCGGCCGCACCGAGGCGGCGTCGCGCAGCTGCGGGGCGGCGAGCAACCCCAGCCGGGTGCGGCGCAGCAGCACGTCGGCGACGCAGCGGGCCTGCTCGCGACGGACCGCGATCGCGACCTCGGCCAGCAGGTCGGGGCGGCCGGGGACGATCGGCCGGGCCAGCTTCGGGTCCCGCCGGGCGAGGTCGAGGACGGCGCGGGCGGCGTGGCCGTAGCGGAAGGCGAGCTGGGCGATCGACTCCTCCCCCACCCCCGCGGGCGCTTCCAGGTCCTCCGGCCGCGCGTCCATCCCGAGCGGGATCTCGGCCGTGTGGCAGGGCGCCTCGCGCCCCTCGCGCTCGACCATGCGGTCGACCGTCTGCTTCGCCATCCGCCGCCAGGTCGTGAGCTTGCCGCCGGTGATCGTCAGCATCCCCGAGGAGGTCTCGTACAGCTCCGCCCGCCGCGAGATGTCGACCGACTTCTTCGGGTCGCCGGTCGAGATCAGCGGCCGCACGCCGGCATAGGCGCCGACCAGGTCGGACTGGGTGAGCGAGGTGCCGAAGAACTCGTTGACCGCGTCGAGCAGGTACTCGACGTCGTCCGCGCCGGGCCTCGGGTGGGCGGTGTCGCCCTCGAAGTCGTTGTCGGTGGTCCCGATCAGGGTGCGCCCGTACCAGGGCAGCGAGAAGATCATCCGCCCCGCCCCCGCCGGGACGACGCAGGCGGCGCTGCCCATCGGCAGGTCGGCCTGGTCGAGCAGCAGGTGGGTGCCGCGGCTGGGTGCGATCCGCGGCACGTCCTCCTCGCCGAGGATCTCGGCCGGCCGGATCCCGTCGGCGAAGACGCCGGTCGCGTTGACGACGTGGTCGGCCCCGACCTCGATCCGCTCCCCGGACTCCGACTCGACGCAGGCGACCCCTGTGGCGCGGCCGTCGGTGGTCAGCACCTCGGTCACCTCGGCCCCGTTCAGCATCACCGCGCCGAACCGTTCGGCCTCGCCGAGGATGGTCAGGGTCAGCCGCACGTCGTCGGTCTGGCAGTCGTAGAACATGTAGGCGTCGTTGGGGTCGCGCGCGGCCAGCGCCGGGACCAGCTGCAGCACCTCGTCGCGGTCGATCGTGCGGTGACGGTCGGGGGACCAGTAGAAGTCCTCGTCCTCTTCCTTGGAGGAGCGCAGCTCGCGACGGCTGCGGCCGACCCGCGTCGTCGCCATCACGTCGTACATGTTGAGCCCGAGCCCGAGTTTGCGGTCGCGGCGCTCCTCGCCCAGGGACGGGACCAGGAACGGCGTCGGATAGACGAGGTGCGGCGCGAGCTGCACCATCAGCTGGCGCTCCAGCAGGGCCTCCCGGACCAGGCCGAGGTCGAAGTTCTGCAGGTAGCGGAGGCCGCCGTGGACCATCTTCGAGGAGCGGCTGGAGGTGCCGACGCAGTAGTCGCCGCGCTCCAGCAGCGCCACCGAGTAGCCGCGCGAGGCGGCGTCGAGGGCGACCCCGGCGCCGGTCACGCCGCCGCCGATCACCACCACCTCGAAGCGGTTGCCGGCGATCGCCTCGATCGATGCGGCCCGGGCGAGCATCAGTCGAGGAAGGTCGTGATCGGGGCGGTGGCCTGGCGCGGCGGCACCGGCCGCTCCTGGCGCGGGTGGCCGAGGTGGAGCAGGCCGACGGTGCGCTCCTGCGGCGGCAGGCCGACCGCGGCCCGCCCCTCCTCGCCGCGCAGCAGGCCGGGGGTGCGCCAGTAGCCGGCGAGGCCGCGGGCGTGGGCGGCGAGCAGGACGATGTAGGAGGCGACGGCGGTCGCGTGCAGGTCCTCCTCGTTCTGAACGGGGTCCTCGCCGAGCGCGGCGGAGACCACGACCAGGGTCGGGCAGCGGTCGAGCTTGGCGGCGCCCTCCGGCCCGGCCACCTCCTTCAGCCGCTCCAGCGCGCGCGGGCCGACGACGCGGAAGCGCCAGGGGACGGTGAGGTTGTGGTTGGGGGCCCAGTTCGCCAGCTCCAGCAGCTCCTCCAGCTGCGGGCGCGGCAGCGGCTCCGGGCCGAAGGCCTTGTGGGTGCGGCGCGTCCGTATCGCCGTCTCGACGTCCATGCAGGGCGAGCGTACCGGCCGGCCGCGGGAATCAGATGCCGTAGCGCCAGCGCTGCCAGAGGCGACGGCCGCCTAGGCCCAGCCCGAAGAGGAGGGCGCCGGCCGCCAGGCCCAGCAGGATTGCGCCGCCGGTGCTGGATTCGTCGTCATCCGAAGAGAGCTCCGAGGAGGCAGCCCCGGTATCCCCCCTCTCTCGTCCCCCGGGTTCATCCGGGGTGGCTGGCGCCTCGGGAGTGCTCTCCCCCGGGGGCCGCAAAACGTTCGGCGGGACACCGGGGCTACCTCCTTCGGGCGTGGTCGGCGGGACGGCGGTAGCACCGGGGTTAGGCGGTGAGCTGGGTGGCGGGGCCGTTGAAGGGGAGCTGGACCCTGAGCTGCCTGGAGTTGCGGAGAAGCCGCCGGTGCTGCTCTTTTTCTTTTTCGCCGGTTTCGAGGTGGGCGCCGTGGGGGCGATCGGGAGGGGCTTTTCCGCTGCCGCCATCAGGGCCTGGGAGGTGACCCAGACCGGGGTCTGGTTGCTGGACTTCGAGTAGCGGAAGTGGCCGTCGGCGTCCTGACGGGCGGTGAGGTAGTCGAGGGCACTGGCCCCGCCGCGGCGGTAGGAGCCGGGGTCGCCGCCGGCGGCGAGGATCCCCTGGACCGCCCAGGCGGTCGACTGGGTGTTGACTTCGCCGTTGCCTCCAAGCGGGAAGCCGCCGCCGGGGCGCTGCGTCTCGCGCAGGTAGGAGAGGCCGCGCCGCGCCGCTTTCGAGCCCGGCGAGAGCGCCTGCAGGACGGCGCCGGTCCCGTCGGCGGTGCTCGGCGACCCCGGCACGTCGCCCCAGCCGCCGTCGTCGTTCTGCACCTTGCGCAGCCAGTCGAGCGAGGGCCCGACACTGCCGTCGGCGCCGGCCGCGCGCAGCGCCAGCACCGCGAACGCGGTCGAGTTGGGCCAGCCGACGCTCTTCGGACCGTAGGAGCCGTTCGAGCGGCGCTCGCCGAGCAGCACCGCGACCATGTCGGCGCCTTTGACGTTGCGCGAGTCGACGCCCGCCGCCTCGAAGGCGAGGATCGTGCGGGCGAGGTCGCCGGGGGTCTGCAGCTCGTTGAGGGAGTTGCGGAGGAAGTCGACGGGGGTCTTGCCGCCGCGGGAGACGTCGAGCGGGCTGTGCCCGGCGGCGGCCAGTCCCAGGACCGCCCAGGAGGTCATCTCAGCCCCGGACTTGTCGCCGGGCGCGGAGCCGAAGCCGCCGTCCTCGTTCTGCACCGCCGCGAGCCAGAAGGTGGCGCGGTTGAGGTCGGCGGCGCCGGCCCGGGCGGGGGCCAGCGCCCCGGCGAGAAGCACGACGAGGAGCAGGCCGGCGATCCCGCCGCCGCGCAGGCGCGGGGTGAGGCGCCGCCGCGGCGGCGGGGTCGGCTCCGGGGCCGCCGGCCCCCGCCTCCCCCACTCGAAGCGCTCGCGGAAGCGGGCCAGCATCCGCACCATCGCCGGCCCGGCGATCAGCGCGAAGACGACGTTGCCGATCGCGTGCGCAGCGTCGAACGGCACCGCTCGCGCGGCGAGGACGCCGAAACGCTCCAGTGACAGATCCCCTCCGTAGGTCGCCATCAGAGAGAAGTTGAGCAAAGCTCCGTAAAGAATGCCGGCAAGTCCGCAGGTTGCCGCCAAACTCAGCCGCCCCGCGTTGCGCACGCCGAGGGCCAGCGCCGCCCCGAGCAGTCCGCACATCCCCCAGCCCGCCATCTGCCACGGGGTCCAGGGACCCTGGCCGAACCAGAAGTTGGAGACGAGCCCGGCGAGGGCGCCGACCGCGAACCCCGGCGCCGGGCCGAGCGCGTAACCGGCGAAGACGACGATGTCGGTGGTCGGCTTGACGTTGGGGAAGGCGGCGAAGGCGATGCGGCCGGCGATCGCCAGCGCGGCGAGGGCCGCGACCAGGGCGACGATCTGCGCGGGCGGCCGCGAGCGCTCGTACCAGGCGAAGCCGGCGAGCAGGACGGCGCCGAGGATGAGGAAGCTCGCGACCTGCCAGCTCACTCGGGCACCTCTCCCTCGGCTTGGAGGATCGCCGCACCCTGCTCGGGGGTGACCACACCGGGCAGGTCGAGCACCCGCGCCACCTCGGTCGCGAAGTACCAGCCGCCGGAGAGGACCTCGGCCGCGGGGCCGTCGGCGATCGTGACCCCGTCACCGAGCAGCACCACGCGCTCGGCGAAGGCGGCGGCGAACTCGACGTCGTGGGTGGCGACAACGACGGCCGCGCCGCGATCAGCGAGCGAGCAGATCAACTCGGCCAGCTCGTCCTTACGAGCACGATCCATGCCCCGAGTCGGCTCGTCGAGCGCCACCAGCCCCGGCAGCTCTTCCCCCTCCATCCGCCCAGCCAGCGCGATCGCCAGCGCCAGACGCTGCCGCTCGCCACCGGAGAGATCGCGCGGGTCGGCATCGACGGCCTGCTCGAGGCCGACGGCCTGTAGCGCCACCATCCCAGCCTCGCCCGGCAGCTCGTCACCGACTCGCTCCCGCACCAGGTAGTCACTGGGGTTCTGGGTCAGGAGGGCGATGCCGGCGGGTACCTCGACGCGCCCTCGCGCGGCATCGATCAGACCAGCCGCAGTCTTCAACAGCGTGCTCTTGCCCGCCCCGTTCCGGCCCATCAGCGCGACCCGCTCGCCCCGCTCGATCTCGAGGTCGATCCCCCTCAGAACATCGTGCCGCTGCTCGTCGCGCTCGAGCTCGACCCAAGCCGCTCTCACCGACAAAGCACGCGGCTGCGGGGGGCGAACCTCCCGCCCCCAGACCTTCCCCGGGTGGGGGACAGCGGTGGTTGGCCCCGGCGACCCTGCCCCCCCTGCTGGCTGGGCAGTGGGGGCAGGGTCGCCGGGGCGCGCTTCGAGGATCGAGCGAGCAGAGCGGACCCCGACCGGTAGCGGTTCGATGCCGGCGAGGGAGAAGAGGCGGGCAGCCGGGGTCTCCAGGGCGGGGTCGAAGCCCTGCGCCCAGGCGAGGAAGTCCTCGGGACTCCCGTCGAAGGCGACTGACCCTGAGGTCATCGAGACGACCCGGTCGGCCGCGGCCAGGCAGCGCTCCAGGCGGTGTTCGGCCAGCAGCACCGCCACTCCCCACTCCTCGTTGAGACGGCGCAGCAGCCAGATCAGCTCGTCGCCGGCGACCGGGTCGAGCTGGGAAGTGGGCTCGTCGAGCACCACCAGCCGCGGGCGGGTCACGAGGGCAGCCGCGAGTGCGACCCGCTGCAGCTCGCCGCCCGAGAGGGTGTCGACCGTCCTCCCCAGCAGGTGCGGGATCGCGAGTGCCAGCGCGACCTCCTCGACCGCCCGGGCGCGGGCGGTCGAGGCGTCGCCGCGCATCTCCAGCGGCAGCTCGATCTCCGCCGCCACGTTGGTGGAGACGACCTGCGTCTCCGGGTCCTGTGCGAGGTAGCCGACCGCCGAGGCGAGCTCGCCGGGGCCGGTCGCCAGGGCGTCGATCCCGGCGACCGCGACCTCGCCGGCGATCTCGCCGCCGTGGAAGTGCGGGACGAGGCCGCAGGCGGCCTTCAGCAGAGTCGACTTGCCCGAGGCGGAGCGGCCGGCGAGCAGCGCGAACTCGCCCGGGGCTATCTCCAGCGAGACGTCGTCCAGGGCGGGCACGGCCGCGTGGGGATAGGAGTAGGTCAGCCCTTCCACGCGCAGGGCGGGGGCGGCGCCGCGGCGGATCGCCAGCTCAGACACGGCGGAGCGGGGTCAGGCCGGCGAGCAGGACCACGGCGGCGAGGGCAAGGGTGGCGGGCTCGGCGCCAACCTCGATCGTCGGGTAGGCGCGGAAGGCGTCGGCACCGACCAGCTCCCCGGCGATCGCGGCGGCGAGCACGGTGACGGCGACCAGGTAGAAGCGACGGTCGTAGCGCGACCCGAGCCTGAACGGTTGTGCGTGCCCCAGCACGTCAAACCGTTCACGGAAGCGGGCGGGGCGGCTCGCCGCGGCCGGCTCGAGGCTGTACCCGCGCAGCTCCAGCGTGGCGGCGACGTCGACGGCGCGGTCGAGCGAGCCGGCGAGGAGGCGGCGGGCAAGCGGGGCGCGTCCGGCCGCGGCGGCGCCGGGGCCGCGCAGCCGGGCGGCGTCGCGCAGGCGGCCGGCGTCGGCGGCGGCGACCGGGACGAGGCGGGAGACCAGGGTCGCGGTCAGGGCCGAGCGGCCCGCCAGCGGGCGCAGGGCCCGCAGCACCCGGTCGGGGTCGACGCAGGCCGAGTAGACCGCGAAGGCGACCATCACGGCGAGCGCCCTGAGGCCGAAGACGGCGCCTTCGGCGAGCGCCTCAGCGGTGACGTCGACCGGTCCCAGCAGCGGCCACTCACCGAGCCGCGCCAGCACCGTCGCCCCCCGGCCGACGACGAGGCCGTTGACGACGACGATCAGCAGGGCCAGCGCCAAACCCATCCGCAGCGCCGCCCGCACGGCACGCCGCGCCCCCGCCAGCAGCCCGGCCGTCACCGCCGCCGCCGCGACGGCAGTCAGGACGAGCGGGTTCGAGTAGAGGAAGGCGACCGTCACCAGCGCGGCGAGGTAGGCGACGGCGGCGCCGGGCGAGGCCGCCTGTAGCGGCCGCTGCCGCGGCACGTAGGCGAAGGGAGACCTCATCCCGCCCCTCCCACCGGCAGCGGCGTCTCCGCGCCGGCCACCGTCGCCACCGCGTAGCGATCGCGCAGGCGCTCGGTGTCCAGCAGATCGGCAGCGGTACCGACGGCGGCCGCCGTGCCCCCGGTGACGACCCAGGTCGGCGGCGCCTCGTAGCGACGGGTCGCGGCGACCAGCCCCGCGCCGGGGCCGAGCTCGCGGCTCGGCTTCCCGGCCTGGTCGAGGGCCAGGAGCGCGTAGCCGCCCGGCCGCCGCTCGAAGTCGGCGAAGACGCCACTTTCCTCCGGCCCGGCCTCGATCAGCGCCGCCGCCGGGTCGGAGCGCAGCCGCGCCCAGGGCCCGACGAGGACGCGGATCGCGCCGGCCGGTGAGCCGCCGGCCGGCTCGACCCCGGCCCGCCGCAGCGCCGCCCGCACCCGGGCGCAGGACGCTCCCCCGCCCTCGCACGCGACCGCCACCGGCCGCCGCTCGCCTTCATAGCCGTCGACGAAGGGGGCCGGCCAGGAGCCGACCACCGCCGGGACGTGGTTGGTCGCCAGCCAGTCGCGGTGGTCCCACCAGATCCGCTCGCCGCCCTCCAGCGGGAACTCGGCGGCGCCGATCGGCGACTCGACCCCGTCGACGAAGAAGAACCAGTCGAAGGGGTGGCCGCCGCGTTCGCTCTCTTCGACCCCCTCGATCGTGTGCACGAAGCCGCCGCCATAGCGGGTGGAGATCTCGGCGTTGCCTTCCAGCACCCGCATCACCGTGTCGGACTCGGTGGCCTTCACGTTGCGGTGGAGCATCGGCACCGCGCCGTATTCGCGCGTCACCGTCAGCTCGACCTCGCCGACGCTGTCGCCGGCGCCGAGGCCGCAGCCGGCGGTCGCGAGCGCCGCCCAGAGCAGCGCCGTCGCGACCGCCGTGCCACGGCGTCGGTTCATTTAGCGGCTGGGCAGCTGCCCGCCACGCACACGTACACCGGCGCCGCCGGCGCCGGGATTTCCTTGCCGTGGGTGGCGGTGAGGATCGCGTACTGCGGGCTGGTCGCGACCAGCGTCACCGTGGCGCTGCCGTCGGCCGCGGTCGTCACCGGCGCGGCGGCGCCGCTCACCTTCGCTCCGGCGACCGGCTTGCGCTTTCCTTTTTCGTCGTAGGAGAAGACGCGCACCGTGAACGGCACCCCGGTCTCGACCCGTTCCGGCGCCTCGAGGTCGAGCTCGTTCGGGTAGGGGAAGGACGGCGCCAGGTCCCACAGCACCTCGTCCCCGGCCCGCAGCTTCACCGCGTCGCCGCCGACCGTGGCCCCCTTGTGGTTGACCTTCAGGTACCAGGAGGCCTTGCCGCTGACCTTGCTGCTGCCGACCCCGCAGATGCCGAGGCCGAAGTCGAAGGCGTCGGTGATTAGCAGCGGCTGCAGCGAGGGGTTCGTCTTCGCGGCCTGCGCGAGCGCACCCAGCGCCGTCGCCCCCTTCACCTTGACCTTGGCACCGCTGCCGCCGCTGCCGGGGCCGAAGCAGTTGGCCCGGGGGCTGGTCTTGATCGAGATCGTCCCGGTGCGCAGGTCTTCTTCGGTCAGCACCTTGCCGCCCTTGCCGACCACGCGCAACTCGACCGGGACGCCTTTGCCGCCTTTGGTCGTCGTGCCGGTCGCCGCGATCGCGGCACCGGCGGTCAGGATCAGAGCCAGCGCGCACGCGGCGGCCAGCCGGATTGAGATGAGTCTTGGCATTTACGCCACCCTTTCCTCGAGGGTTGTCTTGGCTGGCCGGGGACAGGTCTCCTGGCTTCCGGGGTAGGTCGGCCGCACCTTCCCGGGGACTCTGTGTCGTCCCCAGTGGCCGGCGCGCGAGGCGCCCGCGACTTCCTTGTCCCGGTCACAGTGGCGGGACCGCGCCGGTTTCGCACCGGACTTCCCTTGACCACCGACCGATTTCGCGGCGAGTCTATCCGTCCTCCGGGCTGCCCGACTTTTCGTCCAAGCGCCACCGCGGCCGACTTAGGCTGCCACCGCTTCAGGGCCCTCGGCCAATGCCGGGGCTCTTCCAATCAACCGACACAGAGGATGGGAACCATGGGCAGGGGACTCCGCCGGCAGGCGCCGGCGCTGACGGTCGCGTGCGTGGCGCTGGTCGCCGCGCTGGGCGGGACCGTCTACGCCGAGAAGAAGGCGAAGAAGATGGATGGGAAGGCGATCCGGGTGAAGTCGCTGCCGGGCAACCGGCTGGCGCTCAAATCGGTGCCGGGCAACCGGCTGAAGCCGGGCACGGTCCCGGCCGACCGGCTGGCGCCTGGGACGATCAGCGGCGCCCATGTCGAGGTCAGCACCCTGGGCCAGGTGCCGAGCGCGGTCCACGCCGACTCGGCCGACAGCGCCCGCGACGCCCAGACCGCGCTGCACGCGGTCAACGCGATCGATGCGCAGAAGGTGAACGGCCGCAGCGCCGGCTGCCGCGGGGAGACGCGCTTCTTCGCCGGCGGCTGCTGGCAGGAGGAGCCGAGCCCGGCCCCGGTGACGGCGCCGGCCGCCGCGGTCGCCTGCGCCAATCAGGGCGGCGAGCTGCCCGACGCGCTGACCCTGGCGGCGCTGGCCCAGCAGCCGGGGATCGCGCTGGCGGCGGACGGGGAGTGGACTGGGGACATTCCGGTTGTCTCGGGTTTGAATATCTACGCCGTCGCGACCGTCTCGCCAGCGGGCGCCATCAGCTCCGACCTCGCCGCCGGCCCCAAGAAATACCGCTGCGTGATCCCGCTCGTCAGCTGATCGCGCCCACCGTCCCGGCCGCCGAAGCCGGCCGGGCACCGCAGGCGCCGCCTCTATCCTCCCCCGGGATGCGGCGGCGCCTGCACCGTGCCAACCCACGCGTCGCGGGCCCGCTCGCGGCGCTCCTCGCCCTGCTCGCGGCGCTCGGCCCGGCCGCCACCGCGAGCGCCTCCGGCCGCGCCCAGGCGCCCGTCGCCGCGGTCAGCGTCTCCGAGGCGGCCGCCGCCGCCCGCGTCGCCCGCTACTGGACCCCGCAGCGGATGCGCAACGCCCGCCCGCTCGACCTCGTGCTCGGCCCCGGCGGCAAGACCCGCCTGCGCGTCGGCGCGGCCCCGGCCGCCGAGGCCGCCGCCAGCTTCCTCGCCGTCTCCACCCCCGACATCGCGCCCTACTCCTTCAACGGCCGCATCTTCATCCGCCGCGGCGACGTCTCCGGCTACTGCTCGGGGACGGCGATCGACACCCCGACCCGGCAGCTGGTGCTGACCGCGGGGCACTGCATCAACAGCGGCCGCGAGAACGGCGAGCCGAGCGTCTGGTCGGACTACCTCCAGTTCGTCCCCGCCTACAGCGGCGGCGTCGCCCCCTTCGGCTCCTTCGTCGCCCGCCGCAGCAAGGTCTTCGCGCCCAGGCAGTGGACCAACCACGGCAACCCCGACTTCGACCTCGGCGCCTTCCTCACCCTGCCCAACGGGCGGGGCGAAAACGTCGCCGACGCGGTCGGCGGCGGCGCCACCATCGTCCTCGACGCCAGCCGCCACCAGACCTTCCGCAGCTTCGGCTACCCGGGCAGGGTGACCCGGCTGCAGAGCTGCACCTCGCCCTACGTCGGCGACGACCTCCTCTCCAACCCCTTCCCCGGCCCGCCCACGCTCGGCATCCGCTGCCACTGGGCGCCGGGCGCCAGCGGCGGCGGCTGGCTGATCGGCGACGGCACCGAGATCAACGG
Source organism: Solirubrobacterales bacterium (assembly GCA_036280745.1). Classification (GTDB taxonomy): domain Bacteria; phylum Actinomycetota; class Thermoleophilia; order Solirubrobacterales; family 70-9; genus VAYN01. The sequence continues at coordinate 92,648 of DASUQC010000017.1, forward strand.
GCTGAACGCCTACCTCCACTACCGCAAGAAGTCCCACACCTACGGCCCCTACTTCGCCACCGAGACGGTCGGCAGGCTGGTCCGCGGCCTCTGAGGTCACTGGACCAAGCGGGACAAGGACGCAGGGAGCCCGAATAGCAGCGCTATTCGGGCGACCGAGGACGCCGCCCCGCGCCGTGTCCAGTGACCTCAGGCGTCGAGCAGGCGGCGGTAGAAGCGGTAGTCGCCACGGTCCGGGCGCAGGTTCGAGGCCAGCGCCAGGTGGTGGCGGGCGCGGCGTTTCTCGCCGGTCTTGCTGAGCGCCCGGCCGAGGCAGAAGTGGGCGTAGTCGTCGACCGGGTGGGTCTCGACCACCGCCTCGAACTCCGCCGCGGCGGGGGCGAAGCGGCCGGCGCGGAAGTAGGCACGGCCGAGCGCCTCGCGGACCGAGGTCTTCTCCGGCGCCCGCCGCGCGGCCTCGGCCAGCGGCTCGGCGGCATCGACGAAATCGCCGTCCTCGAGCAGCTCGATCCCGCGCCGGTACAGCGTGTAAGTCGGCTCGGTGTGGGCCTCCGAAGGCATCGAAGAAGTGTAGGCGGCGGCTGAATGGACAGAGAAACGAGCGTGTTCTTGACAGTGCAGAGGCGAATGCGAAAGATTCCCCGTCCATGGCAGTCATGAGCGACCGCACCTCGCTGAGCCTCGACGGCGGCCCACCCGGCGGTCCGCCGGAGGCCCCCGGTGGAGCACCCGAATGGATCCGGCTCGAATTCATCATCCAGGGCCAAGAACAGACGCAGTGGTGCTGGTCGGCGGTGGCCGTCAGCGTCGCCGAGTTCTACGAACCCGGCGGCTGGACCCAGTGCCAGATGGTCTGCGACGAGCTCGAACAGTCGAGCTGCTGCGAAGACGGCTCAACTGAAGAATGCAACCAGCCCTGGTACCTGGACCAAGCGCTCGAACGCGCCGGCGTCTTCAACGGGATGGAAGGCGTCCCCCCCGCGGGCATCGCCCCGATCCCCAGCGAGATCAGCTCCGGGCACCTCTTCTGCGCGCGGATCGAATGGAGCGGCGGCGGCGGCCACTTCGTCGTCATCGACGGGTACACCGAAGACGAGACGCGCCTGGCGATCGAGGATCCCTGGTACGGGGCCTCGGACCTGACCGCCGAAACCTTCCGCGGGGCCTACCAGGGGAACGGCTCCTGGACCCACAGCTACCTTACGTCTCCCTGATGGCACTGCGAGCCGCCAAATTCTCCGACGACGCGGTCCAGGCGATCACCGCCGAGGTCGCGAACCTGGCGACGCGTCCGGCCCAGTACGAGCGCCTGCTCGGCGGGGCGCCGCCGGAGAACCTGACGATCGCCGCGCCGCACCCGGTCTACAGCCTGGGTCTGGATGCCCTTGTCGAGGGCTCCGGCCTCGAGCGGGCCGAGCAGGTCGGCCAGCGCTGCCTGATCATGAACGACGAGAACGCCGTCGCCACGGCGGAGATCGTCGACGAGGCGGGAGGCAGCGGCGTGACCACGACCCGGGGGCCGTTCACCCACTCGACGGTGACGACCATCGACGAAGTCGAGGGCTGGCAAAAGGTCGAGGAAGGGGACTACGAGATGCGCCTGCTGCGCATCCCGGCGCTCTACCTGATGAGCCTGTGGGCGCACAGCGCGGACGGCGAGACGGACCTCTTCTCGCCGCTGGAGCCGGCTCCCCAGGGCCTCGACCCGAAGCAGAGCTACAGCTGGGAGGAGCTGGCCGAGGTGCTGCGCCCGCTGGCGAAGAAGCAGCTCGACGGCCCCGCGAACGCGGGCCCCGCAGTCGCCTGAGTCAGGGCGACCCGCCCTCGCCGCCGAGCCCGAGCACGAAGACGAGCCGCCGCCCCCGCGTCGCCCTCGGTTGCCGGTCGAATCCGCACCGCGCGACCCTAGACAATCGCCGAACGCCGCGAAAAGTGCCTGAAAGCAGGGTAAAAACGACGGCCTGCTACCGTGGGGAGGTCGGGTTTGGCCCTTTTGCCACCCGAGAGGTTCCGTTCCCTCTGTGCGCTTCTCGGCGTTTTGGGGCTGCTGGATCTCCCTGAACCGCCCCACATAAGGAGCACATACTTGAAGTCATTTGCCGATCTCGGCATCTCAAAGCCTGTCGTCGGTGCGCTCGCAGCGCGCGGCATCACCGACCCCTTCCCGGTCCAGCAGCTGGTCGTCAGCGACGCGCTGGCCGGCCACGACCTCCTGGTCCAGTCCCCGACCGGCTCGGGCAAGACGCTCGCCTTCGGGATCCCGACCGTCGACCGGATCGAGCCCGGCGGCAACGACCCCGCCGCCCTCGTCCTCGCCCCCACCCGCGAGCTGGCGAGCCAGATCGTCGACGAGCTCGACTCGATCTGCCGCGCCCGCGACCTGCGCGTGGCCGCCGTCTACGGCGGCGTCGGCTTCGGGCCCCAGAGCAAGGCCGCCCGCCGCGCCGACGTCATCGTCGCCACCCCCGGCCGCCTCGAGGACCTGCTCGGGCGCGGGGTGATCTCCCTGCGCGGGGTCCGCCTGCTCGTCCTCGACGAGGCCGACCGCATGCTCGACATGGGCTTCAAGCCGGCGGTCGACCGGATCGTCGCCCAGACCCCGGCGGACCGCCAGACCCTCTTCTTCTCCGCCACCCTGGAGGGGGCGACCGGCAAGCTCGCCGCCGCCTACACCCGCGAGGCGCGGCGCCACACCCAGGAGGCGACCGAGCACAAGGAGCGGGACATCGAGCACAGCTTCGTCCACGTCGAGTCCCAGAGCGCCAAGCTCCACCACCTGGAGCTGCAGCTGCAGGCCGACGGCCGCGGCCGCACCCTCGTCTTCGTCCGCACCAAGCGCGGCGCCGACCGGCTGGTGAAGCGGCTGCGCAGCCGCGAACTGACCGCGGTGGCGATGCACGGCGACAAGAGCCAGGGCCAGCGCGAACGGGCGCTGGCGCGCTTCGAGCGGGGCGAGGTCGACACCCTGATCGCGACCGACGTCGCCGCCCGCGGCATCGACGTCGCCGACGTCACCCACGTCATCAACTTCGACGCCCCCGGCGACCAGGACGCCTACGTGCACCGGATCGGCCGCACCGGCCGCGCCGGCAACCGCGGCGCCGGGATCAGCTTCGTGCTGGAAGACCAGGCGGCGGAGATGCGGCGCATCGCCCGCGACCTCGGCCTGATCCGCGAGTTCGACCTCAACCGCCCCGGCGGGGGCGGCGAAACCGCGACCGCCTCGACCCGGCCCCCGGCCCCGCAGGGGGACGGCAAGGGCTCGGCCGCACAGCGTCGCCGCCGGCGCCGGCGGCGGGCGAAGGCGAAGGCGGCTGCATGAGCACCGCCACCGTCAGCACCGCGAAGAAGTGGACCTGCGACCGCTGCGGGGTCTCGGTCGGGCGCATGGACGGCACCGCGGTGCCGTTCCCGGAGGCCTGGGGACATGAGCACGGCGGCACCTTCTGCCTCGGCTGCCGGCGCGACCTCGCCGCCGAGGCGGCGCTCGACGCCGCGCCCGAGGACAGCCCGATCGAAGTCCGGGCGAAGCTGCGCCGCGCCGCCCTGATCGAGTTCGAGGTGCGCCGCCGCCCCGACCACAACGACGGCGCCATCGCCAAAGCCTGCCGCTCTTCGGTCTCGGCCGTCGCCGCCGCGCGCCAGCGCCTCGAGCTGCCGGCGCCGGCGCCGACCTCCAAGTAGCCCCCCCTATGTCCGTCGCCCGGCTCAGCGGGTGCGGTTTTTCCTCGCCACGGCTTTGCGGTCGACCTCCTTCCCCTTGGAGCCGCTCCGCTTTTTCAGCTCCGACTGCGACTCGAGCTCGACCGAGCGCTTGAACGAGAGGTATTCGCGAGCCGCCCGGTGATCGGCCACCAGGCTGCGCAGCGCCTTCGAGGCACCGACCCTGGAATGGGGGTGCAACACCCTGATCCAGAGCGGGGCCGGCCAGGCGTCGAGTTCGATCCCGGCGTGGGAGAGCAGCTCGACCAGGATCTTCGCGGTCGCGAACGCCGCGACCGGGGTCGGCACGCTCCTGATCGGGTCGACCAGCTGCAGTGCCAGCTCGCTGAGCAGGTCTTCGGTGACCTCCGCCCGCCCGTGGGCGTGCAGCTCGCGCACGCAGGACGCGTACGCCACCCGCTGCCCGTTGACCACCTCGACCGCCGACTCCGCCCCCAGCTCCCGCACCGCGATCGCGAGGCTTTCCGCCTCCGCGCCCGAGAGCTCGGCGAGCATCGCGATCCTCGTCGCCTCCTCTATGTCGTCATCGCTTTCGAAGAGCCTTTCGGCCATCTCCAACTGGCTCTTCCCGCACAGCTCTCCGCTGTCCGCACCGAACGTCTCGCGCAATGCGCACAGCACGGCCAGGAAGTAACGCCGCTCCGGCAGGAAACAGCGCTCCGAGCCGTTCGCTCCTACCCCAAAGGCAGACATATCGATTCCCTTCTTCTCATTCGTTTGAAGATCGCCACGCTTCATCCATGACGTGCTGTGCCCCCCTCCCGCGCTGGGGAGCGCCGCTGGTGGTGAAGCCGAACTCGTCGCGCGGGGCGACCCGACGGATCGTGCTGGGCCTTTCGAGGTCCTGCACGATCGCCTCACGGGCCAACGTGGAAACGTCGACGTGGTGATCCTTGGCAAGTTGCTTCAACCCATCCGCAATGTGGGTGTCGGCGACGTAGCTGACGCCCTTGGGCCACTGCCGCAACGGCCCGCGCCGACCCTGCCGACGGTCCTCGGCGAAATCGGAGGTGCCGCGCAGGCGCAGGTGCTTTGTATGTTCGGCCTCCGTGACGAGCCTGGTCACGGCCCGCCTGATGAACACGGCGACCGGCATCGCCTCCTCCTCGGCGCGCAGTTCGACCGCCTCCACGAGCGAATTCGAAAGCTGCACGGTGAGGCGCGGTTTACGGCCCTGGCGCTTCTTGCGCAGCTGTCGCTTGTGGCTTTCCTGGGGCTTCTTACTTTCTCTGGTTCCTACTTTCGACATTTCTCTGTCTCCCTTTCTCAAACTGGTCATTGGCCGGACCTGACTGGGACTGGGGTCCGTATTTCCTCCTCGTCTATCAAAACTGCCTGTTGGCACCATGGTAGTTTATGCTAAGGACATGGAAGTTTCAGGGAGGCCTTACAGGGAGGCCCAGGGGACAAGGAGAAGGTGATGACGATCGTTCGCGAGCTCAGCAATGCCGGTCCAGGCCCTCTCGCAGGCCTGCGGGTGACGATCATCGGACGCGGGCCGCTCGGGCTCGTGACCGCTTTCGCCCTCGCCCAGAACGGCGCCACCGTGCAGGTTCTGGCAGCGGACCCGCTCGAGGCGGGAGTCGGGTTCAAGAACGCCGCGGGCCTGATCGAGCCGGTGGCGACCCGGGACAACCGGGCGGCGCGCTGGACCATGGACACCCTCGACTTTCTCGAGTGGGCGACGCCCGACCCGGCCTGGGGCGTGATCGCCCGCAAGGTCCTCTTCCTCAGCGACGACCCCGCGGCCGTCGACCAGGGCTGGATGGCCTCGATGGGAAGGCGGGACGCCACCCCGGAGGAGCTGCGCGGCCGCCGCGCCCACGGCGCCTGGTTCGACACCTACGTCGTGCAGCCCGATCTGGCGGCCGTGGGGATCAGGCGGGAAAGCATGAACCTGGACGTGCCCGGCGCCGCCAAGGACATCGTCCTCGGCTCACCGGTGACAGTCGAGTCGGTCGAAGACGCGGCCCTGCGCGCCTCCCTTCACCGCGCCGACCTCTTCATCCTCGCCCCCGGGCTCGGCCTCGCCAGCCTGACCGACATCGAGGATCTGCCGGGGATGCCTGCCGCGGCGGGGATCAGCGCCGGCATGGGGGCGACGATCCGCATCCCCGCCGAGAGCTTCGAGCCGCCCCTCGACCACGTGCTGATGGACGATGACGACCTCGGCTACCTGATCCCCCAGAAGACCCACGTGATCGCCGGCGGCACCAATGACATCGCCGAGCACGACGATCCCGCGGTGATGGTCGGCCTCCACCCCACGCTGATGAACGAGTGGGAGGCGGCGGTGCGCGAGAAGGTCGACCGCCTGCTGCCGGGGGCCGGCGACCTCGCCGGCGAGGTCCGGGTCGGCGCCCGCCCGATGCGCTGGGAGGTGCTCACCCACTGGACCGAGGGGTTCTCGGTGCCGGGCATGATCCTGGGCGGCGCCGGGGGCTCCGGCTGGACCTTCAGCGTCGGCATCGCCCACGACGCCTGCCGGGTGATCGCGGCGCGCTTCGGCTGTACCGGCGAGCTGCTCGCGCTCGGGACCAAGGTCCCCCTCGCGGCCAAGTACGGAGGCGAGGGCGAAGCCGGGGTCGGCAGCGCCGCTTAGGCGGCGCTGCCCCCGGGCCGCGGTGCCGCGGCCAGCCAGCGGCGCTCCTTGGAGCGCATCACCGGCGTGGCGAGGGCGCCGCCGAGCCGCCGCTGCAGGGCACGGAGACGCGAGTCGTGGCCGGCCGGCAGCAGCTTCGCCAGCTGGCGGTACTCGCGCGAGACCTGGCTGCTGCGGAAGACGGTGGCGATCGCGGTCAGCAGTTCCGCCGGCTCGGCGACGGTCGTCCGCGCCAGCTCCTCACCCTCGGCGACGATCCGCAGCTCGACCGGGTAGCTGCGCGGCGGCGGCGGGGTCGGCGAGCCGGCGAGCGCAGTCCCGATCGCGGCGCTCAGCTCGGCGTGGACCGCGACCGGGTCGAAGGCGCGGGCGCGGCCCCGCCCCTCCCCCTCCTTGGTCGCGACCAGTCCGGCGGCGCCGAGCTCGCCCGCGCCCAGCTCCTCCAGCATCCAGCGGTCGCCGCTTGCCGCGAGCACCGGCACCCCTTCCGCGCCCAGCGCCTGCGCGTACACCTGGACCTCGTTCAGCGACTCGCCGTCGAGCTGCACCTCCATCTCCCAGATGAAGGTGTGCGAGCAGAAGGCGCGGGGGTTGGGAGTGCTGGCGTGGTGGCCGATGAAGACGACCGCGTCGAGCGGGCCGCCGTTCGCCTTCGCCATCGACGGCTCCGCCTCGACCAGCGCCAGCTCGGCGATCGGCCGCACCTCGACCCCGGCAGGCATCCGCTCGCGCTCGATGTTGGTCCCGACCATGTGCCAGTCGCCGACCGTGATCCGCTCGGCCCCGCCGGCCCGCAGCGCCTCGATCGCCACCAGCACTTCGGCGGTCATCTGCGCCCGCCCCTCCGCGTACAGGGCCGGGTGCGAGGGCAGGCAGGCGCCGTAGTCCTCGATGCCCGCAACTCCCTCCATGTCCGCCGCGATCAGCACGTTCACAGTGCGCGGAGCATAGTTCGGCGTACGATCTCCCCGTGGCGGCCCGAGCAGCCACGACCGTTGCGGTTCTCCTCTTGGCGCTGGCCAGCACGGTCGCGCTCGCCTCGATCCCCGGTGAGGACCGGCCCCTGGCGCCGCAGCGCGAGCGGGTGACCGCGAAGGTGCGGTACCTGCCGCTCGGCCGGGCGCAGCTCACCGTCACCTCCCGCCACCCCCGCGGCCTGCGCTGGGGCGGGCGCACCGTCTACTGGTACAGCAGCCCTCGCGGCCGCGGCCGCCTGCACCGGGTCGAGGTGGGACGCACCCGCGACGTCAAGCCGGGCGTGACCAGGATGAGCGCGACGATCCGCCTGCGCAGCGCCGGCAGCTTCCGCTTCGCCGCCTGCTTCAGCGCCCCGCGCCAGAACGCGCTCGGCCTCGGCCGCTCGCACGGCCCCTGCGGCCGGCACCACTTCCGCGGCCCCCGTGGCTCCCCCTACGCGGGCAGGGGCGTCGCCCCGGTCGGCTACCCGCGGCCGGCCGCGGTGCGCGCCGCCGCCCGCTACCTGAGGGGACGCGGCGGCTCCGCCGCCTTCGCCACCGTCGACAGCCAGGGCCGGATGAGCGGCGTCCACCTACACCGCACCTTCGTCAGCGCCAGCGTCGTCAAGGCGATGCTGCTGGTCGCCTACCTGCGGATGCTGGCGGCCGAGCGCCGCGGCCTCGACGCCGGCAGCCGGGCGGTGCTGGCGCCGATGATCGAGCTCTCCGACAACGACGCGGCGACCGCGGTCTGGTACCGGGTCGGCGAAGGCCGGGTCTACGCGGTGGCGCGGCGCGCCAAGATGACCGACTTCTCGGTCAGCGGCTACTGGGCCAATGCCCAGATCAGCGCCGCCGACCAGGCCCGCTTCTTCTTCACCATGGAGCGCGCGATCCCCCGCCGCTTCCGCCCCTACGCCCGCCACCTCCTCTCCCACATCGTCGACTACGAGAGCTGGGGCATCCCGGCCGTGGCCCGCCCCCGCGGCTGGCGCGTCTACTTCAAGGGCGGCTGGCGCGGCACCGACCTCGGCCAGCTGGTCCACCAGGCCGCCCGCCTGCAAAGACCCCGCACCCGAGTAGCGATCGCCGTGCTGACCGACGGCGACCCGTCGATGAGCTACGGGATCGAGACGATCGAGGGCGTGACGGGGCGGTTGCTGCGGGGGGACTGAGCGCCGAACTAGGGTTCGCCGCGATCAGCCGGCACACGTTCCTCGAGCCAATCCTTCAGATCATCGATCGGCATCCCAGGCGCTCGCACAAGGGAGGTGAGATGAGAATGAACATGATGACCGTGGCTAGCGTTGTGCCTATGGCCTCGACCCACAAGGGGAGCTAGGCAGCGTCAAGGTTCCCTGTGCCACCGGTAGGGAGGTCAACTTCAGGACTCGAGCTGGGCCGTAGCCCATCCGGCAACCTCTTCAACGAGTGCCACCGTTGCCTCCCGATCCAAACGCTCGGCATCGAGAAGATCCTCGTAGCGAAGCGGAACCGCGTACTGAGTTAGGACAAGAACGGCATCCGGATCGCCCGGCAGCTTGGCGCCAACACGGGCTGCCACGTTGACAAGGCGGTGAAGGTCGTGCGTGAACTCAAAGTCCTCCCCCCGATTGGCGATCACCGCCTTGAGCCACTTCTCCACGGCCTGCTGAGCATGAAAGCCGATGATGCTGTCCGCGATCTCGGTGTTAGCTGCAAACTCGCGAACAGCCGTCGCGTCGGCTTCAGCCTTGCGCGCGAGAATCGCCGAAACCTCGGCTGGATCACGCTTCGGCGAGGACACGTCCCTCCCGCAAAGCCTGGTTGAGCATCGTGCCCGGCACGGACCCCCATTCCTCGACGTGGCCGGCTCCGTAGAGGATCAGGTCCACGGGCACGCCTAATTCGCCTACAGCTCGGCGGAGACGTACGAACTCGGCGTTGCGGTCCTGAACCGTGGGCTCGATAACCAGCAGGTCCAGGTCGCTGCCCTTCCGGGCCTCGCCCCGGGCATGCGACCCGAAGAGGATCACTTGTGCATCCGGAGCAGCCTTGGCGAGGCGGCGACCCGCCTCTGCGATCAAATCCTCGTTCCTCGATGACATGCCTGAAGAGCCTAATCGCCGCCTGCGACGGTCGCGCAACTACCCGATCAGCTCCAGCACCCGGCGCTCGATCAGGCTTTGGCGGCGGGGCGTGACCCTGTCCCCCGTGCCGCCGGCCGGTAGGTCGATGGTCTTGCCGTCGCGGAAGCGGTCGAGGACTCGGGGGTCGATGTAGGAGCTGCGGCAGACGGCGGGGGTGTTGCCCAGCCGCTCGGCCACGCGTTTGATCGCTGCGCGGATCGCGCTCTCGCCGCCGCCCTTGGTGCTTGGGGCTCCCTCTCTCGCCAGCTCCACCGCGGCGAGGACGGTGCCGTGCCAGGTGCGGAAGTCCTTGGCGGAGAACTCCTCCCCCGCCTTCTCCTGGAGGTAGGCGTTGACGTCCTCGGAGCGGATGTCGCGCCACTTGCCGTCCTCGCGGAAGGCGAGCAGGTCGTCGGGGCCGCTGCGGCGGCGGCGCATCGCCTCGATCGCCGCCTTGACCTCCGGATCGCGGACCGCCTGGACCCGGCGCTGGCCGCTCTTGGCCGGGAAGTCGAACACGACCTCCTCACCCTCGATCGAGACGTGGTCGCGCAGCACCGTCGCCACCCCGTAGCTCTCGTTGGTCTCGGCGTACTCCTCGCCGCCGATCCGGAAGAAGCCGAGGTCGAGCAAGCGCACGGCGCAGGCGAGCGCCCGCTCGCGCGGCACCCCGTCACGCGCCAGGTCCTTCTTCACCGCGCGGCGCAACTTCGGCAGGATCGCGGCGAACTCGCGCATCGACTCGAACTTGCGCTGCGTCGCCTGCAGCTGCCAGCGCTCGTGGTACAGGTACTGCTTGCGGCCGGCTTCGTCGAGGCCGGTCGCCTGGATGTGGCCGTAGGGATCGCTGCAGATCCAGACCTCCCGCCAGGCCGGCGGGATCGCCAGCGACCGGATCCGCTCCAGCGTGTCCTCGTCGCGGACCGGCCCGCCTTCGGGGTCGAGGTAGCTGAAGCCGCCCCCGCGGCGGCGGCGACCGATCCCGGGACCGGAGCAGTTCGAGCGCCTCAGCCGCCCTCGCGGGCGAGGCCCCGTTCCCCTCATCCCGAGGGGGGCGCCGGGATCGGCTTGGCCTCGAGCGCGCGGGCGACCGCGAGCAGGTTCGCCGCGGCGGCCCTGCCGGCGGGGCTCTGCTTCAGCGTGCAGTTGATCGGCAGCGCTTTCAAGGGTCTCCTCCCGCTCAGGGCTTGAGGACGACCTTGATCGCCCCGTCTTCCTTCTTCTGGAACATCTCATAGGCGTTGGGCGCATCGGCCAGCGGGACCTGGTGGGTGGTGAGGTCGTCGACGCCGAGCGGGTCCTCGCCGCCCTCCAGCAGGGGCAGGATCTCGTCGGTCCAGCGCCGCACGTGCGCCTGGCCCATGCGGAGCTGCACGCCCTTGTCGAACAGCTGGAACATCGGCAGCGGGTCGAGCTGGCCGCCGTAGACGCCGGAGATCGAGATCGTGCCCCCGCGCCGCACGCTGTCGATGCAGTCGAGCAGGACCGAGAGCCGGTCGACGGCGGCCTTTTCGGTCGCCTTTGCCGCCAGCGCGTCCGGCAGCAGGCCGGTCAGGGTCTGGGCCATCCTCGCGCCGGGCGCGCCGTGGGCCTCCATCCCGACCGCGTCGATCACGCTGTCGGGGCCGCGGCCGCCGGTCAGCTCGCGCAGCGACGCCGAGATGTCGGCGTGCTCCCCGGGGTCGAGGACCTCGACCTCGTGGCGCGCGGCCATCGCCCGCCGCTCGGGCACAAGGTCGATCCCGAAGACACGGTCGGCCCCCCGGTGGCGGGCGATCCGCGCGCACATCTGCCCGATCGGTCCGAGCCCGAACACGGCGACGCTGCCGCCCTTCGGGACCGCGGCGTACTCGACCGCCTGCCAGGCGGTCGGCAGCACGTCGGAGAGGAACAGGTAGCGCTCGTCCGGCGCCCCGTTCTCCGGCACCTTGATCGGGCCGAAGTGCGCCTGCGGCACGCGCAGGTACTCGGCCTGGCCGCCCGGCACCGCACCGTAGAGCTTGGTGTAGCCGAAGAGCGAGGCGCCTTTGTCCTGCTCTCGCACCTGGGTCGTCTCACACTGGGCGAAGAGCTTCTCCTTGCACATCCAGCACTCGCCGCAGGAGATGTTGAAGGGGACCACCACCCGGTCGCCCGCTTCGATGTGGCTGACCCCGGAACCGACCTCCTCGACGATCCCCATCGGCTCGTGGCCGAGGACGTCGCCCTCTTCGATGAACATCCCGAGCACCTCGTAGAGGTGCAGGTCCGAGCCGCAGATCGCGGTCGAGGTGATGCGCACGATGGCGTCGGTCGGCTCCTCGATCCGCGGGTCGGGCACCTCGTCGACCCGGACGTCGCGCTTGCCGTGGAAGGTGAGCGCCTTCACGACGCCACCCCGAGGGGGAGGTCGGGGCGGTCCCAGGTCTCGGCGACCCGCGCGGCCGCCCGTCGCTCCTCCGCGAGGATCTCCTCGGCGGCCCTGACCACGTCCTCGTCGCCGGCCCGGGCGGCGACCCGGTGCAGGAGTTCGTAGGCGGCGACCTCCAGGTGCTCGAAGGCGAAGGCGAAGCCGGCGAGCTTGGTGGTCGAGTCGGGCTGGGCGCCGAAGAAGGCGGAGAGGTTGAGGCCGCCGGTCTTCAGCGCCGCGTCCTTGAGCCGGGAGGGCGCGGCGCCGCGCTCGGTCAGCAGGCCCTCGATCCGCTCCAGGTGCTGCCGCGTCTCCTCCAGGTGCTCGCGGAAGACCATCTCGAGGCGCTCGTCGTCGACCCGTCCGGCCCCGGCCTCCAGCAGCTCGATCGCCTGCCGCTCGAGGGCGTGGACGTCGCGCAGGTAGGCGAGCAGCAGGGTTTCGGAGCGGTCCTCCTCGTCCGCCACCACCGAGGCCTCGACCGCCGCGTCGAAGGACTGCTCCAGGCGCTCCGCCATCCGCGCCTCCTCGGCTGCGATGTCAGCCGCCAGCCGCGCCGTCTCCTCGTCGCCGGCGCGTTCGGCGAGGCGCTTCAGCAGCTCGTAGGCGGCCAGCTCCATGTGCTCGTAGGAGTAGGCGTGCATCGTCAGCTTCCCGGGCGTGTCCGGTTGGCTCGCGGCGAAGGCGACCATCGCCCAGCCGCCGGCCCGGCCGGCTGCGTCCTTCAGCTTCGAAGGCTTGCCGCCGAGCGCCTCCAGCCGTTCGCGCACGCGCCGCTCCTGGTCTTCGGTCTCGACCAGGTGCTCTTCGAACGCCCTGCCGAGGCGCTCGTCGCCAGCGATCTTCGGCGCCGCGCGCAGCTGTTCCAGCGCCTGCAGCTCGATCGAGTGGACGTCGGCCAGGTACTTGACGAGCTGCTCGTCGCGATCGCGGTCCCACTGACGGGCGCCAACCCCGGTCTTCACGTCTTCCACCCGCGCGCCGACGCTGTCGGCCTCCAGTGGCGGGGTCTCGGCGCCGTGACCCTCGCGCAGCCCCTCCAGCAGCTCTTCCAGCGCTTCGACACCGCTGTAGCGCGGCTCCCAGCCGAGCTCGGTGCGCGCCCGCTCGGAGGACATCGTCGGCACGTTCAGCGCCATGTCGAGCCAGCCCGGTGGGGTCGGCTGCAGGCGCATCCGCCAGCTCAGGTCGGCCAGGCGGCGCACCACCCGCGGCGGCACCGGGAAGCTGCGCACCCCCAGCCGCTCCGCCAGCTCGCCGCCGCTGAGCGGCGGCTCGGCGGCGATGTTGAAGGCCCCCGCGACGTCGACCAGGACGGCCTGCAGGTAGGCCCGCCCGACGTCCTCGGAGTGCACGGCCTGGATGCGCAGGCGCTCGACCCGCGGCAGCGCGAGCAGCAGCCGCCGCCGCAGGAGGAAGTTGGGCAGGAAGGGGCCGATGAAGAGACGGCGGACCTCGGTCGCGGCCTCGTCCTTGAAGATCAGCGCCGGCCGCAGCCGCACGACGCGCGTCTCCGGGTTGTCGGCCTCGAAGCGGTCGAGCAGGCGCTCCACCGCGACCTTGTGGCGCGAGTAGAAGGAGGTCGCGGTGCCCTCGGTCGGCCAGCTCTCGTCGACCTCCTCGTCCTTGGGGCCGCGCGAGTAGGCGCCGACGGAGGAAGCGTGGACGAGCTTCGGCACGCCGGCGGCGGCCGCCGCCTCGAAGACGCGCCGGCTGCCCTCGACGTTGATCCGCTCCAAGGTCACCGCGTCCCGCGAGGGCTGGATCGCCCAGGCGAGGTGGATGACGGCGTCGGCACCGGTGAAGATCGACTCCAGGTCGGCGGTGAGGACGTTCGCCTCGAGCCAGCTCGTCTTCGGCTGCTCGCGGGTCGGCAGGCGTCGCGCCAGGCCGACGATCTCGTCGATCTCCGGGCTCGCGCCGAGAGCCTCGACCGTGCTGGTCCCGACGTTGCCCGTCGCGCCAGTGACGACTACCTTCATGTCTCGCCTTCCGTTGAAGAGGGGTGGGGCCGGATTGGCGAGGAGTGAGCGTCGTTCCGCTCCCCTGGGCCTCGTCTCCTCTGTACCCAGGGCCACGGCGGGGAAAACGCCGCCGCCTGTGGCTACAGCGCCAGCGAGGCCGCCTTCAGGTGCAGCGCTTCGAGCCGGCGCAGCTGGCCCGTCGCCCGCTCCGCCAGAGCGCCCAGGTCCAGCTCGGGGAGGCCGTCGGCGTGGGTGTGCTCGAGCGCCCGCCATAGGCGCCGCTTGCCGGCGACCCCGATCTGCAGCATCTCCAGCTCGACCATCCGGCTCAGCGGCGAGTAACCCCGCAGCTGGCCGTTCGGCTTCAGCCGCCCCAGCCGCTCGCCGAGCACCGCCGCCGCCGGTTTCAGCCTGCTTCGCCCGACCCCGAGGCGGTCCATCGCCGCCTCCAGCGCCTCGCGGTCGGCTTCGACCTCGGCGCAGATCTCAGCCAGGGCCGGCCCGAAGTCCGGGTCGTCCTCGTTGCTCGCCCGCAGGCGCCGGGCCAGCTCGACGCCGGCCGTCGCCCCCGCCAGGTGGTCGTTGAGGTAGATGGCGAGGAGATCACCCACGGGATCCGCCCTCAGCGCGGGCTGAGCCGTCGCACGGCCGCTCCCCGCGGACGCGGGGAGCGATCGCGAAGGGCTCGCAAGGCCTGCATGGTGCGGGTGAGGGAGGGTGCGTTTCTGGGGCCGGACGGCGTCACTCCCACTCTGCTCTCCCGCAACATGGCAGCGCACTACCCAGAGTCGGTCTGCCGCGAAACACCGCTCTGGCGATTTCCGCGCTCTTCGCGGATCTTCTCGCCTTCGGCGAACCCGGCCCGGCGCCCATCCGGGTAGGTCGCCTAGGCGGCTAGCGAGAGATCGCTGCCACCGAAGAGCTCGACGAGCTCGCCGCCCTCGGCGTACACGGGCTCGAAGGTCGCCACCGAGAGCACCGCGAAGCAGCAGCCGCACCCGCAGACCTCGCGCTCGGCGTCATCGAGGCTCTCGACCACGACCTCGGCTTCCTCGGCGCATCCCGAGCAGACAATCGTCACCTGCCACATGATCCGATGGTGGCGGGTCGTGCGGACGGAGCGGGCGGGCGACGCCGGCGACGATGAGGAGACGCCGAGTGCCACCCCTGACCGGAGCGACCCCTGGGCGGCGTCCCCTGCGTGGCAACCCCTACTAGGACTCCTCGTAGGGGTCTTTCTCCCCGGCCAGCTTCAGCGAGCCGTCCTTGGCCTCGGAGAAGTGGCGCTCCTGGATCGGCAGCGCCCACTCGACCAGCGCGGAGATCTCGCTCTCGCCGGCCGTCTCGTTGAGCTTGCCGAGCACCGCCCAGTGCCCGACCTCGCCGGCCTCGGCCATGGTCAGGAACTCGAACCCGTCGAGCCCGTCGGCCTCTCCGCCGAGGTAGGTCGACATCATCTCGGTCGCCTCGGCTTTCGTTTCCTGCGCTTTCTCGAGGATCGCGGTCTTCTTGCCGTCGCGGGCGTCAGCCAGCTCGGCGCAGCGCCGCTCGGTCTCCTCCGCCTCATCGCGCATCTGCTTCAGGTTGGCGACGATTTCCTCGTCCTCGACCATTCCCTCGACCTTTTCGGTGGCGCCCTGCGCGGCCTGGGCAAGGCCCAGAACCTCCGCCAGCTTCTCCTCCAGAGTCGTCAACTCAGCCATCTTGTCCTCCTTTCCTTGGGTAACGGCGGTGGTCTCCTACCCCTGCCGGAGTGCCGCCGAAACCGTCACATGGGTTCAGCGCTTTGAGACTGGGGTAGTCGGGCAGTCCTACCCCCGAAGAAAGGTTCGACATGGGAATCCTCGACAAGATCACCGGCAGGGCAAAGCAGGCGGCGGGCGACCTCGCCGACGACGCCTCGCTGCGCCGCCAGGGCAAACGCGAGGAGCGCAAGGGCGAGAAGAAGGAGGAGCTCGACCGCGCCCAGGAGAAGGCGGACGAGAAGGCCGACGAGGTGGCTGACCTCGAGCGCAAGACCTGAGCCGAAGGAGCGGCCCATGGCGGACGCCGAGGTAAAGATCACCCCCTACCGCGACGGGCCATACCTGGTCCGCGGTCCCTTCTCGATCGTGGACCAGCACGGCAACGAGGTTGAGGTCAAGCGCAGGGTCGTGGCCCTCTGCCGCTGCGGGCGCTCACAGATCCGCCCCTTTTGCGATGGCACCCACAAGGCGATCGGCTTCCGCGCGGACAGCGGGCCGGTGGGCGGCGGCGAGGAGGCCGGCGTGGCGGGCGCGCAGGCGCCGCAGGGAGGTCGCGGACCGGGGCAGGCGCCGATCCCCGTAGAGGACACCGCCTCGTAGCTTCGCCCCCAGCGCGACCCAGGAGCACAGCGAGCGCTCCGCCACCCAGAGCGGGGCCAGCAGCGCGCCACTGAACGGGAAGCGCGCCGCCCCACCCGCTCTCCGCCGCCCCGCCTCGGCGATCAGCACCGAGCAGATCGCCCCGAAGGCCAGGCGACGGGCGCCGCCATCCCGGCGCCCCGCCTGGACGGCAAGGGGGCCCAGCGCGAGAAAGGCCGCCATGCGTGCGGGGATCGCGAAATCGTCGTAGGCCTGCCGGACCCGCTGGGAGAAGAAGTGGTCCGTGCTCGGCGGTCTCCTCGCGACGTAGAGGTCGAGCGGCGTGACCACTCGCCCCCCGGCGGCGCGGACCGTCCGCATCAGCTCCAGGTTCTCGAAGAGGGCATCGCCGTCATAGCCGCCCGTCGCCAGGAGGACGGAGCGCCGCACCGCGAGGGTCCCCGGAAAGTCGCCGACGGGGAAGGCCGGGTCGCCGGTGAAGACCCGGTTCAGCAGCGAGCGCGCGGTGTCCCAGCGGGCGTGCCAGGGCAGCTCGTCGAAGAAGTTCTGAGGCCGAACCAGGTCTGCGTCCGCCAGCAGCTGCACGGCCCGGCGCAGGGTCGAGGGGTCGTACCGGACGTCGTCGTCGGCGAGGACGATCAGCTCCCCCGAGCACGCGCGCGCCCCGGTGAGGACCCCGTTCACCTTGCCCATCCGGAAGCTCAGCCCGGGGTCGGGAGGCAGGTGACGGGCGAGCCCGCGCAGCGCTTCCCCGTGCTGGGCGAACAGAGGGGCAGGAGAGCCGTCGACGACGAGGATCTCGTCGACTCCGGTGCGGATCGAGCGCAGGTAGTCGCACAGCTCGTCGCTCGGACCGGGCTCCGCCCAGCGCAAAGGCAGGACATAGGAGACGCCTGGCTGGCCCCCACCCATCGCCGTCAGGACTCTGGACCGTCCAGAGGGGAACGCAGCGAGGTCCCGCCTTCCTGCCAGGACTCCAGCAGGCGCCTGCCCAGCCGGTCTTCGAGCAGGAGCAGCGCTTCGGCGCCGAAGAGGATGTCCGTGGCCAGCTCCGGCTCCTGGCGCGCGAGCCCGCCGGCGAGGTCGTAGGCGGCGATGTTCTCGTGCACCGCGTCGGCCTCGACGTGCTCGTCGTAGAAGTCGGTCGCCTCGGCGTCGAAGCCGAGCCGCCTCAGGGCGTTCCCGTAGCGCCGGTTGGGCAGGGCCGAGGTCATCTCGAACATCGCCAGGTGGCCGACGATGACGCCGCGCCGGCTGCGGCGCAGACCGCTCGCCGACATCAGGTTGACGGTGGCCAGCGTCTCGCCGGGGGCATGCGCGAGGTAGGCGTTCTCGCGATCGTCGAGCCCGAGCGCCCGCATCGTCTTGGCGAACAGCCGTGAGTGCATCCGCTCCGGCCGGCCGCCGCCGTACTCGTCGGCCTGGACCTCGAGCAGCGCCGTCTTCGCGGGCCCGTCCAGCCGCGGGATCGCCCAGCTGTGCGGGTCGGACTCCTTCAGCTGGTAGAAGGAGCGGTGGACGACGAACTCGCGGAACTCCTCGATCCCGGCCGCGACCTCGAGGTGCCGTGAGAGCGAGACGCCGTCGTCTTCGGACTCGAGGCTGAAGAGGGCCTCACCGACCTGCCCCGGCTCGACCGGGCCCCGCGGCCCGATCTCGGCCTCCAGCGCATCGAAGAAGCTCCGCTCGAGGACCGCCCGCACCGCCAGCAGGGACGGGTCCCACTCCCAGTCGGGATCGAGACCGGCGAAGGAGCGATAGTGCAGCTCGAAGCAGAGGTAGAGCGCGAGCTGGAGGTCGTCATCCGCGAGCGGTTCCGCGACGGCGTCGACGAGAGACGCCGCCTCCTCGGCCGGCTCGGCCGAAAGGATCAGGTCACTTCGGGGGCGGGAGAGCATCGCCGCGACCAGGTCGCCGATCGGGCCTGCGGATGGCAGCGCCATCTCAGTTCCGACCAACCTCTCGCCGACCAGGGTCACCCTGTCCGGGTTCCCCGCGGAACGATCAGGGAAACCAGCGCCATACCGCTACGGGATTCGAACCCTGCCTATTGTCCGGACATGGAGTGGAGTAAGCAACGGGCCGAAGCAGAAGGAGCGAACGCCGGCCTGGCGCCGGAGCCGACCGTCGCCCCAGAGCCGCCGACGGCCGAGGAGCTGGACCGGGAGCGCAACCGGTCGCGCCTCAAGAAGCTCGGCGGCCTCCTGATCCCGCTCGTCATCCTCGCCAGCAAAGGCAAGGGCCTGCTCCTGGCGCTGGCCAAGATCAAGGCCGTGACCACGCTCGGGACGATGTTCATCTCGATCGCCGCCTACGCCCTGGCCTTCGGCTGGCCCTTCGCCGTCGGCTTCGTCCTGCTGATCTTCGTCCACGAGATGGGGCACGTGATCCAGCTGCGCCGCGAGGGGGTCGAGGCCTCCGCCCCGATCTTCATCCCCTTCCTCGGCGCGGTGATCGCGGCCAAGTCGCTGGGCGAGGACGCGGCGGCGGAGGCCCGTGTCGGCCTGGCCGGCCCGATCCTCGGCACCCTGGGGACGCTGATCCCGCTCGCTGTCTGGCTGGCGACCGGCAGCGACCTCTGGCGCGCCCTGGCCTACGTCGGCTTCTTCATCAACCTGATCAACCTGCTGCCGGTGCTGCCGCTCGACGGTGGAAGGGCGATGGCCGTCCTCGGCCCCAACGTCTGGATCGCCGGGATCCTCATAGCCGTCGTCGTCTCCGTCATCTTCCTCGGCCCGATCATGCTCCTGATCGTCCTCCTGCTCGGCGGCCCCGAGCTCTATCACCGCTTCAAGGACCGGCACTCCGAGGAGAGCCGCAAATTCCACTCGGTGTCGACGAGGACCAAGCTCACCGTGGCCGCCGTCTATCTCAGCCTCATCGTCCTACTCATCGTCGGCATCACGGAGACCTACGTCCCCCGCACGCTCTAGCCGTGGCCGAGGGTCGGCGGTCCGAAGGTCATCGTCACGCCGGTCAACCCGCTCGCCAAACTGGTCGAGTTCGCCGGCCCTGCACTCGCAGTCACGGGTTAGAGACCCAGGAGCCCTCCGACCGCGAGAATCGCCGCGACGGCACAGAGGGCGAGGAAGAGCGCGGTGGCGACGCGGACCCACGGGGGGTCGGGTTCTCCGTCGATTCCTTCTTCTTCGTCCAAGGTTTCTGGGTACCGAGCTTTTGCGCGTGCAAGCTTGGCTGGGCCATAGAGATGGCGCGCCCACCAGGACTCGGGTCGGGCCAGCCTGAAGCCCGTGATCCACCAAACGATCCCGAGCGTGTTCCAGCCGTGATCGAACAGGGGCCACTGACCCTTCAGCACGGTGACCGTCGCCGGCCCGATTATCAGCACGAACCAGAGGCCAATTCCGTAGGCGATGGCGACCCCCGTCGAAACCGCAAGCAGCTCCACGGGTGCAGTATCGCCGGTCGAGGCACCCGCCGCTGCTCTCGATGCGGTAGGCGTCCGGAACACGAAGAAGCAGATCCGTTGCCCCTGCGGTTCGACCACCGCAACGTGCAGTACCGCTACGGGGATTCGAACCCCAGTTCCATCTAGATTGGTGGAGTCGGGGACAAATTTGGGGACAAAGTTGCCACTCGGGCCGCCGCACGCGCTACCGTTTTCGGCATGGCCGCATCGGTTGACTTCACGATCTCCTTCGACAGCCCCGACGAGGACGGCTGGATCGTCGCGCGCGTCCTCGAGGTCCCGGGCGCAATGAGCCAGGGACGCACTCGCGAGGAAGCGAGGGAGAACGCCCTCGACGCGCTGCGCACGGTGCTGACGCCCGACGAGGAGCTTGCGGGCGAGACGCCCGAGTCAGACCGCGAGCATCTGCGGTTTACTGCCGCTGCGTGAAGCGTCGAAATCTCGAACGTCATTTGAAGGCTCACGGCTGCCGCGAGATCGGCGGCTCAAAGCACGCGAAGTGGCGTGGGCCGCGTGATGAGGTGTCTGCCCTACCCCGTCACAAGGAGATTGGACCGGGATTGGTTCGGGCGATTTGCCGGCAGCTTGGCGTCCCGAAGCCTCCCCCTCTTTGATAGGTCAAGTTTGAGACAAGTTGTCCGAACGGCTAGGTCGGAATCCTGTTTGGGATCAAGCAGAGCCAGTCTCCAGATCGAGCCATCCGCTCACCACGTCAAACTTTATGTCTGCCCTTTTCCCCACCAAAACAAAGTGCTTTCAAGCAGTTTGTGACTCTGGACTCGGATGGAGTTGTCTCTGCTCTAAGCGCAATTGACGGCGGCCAGATCGATGAGATTCTCACCCGTAGTGCGGAGGAGAGCGACGGCGGAATTGGAGGCGAGGTCGGGGCTGGCCCTGTCAAGGCGAAGGGCAAGCGCTCTAAGGGCCGTAAGGTGGAGGAAGAGATTCGCAAGGCGCGAACTCGACATGCGACCGCTGCCAAGTTGCTTGAAGCGCTACATAGCAGGGAATCCATTGGCGTCGTAGACGGACCCCTAGATATGGAGGTCGCGGAGCAGATAGCCGCCGGGATGGTGCTTGAGTTCCGTGCTGACCTGCGTCTCCATCCGGTGCATGTGGCGGACGAGATGCTTCGATCCTTTATCGAGGTTGCACCAAAGCTGGGGCAGCAGGCGGCTGCAAAGGAACTCAAGGCAATCCTTGACCCCTGGGGAGTGATCTCTGGGACCGGCCGACCTGACGCCCCCACGCTGATCCAGCCATTTACGGCCGAGGACCAGCTGCCTCGGCTTCTCCTGCCAGTGCCAAAGAAGGATCTTGAGCTGTCACTTGACGACGTTTTGGGCGAAGTAACTGTCATTGCGCAGGTAGAGCAGGTCCTCAGCGAGGGAGAGAGCCATCAGGTCATCCGGATATTGAGAGGAGGGCCTGCCACCTCTCTTGAGCGCACGACCATGGAAGAGGCCCTACCCGGTCTCGTAGAAGGTCTCAGCGGCATGGGGCTTGATATCTCCGAAAAGGACATCGTTATTCACGGACCGGCCCTGATCCTTCGCGCGATCTGCTGTTATCGATAGCTAGCAAATCACCCCGCGCCACTCGACAAGCCAGCGCAACATCTTTGACCTGAGCCGAGCCGGAAACAAAAGCCGCCTAGCGGCGGCCATTTGGGTTTAGAGGTAGTTGGGCTTCAGGTTGGAGTACCGCTACGGGGATTCGAACCCCGGTTTCCGGACTGAGAATCCGGCGTCCTAGTCCCCTAGACGATAGCGGCGAGGGACGGGCATTTTAGCGAAGGCGGGAGGACGGGTCGGCTCGTCGTCCTCGGGTCGGGGGATCGGCGCAATCGGTAGATTGGCTTCTCCCGCGGCTGTGGCGGAACTGGTAGACGCGCACGGTTCAGGTCCGTGTGGGCGAGAGCCCGTGGAGGTTCGACTCCTCTCAGCCGCATCTCTCCCGGCTCAGCGCCGGGGCGCGAGCCTGAAGACGACCGCTTTGGTCGCGGTCTTCTTCAGGGATCCCCCCTTGAAGCTGACCGCGACCCGGGCCCGCAGCTTGCCCTCCTCGCGGAGGATCGCCAGCCCCGCGGCGCTCGGCTTCAAGCGCAGCTTCACGGTCCCCGCGGCCCGGGCTTTCAGCTGCGCGCGCCGGACCGGCTTCGGCGCTTTCGCGGCCTTGGCCGCGCTCGCCGCCGTCAGCTTCCCGGCGCCCGGCACCTCGACCGACAGCGTCACCGTCCCGTTCTTCGGGTTCGCCTTCGCCTTGCCGAGGCGGAACCGTTTCGGCTTGCCGTCCGGGCCGCCCGGCCCCGGCGGCTTGGCGGTGATCGCGACCGAGTCGACGCCGGCGGCGAGGACCTCCTTGCCGGCCGCGACCGCGATCCGCAGCCGCACCGTCTGCCCGGCGAAGGCGCTGAGGTCGGCCGTCAGCTGGGCCGGCGTCTTGATCTCCGGGCCTCCGGCCTGGGTGCGGAAGACCGTCGCCAGCACGTCGGCCGGGTTGACAGATTCGATCTGGGCCTGCGGCCGCATCACGTCGATCCGGAACTGCTGGTTGGCCTGGCCGCCGAGCTCGGCTGCGTCGACCGAGAGCGTGTCCGGGCTCGCCAGGGGCGCGTAGGACGAGTAGTAGGCGAGCAGGCTGAGGAAATGGGTCGCCCCGGCCTCGAGCGCGACGTCCTGGCTGAGGATCAGGGTGTCGGGGTTGAGCTGATCGGCGATCGCCGCGTAGTTGCCCTGCGGCGGCGGCTGGATCGGCTGTTTGCCGCGTTTGTTGGCGATCGGCTCGCTGGCGTTCTTGTAGGCGAACCAGTTGCCGGCGGTGGTCGCCCGGTGGACGCTCCAGCCTTTGAGGCTGCCGGACTCGAAGTCCCCGTTGACGACCGTCGCCGCCCCCGCCCCCGCCCCCGCCGGCACTGCCAGCGCCACGCACACAGCGCTCGCCAGCACGGCCGCGAGCAGACGTCGAATGCCCCGCACATTCATGCCAATCCTCCCTAGTAATCGAACTGCGAGGAGCGAAGGCTACCGCCGTCAGGCGGGTTGCGCCACCGCCGTGCGCGCCCGCGCGGCATTGTCGGCGATCGCCTCGACGAAGTCCGGCCAGAGCTGGCGCGGCAGGTCGTGACCCATCCCGTCGACCATCTTCAGGCGGGCGCCGGGGATCGCCTGGGCGGTGGCCCGGCCCCCGGAGGGGTTGACGAGGACGTCGTTCTTGCCGTGGATGACGAGGGCCGGGACGTCGAGCCGGTGCAGGGCCGGCGTGCGGTCGCCCGAGCCGGTGATCGCGTGCAGCTGGCGCAGCACCCCGGCGCTGTGGTGGCCGCGGTCGTAGGAACGGCCGGAGATCTGGCGCACCCGCTCCTCCTCGAACGGGTAGCCGGGTGAGCCGATCGCCTTGAAGGTCCTGACGGCGCGCTCGATCGTCGCCTCGCGCCCGCGGGGCGCCTTGCCGAAGAGGATGCCGAAGGTCCGGTAGCTGGGGCGACCGACCCGGCGGCTGCCCGTGGTCGACATGATCGAGACCAGCGAGCGCACCCGCTGCGGGTGCTCGATCGCGGTCGTCTGGGCGATCATCCCGCCCATCGAGGCGCCGACCACGTGGGCGTCGTCGATCTCGAGGTGGTCCATCAGCCCGACCGTGTCGGCGGCCATGTCGCGCAGCAGGTAGGCGGCGCTGCCGCCCCGGCCGATCAGCATGTCGCCGCGGCGCGGCACCCCCGCCTCCTTCAGCTTGGTCGAGCGGCCGATGTCGCGGTTGTCGAAGCGGACGACGCGGAAGCCGCGCTCGGCGAGCATCCCGCAGAAGGTCTCGTCCCAGGCGATCATCTGGGTCGCCAGGCCCATCACCAGCAGCAGCGGCTCGCCGTCGGGGTCGCCCATCTCCTGGTAGCAGAGCTCGATGCCGTTGGCGGGCGCCAGAAGTTCGTCGCCGAAGGAGTGCATCCGGGAAGCTTACTGGCCACGTGGCCAGTCCCCGCCTGTCGCTTTTGTTCCGCATAGCGACACAAAGGCGCCAGTCGAGTAGAACTCGGGGATGCGGACGGCGATCGTCTCCGACCTGCACCTCGGCGTGGCCAGTGGCGAGGACGTGCTGCGGGAGCCGGATGTCCGGCGCATCCTGCTGGAGGAGATCGGCGGCGCCGACCGGGTCGTGCTGCTCGGCGACGCGGTCGAGCTGCGCGACCTCGCGCTCGGCGCGGCGCTGGACTCGGCCCGCCCCTTCTTCGAAGAGCTCGGCGCGGCGCTGGGCGAGCGCGAGGTGACGATCGTCCCCGGCAACCACGACCACCGCCTCGCCGAGCCGCTGCTCGACCGGCTCTCGCTCGCCGGCGCCACCGAGCTCGGCCTCGAGCACCACGACGACCCCGGGCTGACCGGCGCCGGCGCCGCGATCGCGGAGTGGCTGGCGCCGGCGCGGCTGCGCATCGCCTACCCCGGTATCTGGCTGCGGGACGACGTCTACGCCACCCACGGCCATTACATGGACGCCCATCTCACCCTGCCGCGCCCGGAGTGCCTGGCGGTGGCGGCCCTGATCCGGGTCCGCGGTCCCCTCCCCCGCCCCGCCGCTCCCGGCAACTACGAGCGTGTCCTGCGTCCGATCTACGGCTTCAGCTTCGGGGTCGCGCAGGCGCGGGCGAGCATCCCCGACCCGCGCCGCCCGCCCGGCGAAGCCGCCTGGCGGGTGCTGGCGGGACGGCGCAAGAACGCCGGCCTGGGCAAGCGCCTGCGCTCGGCGAGCGCCCGCGCCGCCTTCCCCGCCGGGGTCTGGGCCGCGAACCGGCTGCTGCGGGCGGAGTTCGACCCCGACATCTCGGCAGAGGCGATCTTCGCCGCCGGCGTCGAGGCGGCGAAGGAGATGTCGGCCCGCCTGCAGGTCGACGGCGCGCACGTGATCACCGGCCACACCCACCGCGCCGGCCCCGACGAGGACGAAGCCGCCTGGTCGCTGCCGGGCGGCGGCACCCTGCACAACACCGGCAGCTGGGTCTTCGCCTCAGCCTTCCACCGCCCCGGCGTCCCACCCAACGCCTACTGGCCGGGGACCGTCACCTGGCTCGAGGACAACGACCCACCGCGCCGAGTCCGCCTACTCCTGGACCGCTCCCACGGGGAGATGGTCGACCTGATCGGCTCGGCCAGGGCCCGGGGGTAGGGGTCGCCGGAGCCTCCCCGCTGTTGCTCCGCCGACCCCTACCCCCGGGCCCTGCTCAACTGCGCAGCCACTCGGCGACGATCGCCCCGATCTCGGGCCCCTTGTCCTCCTGCAGAAAATGCGAGGCGTCCTCGATCGGCCGCGGCGGCGGGAAGTTGAGCTGGCTGGAGACCCGCTCGCCGACCGAGAAGGGCAGCACCGGGTCGGAGTCGGCCCAGAGCACCAGCGCCGGCCGGTCGTCGTCGCGCAGGGTGTCGGCGACCCGTTTTCCCTCGGCGGCTCCGGGCGCGTCGGGCTCGGTCGGAAGGATCAGCGGGAAGGCGCGGGCGCCGGCCTTCGAGGGCCCGTCTATATAAGGGGCCTCGTAGGCGGCGATCACCTCGTCGCCCGGGTCATGCTTGCAGCCACCGCGGACCAGCATCCCGATCGGCACCTCGTCGCTTTCGCGCACGAACTCGCGGAAGGCGAGCCAGGCCTCGCTCATCCGCTGGTGGCCGGTGAAGGGTCCGGTCTCCATGATCACCAGGCGCGAGAAGCGGTCCGGGTGCTCGGCGGCGAGCCGCAGCCCGATCGGCCCGCCCCAGTCGTGGACGACCGCGGTCGCGTCGCGCAGGTCGAGCTCCTCGATCAGCGCCGCCATCAGGTCGACGTGGCGGTCGTAGGTGTACCAGCCGACGTCGGTGGGCTTGTCGGAGCGGCCGAAGCCGGCGTAGTCGGGGGCGATGCAGCGGAAGCCGGCGTCGCGGACCGGCGGCAGCACCTTGCGCCAGAGGTACGACCAGGTCGGCTCGCCGTGGAAGAAGACGACCGGCTTGCCGTCCCCCTCGTCGAGATGGGCCAGCCGCAGCCCGTCGACCTCCCGGTAGACCGACTCGAACGGGTAGTCCGGCAGTCCCTCCAACCGCTCCTCCGGCGTGCGCACCGCGTCGACAGCCATCTCCACTCCCCTCCGGGGCGATTTCCTCTCGCATAGCGAGAACAAAACGTCCCAATCGCTCCCTTTTGCTTGCCGTCCCAAGCCTAATCCCGCAATCCGGATCGGCATTCCTTACTTTCCCGATCGACTTTGTGCTACTCTGCCCGCCCTATTGAGCACTAAGCTGCTCAACAAAGTAAGTCAGTCGAAAAAGGAAGGAACATAGATGCGGAACGCTCGCGATACCCGGCGGCGCAGCGTGAAGGTCGGCCTCCCCGCCGCTCTTCTCGTGCTGCTACTCGCTGTCTTTGCCGCTGGATGCGGCGGTAGCGACGACGATGCCACCGGCTCCTCAGGGGACGGCGGCAAGATCGACGTCGTCGGCTACTCCACCCCGGAGGCCGTCTACGAGGAAGCCCTCGAGCCTGGCTTCGAGGCGACCCCCGACGGCGAGGGCGTCAGCTTCAGCAACTCCTTCGGCGCGTCCGGCGACCAGAGCCGTGCCGTCGAGGCCGGCCAGCCCGCATCGGTTGTTCACTTCGCCCAGGGCGGCGACATGATCCGGCTGGTCGAATCCGGCCAGGTCGCCCCCGACTGGGACAAGAACAAGTTCAAAGGGATCGCCCAGGACTCGGTCGTCGTCATGACCGTCCGCAAAGGCAACCCCGAGGGCCTCGAGTCGCTCGACGACCTGCTGACCAAGGACGTCGAGATCATCACCCCGAACCCGTTCAGCTCCGGGGCCGCCCGCTGGAACATCATGGCGATCTACGGCTCGCAGCTGCACCAGGGCAAATCCCCCGAGGAGGCGCTGGCCGCGGTGAAGACGGTGCTGGAGAAGACGGTCGTGCAGCCGGGCAGCGCCCGCGACGCGCTCGCCGCCTTCACCCAGGGCCAGGGCGACGTCCTGCTCGGCTACGAGAACGAGGCGATCAAGGCCCAGGAGGAGGGCGAAGACGTCGACTACGTGATCCCGCCCTCGACGATCCTGATCGAGACCCCGATCGCGGTCACCAAAGACGCGCCTGTGGCGGCCCAGAAGTTCCTCGACTACATCTGGTCGGACGCCGGCCAGGAACTGTGGGCCGAGAACGGGTACCGCCCGGTTGACAAGTCGCTGGTCGACCCGAAACAGTTCCCGACCCCCGAGGACCTGTTCACGATCGCCGAGTTCGGCGGGTGGGAAAAAGTCAACGACGAGTTCTTCGATGACGAAACCGGCTCCGTGGCCGAGATCGAGAAGGAACTCGGAGTCTCGACGAGCGGCTGATGAGCGCTCACCCGGCAAGCGCATCCCCAGTTCCAGCAGCACCCCGGGCAGGCATCCGCCTGCCCGGGCTCGGCGTCGGCCTTGGCCGCGGCATGATCGTCCTCTACCTCTCGCTGATGGTGATGCTGCCGCTGGCGGCGGTGGTCGACAACTCGCTCTCCAACGGGATCGACTCCTTCTGGAACGCAATCACCGGAGAGCAGGCGCTGGCGGCGCTGAAACTGACCGTCATCTGCTCGCTCATAGTCGTCGCGATCAATGCCTTCTTCGGCACGGTCATCGCCTGGGTCCTGGTCCGCGACGACTTCCGCGGCAAGGCCGCGGTCAACGCGCTGATCGACCTCCCCTTCGCCCTGCCGACGATCGTCGCCGGGCTCACCCTGCTCACCCTCTACGGCCCGAACAGCCCGATCGGGCTCGACGTCGCGGGCACGAGGATCGCGGTCGTGATGGCGCTCTGCTTCGTCACCCTGCCCTTCGTCGTCCGCTCGGTACAGCCGCTGCTGATGGAGATGGACCGGGAGATGGAGGAAGCATCGACCTCGCTCGGCGCCAGCGGCTTCACCACGTTCCGCCGGATCGTCTTCCCCAACCTGCTCCCCGGCATCGTCGCCGGGATCATGCTCGCCTTCGCGCGGGCGCTCGGCGAGTACGGCTCGCTGATCCTGATCACGGGCAACATCCCCTTCGAGACCGAGGTCTCCTCGGTCTTCATCCGCAACCAGATCGAGTCCGACAACATCCCCGGCGCCTCAGCGGTGTCGGTGGTGCTGCTGACCCTCTCGGTGCTGATGTTGGTGTTCGTCAGCCTCTTCGCGCGCTCGGGCGCTCACGGTGAGAAGAAGGGCCTGATCAGCCGCATCTTCTTCCGGGTATGGAACCGCTTCGGCGGCGTCGGCAGTGGCGGCGGAGGTACCCCATGAGCGCCTCCAAGCCCGCCAAGTGGGGCCTGCGCGGCCTCGCCTTCGGCTACCTCGGCCTGCTGCTCCTGGCCCCCGTCGGGATGATCTTCTACAAGACGTTCGAGCACGGGTTCGCCGCACCGTTCGAAGCGATGACCACGCCCGACGCGATTCACGCGATCCAGCTGACGCTGCTGATGGTCGCGGTCGCGGTGCCGCTGAACACCCTCTTCGGGGTCGGCTGTGCACTGCTGCTGGTCCGCCACCGCTGGTGGGGGAACCGGATCGTGGACACCATCCTCAACCTGCCCTTCGCGATCTCCCCGATCGTGATCGGCCTCTCCCTCTTCCTGCTCTACGGCAACGAGGGCTGGTTTGGCCCAGCCCTCGAGGAAGCGGGCATTCAGATCCTCTTCTCCTGGCCGGCGATGGTCCTCGCCAGCATCTTCGTCTCGCTGCCCTTCGTGGTCCGCGAGACGGTCCCGGTGCTGCAGGAGATCGGGACCGAGCAGGAGCAGGCGGCCTCGACGCTCGGGGCCAACGGGTGGCAGACCTTCTGGCGGGTCACCCTGCCGGCGATCCGCTGGGGCGTCGCCTACGGCGTCGTCCTCACCACCGCCCGCGTCCTGGGCGAGTTCGGCGCGGTGACGATCGTCTCCGGCTCGATCTCGGGTGAGACCGAGACGATGCCGCTGTTCGTCGCCAAGGCTTTCGAGCAGTTCAACGAGGAAGCCGCCTACGCGGGCGCGATCGTCCTCGCCCTGCTCGCCCTGACCACGCTGCTGCTGATGAGCGTCGGCGGCCGCAAGGCGAAAGCCAGCGGCGGCACCCTGCCCGCCGCCGAGCTGGCACTGACCACTTCCAATAAGAAGGAGGAGTCCTGATGGGAATCGCAGTCGAGGGAGCGTTCAAGCGCTTCGGTGACTTTCAGGCTCTCGACGACGTCTCGATCGACGTGCCGGACGGCTCGTTGACGGCGTTGCTGGGGCCAAGCGGCAGCGGCAAGTCGACGCTGCTGCGAGCAATCGCCGGGCTCGAGGAGCTCGACGCCGGCCAGGTCGTGATCAACGGCACCGACGCGACCGAGACCCCGGCGCAGAAGCGCGAGGTCGGGTTCGTGTTCCAGCACTACGCCGCCTTCAAGCACATGACGGTGTTCGGGAACGTCGCCTTCGGGCTGAAGATCCGCAAGTGGGACAAGGCGAAAACCAGCGACCGCGTGCACGAGCTGCTGCGCCTGGTCCAGCTCGACGGGCTGGCCGAGCGCTATCCCGATCAGCTCTCCGGCGGCCAGCGGCAGCGCATGGCGCTGGCCCGGGCGCTGGCGGTCGAACCGCAGGTGCTGCTGCTCGACGAGCCGTTCGGGGCCCTCGACGCCAAGGTCCGCAAGGACCTGCGCACTTGGCTGCGGCGGCTCCACGACGAGATGCACGTGACGACGATCTTCGTCACCCACGACCAGGAGGAGGCGATGGACGTCGCCGAGCAGCTGGTCGTGATGAACCAGGGCCGGGTCGAGCAGTCCGGGACCGCCGACGAACTGTACGAGCACCCCGCCAACGAGTTCGTGATGAGCTTCGTGGGCGAGGTCAACCGGCTCGGCGAGACCTTCGTGCGGCCGCACGACATGGAGGTCGTGCTGGAGCCCGACGACCGGACTGAGGAGGCGATGGTGCAGCGCATCGTCGCGCTCGGCTTCGAGATCCGGGTCGAGCTGGTGCTCGGCGACGGCACCGAGGTCTGGGCTCAGCTCACCCGTTCCGAACTTCAGCGCCTGGAGCTGCGGGAAGGCCAGATCGCCTACCTGCGCCCGGTCCAGGCCAAGAGCTTCAACGGTTCGTCCCCGTCCAACTCACCTGGGGCCTCGACTCCCCAGGCACCCACGGACGAGGGCGACGCAGAGGTCTCTGCAGCCGTTTGAAGGGCGACAGGGCGGGGCGCGCTTTTGCCGGGTGGCGCCCCGCCCCATCTCGCCACCCACTTTAAGGCGGTCGAGCACCCCCGCCCTCCCACGCGTTCGTCCTTTCCGGCGCTATTTCGCCGAAAGGACGAACGCCCTATTCTTTCCTGCTATTCTTGAGTTAGATACTCAACAAAATACGGAAAGGAGCGGAGAATGAGCAAGCGAGTCCAGAACACGACCTTCATCTCTCGAGGTCGGATCGCGGGCCTGGTCCGGGACGAGAGCCCGGCCGGGACCGGCCAGAACCGCACCAGCCGCGTTGCCAACCGTGACTCGGTCCAGTCGGCCGCCGACGAGGCGCTCTTCTACCGGGCTCGCCTCATCCTCGGCGACGCCCTCCCCCGCCCCAACCGCTGAGGCGGACGGGGCTCTCCCTCCCGGACCGGACCGCGCCCCACTTCCCCGGGGGCGCGGTCCGGGACACCGGGCCTCAGCTGCCTTTCTTGCCGCCGGTCTCCGCGGTCACCAGCTCTTCGTCGGGCTGGGGATAGGCCGCGACGGCGAGGTTCCAACCTTTGAGGTTGAAGGTCACGTCTTTGGCGCCGGCGTACTGGACGGCGACCGTGTGGCCGCCTTTGCCGAGCACCGTGGTCGTCGTCACCGACGCCGCCAGCAGGGCCGGGGCCGGCGAGCCGGCCACGGCCGGGGCGATGTTGACTTTGCCCTGCGACTGGCCGTCGACGAGGATCTGGATCGGGCAGGCCAGGGCCGCGGTCGGTTTCGCCGCGGTGCAGCTGACGTTGCCCGAGAAGGTGATCACCGCCGAGCTCGCTTCCGCCTTGGTCGCGAACGAGGTGAAGGCGCTGGGGACGTACCCGGCCGTGGTCGCCGAGGCGCTGAACGGCGCGGTCCCGGCGGCGATGCCGACGGCCGGGGCCTTCGGTGCCGACGCCTTGGCGACGAACAGGTTCGTGGCCGCCTTCTTCTTCAGATAGAGCGTCGAGGCCTTCTTGTTGCTCACGTAGGTCGCCTCGGCCCGCTTCGTCGTCAGGAACGACTGGGTCTTCTTCGCCACCGTCGGGGTCACCGCGACCGCCGCCGCGACGATCGCGGCGAGCGCGACCACGGTGATCGCACGGGGGTTGGAAATCCTTCTTTTCAACAACTGAACCTCCATTTCCAGGGCCTGCCGGAGGTCCAACGATGCTCCTGCCGGGCGGCCTTTCTTTACTAAGTGGGTCAATAAGCTACAGAAACTGATAGCGTAACCGCATCTAGTTGGTCAACAAACTCGATTTAACCCGGCAGGAAAGGACGTCCAGATGAGAATCAAGAGCCTCGCCATCGCGGTAATCGCCGTAGCAGGGCTGGCCGCGCCGGCGTCGGCGAACGCCATAACCCTGATCGGGTCGGGGTCCGTCGCAGCACAACCCGTGCTGCAGGCCCTCTTCGCCACCTACACGAAAAAGGTCAAGCCCAGCGTCAAGTTCGTCTACACCGCAAACGGCGGTAACGCCGGCGTCAAAGACGTGCAGAACGGGACGAGCCAGTTCGCCGGCAACGCCCGCACCCCCCTCCCCAGCGACGCGGGGACGACCTACATCAAGATGTTCATGGACGGGCTCTGCCTGGACGTCAACAAACGCAACCCGCTCAACAACATCACGATCCAGCAGGCCCACGACATCTACCGGGGGATCCTGACCAACTGGAGCCAGCTCGGTCCGGGACTGGACACGACGATCTCACCGGTCGGCCGCGACACCAATGGAGGGACCTACAACTTCTTCCTCCAGGCCGTCCTCAACAACGAGCCGCCGGCCTCCAACGTGAACGCGTTGACCGCCGACGGTCTCGTCCAAAACGCGGTCAAACAGGATCCGAACGCGATCGGTTACGCCGGTCTCGCCTGGCAGAAAGGCGTGAAGCCGCTGAAGGTCAACGGCATCCCCTGCACGCCCAGCAAGATCAGCGTCGAGCCGCTCAAGTACCCGCTCTCGCGCTACCTGTTCATCGTCCTCCCGGGCGACGGCAGCCAGAGCCCTCCGGCGCTGCTCAAGTTCATCGACTGGATGCGGCTGAGCCCGCTGGCCGGTGAGGTCATCAGCAAAGCCGGCGGCGTCCCCGCGTTCAACAAGAAGCCGAAAAAGGGCAAGTAGTTGAACGAGGAGTTCCCACCGGAGTACGGCCCGAAATGGTCGGACCAGCGCGTCGAGCGGATGCTCGGCGCGCTGGTCTGCGCCGTCGTCGGGCTGCTGCTGGCCCTGATCGTCACCGTCTTCGTCCGCGCCTGGCCGTCGTTCTCCCACAACGGCCTCGCCTGGTTCGGCCCCGGCGGCGCCGTCGACGAGCAGCTCAACGCGATCTTCCTCTCCGGCCAGAACGGGGCGGAGTTCATCTACACCTTCCACGCCTGGCCGCTGATCTGGAGCACGGTCCTGATCACCGGCGGCGCCATTCTGGTCTCCCTCTTCTCCGCCCTCTTCGTCGCCGTCTTCATCGTCGAGTTCGCGCCGGAATGGATGAGCAACGTCCTGCAGCCGGTCGTCCGCTTCCTCGCCAGCGTCCCCTCGGTCATCTATGGCCTGCTCGGCGTGCTGGTGCTGGTGCCGTTCATCGGCAACCACCTGATCAGCGAGGAGCAGAAGGCCTCGGTCGCCGGCGTCATCTCCCTCACCGGGTACAGCCTGCTGGCCGCGGTGATCGTGCTGGCGCTGATGATCGCGCCGCTGATGGTCTCGATCTTCACCGACGGCCTGCGCTCGGTGAAACCGGGCTGGCTCGAGGGCTCGCTCGCGCTCGGCGTCAACCGCTGGCGCACCACCTGGAAGATCGGCGTCCGCACCGCCCGCCCGGCGATCGTCGCCGGCACCGTCCTCGCCTCGGCGCGGGCGATCGGCGAGGCGGTGATGCTGGCGATGATCTCGGGCTCGGTCGGCTTCGCCCCGAACCCGGCCGACGGCCTGATCTTCATCTACGAGCCCTCGCGGCCGCTGGCCCCGACGATCGTCAAGAACATCGACCAGCTGAGCTCGCCGCCGGCCAACGCGACCCTGTTCGCGATCGCCGCCGTGCTGCTCTTCTCGGCCGCCTTCTTCTCCCTCGCGGGCTACGTCGCGCGTCGCTCGATGCGCAAATACGGGACGGCGTGATGGAGCCCTCGACGCAGCCGCCGACCCCGGTCACGGTCCCGCCGACCCCGCCGAACCCGCGGCACAACCCGGTGCGCCCAAGCGGCGCCAAGGACGCGGTCGAGGGCAGCGCCACCTGGGCGCTCAGCGACCGCGTCGGCCTGGCGATCTGCTGGGCGCTCGGGCTGCTGTTCTGCGCGGTCGCGGTCGCGATCGTCGTCTTCCTCTTCATCAAGGGGATCTCATACCTCGACCTCTCGATGCTGACCACGCCCGCCTCGGCCGGCTTCAGCCAGGCCGAAAGCGGCGGCTTCTCCGACGCCCTGTTCGGGACCCTGATCGTCGCCGTGATGGCGATCTCGATCGCGCTGCCGACCGGCGTCGCCACGGCGATCTGGCTGGTCGAGTACGGCCGGCCGGCGGCGCTCGCCCGCATCACCGAGTCGACGATCGAGGCGATCGCCGGAATCCCCTCGATCGTGCTCGCCCTCTTCGGCACGGTGATCTTCTCCAGCACCGCGCTCGGCTTCCTCAGCCGCAGCTCCGAAGGGGTCGTCTTCGGCCGCTCCTTCTTCGCCGCCGCGGCGATGCTCTCGCTGGTCGCGCTGCCCCTGGTCGTCGCCAGCACCAGGGAGGGGCTGAACTCGATCCCCCGCCACGTGCGCGAGGCCTCCTACGCGGTCGGCAAGACGAAGGCGGCGACGGTGCGGCGGATCCTCCTGCCGAGCAGCCGGCCCCAGGTCGCGACCGGCGCGATGCTCGGCCTCGGCCGGATCATCGGCGACACCGCGATCATCATCGTGCTGCTCGGCGCGACCCAGAACTTCGCCCCGGTCGAAGAGGCGCCGTTCCCGCTCAACTACCTGCGCGGAGCCGGCACGACCCTGACCAACTTCGTCTACGAGGCCTCCCCCACGGGGAACCTCAACCAGCCGGAGAAAGCCTATGCGGCGGCTTTCGTCCTGCTGCTGATGGTCCTGGCCCTGAACGGGGCCGTCGACGTCGTCCACCGCCGCGCCAGAAAGGTTGGAACGTGGAGTTCCTGACTTCCCCCCCGCCCCCGATCAAGCGGCTGGAGCTGGATGACCCCCGCGCGGCCACCGAGGTCGCGGCCCCGGCCCAGCCGGCCGGCGGCCCCGCCCAGACGCCCGGCGGCTTCACCGGCGCCCGCCGCTCGATCGGCGCGCCGCAGTTCTCGATCCGCCGCATGGAGATCGACGACGTCTCGGTCGCCTACTCCGACCGCCTCGCGGTCAAAGGCGTCTCGCTGCCGGTCCGCCAGGGCGAGGTGCTCTCGCTGATCGGGCCCTCGGGCTGCGGCAAGACGACCCTGCTGCGCTCGCTCAACCGGCTCACCGAGCTGACCAGCACGGCGACCCTGACCGGCCGCATCCTGCTCGACGACGTCGACATCAAGCTGATCGAGCCGACCCTGCTGCGGCGGCGGGTGACGATGGTCTTCCAGCAGCCGAACCCGTTCCCGATGAGCGTCTTCGACAACATCGCCTACGTGCTGCGCGAGCAGGGCTCGCGGCGCCAGCGCAAGAAGACGCTCGAGCCCGCGGTCCACAGCGCCCTCTCCCGGGCCGGGCTCTTCGAGGAGGTCAAGGACGACCTCGATCACCCGGCGCTGAAGCTCTCCGGCGGCCAGCAGCAGCGGCTCTGCATCGCCCGTGCCCTCGCGGCCGAGCCCGAGGTGCTGCTGCTCGACGAGCCCTGCTCGGCGCTCGACCCGCAGTCAACCCAGGTGATCGAGGACCTGATCGTGAAACTGCGCGACGACGTCGCGGTCGTGATCGTCACCCACAACCTGCAGCAGGCGTACCGGATCGCCGACCACGTCGCCTTCATGTACCTCGGCGACCTGGTCGAGTACAACAGCGCCACGCAGCTGTTCGGATCGCCGCGCGAGCAACGGACCCAGGAGTACGTGAGCGGTGCGTTCGGCTAGCCCCCGCACCGCGCGCGCCGCCGCCCTCGTGGTCGGCGCCTCGCTCTTCGCCGGAGTCGCCTCCGGCTGCGAGACGACCCAGGAGAAGGCGGCCGCCCACCAGGCCAAGGCCGCGCGGATCCTCGAGGCGCGTGAGAAGCGCCAGGCGCAGAAGCAGAAGGACAAGTCCGACGAGAAGGGAGGCGAGAGCGGTGAGTGAGGAGAAAGCGACGATCTCGGTCGTGCAGGGGACCTACGAGCCCTGCGAGGAGTGCGGGGCGCCGCTCGACCCGCAGCAGCGCTACTGCGTCAACTGCGCCGCCCGCCGCGGCAACGGGGCCAACCCGGCCTCGCGCTACTTCGCGGCGATGAGCAAAAAGGCGCGGCGGCCGCTGGTCGGGCCGCCGGCCAAAGCCGGCTCCGGCAGCCGCGCCGCCGCCGTCGGCTTCTTCGCGCTGCTGCCGATCGCGGTCGCGTTCGGCGTCGTGGTCGGGCGCAGCGGCTCCGGCGAAGGCGACAACGAGGCGCTGATCGCGGCGCTGCGCGCGCAGGAAGCCGCCGCGACCAGCAGCGCCGCTCCGGCGACGACCGCGGCCGCCGGCAGCAAAGGCGGCAAAGCGGCGAAAGAGGGCAAAGCCGACGCGAAAGACGGCGGCAAGGTCGTCGCCACCACCGCCAACGGCCCGGTCCACCAGGTCACCGGCTTCAAGGCGAGCGAGGAGAAGACCGAAGCGGACACCCAGATCGTCGCCGAAAACCCCGCCCAGACTGGAGAGACCTACATCAAAGCCCAGCAGAACCTCCCCGACGTGACCGTGATCGGGGGCGACCCCGGCGCGGCGCCGACCGCCCCGAGCACGCCGGGGGTGGAACCGTGAGCCGGCTCAGCACTCTCGCCCGTCGCGGCGCCGGGCAGCTGCGCCGCCCGAGCGCAAAAGCGCCGAGCGCCAAAGCCGCTCCCCCGAAGCCGGCCGCCGGGAAAGAGGCCGCGAAACCGGAGGAGCGGGTCGAGCTCGTCGCCCAGCGCGACCGCCTGCTGGAGAAGTTCACGGTGATGCAGGCCGACCTCGGCGGCGCCTTCTACGAGATGGCTATCCGCGACCACGTGCGCCTAGACGTGCTGACCCGCAAGGCCGCCGAACTGCAGCGCGTCGACGCGGAGCTGCTGGCGGTGGAGCGGATGCTCGAGCTGGAGCGCTCCGACGCGGCCGGCCTCTGCCCCGGCTGCGGCGCCCCCTTCGGGCACGCGGTCCGCTTCTGCGCCCAGTGCGGTCACGCCCTCGTCCCCACGGAGCCCGGTAGGTGAAGGCCTTCGCGGCCACCCACTACCGGCGCGCCGTCGAGGCGATGTCCTCGCTGAGCGGGAAGCGCTTCAACCTGCTGGTCGCCTCCTCCCTGGTCGCGACGACGACGATCGTCGCGGCGGCGGCGACCAGCGCCCACGACAACGGCGACCTCGCCGGCCTGGTCGGTCGCACCCTCGCGGCCAACACGGCGCCGGCGGCCCCCGAACCGTCGCTCTCCCCGGGACCGGCGGCGGAACCGAGCGGCCCCTCCTCGCCGGCGCCGGTCGTGAGCGAACCGCTCGCCTCCCCCGCCCCGATCGAAGCCGCGGAACCGCCCCCGGAAGAAGAAGCGGAGAAGGAACCGGCCAAGCCCGTCGAGCCGCCCGTGGAAGCCGGGCCGATCCAGCACGTCTTCGTGATCTCGCTGGCCAGCTCCGGCTACGAGGCCGCCTTCGGCGCCGCCCCGCAGATGCCCTACCTGGCGACCACGCTGCGCCCGCAGGGGATCCTGCTCAGCAACTACTCGCTGCTCGACGAGACCTCGCTGCCGAACGCGATCGCGACGATCAGCGGCCAGCCGCCCAACGCCCAGACCAGGGAAGACTGCCCGGTCTACTCCGAGTTCCCGGCCGGGGCGAAAGCGAACTCGAGAGGGATCGTCAGCGCCGCCGGCTGCCTCTACCCGGTCGAAACGGTGACCTTCTCCGACCAGCTGATCGGGGCCCGGCTGCGCTGGCACGCCTACATGGAGGGGATGGCCGACGAGGCCGGGCAGCCCGACAGCTGCGTGCAACCCGAACCGAACGCGCCGGACGTGCCCGCCACCGGCGGCTACGCGGCCAAGCTCAACCCCTTCGTCTACTTCCACTCGCTGCTCGACCTCGGCGACTGCACCGAAAACGACGTGCCGCTGAGCGAGCTCGAGGGCGACCTGCGGAAAGTCGAGACGACCTCCAACTTCAACTACATCTCCCCCAACCTCTGCAGCGTCGGGATCAGCGGCCAGTGCCCTGCCGGCGCCCCCGACGGCGCCGCCGCGGCCGACGCCTTCCTCGCCACCTGGGTGCCGAAGATCCTCTCCTCCCCCGCCTACAAGAAGGACGGGCTGCTGATCGTCACCTTCGGGCAGGTCAACCCGGGCGCGCTCGCCGACCCGGCCGCGGCGGCGGCGATCGGCGACCCGCCGAAGGTCGGGGCCCTGGCCCTCTCCCGCTTCGTCTCCCCGGGCGCCACCGACGGCGTCGCCTACGACCCCTACACGCTGGAGCGCACCTTCGCGGACCTCTTCCGCCTCACCCCGCTCGCCGCCGCCGGCAACAAAGTCAAGTCGCTTGCCCCGGCACTGGAAGGGGCGAACGGGGGCGACTAGGTGGGTAGGCTGGTCCGATGAACGGACCGGAGCAGGGCGGCGAGCCGATCACCGCGGAGGGGATCGAGGCGCTGCGGGCGGAGCTGGCGGAGCTGGAAGGCCCGGCGCGCCAGAAGATGGCCGCCCGGATCAAGGTGGCTCGCGAGGAGGGCGACCTCAAGGAGAACGCCGAGTACCACACGGCGAAAGAGGACCAGGCTCACCTCGAGACGAGGATCAAGCGCCTGCAGGAGCGGCTGCGCAACGCCGTCGTCGTCGAGGTCGAGGACGGGGGCGACTCCTTCGCCTTCGGCCGCAGCGCCGAAGTCCTCGACGAGACCAGCGGCAAGGCCAACGTCTGGACCCTGGTCGGCTCGACCGAGGCGGACCTCGCCCAGGGGCGCCTCTCAGCCGAGTCGCCGATCGGCAAGGCCCTGATGGACGCTCAGGTCGGCGCCACGGTCGAGGTCGAGACGCCCCGCGGCACCAAAGCGTTCAAGGTCCTGAAGCTCGTCTCCTAGGAGGGGGACTCGAAGCTGAGCAGGCCGAAGGTCGCGCGAAAGCGGTCCGCCGCGTCGCGACTCTCGCTGCGCGCCCCGATCTCGGCGAGGCGGTCGAGCGTCTCGTTGAGCAGGCCTTTTGCCTCTTCCCAGCCCTCCTCGTCGAGGTCGAAGCTGAGGCAGGAGAGGTGCCGGTCGGTGCGGGCGTCGAAGATCCCCGCCTCGATCGACTCGCGCGCCGCCTCGATCAGCACCTTCAGCCCGGTCACCGAGATGCCGTTGCGGACAGCTGTCGAGAGAGTGGCCCAGAAGGAGTCGCTCATGTAGGCCTGGGCGACGCCGCGGTAGTAGTGCTCGGTGGCCCCGCGCCGCTGCGCGGTGTCGACCAGCTCGACGCAGCCGAGATTGCGCAGCTCCTTCACGTGGTAGCTGACTTTTCCAACTTCCTCGCGCAACTCGCCGGCGATTTCTTTCGGGCTCGCGACCCGCTGGTTGAGGATCGTCAGCGCGTTCGCACGCACCGGGTGGCTGAGCGCCTTGATGAGCAGATGATCGGCGGCGCAGCTCTCGGCTGGGCCAAATGAACCTGGCATATCTCTCTCTTTTCCCGAGTGATTAGAGGACTAAGACCGCTCAACCTTATTACGAACAAACGTTAACTAGGGCAAATTGCCGGATTTTTCCTTTGCTCAAATCTATTGGTAGAACGCGCTCTACTAATGTCGCCCTCGCCGGCAGTGGCGGCCCTGGCGCCACTGCAAGAGATGGGAAAGGGGGTGAACCCATGGCGATTTCCACGACCAAGCAGGTCGCGCCGGTTCTCCAGACGACCAAGATCGGTTGATCTGAGAAACACCGGCACGCCGGCGGTGCTGTGAGCAGCACCGCCGGCGGCGCCTGGGAGGGATTGGCGAAACTCGCGTGTGCGACTGGCGAGCGCCGGACCAAGCGGGGCAAGGACGCAGGGAGGCTGAATAGCAGCGCTATTCAGCCGACTGAGGACGCCGCACCGCGCAGCGTCCGCCGCCGCCAGGCGTGCGCGGGGGTTTCGTCAATCCCTCCCTAACCGACCGGGCTCGCCTCCGTCAGCACTGGCTGCGGCTGCGACCACGGGGCCGGCTCCGGCCGGCGCTCGTCGTAGACCACCTCGGTGCCGGCGATGCGGTCCGCCCAGCCGCGCCGTCTCTCACCGAAGACGATCCCGAGGAAGCCGATCCCGAAGGTGATCACCGAGAGCCAGAGCCCGAACAACCGCTTGATCGAGCGCCGCAGCGGCAGGCGCCCACCGTCGAGCCTGATCCCGAGGAACCGCATCCCCGGCGTCTGCCCCGCCAGCGACCAGAAGGCGGCGAGGTAGAAGGCGCCAAGCGCGAGCCAGGTGGTCGAGCCGACCGCGATCGCGAGGCCCGACATCCCGTTGCCGCCGTTCCCGAAGCTCGACTCGATCAGGGCGACGACCGCCGCCAGGGCGGTGAAGGCGAGGTTGACGAAGACCCCGTCGACCAGCATCGCCAGGCCGCGGCTGACCGCGCCGGCGCGGTCACAGGCGACCGCCCGGCGGCGGCGGAAGACGAGGCGCCGCACGATCCGCTCGAAG
The DNA here is from genome assembly GCA_036280745.1 of Solirubrobacterales bacterium. Lineage (GTDB taxonomy): Bacteria > Actinomycetota > Thermoleophilia > Solirubrobacterales > 70-9 > VAYN01. The sequence continues at coordinate 132,105 of DASUQC010000017.1, forward strand.
CGGTCGTCGAGGCGGCGGGCCAGTTTGCCGATCGTGCGCCCGATGTCCTCGAGCAGGCCCACCCCCTGGGCGCTGATCGCGGCCCGCACCTCGGGCGCCTCGGCGATCCGCTCGACCAGCTGCTGGGCCTGATCGCTGGCCAGCAGGCGCCGCCAGACCTCGTCGACCAGCTCGCTGTCCATCGCCTCCAGCAGGGCCTGCTTGACCGCGTCGCTCTCCAGCGCTCCCTGCACCGCCTCCTCGACCGCCGGGCCCTGGAGGACGCGGGCCATCGCCCGCTCGACCGCCTCGCTCTCGACCGCGGCGACGATCGCCTCCTCCGCCGCGCGTTCCACCGCGACGTCGATGCCGGTCACCTTGCCGACGCTGCGGGCGCCGCGCACGCCGACCCCGAGCAGGCGGGCGGAGAGCGGCAGGTGGCCGTTCCGGGTCGGGTCGACGCTGCCCGCAGTCGGCGGAGTGGAGCCGTTTTCCATGCTGGGAGCGAGCCTATACGGGCGCTGCCGGCGCGGCTACCCCAGGCGCTCGAGCAAGCGGTCGATCAGCTCCGCCTGGGCCGGCAGGATCTTCTCGCGCGCCGGCCCGGGGGCGAACCACCCGGCCCGGTCCACCTCGGGGAAGGAGCGCCGTTCGCCGCTGCGCGGGGGCCACTCCATCTCGAAGCTGTTGCTGCTCAGCTCGGCCGGCTCGAACTCCCCCTCCCCGGCCCACGCTTCGACCACCTTGCCGGCTTTCTGGCGGATCGAGCCGAGCTCGATCAGCGACTCCCTGTCGAGCTCGGGGGCCGGGCCGAGCTCCTCGGCCAGCTCGCGCAGGGCGCAGTCGCGCGGCTCCTCCCCCGGCTCGCATTCTCCCTTCGGGATCGTCCAGGCGCCGAGGTCGCGCTTCGCCCAGTAGGGCCCGCCGGGGTGCACGAGCAGCAGCTCGACCCCCGCCGCGGCTCGGCGGTAGAGCAGGATCCCGGCGCTGCGCTTGGCGGCCACGGCCGCACGGTACCCACCGTGCGGCCGTGGTGGCTGCTCAGCCGCCGAGGCGGAAGGCGACGATTTTCGGTTTCTGGCCTTCGGCCGCGGCGAGGCCGGCCGGCGCGATCACCGTGTCGCCGGAGATCGAGACGCTGGTGTTGATCCCGGCCGGGAGCTGGGCTTTCCAGGCTTCGCTGCCGTTCGCCGTTTCGAAGGCGTGGACGACGCCTTCGAACGAGGTGGCGAAGACGAGGTCGTTGATCACCGTCGGCGCCCCGTAGGCCGGCGTGGTGAATTTCTGTTCCCACCTGATCGCGCCGCTGCCGGCGTCGATCGCGACCAGTTCGCCGGTCGATTCCCCGCCGCCTTCGCCGAGGCCTTCGGTGGCGGAGATCGAGCCGGGCTGGTTGACGACCGGGACGAAGATCAGTTTGCCGTCGGTCGCCATCGGCGCGATCACGCCGCCGAGGATCCCCGGGTACAGCGTCCCCTGTTTGATCTTCGAGATTTCGCCTTTCATCGCCAGCAGGCCGTCTTCGTCGTGGCCGTTGTGGGTGCCGACCGGACGCTTCCACACCGGTTTCCCGGTTTTGGCGTCGAGGGCGACGACGATCCCGGACTTGCCGGCCCCCACCGCCAGTTCTTTGCCGCCGGCGTCGATCAGGAGCGGCGGGTCCTGGAAGTCCCAGTCGTAGATGTCGTGCGGGGTCTGCTGGTAGTACCAGTCCATCTTCCCCGTCTTCGCGTCCATTTTGACCATCGAGTTCGTGTACAGGTTGGGGCCGGGGCGGCTCGTCCCCCAGGGCTCTTCCGAGGTGCCCGGGAACGGCGCCGGGTTGCCGGTGCCGAAGTAGATGTTGCCCTTGCCGTCGAAGGACGGCGGCTGCCAGAGCCCGCCGCCGGAGTTGACTTTCGGGTCGCCCCAGAGGCTCGACGGGACGGTCTTGAAGCTCCATTTTTTCTGGCCGGTTTTGGCGTCGAGGGCCCAGAGGGTCCCCACCCCGCCGCCGGGGTACAGTTCTTCCGCGGTCAGCGGCACGGTCGAGACGAAGACGAGGCCGTCGTCGTAGCCGGGGGCCATGTCGATGCCTTCGCCTTTCGGCTTCGTGACCAGGGGCGTCGACCACACCTCTTTGCCGGTTTTCTGGTCGAGCGCGAAGGCCTCTTTGGAGGTGGCGCCGAAAACGTGGCCGGAGGCGACGACGACGCCGTTCGGCCCCTGGCTGAGATCGCCGTAGGTTTTCGTCCACAGCACTTCGCCGGAGTCGAGCGCGATCGCTTCCACGTTCGATTCGAGGTCCTGCGAGTAGATCACCCCGTTGACGATCACCGGCGAGGACGCGTGGGCGCCGAACGAGCTCTGCGCGGTCAGCGGGCGCGACCAGACTTCGGTCAGTTCGCTGACGTTGGTGCTGTCGATCGTCCCTTCCGCTTTGCGGCTGTTGGCCGGGTCGACGCCGGGGAACCCGTCGCCTTCCAGTTTCGGTCCGCCGGAGCCCGACGCCGACGAGGAGTCGTCGTCACCGCCCCCGCAGCCCGAGAACATCGCGACCAGGACAATGGCAAGCAGGCCGAAAACGACCAGAAAAGTCCTTGGAACTCTCTCCACCTTCACGTCGACGCCCCCAATTCGTTCTTTGAATACCTAGCGGTTACTCAAACGATAAGGATTTATATTGCATACCGTCCTCGGCGCCAAATGCCTGCGTAGAGGACTTTTCCTGGAGAAGGGGCTGGAGCACGCGGTTGGAGAGCAGGCCGAGCGCGCCGAGGTTGGCGAAGCCCGGGCCCTGGCTGAGGCCGCCGAGGCCGGGGATGTGGAGCCGTGGCTCCAACCCCTCCAGTTCGAGGGCGCGGCCGATCCGCACCTCGGTGCCCGCGGGCCGGTCCCAGAGCGCTCCCGCCCGGCTCTCGACCCGCTCCCGCACGGCGGGCGGGAAGAGGTCGCGCAGCTGGGCGAGCAGGTCGAAGCCGGTGCAGTTGACGACGAAGTCGTGCTGGGCGCCGGAGATCCCCTCCGGCGACTCGTACTCGACGCGGACGCCGGCGCCGCCCTCCCCCGCGCCGACGTCGGTGACGCGGCCGGTGACGAAGCGGGCGCGGTCGTCGTAGGCGATCGCGGCGAGGCTGGGCGGGTCGAAGACGCCGCGGTCGGAGTGCTTGACGAAGTCGCGCCGCGTCTGCAGGTCGAGCGAAGTCCATTCGACCTCGTCGGGCCGCGAGAAGACCCGGTTCTCGAGGAAGCTCTCGCCGCGGCTCATCGGCAGCATCGGCGTGTAGATCGTGCAACGCGCCAGCGGCCGGAAGCCGCGCAGGAACATCACGCAGCTGAGTGCGCTCTCGCCGCCGCCGACCACCCCGACGCTGCACTCCTCCTCCGGCAGGCGGGCGAACTCGCTGCGCTTGCTGTCGCAGTGGAAGACCCGGTCCTCGATGCCGGGCTCGTGCGGGAAGGCGCGGTGGACGCCGGGGCCGGTGAGGACCAGGGCCCCGCCCGCGTGGCGGCCGGCGCCCGCGGCTTCCTCGACGTCGACCACCCAGTGGCCCTCCCCGTCGTCGAGCGAGACCGCGGTGACGCGCCCCTCGACGTGCTCGACCCCCTCGGTCGCCCGCGAGAGGACCCAGGTCAGGTACTCGCCGTAGTCCTTGTGGCGCACCGAGGGAGAGCCGGCGTCGATCCAGCGGGCGTAGCGGCGCTTGCCGATCATGTACTGCTGCCAGGAGAACCCCATCGTCGCCGCGTCGATCGCCTCGCCGGCCTCGCCGAACTCGTAGAAGCTCTGGTAGGGGAAGCCGATGTCCTTGATCGGGGTGACGGCGAGCGGCTCCTCGCCCGAGGTCATCCCGTTGCGCCCCAGCCAGGAGGCGGCCCGCGTCGTCCCCTCGACGATCTTGAGGCTGATCGGGCCGAGGCCGAGCGTGTTCAGCACGTGGACCTTGGTCGCGATCCCCGCGGCCTTCGCCCCCGCCCCGACTATCAGGAGGTCGGTCCGGGCTACCACGGCTCGGCGATCACCAGTCCGCGGCGGTCGGGGGCGAAGGAGATCGCGCTTTTGCGCATCCGCTCCGAGCGGGTCTCGACCGGCCGCAGGTCGACCTCGCTGAAGACCGTGCGCAGCACCCGCTTCATCTCCAGTTCGGCGTAGCTGGCGGCGAGGCAGCGACGGGTGCCGCCGCCGAACGGGATCCAGGTGTAGGTGCCGGGCTGTTTGCCGACGAAGCGCTCGGGCAGGAAGCGCTTGGCCTGCGGGTAGTAGCGCTCGCTGCGGTGGATCAGGTGGATGCAGGGGGCGACGGTGGTGCCGGCGGGCAGGTCGTAGCCGCCCAGCCGCATCGGCTCCAGCAGGTGGCGGACGACGACCGGGACCGGTGGGCAGAGCCGCAGCGTCTCCTTGATCACCGCGTCGAGGTAGGTGCCGTCGCCGGAGCGCACGTCCTCGCGGGCCAGCTCGAGTTTGTCGGGGTTGCGCAGCAGCCGCTCGAAGGTCCAGGCGAGCGAGGTCGAGGTCGGGCCGTCGGTCAGCAGGGTCAGAAGTTCGTCGCGCAGGTCCTGCTCGCTCATCGGCGAGCCGTCCTCGTAGCGCGCCTCGACCAGCATCGAGACCACGTCCTGGCGCACCTCGCCCTCGGCGCGGCGGCGGCGCACCTCCTCCATCACCGCGTCCTCGACCGGTTCCATCGCCCGCCGGAACTGGCTGCTGCGGACGATCCATTCCGGCCCGAAGGTCGCCAGCAGGGTGAGGTTGCGCGGCTCGTTCATCCACACCGTCAGCTTGCGCAGCAGGTCGCGCAGCCGGCCCAGCCGCTCTTCGGCGTCGGGGCCGAAGACCGCCCGCATCACCACCTCCAGGGTGATCTCCTGCATCCGCGGCCAGAGCGGGAACGGCTCGCCGACCGGCCAGCGCGAGATCTCCCGCCGCGCCACCTCGGCCATCATCTCGCCGTCGGTTTCGATGCTCTTGCCGTGGAAGGCGGGGAGCATCAGCTTGCGCCGGGTCATGTGTTCGGGTTCTTCCAGCAGCATCACCGAGCGCGGGCCGAGCACCGGCCCCAGCATCGGGTTGGCGACGTCGACCCCGACCGCGTCGCCGGCGGTGAAGACCTTTTTGACGTCGTCGGGGTCGCAGAGCAGGACCCAGTCGCCCCAGTGCAGGATGCGCAGCGTGAAGGTGTCGCCGTAGCGCTGCTGGCAGCGCTCGAGCCAGGGCAGCGGCCGCTGCGTCCACCCGACCGCCTGCAGCGCCCGCGGCAGCCGCGGGCCGGGCGGCAGGTCGGCCCGGCGCGGCAGCCGGGTCGCGGCGCTGCGGAAGGTCGGCCTCACCCCGTGCGAGCTCACGCCGCCTCTCCCCCCGGCTCCGGCGCGGCGGCGGCGCGGGCGTCCATCAGCTCGTCCTCGGCCTTGCAGGTCGCCGCGATCAGCAGGTCGAAGAGGTCGCCGGTGAAGTCGGCGGGCAGGTCGACCTCGGCCCCGCGGGCGAGGTAGCGGCCCCGCACCTCCGCAACCCGGTCCGGCTGCATCATCGGGATCCCGTGCGCGCTCTTGTAGAGGGCGACTTCGCGGCAGATCTCGAAGCGCTCGCCGAGCAGGCGGGTGACCTCGTCGTCGATCACGTCGAGGCGGCGGCGGAACGGCTCCAGCCCGTTGGCGCTCACGCCTCCCCCTCCGATCCACCAGCGCCAACACGTTTTCCATCCCTGGGATGGAAAACGTGTGGAGGGGCGGGTGAGGGGCCGAGCAGGCCGCGGGCGAAGGCCTCGCTGCACTCGGCGAGGACCGGCAGCGAGTACCCGCCCTCCTGGATCACGCAGACCGGCACCCCGGCGGCGGCCAGCAGGCGCCCGATCTCGGCGAAGATCCGCGGCTCGAAGTCCCAGCTCCCGTGCGGGTCGCCGGCGACGATGTCGTAGCCGAGCGAGACGACGAGGACGGCGGCACCAGCCGCGAGCTGCTCGATCGCGGCGCCGACCGCGTCCAGGTAGGCGGTCGGCTCGGGGGCCTCGCCGAAGGCGACGACGCTCTCGTTCTCGCCTTGCGGGAGGACGGTGTCGGCGGAGACGTTGGTGACCGGCGCGGCGTGCAGGGAGTGCAGCTGCGCCACCTCCATCCGCTCGACCAGCGCCGCCGTCCCGTTCGGGTAGTGGAGGTCGATGTCGAGGATCGCGACCGGGCCGACCCCCGCCTCGTCGAGCGTGCGCACCGCCGCGGCGGCGTTGTTGAGGTAGCAGTAGCCGCCGAGGAAGTCGGGGCCGGCGTGGTGGCCGGGCGGGCGGCAGACCGCGTAGGTGTAGTGGGCGCCTTCGGCCAGCCGGGTGGCGGCGCTGATCGCGGTCCGCACGGCCTCGTGGGCGGCGCTGACCAGCGCCGCGTCGACCGGGATGTCGGGCTCGAGGCCGGGCGGCGCGAACTCCGGCATCACCACCGGGTTGCCGTTGACGCCGCGGAGGGCGTCGAGGTAGGCGCGCTCGTGCAGCGCCGCCAGCACCCGCTCCAGCGCCTCGTCGTCGGCGTCGGCGGCGACCGCCCGCACCCGCTCGTGCCGGGTCAGGCCGGCGCGCAGCTCGTCGAGGCGGAGGTTGCTGTCTTGCCCCGGGACCGTCTCGCCGCCTTCGCGGATCCAGTGCGCCGCGTCGTCGGTGCCGCGGCGCTGTTCGACCATCACCAGCTCGCTCACGACAGGAGCCTCCGCATCCGCGGCCCGAGGTGCTCGAACCCGTTGCCGAGGTAGAAGGCCTCGGTGGCACGGATCGCGCCGAAGCTCTCGCGCGGCAGCCCGACCTCGATCCGCGCCACCTCCTCTCCCCTGCAGAGGTCCGCAAGCTCGTCGACCAGCGCCGCGCCGAGCTTGCGGCTGCGCCAGTCGGGGTGGGTCCAGAGATCCTGGATCGTCGCGTAGCGCCCGGGCACGTGCAGGGCGCGCTGCCAGCTGGCGCTGAGCACGCCGACGATCTCGCCCTCGGCTTCGGCGACGAGGGTGACGCCGATGCCGGGGTCGGCGAGCGCCGCCCGCACCTCCGCTTCGAGGTCGGAACGCGGCGGCCGCTTGCCGCCGAGCTCGACCAGCAGCTGCTCGACCGCAGCGGCGACCGCGGCGGCGTCCGCATCGGTCGCCGGCCGGATCGTGGCCGGCAGGGTCGCGGCGCGCTCGCTCATGCCGCGCCGACGCTCCGTGCCTCGCCTTGCGTTCGTCCTTTCGGCGGTATATCGCGGGAAA
>DASUQC010000018.1:0-38519 GCA_036280745.1 Solirubrobacterales bacterium
GCTCAGGGTTAGTCGGGACCTAAGGCGAGGCCGAAAGGCGTAGCCGATGGCCAACAGGTTGATATTCCTGTACCACGTCGTGTCCGTTATCACCAATGGGGTGACGGGGAAGGCTAAAGGAACCCAGGCGATGGTTGTCCTGGGGCAAGCACGTAGCTAGTCGCGGTTGGTAAATCCGCCGTGGCGTTATGACGCGAGGTGCGATGCCAGCTGGCTTGACCGCCGGCCAGTCCTCTACGCCATGCCTCCGAGAAAAACCTCTAGGGAGGACACTCGTGCCCGTACCGAGAACCAACACAGGTGCTCAAGTGGAGAACACTAAGGTGAGCGAGATAATCCTCGTTAAGGAACTCGGCAAAATCGCCCCGTAACTTCGGGAGAAGGGGCGCCCCGGTAGGGTGAAGTCCATACGGACGGAGCCCGAGGGGGCCGCAGTGAATAGGTCCAAGCGACTGTTTACCAAAAACACAGGCCTCTGCTAAGTCGTAAGACGACGTATAGGGGCTGACGCCTGCCCGGTGCCGGAAGGTTACGCGGAGTCGTTAGCCGTCTTCGGACGGCGAAGCGGTGAAGCTAAGCCCCGGTAAACGGCGGCCGTAACTATAACGGTCCTAAGGTAGCGAAATTCCTTGTCGGGTAAGTTCCGACCTGCACGAATGGCGTAACGACTTGGACGCTGTCTCAACGAGGAGCTCGGTGAAATTAAAGTCTCGGTGAAGATGCCGAGTACCCACAGAAAGACGGAAAGACCCCGTGAACCTTTACTGCAACTTGATATTGGAGTCTGGGACGCCTCGCTCAGGATAGGTGGGAGGCTGCGAACCAGCGGTTTCGGCTGCTGGTGAGCCAACCTTGAGATACCACCCTTGGTGTTCTGAGCTTCTAACACTTCACCGTAATCCGGGGAGTGAACAGTGTCAGGTGGGCAGTTTGACTGGGGCGGTCGCCTCCTAAAGAGTAACGGAGGCGCCCAAAGGTTCCCTCAGCACGGTTGGAAATCGTGCGAAGAGTGTAAAGGCAAAAAGGGAGCTTGACTGCGAGACCGACGGGTCGAGCAGGAACGAAAGTTGGGCTTAGTGATCCGGCGGTTGCAAGTGGAAGCGCCGTCGCTCAACGGATAAAAGGTACTCCGGGGATAACAGGCTTATCGGTTCCAAGAGTCCACATCGACGAACCGGTTTGGCACCTCGATGTCGGCTCGTCGCATCCTGGGGCTGGAGTAGGTCCCAAGGGTTGGGCTGTTCGCCCATTAAAGCGGTACGCGAGCTGGGTTCAGAACGTCGTGAGACAGTTCGGTCCCTATCTGCTGTGGGCGTTGGAGAGTTGAGAGGAGTCATCCCTAGTACGAGAGGACCGGGATGAACATGCCGCTGGTGTATCTGTTGTCCTGCCAAGGGCACCGCAGGTTAGCTACGCATGGAACGGATAACCGCTGAAAGCATCTAAGCGGGAAGCCGTCCTCGAGATGAGCTCTCCCATCCCCTTGAGGGAGTAAGACCCCTGGTAGACCACCAGGTTGATAGGCCGGCGGTGTAAGCGCAGCAATGTGCTCAGCCGACCGGTACTAATGGTTCGAGGGCTTGACGGATATTTTCATTACCCATGCGGCCTTGTGCGGTTTTCAAGCTCCACCGGGGCGTTGTCTCGCAAAATTCCGGTGGCGCATAGCGAGTGGGAGACACCTCTTCCCATTCCGAACAGAGCAGTTAAGCCACTCTGCGCCGATGGTACTTGGGGGGCAACCCCCTGGGAGAGTAGGTCGCCGCCGGTTCTTCTTTGTAGCCCGCGCCACGAGTTGGCGCGGGCTGCGTGCTCTCAGCAGCGGCGCGCTGCAGTCCCGTCGAGCGGCTTGCGTAGCGCTGCTACGCGGCGCCCCTCGCCGTGACCGCATCGGCTTGCTTCTGAGACCCCTCGCTTCCGCGCCAACGCGCGGCCCGGGCTACGGGATGGTGAAGTCCCCTAGGCGGGCTGGTGGCCGGCGCGGGTGCGGCGGGTCCGGAAGAGGCCCGATTCCTGGAGCAGATCGCAGCCCGCGCCGCGCGCCAGCGCCCTAGTGGGCGCGGCGGGGCGGCGGATGCCTTGGGCACGGTCTGCGCAACCCTGGCGAGTTCTCCCAACGGGCTCGAGCCCGTACTCGCCGAGGGTTGCGAAGTCGATCATCAGGTCGACGGCGTCGGTCAGCCGGTTGGTTAGCGTTTGCTTAGAATCGAACATGGGTTCGTAAGGTACGGGTACCCCCGGACGGCAACCCGAAACTGCAACGGGCGTTGCATTTCGTGCCTGGGAGCGGTCATTTGCCGCCCTTTTCGGCTGCGGGTCGGGGCGAGTTGGCGGCCTCCGCGGCCTTTGCGGCGCCTTCGTTTGCAAACGCCAAGATCAGGGCCGCGGTCTCGGCCGGCTTCTCGACGTTGGGGGAGTGGCCGGCGCCCTGGATCAGGCGGGTCTGGGCGCCGGGGACGGTGTCCGCGTAGCGCCGCAACGCCTGCTCGGGGTCGGAGACGGTCTGCTCTTCGGCGCCCATCAGCACCAGTAGCGGCTTGCCGCTGTCGCGCAGGCGCTCGTCGAGCGGCGCTTCCTCGATGAAGTCCTCCTGACCGACCGGGACCGCCTCGTCATAGGCGGTGTAGGTCATTCGGTTGGCGTCCTCGACGAAGGCGTCGGGGACCTCGAAGCCCGGGGCGAAGGCGACCTCGAGGCCCTGGCGCACCGAGGAGTCCGGCTTCACGGTCCACAGCGCCTCGCCGATCACCGGCATGAAGGTGAGGTTGGCGAGGAAGCCGAGGTCGCCTTCGCCGGTGTCGGACGGCATGTCGACGATCGCGACCCGGTCGACCAGATCCGGCGCGACCTCGGTGAGGCCGACGGCGACGGTGCCGCCGAGCGAGTGCCCGACCACGGTCGCCTCGCCGATCCCGGTCCGGCGCATCGCGCCGGCGACCAGCTCGGCCTGGCGCTCGATCGAGTAGTCCGAGCCGGGCTTTTCCGAGCCACCGTGCCCGAGCAGGTCGACCGCGAGCACGCGGTGGTCGCGTTCGAGGGCCGGCAGCATCCCGTCCCACCAGTCGATCGCGCAGGTGAAGCAGTGGATGAGCACGATCGGGGCGCCGTCGCGCGGCCCGCGCTCCACCACCTGCACCTCGCCCTCCGGCAGGTCGAGCAGGCGGCCGCCCGGCTCCGTCACCTCCGCCGACCCCGTCTTGCCGCTGACCACCACGGCGTTGACGATCAGCAGGACCACGAGCGCGGCGAGCACCCCGATCCCGATCTTCCACCGTCTCCCCATGGCGGTCGTTACCCTAGCCCAGACCATGGAGAAATTCGTGATCCAAGGCGGAACGCCGCTCTCGGGCGAGCTGACCGTCGCCGGCAACAAGAACGCGGCCCTGCCGATCCTCGCCGCCTGCCTGCTGACCGAGGAGGAGCTGCTGCTGCACCGCGTGCCTCGGATCCGCGACACCGAGGCCCAGATCGCCCTGCTCGAGCAGCTCGGGGTCGAGGCCGCCTGGGTCGCCGACAACAGCGTCCGGCTCTGCGCGCGGGGCGTCACCGACCCCGTCGTCGACGAGGAGCTCTCGAGCCAGATCCGCGCCTCCTTCCTGCTTGCCGGACCCTTGCTGGCCCGCTTCGGCGAAGCCCGGATGCCGCCACCGGGGGGCGACTTCATCGGCCGCCGCCGCCTCGACGCCCACCTCGACGCCTTCAAGGACCTCGGCGCCCGCGTCGACGGCGACCGCTGGATCGAGCTGAACGCGCCCGCCGGGCTCTGCGCCTGCGAGATCTTCATGGACGAGCCTTCGGTGATGGGGACCGAGAACGCGCTGATGGCGGCGGCGCTGACGCCCGGACAGACGAAGATCTCCAATGCCGCCTCCGAGCCGCACGTCCAGGACCTGGCCCGGCTCCTGACCAAGATGGGGGCCCGCGTCGACGGCATCGGCTCGAACGTGATGGTCGTCAACGGCGCTTCCGGCCTCTCCGGGGCCGAGCACGCGATCTCACCCGACCACATCGAGGTCGGCAGCTTCATGGCTCTCGCGGCCGCGACGGGCGGCGCCCTGCGGATCCGCGACGTCGAGCCCGCCGACCTCACCAACGTGCGCCGCCAGTTCCGCCGCCTCGGCCTGCGCTCCGACATCGAGGGGAACGACGTGCTCGTGCCCCCCGACCAGTCGCTGGAGATCGAAGCCGACCTCGGCGACGCGATCCCGAAGATCGAGGACGGCCCCTGGCCGGCCTTCCCCGCCGACATGACCTCGATCGCGCTGGCGCTCGCGACCCAGGCCAGGGGCGAGGTCCTGATCTTCGAGAAGATGTTCGAGAACCGCCTCTTCTTCGTCGACAAGCTGGTCGCGATGGGCGCTCGGATCACGCTGTGCGATCCCCACAGGGCGATCGTCAGCGGTCCGAGCCGGCTTCACGGAGAGCGCGTGGAGAGCCCCGACATCCGCGCCGGGATGGCGATTCTCATCGCCGCCCTGGCGGCCGACGGCACCTCGGAGATCGGCAACATTCGCCAGATCGACCGTGGCTACGAGCAGATCGACGAGCGGCTGCGAGCGCTCGGCGCCCAGATCGAGCGGGTATCCGCAGAGGTCCCTGCCTAGCAGGGCTTTTGGCGCGCCTCTCGTAAGGTCAGCGGGATGATCCACCCGATTCCGCCAGGAACCCGTGATGTGCTCCCCGAGGAGATGCGGGAGCTGCGCAGCCTGCAGCGCTCGCTGATCGACCTCTTCGAGGAGCGCGGCTACGGCGAGGTCGCGACCCCCGCGATCGAGTACGACGAGGTCCTGGCCCGCGGCGACGGCCGCGGCGCCGGCGGTGCCTACCGCTTCTTCGACGGCAGCGGCGACCTGCTCGCCCTGCGCTCCGACATGACGGTCCCGATCGCGCGCCTGGTCGCGAGCCGCTTCGCCGACACAGAGCCGCCGCTGCGACTCAGCTACCTGGCCAGCGCCTACCGGGCGGTGCGCCCGCAGCGCGGCCAGATGCGCGAGTTCGTCCAGGCCGGGGTCGAGCTGATCGGGGCGCCGGCGCCGGCCGGCACCGCCGAGGTGGTCGAGGTGCTGGAGGCGGCGCTCGACGCCGCCGGCCTCGACCGCGCGGTGATCGGGCTCGGCGACGCCGATCTGTACCGGCAGCTCCTGACCGAGCTCGGGGTCGAGGGCGAGGCCCGCGACTCGATCATCGCCCGGCTGGCGACCCACGACCTGGTCGGGCTGGAGGCGGAGCTCTCCGAGCTCGAGGGGATCGGCGCGGAGCAGGCGGCCACCTGCGTGGCGCTCTCGCAGCTGCGCGGCGGCAGCGAGGTCCTGGCCCGGGCGCGTGAGCTCGGCGGCGGTGCGGTCGAGCGCGCGACCGCGCGCCTGCAAGAGACCTACGAGGAGCTGGAGCGCCGCGGCGCCGCCGGGCGGATCCAGATCGACCTCGGGCTGCTGCGCGACCTCGGCTACTACAGCGGTGCCATCCTCGAGGTCTACGACCCCGCGCTCGGCCACGTCCTCGGCGGCGGCGGTCGCTACGACGGCCTGATGAAGCGGTTCGGGGTCGACCTGCCCGCGGCGGGCTTCTCGCTCTACCTGGAGCGGGTCCACGTGGCCCAGATGGAGGAGGAGTCGCGGCGCCGGGGGGAGGGGCGATGAGCTCCGAGGTCGCCGGACTCGGCCGCGCGAAGGCCGACGGGCCGCTGAAGCTGGCGGTCCCGCGCGGGGCCCTCTTCGGCGAGACCCTGGACATCCTCGACGCGGCCGGCGTCGACACCGCCGAGCTGCGCGGCGACTCGCGCTCGCTGATCTTCGAGACCGACGGGCTGACGCTGGTGACGATGCGCCCCTCCGACGTGCCGACCTACGTCGAGGCCGGCGCCGCAGACGTCGGCATCACCGGCAAGGACGTGCTGCTGGAGCAGTCCGACCGGCTCGTCTACGAGCTGCTCGACCTCGGCTTCGGCCGCTGCCGCATGGTGCTGGCCGGCCGGGTCGGGGACGAGAGCCTGGGCGAGTCGCAGCGGCGCCTCGGGATGATGCGGATCGCGACCAAGTACCCGCGGATCGCCGAGCGCCACTTCGAGGCGACCGGCCGCCAGATCGAACTGATCGAGGTCAAGGGCTCGGTCGAGCTGGCACCGCTGATCGGGCTCGGCGACGGCATCGTCGACCTGGTCGCGACCGGCCGCACCCTGGAAGAGAACGAGCTCGAGGTGCGCGAGGAGATCCTCGAGTGCACCGCCCGCTTCGTCGCCAACCGGGTCGCCCACAAGCTGCGGGCGGCGGAGGTCGACGACCTCACGGCGAGGTTGCGGCAGGCGGTGGCGGAGTGAAGGTCAGGCGCTTCGAGTGGGGCGACGCGACCGCGACCGCGTCGGCGATTCGCCGCTGGGCGACCGAGGGGGTGCCCGACATGGCCGATGCCGTCGACCGGATCGGCCAGCGGGTGATCGCCGAGCGCGATCTGGCCCTGCTGGAGCTGACGGCTCGCTTCGATGCGACCGAGCGCCCGCCGCAGTCGCTGCGGGTCGACCCGGCCGCGATCGCCGGGGCACCGGAGCAGGTCGACCCCCGCCTGCGCGCGGCGATGGAGGTGGCCATCGCCAACATCCGCGCCGTCGCCGCGGCCCAGGTCAGCGATGAGGTGTCCACCGTGCGGCTCTCGCAGGGACAGACCGTGAGCCTGCGCGAGGTCCCGGTCGGCATCGCTGGCGTCTACGTTCCCGGCGGCCGCGCCGCCTATCCCTCCAGCCTGCTGATGTGCGCCGTGCCGGCCCGGGTCGCAGGGGTCGAGCGGGTGGTGGTCGTCTCGCCGCCGGGGCCGGACGGCGAGATCTCCACGCCGGTCCTGGCCGCCGCCGCGCTGTGCGACGTGGACGAGGTCTACGCCGTCGGCGGGGCCCAGGCGGTCTACGCGCTCGCCTACGGCACGGAGACGGTCCCCGAAGCCGATGTCATCGTGGGGCCGGGCAACTACTGGGTGCAGGAGGCGAAGCGGGCGGTGATGGGCGTGGTCGGGATCGACTCCTACGCGGGGCCCTCGGAGCTGATGGTGATCGCCGGGCACGACACCGATCCCGAGTGGGTCGCTCTCGACTTGTGTGCGCAGGCGGAGCACGGTCCCGAAAGCCCCCTCGTCGTCGTCGCGGTCGAGGAGCAGGTGCTCGACTCGGTCGCCACCGCGACCACGCGCGCAGCGACCACCAGGCCCAGCGTCTGCGAGGCGCCGCTGGCGATCGTCCAGGTCCCCGACCTCGGCGACGCGATCGAGCTCGCCAATGCCTTTGCACCGGAGCACCTCGAGCTGTTGGAGGAGGACGCGGCCCTGCAGGCGGACATGGTGCGGACCGCCGGCTGCGTTTTCGTCGGCCGCCACGGGGCCACCGCCTTCGGCGACTACGTGGCGGGCTCCAACCACGTTCTGCCGACCAACCGCTCGGGCCGGTTCTCGGGCCCGCTCGGTCCCGGCACCTTCAGGCGCCGCATCTCCAGCGTGGAGATCGGAGCCGATGCGGCGACGGCGCTGGCGCCGCACGCCGATGCCCTCGCCCGCGCCGAGGGCTTCCCCGTCCACGGCGAGTCCGCGATGATTAGGAGCAGGCCATGAGCAGAACCGCAGCAAGAGAGCGCGACACCGCCGAGACGCAGATCAGGCTCTCGCTCGACCTCGACGGGGGGGAGGCGAGCGCCGCGACCGGCGTCGGCTTCCTCGACCACATGCTCGACCTGCTCGCCCGGCACGGCCGGCTCGGGCTGAAGGTCGAGGCCAGCGGCGATCTCGAGACCGGCGCCCACCACACGGTGGAGGACGTCGGCATCGTGCTGGGGCAGGCGCTCGACGAGGCGCTCGGCGACCGCGCCGGGATCCGCCGCTACGGCTCCGCGGTGGTGCCGATGGACGAGTCGCTGGCCGAGTGCGCGATCGACATCTCCGGCCGGCCGTTCTGCCACTTCGACGCCGACCTGCCGACGACCTCGATCGCCGGCTTCGACACCGAGCTGGCCGAGGAGTTCTTCCGCGCCGTCGCCAACAGCGCCAAGCTGACCCTGCACGTCTCGGTCCGCTACGGGACCAACGCTCATCACATGATCGAGGCCTGTTTCAAGGCCTTCGCCCGCGCCCTGCGCGTCGCGGTCTCGATCGACCCCGAGGAGACCGGTGTGCCCTCGACCAAGGGAACGCTGAGCCGGTGAGCGCGCGAATCGCGGTCCTCAACTACGGGATGGGCAACCTGCGCTCGGTCGAGAAGGCGCTGGAGCACGTCGGCGTCACCGCGACGATCACCAACGACGCCGCCGAGGCCCGCGCCGCCGACGGGTTGGTCCTGCCGGGTGTCGGAGCCTTCCCGCGGGCGATGGAGCGGGTCCGCGAGCTCGGCCTCGACGAGCTGATCGAGGAGCGTCGCGAGGCCGGGGTGCCGATCCTCGGCATCTGTCTCGGGCTGCAGCTGCTGTTCGACTCGACCACCGAGCTCGGGGGCGCCACCGGCCTCGGCCTGCTCGGGGGCGCGGTCGCCGAGCTGGAGGCGGACGGCCTCAAGGTCCCGCACATCGGCTGGGCGCCGGTGCGCTGGGAGCGCGAGTCCCGCCTCGCCGAGGGCATCGATTCCGAGACCCCCTTCTACTTCGTCCACTCCTTCGCGCCGCGGCCCGCCCCCGAGGAGCTGCTCGGCAGCGCCGCCTACGGCGCGCGCTTCGCCTGCGCGGCCGAGCGCGGCAACGTCTTCGGCGTCCAGTTCCACCCGGAGAAGTCGAGCGCCGCGGGCCTGCGTCTGCTCGCCAACTTCGCCGGGATCTGCGCCTCGGTCCCGGCCTCGGCCGGCTGACCGTGATCCTCTACCCGGCGATCGACATCCGCGGCGGCCAGGCGGTGCGGCTGCTGCAGGGCGACTACGAGCGTGAGACCGCCTACGACGCCGACCCGGCCGACGCAGCACGGCGCTGGGCCGATGAAGGCGCCGAGTTCCTGCACGTCGTCGACCTCGACGGGGCAAAGGCGGGCGAGCCGCGGAACCTCGACGCCGTGCGGCGGATCGCCGCCGCGGTCGAGTGTCCGATCCAGGTTGGAGGCGGGCTGCGCAACCCCGAAGCGGTGGCGGCGGTGCTCGACGCCGGCGCCGAGCGGGTGGTGATCGGGACCGCGGCGCTGCGCGACCCGGAGTTCCTGGCGGCGGCGCTCGACCGGCACGGCGAGCGCGTCGTCGTCTCGGTCGACGCGCGCGACGGCAAGGTCTCGCTCGCCGGCTGGATCGAGACCAGCGACCTCGACGTCGCCGCCGCGGTGGCGGACCTGAGCAAGCGCGGCGCCCGGCGCTTCCTCTGCACCGCGATCGAGGTCGACGGGACGATGGAGGGGCCGGCGACGGACGAGCTGAACCGCATCGCTGCCGGCGCCGAGGCGCAGGTGATCGCATCCGGCGGCGTCGGCGAGCTCTCCCACCTGCGGGCCCTGGCCCGCGACGCGGCTCCCAACGTGGAGGGCGCCATCGTCGGCCGCGCGCTCTACGAGCGCAGGTTCACCGTCGCCGAGGCAATCGCTGCACTGCGATAGTCGAGTTGTTCTCGCATAGCGAGAGCAACTCGCCACGTTACGCTCTGCCGATGGCCCTGAAACGCGTGATCCCCTGCCTCGACGTCGACGCGGGGCGGGTCGTCAAGGGGACGAACTTCGTCGGCCTGCGCGACGCCGGCGACCCGGTCGAGCTCGCCGAGCGCTACGACGCCGAGGGGGCCGACGAGCTCGTCTTCCTCGACATCACCGCCTCGCACGAGAAGCGCGAGACGATCGTCGAGCTGGCGCGGCGCACCGCCGACAACGTCTTCATCCCGTTCACGATCGGCGGCGGCATCCGCTCGGTCGAGGACGCCCAGGCGGTGCTCGACGCCGGTGCCGACAAGGTCTCGGTCAACTCGGCGGCGCTGGCGCGGCCGCAGCTGCTCAGCGAGCTGGCGGCGCAGTTCGGCGCCCAGTGCGTGGTGATCGCGATCGACGCCAAGCGCGAGCAGGTCGGCTGGGGCGTCTACGTGAACGGCGGCCGCACCAAGGTCGAGGGCCAGGACGCGGTCGAGTGGGCGGCGGAGGCGGTCGACCTCGGCGCCGGCGAGGTGCTGCTGACCAGCATGGACCGCGACGGCACCAACGACGGCTACGACATCGCCCTGACCCGGGCGGTGGCCGACGCCGTCCCGGTCCCGGTGATCGCTTCCGGCGGCGCGGGCGAGCTCGGGCACCTGAGCGAGGCGATCGCCGAGGGCGGCGCCGACGCGGTCCTCTGCGCCTCGATCTTCCACTACGGGCAGTACCGGGTGCGCGAGGCGAAGCAGCGCCTCGCCGCCGACGGCATCCCCGTGCGGCTCTAACTTCACCCCCGATGGACGGCGCCGTGGAGCAGCTGCACAGCACCTATCCCGAGCTGGAGGCAGTTCGAGCGGCGGCGAGCGAGCCCGTCTACGTGGTCGGCGGTGCCGTCCGCGATCTGCTGCTGGGCCGGGAGCGGGCCGACCTCGACCTGGTCGTCGAGGGGGATGCGGCGGCGCTCGCGGCGCGGCTCGGCGACGGGGCGACCGAGCACGGGCGCTTCGGCACCGCCAAGGTCGAGCTCGACGGGCACGAGATCGACATCGCCAGCGCCCGCTCGGAGACCTACGCGCGCCCCGGCGCCCTGCCCGAGGTCAGCGTTCCCGCCACGATCGAGGCCGACCTCGGTCGCCGCGACTTCACGATCAACGCGATGGCGATCCCGCTCGGCGGCGAGGCCCGCCTGATCGATCCGCACGGGGGAGAGGCTGACCTCAAGGCGGGCCTGCTGCGGATCCTGCACGAGCGGTCGTTCGTAGACGACCCGACCCGGGCGATCCGCGCCGCCCGCTACGCCGCGCGCTTCGGGTTCGAGCTGGAGCCGGAGACGGAGCGGCTGCTGCGCGCGGCGGACCTGACCGCCGTCTCGACCGACCGCAGCACGGCGGAGAGAATGCGGCTGGCCGGGGAACCGACCGCCCCCGAGGGATTCCGCCTGCTGGGCGAGTGGGGGCTGATCGACCTGCGCGAGGGTGGGGTGGAGCTGGCGCGGCGCGTGGGCGAGCTGCTGGAGCTGCCCCTCTGGGAGCTGCGCGCGGAGCGCGACCAGGCCGTCCACGCTGCCGCGGTCGAGGACCCCGGCGGGGAGGTCGAGCTCGCGGCCGCGGCCCCCGCGAAGCCCTCGGAGGCGGTCGCGCTCGCCACCGCCCACAGCGCGGTCGAGATGGTCCTCGCCCGCGCGAGCGGGGCGGACTGGCTCGACGAGTACCTGCAGCGGTGGAGCGAGGTGAGGCTGGAGATCGACGGCGAGGACATGATCGCCGCCGGAGTGACCGAGGGCCCGGCTGTGGGGCGGGGGCTGGCGGAGGCGAAGCGCCGCAAGCTCGACGGCGAAGTCGAGGGTCGTGAGCAGGAGCTCGCGGCGGCGCTCGCGGCGGCGAGGGGCGCCTGATGGAGTGGCGGGAGCGAGACGGCGTCCGCTGGCTGGAGGCGGAGCTGGGCGGGGCGCGCGCCGCGTTCACGACCCGCCGGGGCGGGGTCAGCGATGCCCCGTTCGACAGCCTCAACCTCGGCCTGCTCACCGACGACGACCCCGGCAGCGTGAGCATGAACCGCGGCCGGCTGGCCACCGCCCTGGGTCGCGACCCGGATGGGGTCGTCTTCGCCCGCCAGGTGCACGGCGCCAAGCTGATCGAGCACCGGGGGCCGCTGGGCGATCCGGGAGAAGCCGACGGGCACGTGGTCTCCGCGGCGGAGCTGACCCCGCTCGTCTTCGTCGCCGACTGCCTGCCGGTGGCGCTCTCGGGCCCGGGTGGGGTGGCGATGCTCCACTGCGGCTGGCGTGGGCTGGCGGCGGAGATCGTCGCCCGCGGAGCCGAAGCCGTCGCGGCCGCCGACGCTGCGGTCGGTCCCGGGATCGGGCCCTGCTGCTACGAGGTCGGCCCCGAGGTGCTCGACGCCTTCGACCACCTTGATGAGGGCATCGCCAGGGACCGCATGCTCGACCTGCGTGAGGTGGCCGTCCGGTCGCTGCGCGAAGCCGGGGTCGAGCGGGTCGAGAGCATCGCCCTCTGCACGAGCTGCAACCCGGATCTCTTCTTCTCGCACCGCCGCGACGCGGGACGGACCGGCCGCCAGGCCGGGCTCGCCTGGATCGAGGAGGGCTGATGCCGGGCCTGATCCACGGCATCGAGGCGGAGAAGGTGCGGGCGAACCTCGAACGCGTGCGCGGCCGGGCCGGCGACGGCGTCGAGATCCTGGTCGCGACCAAGTACGTGCCGCTCGAGGAGATGGGCGTGCTCGCCGCAGCGGGGGTGCGGCTGGTCGGCGAGAACCGCCAGCAGGACCTCGCCGCCAAGCACGAGCGCTGGGGCGATGCCTTCGAGTGGGACTTCATCGGCAACCTGCAGAGCCGCAAGCTGAAGCACCTCCTTCCCCTCTGCCGCCTCGTTCACTCGGTCGCGACCGACTCCGCCCTGCGCGAGCTCGGCAAGCACGGGACCCCGGAGACGGAGGTCCTGGTCGAGGTCAACATCGCCGACGAGGAGGGCAAGGGCGGCGTGGCCCCGGCTGAGCTCCCCGCCTTCCTCGAGCGCTGCCCGGTCCGGGTCGGCGGCCTGATGACGATGCCGCCGTTCAGCCAGGACCCGGAGGCGTCGCGACCCCATTTCGCCCGGCTCGCGGAGCTGGCCGCCGCCAACGGCCTCAGCCGCCTCTCGATGGGGACCTCCCAGGATTGGGAGGTCGCGGTGGAGGAGGGGGCGACGATCATCCGCCTGGGCACCGCTCTGTTCGTGTGAATCGTCGCTAATCTCCCGCATAATCCGTAAAAGGACTCGGCCCCCCAAGGCCGAAACAACGCTCAGAGATGGCCCTTCGCGATACCTGGCATAGAGCTCTCGTCTACTTCGGCCTCGCCGAGGACCACGACTACGGCCCCGAGTACGAAGACGACTTCGAGCCGGAGACCGGCTCCGAGGAAGTCTTCGAGGCCCGCCGCGAGCGGGACCAGGGCTCGGTCCGGCGCCTGCCGACCTCGCGCCGCGCCCGTCGCGACGAGATCGACGACATCTTCGCCGACGACGAGCCGATCGCGGCCAGCCGCACCCGCACGTTGCGCCCGGTCGACAACGGCGGTGACGGCGGTGACCTCCAGGTCCACCTGGTGATCCCGCGCAACTTCAACGACGCCCAGCAGGTCGCCGACCAGTTCAAACGGTCGGTGCCGGTGATCCTCAACCTGCAGACCGCCGACCACGAGCTCTCGAAGCGGATGATCGACTTCTGCTCCGGCCTCACCTACGCGCTCGACGGCGGCATGCAGCGGATCGCCGAGAAGATGTTCCTGCTGACCCCCCGCAACGTCGACGTCTCCGCCGAGGAAAAGGCGAGGCTGATCGACAAGGGCTTCTTCAACCAGTCCTAGCGAGCGGCCGGTCACCAGTAGGCCCCACTAGGCTGGCGAGCATGATCGTCGGTTTCGCAGGGTCGGGAAGCATGGCCGCCGCCATGGCCCGTGGCTGGGTGGGCGAGTTCGAGGGAATGCTCTTCTCCGACAGCGGCTCCGGCCGGGCGCGAGCGCTGGCCGAGGAGCTCGGTGGGGAGGCCGTGCCCAACGCCGAGATCGCCGCGCGGGCGGACCTGGTCGTGCTGGCGGTGAAGCCCGCGAAGCTGGCGGAGGCCGCCGCCTCGCTGGCCGGCGCCAAGGTCGTGATCTCGCTGCTCGGGGCGACCCCGCTGGAGCAGGTCGCGGCCGCTTTCCCGGGGGCCGAGGTCCATCGGGTGATGCCGAACGTCGCGGTCGAGGTGCGGCGGGGCGTGCTCTGCCTGGCCGGGCCGGACTCGCCGGCAGTGCGCGAGAAGCTGGGCGTGCTGGGGCACGTGGTCGAGCTGCCCGACGAGGAGTTCGACGCCGCCACCGCTGTCATGGGCTGCGCCCCCGCCTACCTGGCCCTGGCCGTGGAGGCGATCGCCGCCGCCGGCGCTGCCGACGGACTCGACCCCGACCTCGCGCGAGAGCTGGTGGTCGAGACGACCGCCGGCACCGCCGAGCTGCTGCGGCGCCACCACCCCGCCGACGTCCGCAAGGCCGTCGCCTCCCCCGGGGGCAGCACCGAGGCCGGCCTGGAGGCGCTCGATCGCGCCGGCGGCCGCGAGGCGTTCGAAGCCGCGGTGCGGGCCTCGCTGGAGCGGATGCGCGGATGATCGCGCTGGCGCTCAGCCGCGGCGACGTCGCCACCTACGTCAGCGCGCTCTTCTACGTCTACATCGGCCTGATCATCGCCAGCATCCTGATCTCCTACGTGCCGCGGATGCCGTACAACCCCTATCTGCGCACGGTGCTCGATTTCGTCACCGAGACGACCCGCCCCTACCTGAACTTCTTCCGCCGCTTCCTGCCGCCGATCGGCGGCGGGGGCCTGGCCTTCGACCTCAGCCCGATGATCGGGATCATCCTTCTCGTCGTGGCGCGAGCGGTCCTCGTCGGCCTGATCGAAGGGTGAGCCCCGGGGCCCGTGCCTGGGCGCTGGCGGGGGCGCTGTGCGCGGTCGTCGTCGGCGCCGACCAGGCGGCGAAGGCGGCGGTCGAGGCCAACCTCGTGGTCGGGGAGCAGGTCGACGTGCTCGGCCCGCTCGGCCTCACCCTCTCGCACAACAGCGGCGTCGCCTTCGGGCTCGCCGGCGGGACGGGAGCCCCCCTCGTCCTGCTCGGCCTCGCGGCCCTGGCCGCGGTCGGCTACCTCTTCTCCCGCGATCCGGCCCGGCCCGGGATGTGGGTCGCGATCGGACTGCTCGCCGGGGGCGCGATCGGCAACCTCGTCGACCGCGTCGCCGCCGACGCGGTCACCGACTACATCGACGTCGGGCCCTGGCCCGCCTTCAACATCGCCGACGTCGCGATCACGGTCGGGGTCGCGCTGCTGGTCGTCCTCTACCTGCTCGACGCCGAGCGGGAGGCGGCCCGTGGCTGAGGGCGGGGCCCGGATCGTCCACCTCGACGAGGCGCTGGCGGTGATCGACAAGCCGGCCGGCCTGGTCGTCCACCCGGCACCCTCGCACCAGGGACCGACCCTGGTCGACGAGCTGGCCGGCATCCTCGGCGGCGGGGCGGAGCCGGAGCGGCCGGGCATCGTGCACCGGCTCGACAAGGGGACCAGCGGGCTCCTGGTCGTCGCTCGCGACGATGAGGCGCATGCGGCACTGCAGGAGCAGGTGCGGCGGCGCGAGGTGGAGCGGACCTATCTCGCCCTCGCCGGTGGCCGGCTCGGCTCGCGCACCGGCACGATCGACGCCCCGATCGGGCGGGCGGCGCGGCAGCGGCACCGCATGGCCGTCTCCGGCGCCGCCTCGCGCGAAGCCCGGACCCATTTCACGGTGCTGGAGCTGCTGCCGCGGGAGAGCTACCTCGAGGCCCGCCTCGAGACCGGCCGCACGCACCAGATCCGCGCCCACTTCGCCGCGATCGGGCACCCCCTGGCGGGCGACCCGACCTACGGCGGCGCGGAGGTCTACGGCCTCCGGCGCCAGTTCCTGCACGCCCACCGGCTCGCCTTCGAGCACCCGCGCAGCGGCGAGCGGCTCGCCTTCGAGTCGGAGCTGCCCGGCGACCTCGCCGCCGCCCTCGACGCGGCCCGCGCCGCCTAGCGCTCACCTTTACAATCAACCGCTGCTAACCAACCCCCGGTCGCCAGCGAACCGGATCCTGCCTGGCGAGTGCGCCAGGTCCGGCCAGCGGGGCGGGGAGCTTCGCCAAAACCAAGGAGATTCGATGTCAGAGGCAGGCCTTACCCAGCTGCTCGAGGCCGGAGTTCACTTCGGCCACCAAACCCGTCGCTGGAACCCGAACATGCGACGGTTCATATTCACCGAGCTGGACGGGATCCACATCATCGATCTGGTCCAGACGGAGGCGCTGCTCGAGAACGCGCGCCGCTTCGCCGGCGAGCTGGCCAGCGGCGGTGGCACCGTGCTCTTCGTCGGGACCAAGAAGCAGGCGCGCGACACGGTCCAGGAGTGGGCCGAACGCTGCAAGATGCCCTACGTCAACAAACGCTGGCTCGGCGGCCTGCTGACCAACTTCAACACGATGTCGAGCCGGATCGCCCGCCTGCACGAGCTCAACGGCTGGAAAGAGGAGGGGAAACTCGATCTGCTCCCGACCAAGGAGCGGATGGGGATGGAGGCCGAACTCGCCAAGCTCGAGTTCAACCTCGGCGGCGTCCGCGACATGGACCGGCTTCCCGACGCGGTCTTCGTCACCGACCTCAAAACCGAGGAGATCGCCGTCCACGAGGCGGCCCGCCTGCGGATCCCGATCATCGGCCTGGTCGACACCAACTGCGACCCGACGCCGGTCGACTACGTGATCCCCGGCAACGACGACGCGATCCGCTCCTGCCAGCTGATCATCGGCACGATCGGCGGCGCCGTCGAGGAGGGCTCCAGCGCCTGGCGCGTGCAGGAGGAGAAGCGCATCGCCGAGGAAATGGCGCGGCGCAAGAAGGAGGAAGAAGAGCGGAAGAAGCGCGAGGAGGAAGAGAAAGCCCGCGTGGAAGCCGAGGAAGCTAAAAAAGCGGCCGAAGAGGCGGAGAAAGCCAAAGCGGCGCAGGTTCAGCAGCAGAAAGCTGCGCAGGACAAAGCGACGCAGGCCGCGGCGCAGGCTAAAGAGCCCAGGCCCGCGGGTCCCGTCGGCGGCGATAACCCCTCCTCCTCGCAGGCT
The DNA here is from genome assembly GCA_036280745.1 of Solirubrobacterales bacterium. Lineage (GTDB taxonomy): Bacteria > Actinomycetota > Thermoleophilia > Solirubrobacterales > 70-9 > VAYN01. Next base: position 16,720 of record DASUQC010000018.1, read on the forward strand.
GCGGGGGAGGGGTCACCGCCGACGCCACCCGCGGCAGCGGCCGCTCCGGCTGACGCCCAGGCTCCGGCCGAGGAGAAAGCCCCAGAGGCTCCTGCTGCCGAGGAGAAAGCGCCCGAGGCCGCGGCGGAGCCGGCCGAGCCCGCGCCTGCCGCTGAGGAGAGCAAGGAGGAGGGCTCCAAATGAGCGTTACCGCTGCCGATGTGAAGGCTCTGCGGGACCGGACCGGGGCGGCGATGATGGACGCCAAATCGGCGCTGGTCGAGGCCGAGGGGGACGTCGACCGCGCGATCGAGCTGCTGCGGGTGAAGGGGCAGGCCTCCGCCGCCAAGCGCGAAGGCCGCGGCACCGAAGAGGGCGTCGTCGCTTCCTACATCCACGCCAACGACAGGGTCGGGGCGATGGTCGAGGTCCAGTGCGAGACCGATTTCGTCGCCCGCAACGAGGACTTCAAGGTCTTCGCCTACCAGGTCGCCCTGCACGTCGCGGCGACCGCCCCGCGCTACGTCTCCTCCGAGGAGATCCCGGCGGAGGAACGCGAGGCCGAGAAGCGAGTCTTCGAAGAGAAGGCGCGCGAAGAAGGCAAGCCCGACAACGTGGTCGAGAAGATCGTCGAGGGGCAGCTCTCGAAGTGGGCGAGCGAGGTCGCGCTGCTCGACCAGGCGCACGTCAACGCCGAGAAGCACGACTCGAAGACGATCGAGGAGCTGCGCCAGGAGCTCGCCGCCAAGACCGGCGAGAACATCCGCGTGGCCCGCTTCTCCTACTTCCGCGTCGGCGAGGAATAAGCTCACCTCCACGTGACCGACTCTCCCGAGCCGCGCTTCGGGCGCATCCTCCTGAAGCTTTCCGGCGAGGCCCTGATGGGCAGCCAGGACTACGGCACCGACGGGGCCGAGGTGGACCGCATCGCCAGGCAGGTCGCGGCGGTGCGGGAGCGCGGCGTCGAGGTGGCGATCGTGGTCGGCGCCGGCAACATCTACCGCGGCCTCGACGGGGCGGCGAGCGGCATGGACCGCGCCACCGGCGACTACATGGGGATGCTGGCGACCGTGCTCAACGCCCTGACCCTGCAGGACGCGCTGGAGCGGCTCGGCCAGCACACGCGGGTGATGTCGGCGATCGACGTCAAGGAGGTGGCCGAGCCCTACATCCGCCGCCGCGCCATGCGCCACCTGGAGAAGGGCCGGATCGTGATCTTCGCCGCCGGCACCGGCAACCCGTTCTTCACCACCGACACCGCCGCTGCCCTGCGGGCGCTGGAGATCCACGCCGAGGGGATCCTGATGGCGAAGAACGGGGTGGAGGGCGTCTACGACGCCGACCCGGCGACCGATCCCGACGCCAAGTTCATCCCCGCGATCGGCCACCGCGAGGCGATCGAGCGCGGCCTCAAGGTGATGGACTCGACCGCGCTCTCGCTCTGCATGGACAACGACCTGCCGATCTACGTCTTCAACATGGGCGACGAGACGAACATAGATAGGATCGTCTCCGGCGAGAAGGTGGGCACGCTGGTCTCCAGCGCGCCCGGCGAATGAGCGAGGAATGAACCGGTGGAGCTGATCGACGAACTGCTCGACGACGCGAAGGGGCGCATGGCCAAGTCGGTCGAATCGAGCCGTGGCGAGCTCGCCACGGTGCGCACCGGCCGCGCCTCCCCGCACCTGCTCGACCGCATCGTCGCCGACTACTACGGCAACCCGACGCCGCTCAAGCAGCTCGCCAACGTCGCCGCCAGCGACGCCCGCCTGCTGACCGTCACGCCCTTCGACAAGGGGGCGCTGGGGGCGATCGAGAAGGCGATCGGGGAGTCCGACGTCGGCCTCACGCCCAGCAACGACGGCAACGTGATCCGCCTCCAGATCCCGGAGATGACCGAGGAGCGGCGGCGCGAGATGGTGAAAGTCGTGCACGGGGTCGCCGAGGAGGGCCGCGTCGCCGTCCGCAACGTCCGCCGCGACATCATGAGCGACCTGCGCGAGCTGAAGAAAGAAGGCGAAGCCGGCGAGGACGACGAGCGCCGCGCCGAGACGGCGCTGCAGAAGCAGACCGACGACGCGATCGCCGAGATCGACGCGCTGCTCAAGGGCAAGGAAGAAGAGATCCTCGAGGTTTGAGGCGGGCCACCGCAGCGTGACCGCGCCCAGATACGTAGCGATCATCACCGACGGGAACGGGCGCTGGGCGCAGCAGCGCGGCCTGCCGGTGGTGGAGGGGCACCGGGCCGGCGCCGACGTGGTCAAGGCGCGGCTGCGCGACGCGGTCGAGCTGGGGATCGAGGAGCTGACCGTCTTCTCCTTCTCGACCGAGAACTGGGCCCGCCCCGACGAGGAGGTCGAGGGGCTGATGCGGATGTTCGGCGAGCGAATCGACCGCGAGACGCCGGAGCTGCACGAGGAAGGGGTGCGGATGCGCTTCATCGGCCGCCGCGAGGGCGTCGATCCGGGCCTGGTCGAGCGCATGGAGTGGGCCGAGGAGACGACCGCCGGCAACGACCGGATCGTCTTCTTCGTCGCCTTCAACTACGGCGGCAGGGCGGAGATCGTCGATGCGGCGCGAAGCTTCCAGGGGGGCTCCGAGGAGGAGTTCCGCAACCAGCTCTACGCGCCGGAAATGCACGATCCCGACCTCCTGATCCGCACCAGCGGCGAGCGCCGCATCTCCAACTACCTGCTCTGGCAGTGCGCCTACTCGGAGCTGGTCTTCCGCGACGAGCTCTGGCCGGACTTCGACCGCCAGGCCTTCGAGGGCTCGCTGCGCGAGTACGAGAGCCGGCAGCGCCGGTTCGGGGCGAGAGCGTGACCGTCGACCTCTTCGAGGAGCTGTTCGAGGACGAGCCCGAGCCGCAGCCGCGGCAGCGGCCGCCGCGCGAGCCGCGCCGCCGCCGTCGCCTCAGCGGCGAGACCGTGAAGCGGGTCCTGGTGGTGCTGCCCTGGATCGCGGCGACGATCGCGATCGTGGTCGCCGGCGGGATCGCCTTCGCGGCGGCGATGGTCGCGGTCGGGGTGCTCTGCCTGCGCGAGTACCTGACGATGACGGCCACCTCGCGCCCGCTCGCGGTCCCCGCCTACCTCGCCGTCGCCGCCCTGATCGTCGCCGCCCACTTCGGCACCGCCTTCAACGTCCTGCTGATCCTCGCCGCGTCCTTCCCGCTGCTCTTCTTCTTCGGCGCCAAAGGCAGGTACCGCGACGGCGTCACCGTCTCGATCGGGGTGACCCTGCTTGGCATCGTCTGGATCGGGGTCCCGCTGGTCCACGCGGTGCTGCTGCGCGACCTCCCCGACCACGGCGCCGGGCTGCTGGTCGACGTCCTCGTCGGCACCTTCGTCGCCGACACCGCCGCCTACGCGACGGGCCGGATGTTCGGCGCCCACAAGATCGCCCCGACCCTGAGCCCGAACAAGACGATCGAGGGGCTGATCGGCGGCTTCGTCATCGGCACCATGGGCTTCTGGTTCGCCGGCCTCTACCAGGACTGGCTCTCCGGGGTGGACGCGCTGATCATCGGCGCCGCCGTGGCCGCCGTGGCGCCGCTCGGCGACCTCTTCGAGTCGATGCTGAAGCGCGACCTCGGCACCAAGGACACCGGCACCCTGTTCGGCCCGCACGGCGGCATCCTCGACCGCCTCGACGCCGTCTTCTTCACCGTCGTCGTCGGCTACTACCTCGCAGTGGCGCTGGTCTACTAGTGGCAAGCTGGTGAATAATCCGCCGCTGTGATTGCGCCAACCGCCGAGCCTGTCAGTCGCCTGTGGAGAGAAGCTCTAGGCTCGCGCGGAGACGGCGATGGGGACCGTCAAGCGCGCGATGCGCTTCGTGTCTCCCTGGCCCAGGTGAGGGGTGACGCCGACCACCTCGCCGATCGGATTGCCGAGGACCTGCCGGAGTTCACGGTTCACGACGGGAGTCACCTTGATGCGCTCTGGCCGCTTGCCGACCTGGTTAGCCCGACCGATCTCGAGCTCACCCCTACCGAGGCCTGGGTTCTCGGGGTGGCGATCATCCTCCATGACCTTGGGTTAGCCGTAGCGGCCTACCCAGGGGGGAGGGAGGAGCTTCGGGCGGCGCCGGGCTGGCCGGACGCGCGAGCGGCTGCGCTGCGCAGACGGCTAGGCCGCACCCCCAGCGAGGCGGAGCTGGGTGCGGAGGATGCCGATCTGGATCTGGCCGCCGATGCCACTGTCCTCAGGCAAAGACATGCAGAGCGGGCTCGGGAGCTGGTGAACGTCCGCTGGGACGATCAGCTGCTGGTCGTTGACCCCGATCTTCGTAACGAACTCGGCAGCACCGCCGGCCAGATCGCCGCTTCCCACTGGTGGTCGGTCGAGGAGCTTGCGACGCTCGGGGACCTGGAGGGGGCTCCGGCGGGGATGCCGGCAGAGTGGACCGTCAGGCCGATCCTGCTCGCTGTCCTGCTGCGCGTTGCCGACGCGGCTCACCTTGATGCAGGGCGAGCGCCTCGTTTCGCGCGGGCAGTGCGTCGCCCGCGCGGGGACTCAGCATTGCACTGGGAGTTTCAGGGTCGCATGCGGCAGCCGGTGCTAAACGGGGATCGCCTTCAGTTCGTATCGAGTCGCCCCTTTCCGGCGGATCAGGCCGAGGCCTGGTGGTTATGCCTAGACCACCTGCGATGCCTCGATGAGGAGCTGAGCGCGGCCGACTCCCTGCTGCAGGCACACGAATTGCCGCGGCTTGTCGCTCGCTCGGTCCAGGGTGCGCGCGATCCAGCCGAGCTGGCGCGAATCGTCCGCCCAGAAGGGTGGGAGCCGGTTGACGCCCGGGTGGAGGTGTCCGATGTCAGCAAGCTGATCCAGCGACTCGGGGGCGAGGCGTTGTACGGAACCGTCGAGGCCGTACCAGTGCGGGAGTTGCTTCAGAATGCATCTGATGCCGTAAGGGCCAGGCGGGCCCTCCAACCGGGATTCGAAGGGGCTATCGAGGTGCGAGTCTCTGAGGATCTCAGCGAGATTTCGGTGAGAGATTTCGGCGTTGGCATGGGCATGGATGTTCTGACTGGATCCCTCCTCGACTTTGGCCGCTCGCTCTGGGAGTCCGAGGAGCTGGCGACGGTGCTGCCGGGCCTTCAGGCCGCTGGCTTCCGCCCGACCGGGCGGTTCGGCATCGGCTTCTTCTCGGCCTTTATGTGGGCCGAGGAAGTCGAAGTCGTGAGCCGGCCCTGGAGGGCAGGCGAGGATGAGACCAGGGCCCTCTCCTTCAAGGCCGGCCCGGGCAGCCGACCCCTCTTGCGGCGGGCCGGGCCCGAGCTGCCGCTCGGTGAGCCCGGCACCTTGGTGCGGCTGCGGGGGTGCGGCGAGGACTCGGTCGAGCGGTGGCTCAAAAGCGGCCTGCCGACGGCCGGCGAGCAAGCTGATCCCGACGCGCTGGGGGCTACCCTGGCGAAGAAGCTGGGAGAGCTGGCGCCGGCTCTCCCGGTCGACCTGTACGCGGCTTATGGGGACCGGGATCTGACCCAGGTCGTGGGTGCTGAAGACTGGCGCACGATTTCGCCCGAGGAGCTTCTCGCGAGGGTCCGAGGCGGGCGGAGGACCATCACGGCGGCCGCGGTGCGCGGGGCGGCTCATCGTCTCGACTTCATCGGTGCGGAGGACGCCCCGGCGGGCCGCGCAGCCCTCGACGATCGCTTCCTATCGGCGGGGGTGCTGGTCGCGGGCGGCTTGCGGGTCGGGCGGGCGCCAAGAATCGCGGGCATCCTGGTCGTCGACGAGGTCGATGCCGCTCGCCAGCATGGAGTTAGCGTTGCCAGACCTGAGGATGTAGAGGAGTGGGCGACGAGGCAGGCCGCCGCCTTTTCGGCTCGCGGCCCGGAAGAGCCACGGCGGATCGCGGCCATGGTGCTTTCGCTCGGCGGGGATCCCGGTTCGCTGAGCTTGGCCGCCAGCGCCGAGGGTGATCTTGACCGCCCCGGAATCGTCTCATGGGCAGCGGAGCGTGATGAGATCGCGGTCCTGGACGTGCTGGATACGGTGCTTGATGCACGTGACGTACAGGCGATTCCTCCCGAACCGATTATCGAGTTGGGCGACGACGTGCTCGACGTCAAGCTCGGAACCGGATCGATGCCGCATGGCTTCTCCGGCAGCAGCCATCAGACTCTCCTCGACGAAGTCACCGAGTTGGTCGCCAAGGCCTGGCGGTGTGATCGGGACGACGTCGAGGAGTGGGAAGTGGAGCGCGAAGATCTATTCGACGTCGCCGAGTCTGAACCGGTGCTGGCCTTTGCGACCCTGCTGGTCCGGCCGGGAACGACCGTGGAGCTCTGAGCTGAGCGGATGAGCGACGACTGGCGCCTACAGGTCGACTTCCGGGACGACGGGCACGCCGACGCGATGCTCGACCGCCTCGACGCGCGCGAGCTCGAGCACGAGCTCAGCGCGGCCTTCCACGACCGTGTCGCCGTCACCCGCAACAAGGCGACCGTGTTCCTCTACGCGGGCGACCGGGAGCAGGCCGAGAAGGCCCGGGCCCTGGTCGAGGCCTACGCGCGGCGCGAGGACGAGGATCTCGGCGTCGAGCTCACCCGCTGGCACGGCGTGGCGGACGAGTGGCGGCCGACCGGCGAGCCGCTACCCGACGAGGCGGCCGAGCGGGTGGCCGAGGTTCAGGCGCGGGTGGCCGGGGAACGCAAGGAGAGCGAAGAGCAGGGCTACCCAGAGTGGGAGGTGCGGATCGACCTCCCCTCGCGCGGCGACGCCGACGAGATGGCCGAGCGCCTCCGCGCCAAGGGCCTGCCGGTGGTCGAGCGCTGGCGCTACCTGCTGCTCGGCGCCGGCGACGAGAGCGGCGCCCGCGATCTGGGGGAGCTGTGCCGGGCCGAGGCGCCGGAGGGCAGCAAGGTGACCGTGCAGGGAACCTGGCGCGACGCCTTCGACGACCTCTACGGCAACCCGTTCGCGATCTTCCGCTGAGACCCGGGGGCGGCTCCCCGTATCCTCTATCGGGCATGAAGAAGGTCCTCGTGCTCGGCTCGACCGGGTCCATCGGAACGCAGGCGCTGGAGGTGATCGGGCGCTCGGAGGAGCTCCAGGCCGTGGGCCTGGCCGCCGGCAGTGGCTGGGAGCTGGCGCTCGAGCAGGCGCGCGAGCACGGCGTCCCCGTCGTCGCGCTGGCCGACCCCGAGGCGGCCGAGCGCGCCCGCGAGACGTGGAGCGGCCGCGTCCTCGCCGGCGAGGAGGGCCTGCGTGAGCTGATCGCGCGCTCCGGCGCCGACCTCGTCCTCAACGCGATCGTCGGCGCCGCCGGGCTCTCCTCGACCGTGGTCGCCCTGAGCGAGAAGATCGACGTCGCGCTCGCCAACAAGGAGAGCCTTGTGGTCGGCGGCGAGCTGGTGATGGCGCTGGCGGAGGCGACGGGCGCCCGCCTGTTGCCGGTCGACTCCGAGCACTCGGCCCTGCACCAGCTGATCGGCTCCGAGGCGCCGGGGACGGTGCAGAAGCTGGTCCTGACCGCCTCGGGCGGCCCCTTCCGCGGCCGCACCGACCTCGACGGGGTCGGGATCGAGGAGGCGCTCGCGCACCCGACCTGGAAGATGGGCGGGCGGATCACGATCGACTCGGCGACGCTGATGAACAAGGGCTTCGAGGCGATCGAGGCCCATTACCTCTTCGATGTCCCCTACGAGCGCATCGACGTCGTCGTCCACCCGCAGTCGCTGGTCCACTCGCTGATCCAGCTCAACGACGGCTCCTCGCTGGCCCACCTCGGGCACCCCGACATGCGGGTGCCGATCTCCTACGCGCTGCACTACCCGGAGCGTGCCGACGTCGAGGTCCCGCAGCTCGACCTCGCCGCGGTGGGATCACTTGACTTCGAGGCGCCCGACCCCGAGACCTTCGCCTGCCTGCGCCTGGCGCTGGCCGCCGGCGGGGCGGGGGGGACCGCGCCCTGCGTGCTCAACGCCGCCGACGAGGTCGCCGTCGCGGCCTTCCTCGCCGGCGACATCCCCTTCACCGGCATTGCCGCCGTGATCGAGCGGGTCCTGGAGGAGATGCCGGCGCAGCCGGTGACCCACTTCGACGACCTCTTCGCCGCCGACGCTGAGGCCCGCAGGCGCAGCGCCGAGCAGGTTCGCGGGTTGATGCCGGCATGAACTGGCTGCTGATCTTCCTCGGCTTCTCGCTGCTGATCATCCTCCACGAGGGCGGCCACTACCTGGCCGCGAAGGCGACCGGGATGCGGGTCGAGCGCTTCTTCCTCTTCTTCGGGCCGACCCTGTGGTCGTTCAAACGGGGTGAGACCGAGTACGGGGTCAAAGCGATCCCGCTCGGCGGCTACGTGAAAATCAGCGGCATGAACCCGGAGGAGGAGCTGCCTCCGGAGGTCGAGCACCGCGCCTACTACCGGCAGAAGGTGTGGAAGCGGATCGTCGTCGTCGCCGCGGGACCGGCGGTCAACATCGCCCTCGCCTTCGCGATCATCGCCACCGTCTACTACTTCAACGCCCAGCAGGTCGACCAGAAGGTGGGCGAGGTCCGGGCCGGGTCGCCGGCGGCGAAGGTGCTGGAGCCCGGCGACCGGATCCTCGCGGTCGACGGCCGCTCCTTCCCCAAGGCGAGCATGGAGCAGCGGCTCGAAGGCTTCGGCGAGCAGGTCGCGAGCCACCGCTGCGCGGGCAAACAGGTCGAGGGCTGCGTCGCGACCACCCCCGTCGCCCTCAGAATCAGCCGCGACGGACAGGTGCAGACGATCGCGGTGCGGCCGGAGTACGACAGGGCCGCCGAGCGGGCGCTGATCGGGTTCAGCTACGGCGGGCGCCCGGCTGACACCACGGTCACCGCGGCCGCCGGGCGCGCCCTCGACGTGATGGGGGAAGTGGTCTCGAAAACGGCCTCGGTCTTCTCGCGCATCTTCGAGGAGGAGCAGCGCAAGCAGATCTCCGGCATCGTCGGGGTCAGCGACGCCGCCAACCAGACCCTCGACCAGAGCGGGGTCAAAGCCCTGCTGCTGCTGGCCCTGGTCAGCCTCTCGCTCGGCATCATCAACCTGCTGCCGATCCTGCCGCTCGACGGCGGCCACATCTTCTGGGCGCTGGTCGAGAAAGTGCGCGGGCGCCCGGTCTCGCTGCGGGTGATGGAGCGGGCGACGGTGATCGGCTTCGCCCTGGTGATGGTGCTGATGGTGATCGGCCTCACCAACGACATCGGCCGCCTCGGCAGCGACGTCTACGAAACGCGCTAGCGTCGGGTCCCGATGGAGCTCCTACCCCTCCTGCTGCCGGCGATCGTCCTCGTCATCTTGATCGGATGCCTGGCCGTACTGGGCGAGCGCAGCCTCAATCGCCAGCGGAAGGGCTCGCTGAAGCGGGACCGGGACGAACGGAATGCGGCGGGGCGCCTGTGGGAGAGGTTCTCCAACTGGTAGCGGGTCAACGCTCCCGCAACACCCTGAAGGCGTAGGCAGCGGGAGAGGGGTCGACGGTACGGACCACCCGTGGAAAAGGTTCAGATCGGCCCGAAGGGCAGCCCCGATACGCTTCGAAGATCGCTTCCAAGCGCCAAATATTCGTCGGCAAGGTGCCGATCGGCGGCGGTGCCCCGGTCGCCGTGCAGACGATGACCAAGACCGAGACCGCCAACCTGGCGGCGACGATGGAGCAGATCCGCAAGGTCGCCGACGCCGGCGCGGACCTGGTTCGCTGCGCGGTGCCGCGGGAGCAGGACGCGGAGGCGCTGAAGACGATCGTGCGCGAATCGCCGATCCCGGTGATCGCCGACATCCACTTCAACCACACGCTGGCGCTGAAAGCGATCGACGCCGGCGCCCACTGCATCCGCCTCAACCCCGGCAACATCGGCGGCCGCGAGAAAGTCGCCGAGGTGGCGGAGCGCGCCAACGCGGCGAACGTGCCGATGCGGATCGGCGTCAACTCCGGCTCCCTGCCCAAGCACCTGCACGAGCTCGAGCGCGAAGCGCCGGTCGAGGCGCTGGTCGCGGCCGCGGTCGAGTTCGTCGAACTGATGGAGGGGCTCGACTTCGAGAACTTCAAGGTCTCGATCAAGTCGACCAACGTGCCCTACACGATCGCCGCCAACCGGCTGCTGGCGGAGAAGGTCCCCTACCCGCTGCACCTGGGGATCACCGAGGCGGGGACGAAATGGTCGGGCTCGCTGAAATCCGCGGTCGGCCTGGGGACGCTGCTCGCCGACGGGGTCGGGGACACGGTCCGGATCAGCCTCTCGACCTTCCACGCCGAGGAGGAGGTCAAGGTCGCCTGGGAGATCCTCAAGGCCCTGCAGCTGCGCGAGCGCGGGCCGGTGCTGATCGCCTGCCCGACCTGCGGCCGGCTCCAGTTCGACATGGACTCGGTCGTGGCCGAAATCGAGCAGCGGCTCGAAAGCTATGCGGAGCCGGTCGAGGTCGCGGTGCTCGGCTGCGCGGTGAACGGGATCGGCGAGGCCAGCCACGCCGACTTCGGGATCGCCGGTGCCAAGAACGAGGGCCTGATCTTTGCCGGCGGCAAGCCGCTGCGCAAGGTCCCGCAGGCGCAGCTGGTCGACACCCTCTTCGAAGAGATCGACAAATCGCTCGACCGCGGCGGCGAGGTCGAGTTCGACGAGACCGAGTCGCGCGAGGGGGCCGAGTGGGTCGCCAACATCGAGCGCGAAAACGCCGGCGACCTGACCCCGGAGAAGATCGCCCAGATGGAGAAGGAAGCCGTCGAGCGCGGAGAGTCCGACAAGGTCCTGCTGGACGAGGAGGCTTCGCCCACCGCGGGGAGACGGTTCACGCGGACCTGACCTGACGCGCTTCGGCCGGCGGGTCCTGTCACGAGGGGACACGCCTGCGGGCGAGGTTTTCGTTCTCGGCGTGTCCCCTCGTGCCACCCGCCGGAGCAGCGGGGTAGGTTTCCCCGCATGACTCGCCTTTCTCAGGCATTTCTTCCCACCTTGAAGGAGGCCCCTTCAGACGCCGAGGCCCTCTCCCACAAGCTGATGGTGCGGGCCGGGCTGATCCGGCAGCTCGGGGCCGGGCTGTGGACCTATCTGCCGGCCGGGTGGAGGGTCGAGCGCAAGGTCGAGGCGGTGATTCGCGAGGAGATGGAGGCGATCGGCTGCCAGGAGATGCTGATGCCGGTGCTGCAGCCGGCGGAGAACTGGGAGAAGACCGGGCGCTACGCGATCGGGGAGCTGTTCAAGCTCGAGGACCGCAAGGGATCGCCGATGGTGCTGGCGATGACCCACGAGGAGGCGGTCACCTACCACATCGCCCGCGAGGTGCGCTCATACCGCGACCTGCCATTCATGGTCTTCCAGATCCAGACCAAGGAGCGCGACGAGCCACGCCCCCGGGCCGGGGTGCTGCGCACGCGCGAGTTCACGATGAAGGACGCCTACTCCTTCGACCGCGACGAGGAGGGGCTGGCGCGCTCCTACGACCTCCAGGCCAGCGCCTACGAGCGCATCCTCGACCGCTGCGGCCTGCGCTGGTACCGGGTCGAGTCCGACGTCGGGATGATGGGCGGCTCCGGCGCCGACGAGTACATGGCTCCCTGCGCGGCGGGGGAGAACGAGGTGGCGCTGGCGCCCGGCTACGCCGCCAACGTCGAGGTCGCGACGGCGACCGCGCAGCCGGTCGAGCTGCCGGCGCCGCTGCCCGCCCCGGAGAAGGTCGAGACGCCCGGGCTGGCCAAGGTCGAGGAGGTCGCCGGGCACCTCGGGCTCCCGCAAGGCGCCTTCATCAAGTGCCTGCCGATCGTCGTCGAGGGGCGGGGCCTGGTGCTGGTGCTCGTGCGCGGCGACCACCGCCTCAACGAGATCAAGCTGCGCAACGGGATGGGCACCGACTTCCGCCAGGCGCGGCCGGAGGAGATCGAGGAGCAGCTCGGCCCGGTCGGGTACATCGGCCCGGTCGGCTCCGGCCTGCCGATCATCAAGGACGCGGCGATCGTCGGCGACTCCTACGTCTGCGGCGCCAACGAGGCCGACGCCCACCTGCGCGGCGTCGACCCGGCCCGGGACTTCGAGTCCTATGAGATGGACGTGCGCAACGTCGAGGCCGGCGACACGGCGCCGAACGGGGGCACGATCGAGATCGAGCCGGCGATCGAGGTAGGCAACATCTTCAAGCTCGGAACCCGCTACTCGGAGCCACTCGGCGCCACCTACCTCGACGAGGAGGGGACCGAAAGGCCGATCGTGATGGGCAGCTACGGGATCGGGCCCGCCCGCATCGTCGCCGCCTCGATCGAGCAGCGCGCCGACGAGCGCGGGATCGTCTGGCCGCGGGCGCTGGCCCCCTGGCAGGTCCACCTGGTCTCGCTCGCCAAGGCCGACGAGGAGGAGCGCGGGGCAGCCGACCGCATCTACGAAGAGCTGCGCACGGCGGGAGTCGATGTCCTCTACGACGACCGTGACGCCGGGCCGGGGGAGAAGCTGACCGACGCCGAGCTGCTGGGCTGCCCCCTGCGCGTCGTCGCCGGCAGGCGCGGCCTCGCCAAGGGGGTCGTCGAGGCCTCCGAGCGCGCCTCCGGCGCCGAGCACGAGCTGCCCGTGGAGGAGGCCGCCGAGCGGGCGCTCGATCTCCTCCAGGGCGGCGATGCCTAGCCGCGCCCCGTTCGGCCGCGGCCGCGTGCGCCGCCTCTTCGGGCTCGACCGCAGCGGCCCCGCGCCGGCCTCGACCCGCCGGGGCGAGCCGCTGCACCCGTGGACGCTCCCCAACCTGGTCGGCTACGTGCGCCTCGCCGCGCTGCCGGTCTTCCTGGTGCTCGCCTACGGGACCGAGGACGGCACCTCGGTCGCCTCGGCGATGGTCTTCTGGGCGATCGCGGCGGGCGACTACCTCGACGGCTTCCTCGCCCGCGTCACCGGCCAGTACAGCCGCATGGGGGCGCTGCTGGACCCGCTGGTGGACCGGCTGACGATCCTCGCCGGCGCGGTCGTCTGCTGGAGCTTCGAGCTGCTGCCGCGCTGGGCCCTGGCCCTGCTGGCGCTGCGCGAGCTGGCGATGCTGTTCCTCGCCCAGTACGGGCTGCGCCACGGCGTCGACATCGAAGTCAACTGGCCGGGCCGGATCTCGGTCTTCCCGATCATGGGCGGGATCTGGCTTGCCCTGCTCGCTCCCGGCTGGGTCGCGACGGCGCTGCTGGTCTGGGGAGTCGCGATGGCGATCCTCGCTCTGGCGCTCTACGCCCGCACCGGCCTGCGGGCGGTGCGCCGGGCGCGCCTGCAATCTTCGGGCCAGGACAGCTGAACCTTCAACCTGCGGTTGAACCTTGGGCGACGCTGGACCTATAATCGTCCCTCGCGCAAATGGAGGCCGTCAACGCCTCCTCGATCAAGGAGAACGATGGAGGACACGTTTCCCGATCTTGGCTCGCTCAGCGACAAGGAGCTGAAGGAGCTGATCGACAAGCTCACGGAGGAGGAGAACGAGATCTCCTACAAGCGCCGCGTCCTGCACGGGAAGATCGACATCCTCCGGGCCGAGCTGGTCAACCGCCTGCGCGACAAACACGACGCCGGCGAGTCGATGATCACCGGCGACGACGTCAGCAAACTGACCGAGATCCTCGCCGGCAAGGCCGCAGCACCGTCGGGGGACGACCCCGCCGCCTAGCGGGGGCCCGGCATGGCCGTCCACTGTCCCGAGTGCGGGTTCGCCAACCCCGAGGGGGCGAACTACTGCCAGAAGTGCGGTGCCTACCTGGGCGGTCCGGCGGAGTCGGGGGACGACCCGACGACGATGACCTACACCGTCGACGACACCGGCGACATGCAGCCAGTCGACATCGACGAGGTGGTCGAGGCGGCCGGGGCGGCACTGGTGATCCGCGCCGGCGGCGGCCGCGCGGGGGAGAGCTTCAGCATCGACTCCGACCGGGTCAGCATCGGCCGCAGCCCCGACGCCGGCGTCTTCCTCGACGACGTCACCGTCTCCCGCAACCACGCGCTGCTGGTGCGCCGCCGCGACGGCCTCTACATCGACGACCTCGGCTCGCTCAACGGCACCTACGTGAACCGGCGCCGGATCGAGTCCCACCGGCTCGCCGACGGCGACGAGATCCAGGTCGGCAAGTACAAGCTCAGCTACCTGGAGCGTTGAGGGTGGCCGTCTCCGAACAGCCGACCCGGCCGCCCGAATCGGCCAGCCGGCCGCGCAAGGCGCTGACGATCGGCGCCGTCTGCAAGATCCTCCAGAGCGAGTTCGACGACGTCTCGATCTCGAAGATCCGCTACCTCGAGGACCAGAAGCTGCTCAGCCCCCGCCGCACCTCGGGCGGCTACCGGCTCTACAGCCAGGCCGACGTCGAGCGTCTGCGCACGATCCTGCGCCTGCAGCGCGACGAGTTCCTGCCGCTGCGGGTGATCCGCCAGGAGCTCGCGGCCGGCGGCGACATCGGCCTCGGCGACGGCGACAAGCGGCCCGCCGCCGGCGCCGTGCGCAGGGCGATCCTGGTCGACACCTCACGCGCCTTCCTCACGCTCGACGAGCTGATCGAGGAGACCGGCGCCCGCGAGGAGCTGATCGCCGAGCTGGAGAACTACGGGATCGTGCAGCCGGAGAAGCGCGACGGCAAGACCGTCTACGACGAGACCGACCGCGAGATCGTCCGCGCCGCCAACGAGCTCTCCCGGGTCGGCGTCGGCGCCCGCAACCTGCGCGTCTTCCGCTCCTCCGCCGACCGCGAGGCGAACCTGCTGGAAGCGCTGCTCGGCCCCTCGCTGCGCTCGCGCAACCCGGAGCGCCGCAAGGAGGCGCTGCAGAGCCTGGAGAGCCTGGCGGCGACGGTCAGCCATCTCAAGCACCTGCTGCTCGTGCGGGACTTACGACGTCTCGCCGGCGACTGACGCCGGCCGTGGCCCGGGTGACCCGCAGTCGCACCGTACCGGCGTCCGTGCCGGAGGTCTGGAAGCTCGTCTCCGACCCGTACAGCCTGCCGCGCTGGTGGCCGCGCACGAGCCGCGTCGAGAACGTCGAGCGTAGGAGCGGCGGCCGGCGCAGCCAGTGGACGAAGGTGCTGGAGACGGCTGAGGGGCGCGGGGTGCGGGCCGACTTCCGCTGCCTCAGCGCCGCCGAGAACGAGCGCTACGTCTGGGAGCAGCAGCTCGAGGGCACGCCGTTCGCCCGTCACCTGGCCAGCTCCCAGATCGAGGTCGGCCTGCGGCCGGAGGGGGAGGGGACCAGGGTGGACCTGAGCTCGGTGCAGACGCTGAAAGGGATGTCGCGGCTCGGCTCGCCGATGATGCGCCGCGGCCAGCGCGAGACCCTCGACGAGGCGCTCGACGGGATCGAGAGGGCGCTGGCATGACTCGGGGCGATTTTTCGTCGCATAGCGACGGTAAGTCGCCCCGACGCGACTCGAAGTGGTGGGGGTGGGGGGACCCGGCGATCGAGCCGGAGCTCGACGCCGAGGCGCTGGCGGTGCTGCGCGAGCGGATCGGCGAGATCGAGCCCTGGCCGCTCGCCGCGAGCCTGGAGGAGTTTCCGCTTCCTGCCGCGCGGCCTTTGCCCGCGGCGCTGACCGAGGCGGTCGGTCCCGATGCGATCTTCACCGCGGCGGAGGACCGCCTGCGCCACGCGACCGGCTGCGGCTACGCCGACCTGGCCCGGCTGCGCAGCGCCCAGCTGGAGGACGCGCCGGACGCGGTCGTGATGCCCGCCGACGCGGCGGCGCTGCGACGGGTGCTCGACGTCTGCGCCACTGAGGGGATCGCCGTCGTGCCCTACGGCGGCGGCACCAGCGTGGTCGGCGGCATCGAGCCGCTGCGGGGCGCGCACGCGCGCCTCGTCAGCCTCGACCTCGGCGCCCTGCGCGCGGTCGAGGTGGACGAGCGCTCGCTGACGGCGCGGCTCGGCGCCGGCCTGCGCGGCCCCGAGGCGGAGGCGGCGCTCGGCGCCCAGGGCCTCAGCCTCGGCCACTTTCCCCAGTCCTTCGAGTACGCGACGGTCGGCGGCTTCGCCGCGACCCGCTCGGCCGGACAGGCCTCGAGCGGCTACGGGCGCTTCGACGCCCTGGTCAGCTCGGTCCGCCTGCTCGCCCCCGTGGGGGACGTGGAGACGCTGGAGACGCCGCACACGGCGGCGGGCCCGGCCCTGCGCGAGCTGATCGTCGGCTCGGAGGGCGTGCTCGGCGTGATCCCCGACGTGACCGTGCGGGTGCGGCCCGCCCCGCAGGTGCGCCGCTACGAGGCCTGGATGTCGGAGAGCTTCGAGGCGGGGGCCGAGATCGTGCGGGCGCTGGCCCAGGGGCCGGGCCTGCCCGACGTGATCCGCATCTCCGACGAGGAGGAGACCGAGGGCTCGCTGGCGCTGAACGGGCCGCGCGGGGTCGCCGAGAGGCTGTTCGGCGCCTACCTCGGTGCCCGCCGGCGGCAGCGGGGCGCGCTGACGATCGTCGGCTTCGAGGGCGGTGAGGAGTCGGTCGCCCGCCGCCGGGCGCTGGCGGTGCGGGAGCTGCGCGCCGGTGGCGCCGCCTACCTCGGGCAGGCGGCGGGACGCTCCTGGGAGCACGGCCGCTACCAGGGCCCCTACCTGCGCGACACGCTGATGGGGATGGGGGCGATGGTGGAGACGCTGGAGACCTCGCACACCTGGAGCCGGCTCGGGGAGCTGCACGAGGCGGTCGGGGCGGCGATCGCCGGCGCCCTCGAGGGGCAGGGGACGCCTGGCCTCGTCTGGTGCCACCTCTCGCACGCCTACGCCGACGGCGCCTCGCTCTACTTCACCTTCATCGCCCGCAGCCGCCGCGGCGAGGAGATCGAGCAGTGGCGGGAGGTCAAGCGCGCCGCCTGCGAGGCGATCGTCGCCCACGGCGGCACCATCACCCACCACCACGCGGTCGGCCGCGACCACGCCCCTTACATGGAGGCGGAGGTGGGGGCCGTCGGCGTCGAGGCCCTGCGGGCGGTCAAGGAGCGGCTCGACCCGGCCGGGATCATGAACCCCGGCAAGCTGCTGCCCGACTCCTGAACGGCGCTATTTGCCGTCGCGCTCGGCTTTGCGGGCGGCGGTGATCGCCGGCCCGGTGATCGGGCCGCGCAGAACGTCCTCGCCGATGTAGCGCGGCAGGCGCTCCTCTTTTTTCGCCAGCGCGATCTCGGCCTCGTACTCGGAGGTGTCGGTGAGCGAGATGTCGATCTGGTCGAAGGCGCCGCCGGCGATCAGGGTCAGCAGTTCGGTCGGGAGCGGGAACTGGGCCGCGATCCCGCCCGACTCGCCGACGTCGACCGAGCCGATCCGCAGGGCCAGCTGGGGCGACTTGTAGAGCCAGACGGTGTAGGAGGAGCCCTGCGGCGAGGGCTCCAGGCCTTCGGCCTGCACCTGCAGGATCACTTCTTTTTTGATGCGGCCGAAGATCGCCCGCCCTTCGGCGTCGCCGCCGTCGACCGGGCTCAGCACCGCCTGGGTCAGGTTCGGGGTCGCGGCCGCCGCCTCGCTCGCGGTTTCCTGCGAGGCCGGGGCGTCGCCGGCGTTGCCGGAGGCGCCGTCGTCCGAGTCGTCGCCGGCGCTGAGCACGACGATCAGGACGATCGCCAGAACCGCGACGACGTTGGCGGCGATCGCGAAGCGCGCGCCCTTGCTCTCCGGCAGCTTCAGGCGGGAGCCCGGCGAGGAGGCCGGGGCGGCGGGCTTGGCCGGGGCGGGTTTCGGCTGTGGTTTCTCGGCCGGCGCAGGCTCGGCCGGCACCGAGGGCTCCGCAGGCGGGGCGGGGGCAGCCGGCTCGGAAGTGGGCTCCGGCTCCTTGCGCGCCGGTGCGGCGCTCGCGCCCCCGGGCGGAGCCGGGATCGCGGGCGCAGGGATGCCTTCGGACTCCAGCTGCTCGGCCGCCGCCAGGGCTTTTGCGTGTACCTCGTCGGCACCGATTCCCAGCAGGGCGCTGAGGTCCTCGTAGCCCTGCTCGCCGCGCTGGGCGAGCAGCCGCAGCATCGCCTTCTGGTCCTCGCTGAGCGCCATCCGGCCAGACACCCTATTAGGGTGCCGCCATGGCCGACGACCCCCGCGGGCTGCTCTCCCATTTCGACGAGCTGGTCGGGACGCAGTGGCTCGACGACGACCCCGACCACGCCCGGGTCCGGATCGAGCTGCGCGACGAGCTGCGCCAGCCGGTCGGGCTCCTGCACGGGGGCGTGCTCTCGACCCTGGTCGAGAGCATCTGCTCGCGGGCGACCGCGCTCCAGGTCCTCGACCAGGGGATGGCGGCGATGGGCCAGTCGATCAGCGTCAACTTCATCCGCCCGGTCACCGAGGGCGGCGCCGAGGTCACCGCCCGCGCCCGCCACCGCGGCCGCACCACCTGGGTCTGGGACGCCGAGGTCACGAACGACGAGGGCAAGCTCTGCGCCCTCGCCCAGATGACGATCGCCGTCCGCCCGCTGCCGGCCCGTTAAGGGCGACCCCGACAGGGGTGGAACGTCTTGTACTTTTTCCGAGCCGCGGCCCACGGTCAGCCGCACCGGAGGTTCGGAAAAAGTTAAGTGGAACCCCTGTCGGGGTCGCCCTCAACCGCCGAACCTGTTCGTGATCGGGAGGCGGCGGTCCTTGCCAAACGCCTTCGGGGTGATCCGGATCCCCGGCGCCGCCTGGCGCCGCTTGTACTCGGAACGGTCGACTAGGCGGATCACCTCGTCGACGGTCTCCGCCGGCAGCCCCGCCGCGATCATCTCCTCGCGGCCCTGGTCGCGCTCGACATAGGCCTCGAGGATGCGGTCGAGCAGGTCGTAGGGGGGCAGCGAGTCCTCGTCGCGCTGATCGGGACGCAGCTCCGCCGAGGGCGCGCGGTCGAGCACCGAGCCCGGCACCAGCTCCCGCCCGGCCCGCTCGTTGCGTCGCCGCGTCAGCTCGTAGACGAGCGTCTTCGGGACATCCTTGATCGCCGCGAAGCCGCCGGCCATGTCGCCGTAGAGCGTCGCGTACCCGACCGACATCTCGCTCTTGTTGCCGGTCGTCAGGACCAGCCAGCCGTGGCGGTTGGAGAGGGCCATCATCAGGTTGCCGCGGATCCGCGCCTGGATGTTCTCGGCCGCGAGGTCGAGCTCCGGGTGGCCGCCGAGGGCCTGCTCGAAGCCGTCCATCATCGGCTCGATCGGGATCTCGAGCAGCTCGCAGCCGAGGTTGCGAGCGATAGTCCGGGCGTCCTCCTGGGTTTCATCGCTGGAATGAGGAGAGGGCATGACCACGCAGCTGAGCCGCTCCGGCCCGACCGCGTCGGCGGCGAGCATCGCCACCAGGGCGGAGTCGATGCCGCCGGAGAGGGCGACGCCGACCCGGTTGAAGCCGTTCTTGGCGACGTAGTCGCGCAGGCCGAGGGTCAGCGCCGCGTAGACCTCGTCGAGGTCGGGGAGCGGGTCCGCGATCGGCCCCGGCCCGCCGCCCGGGACCTCGCAGACCAGCAGCTCCTCCTCGAACTGGGCGGCGCGGGCGATCAGCGCGCCGCTCGGGTCGGTGACGAGGCTCTGGCCGTCGAAGACGATCTCGTCCTGGCCGCCGACCAGGTTGCAGAAGGCGAAGTAGGTGCCGTAGGCGCGCGAGCGCTCGGCGAACATCTCGACCCGCTCGCGGCCCTTGCCGCGGTGGTACGGGGAGCCCGACGGGTTGACGATCAGCCGCGCGCCGCGCTCGGCCTCGGTCGAGGCCGGCGGCCCCTCGGTCCAGCAGTCCTCGCAGACGGTGAGGCCGACCGTCTCCCCGTCGACCTCGATCGTGACCGGCTCCCCGCCGGGGATGAAGTAGCGCTGCTCGTCGAAGACGGCGTAGTTGGGGAGGCGCATCTTGCGGTAGACGCCGCGCACCTCGCCGGCGCTCAGCACGGCGAGCGAGTTGTGGGCGTGGCGGGCATCGCCACCACCGGCAGCCGGCTCGGCGAACCCGACCACGACGGTCTCTTCGCCGACCTCGCGGGCCAGCTCCTCGACCGCCCGCCGGTTGGCCTCGAGGAAGTGCCGCTTCAGGTAGAGGTCCTCGGCCGGGTAGCCGGGGACACTGAGCTCGGGGAAGATCGTCAGCCCGGCGCCCTCGCCGCGGGCGCGGCCGATCCACTCGGCGATCTTGGCGGCGTTGCCGTCGATGTCGCCGACCGTGGGGTCGATCTGGGCGAGCGCTACGCGCACTTCTGCCTCGGGGCGATCACCGGCGAAGTATCGCCGTCGAGGCCGCGGGAATGGGCCGCGGTGCCCGCTAGGGTGCGGCCGATGCGGAGCCGCCGTCGCCACCTGGTCGGTCTCTCGGCGGCGCTGGCGCTGCTGCTCGCCTCCGTGCCCGCGACCGCCGCCGGCTCCTACGGCCTGCAGAGCGCCGTGCCCAGCCTCGCCTCACCGAGCCAGAAGCCGTTCCTGGCGCCGCAGCCGCGGCCGACCGAAGTCCGGGGCCGGCCCACCGACGACCCGGACCCGAACCGCAACGCCTACACCGTTCCCGAGGCGCCGAAGTCGCCGCACTGCTCACGCCACTTCTGCGTGCACTGGGTGGCGGAGGGCATCGATGCCCCCGAGCTGCACGACCGCGACGGCGACGGCGTCCCCGACTTCGTCGAGCAGGTCGAGCGGGTGGCCGAACGCGTCCACGAGGTCCAGAACGACGAGTTGGGCTGGCGCGAGCCGAAGAGCGACGGGCGCCGGGGCGGCCGTCGCGGCAAGACCGACATCTACCTCTCCCAGATCGGCGGCGAACTGTTCGGCTACGCCGCCCCCGACCGCGGCCAGGCGACCAGGGAGCACCGGGTCCCGCGCCGCCTGCACGGCTACCTCGTGCTCGACAACGACTACAGCGCCTTCGAGTTCCCCGGCACCGACGCCGCCCAGGACCTGAAGGTGACGCTGGCCCACGAGTACAACCACATCCTCCAGTTCAACTACGACGCCTTCCAGGATCCCTGGTTCGCCGAGTCGACCGCGACCTGGATGGAGGACGAGGTCTTCGACGGCATCGACGACTACCTGCGCTACGTGCGGCGCTGGGTGAAGCGCTGGGACACGCCGCTGACCGCGAGCTCGATCAAGGAGTACGGCTCCGCCGTCTGGAACCAGTGGCTGGCGCGCCGCTACGGCGAGTCGATCGTGCGCCGGGCCTGGGCGCGGGCGCTGGGGCTGCGGCCCGGCGGCTTCTCGGTCGGGGCCTACGACGCGGCGATCCGCGCCGCCGGGCGCTCCGACCTCGGCCATGACTTCGCCCACTTCGCCGCCGCGGTGGCCGAGTGGCGGACCGGGGAGGGGTTCCGCGAGAGCTCCCGCTTCCCGGACATGCAGCGCCAGGGAACGCTGCCGCTGAACGGGAGGCCGCTGACCCGCCTGCTCGACCACACCACCTTCACGCTCCTGCGCGTGCCGGCCCGCGACGGCAGGGAGGTGGTGGTGGAGGCGAGGGCGCCGCGCGGGATCGCCTCCTCGCTGGCGCTGGTCGGGAGGCTCGGCAGCGAGCGGCGAGGCCAGACCGTGACCCGGCTCGACTACAGCCGCGGCGGCGGCCGGCTGACGGTCCGCCTCGGCGACCCCGGGCGCTTCAGCCGCATCACCGCGCTCGCGGTCAACGCCGACGCCGACGCGGGCGGCTTCAGCGCCCGCCGGCTCGACTGGCACTACCTGACCGACCGCGTCCCGTTCGAGGTCCGCGGCCGCCTGGTCCGCTAGATGATTGATTCCACGCCGCCAGGCGTGGAATCAGGGGCAGGCGAGGAGGCATGGGGCAGCAGGTCGAAGTCGACGGTGCCTAAACCGCACCATCGACCCAAGGAGGGCCACGATGCTCGCCGACCTCGACCTGCTGCTCACTGCGGTGTTCTGCACCGCTGACGATCTCCTGCCCGAGGGCCAGAAGAACGCCCGCAGAAGCCTGACCGACGCGGAGGTCGC
>DASUQC010000019.1:0-81173 GCA_036280745.1 Solirubrobacterales bacterium
CTGGTTCACCTTCACCAGGATGGAGTTGGCCACGCCCGCAGTGATGCCGCGCTGCAGCCGATCCACGTTGGTGACGAACAGGTCGTCGCCCACCAGTTGCACCCGGCCGCCCAGCGCCTTGGTCATCGAGGCCCAGCCGTCCCAGTCGTCCTCGGCCATGCCGTCTTCGATCGACACGATCGGGTAGCGGTCGCACAGCTCGACCCAGTAGCCGACGAAGTCGTCGGACGACAGCTTGCGCCCCTCGCCCGCCAAGTCGTACACGCCGTCGCGGTAGATCTCCGAGCTGGCCGGGTCGAGGGCGATGGCCACCTCCTCGCCGGGCACCCGGCCCGCCTTCTCGATGGCCTCCACCAACAGCTTCACGGCGTCCTCGTTGGTGCCGAGGTCGGGGGCGAAGCCGCCCTCGTCGCCCACGGCCGTGGAGAGGCCGCGGTCATGGAGCGTCTTCTTCAGCGCGTGGAATATCTCGACGCCGGTCTGAAGACCCTGCGAGAAGCTCTCCGCCCCCGTAGAGCTCCGCCAGGTAGCGGTAGAGGGGCTGGCCGGAGTCCGCGGCCGCGGCCTTCGCCACCGCCAGCGAGACGCCGAGGATCGCGTTGGCGCCAAGGCGCCCCTTGTTCGGGGTCCCGTCCAGCTCGATCATCGTGCGGTCGAGCGCGACCTGCTCGGCGGCCCGGGCGCCGGTCAGCGCCGGCGCGATCTCGTCGTTGACGTTGCCCACCGCCCGGGAGACGCCCTTGCCCGCCCAGGAATCGCCGCCGTCGCGCAGCTCAACCGCCTCGAACTCCCCGGTCGAGGCGCCGGAGGGAACGGCGGCCAGGCCACGGGCTCCCGACTCGAGCACGACCTCGACCTCGACGGTCGGGTTGCCGCGCGAGTCGAGGATCTGGCGCGCGTGAATGGATGAGATGACGCTCACGGGCGGCGCAGTCTATTCACCGGCGGCGGTCGGAATCCGCCGGGGCCGGAGGGGCTATTCGGCGATCGGAGGCGGCAGGGCACCGCCGCCGGGGAGGCCGAGTTCCGGTTCGGCTTCCTGCAGCCCCTCGGGCCGCGGCCGCTGCGGCAGGCGGTCCCCGTCTTCGTTCAGCTCGGTGACGCTGCCCGGGAAGGCGGGCGTGGACTGCTGCACGGGAGCCGGGCAGGCATCGGGCAGGCCGTTTTTGGGATCGGCTTCGTAACAGGACGGCGGCGCGGTCGCAGGATGGCCCGAGCCGGCGTAGTTGGAGCAGTTGGGGACGATCGCGAAGCCCTCGGCGCAGAAGGTGCGGGACGCCCAGGTGCTGTTGAAGTCGGCGGCGAAGTCCGCGAGCGCGGTCTGCTGGGCCTGCTGATCGAGCTGGCTCTGGATCTGCGCCTGGACTTCTTTCAGGTCCTGGGTTTTCGCCGGGTTCAGTTTCACCACTTCGGTGAGGAAGAATTTGCCCTCCACCGCGGTCGGGCCGACGATCACTCCGGCGTCGCTCTCGAAGAGGGCGGCCGAGAGCTCCGGCTGGCCCTGGAGAAGTTCCTCGTTCAGGCCGGCCTGCAGGCCGCCTTTGGATTTGGTGTTCGGGTCTTCGGAGACCTCAGCCGCGACTTTTTTCCAGCTCGCGGGCGAGTTGTCCGCTTCGAGCTGCGCCTTCGCATCTTCGATTTTCGCTTTGTCTTTGTTGACGACGATGCGGGCTTCGCGGGTTTCCGGTTCGGTGAACTGGCTCTCCAGTTCGGTCTCGTAGTAGGTCTCGATTTCCGCGGGAGTCGCCGGCGGTGCCTGGCCGGTGATCTGTTCCTGGATCTGCGTGGTCAGCAGCTGCAGCTTGACCCGGTAGAGGATGTCCTCTTTGGTGAAACCGGCGTTTTTGACGAATTCCTGGAATTCGGCCTCGCCTTTGAAGTTCTGCTGTTTGATCTGCTCGAGTTCGGTGTCGATCTGTTTCTGCGTCGGCTCGATGCCGAGTTCTTCCGCTTGGCCCTGGATCCAGATCCCTTCGAGCAGTTCGGCCATCGCCGCTTCCTGGAATTCGTCGAATTTCTCGTCCCCGGGTTTGAGCGGCTCTTTCAGGCCTTCCTGAGAGGCCCGCTGCAGCACGGCGCGTTTGAGTTCCCGTTCGCTGACCGTGTTGGCGCCCTCGGGGCCGTCTTCGACCAGCGCCACGTCACCGGAGGGCACGCTGGGAGAGGTGATCCCCTGGGTGACCGCAAAGCCGAGGAACAGCCCGACCAGCAGCACGCCGAAAACGGCGAGCGCTAGACGCTGACGGCCGTCCGCAACGGACTTCCTGGTCTGCCCCTTTTTCGCTCCCACGAAGCGGGCAGCATAGTCAAATCACCTGATGCTGGGCTTAAGACGACCTCAGGCCGCAGCCGGCTCGCCCGCCCGGCGTGCCTCGCGCAGGCCGCTGGCCAGAGCGAGCACGGCGGCGAGGCGCTCCTCCGGGTCGCCGGCGACCCGGAGGGCGGCGGTCTGCTCGCGCCATTCGTAGAGCGCGCCCTCGACCTGCTCGGACAGCACCCCGGCCCCCTCGGAGTCGAGCTCGACCCCGGTGACGCTGAGCCGCCCGCCGCGGAACTCGACGCTGCGCGCCCCCGCCAGGCCGAGTTCGATCCGCGCCTGCTGCAGCTTCAGCAGGTTCTCCGCCTGCGGCGGCAGCTCGCCGAAGCGGTCGTCGAGCTCGTCGCGGACCGCCCGCAGCTGACCGGGCTCGCGTGCCGCCACGATGCGGCGGTGGACGTCGATCTTGGCCGCCTCGAAGGGGACGTAGGAGGCCGGTAGGTAGGCGTCGACCGGGACGTCGAGGCGGACCGGCTCGGCAGCCTCCTCCCCTGCCTCGGCCTCGCCCGCCTCGGCCACGGCCTCGTCGATCATCTGGCAGTAGAGCTCGAACCCGACCGCGGCGACGTGGCCCGACTGCTCGTCGCCGAGCAGGTTGCCGGCGCCGCGGATGTCGAGGTCGCGCATCGCGATCCGGAAGCCGGAGCCGAGCTCGGTGTGGTCGGCAAGGGTCGAGAGCCGGGCCGCCGCCTCCTCGCTCAGCGCCTCGGCCGAGGGGTAGAGCAGGTAGGCGAAGGCGCGCTCGCGAGAGCGCCCGACCCGGCCGCGGATCTGGTAGGCCTGGGAGAGGCCGAGCTGGTCGGCGCGCTCGACGATCAGCGTGTTCGCGGTGGGGATGTCGAGGCCGGACTCGATGATCGTCGTCGTCACCAGGCAGTCCGCCTCGCCGCGCAGGAAGGTGAGCATCGTCTCCTCCAGCTGGTGCTCGTCCATCTGCCCGTGCGCTTCGGCGAAGCGGGCACCGGGGACCAGGGCCCGCAGGCGCTCGGTCACCTCCGGCAGCGAGTCGATCCGGTTGTGGAGGACGAAGGCCTGGCCCTTGCGCTCGAGCTCGCGGTTGATCGCCTTGCCGACCAGGTCCTCGTCGTAGGGGCCGACGTAGGTGCGGACCGGCCGGCGCCCCTCGGGCGGCGTCTCGATCACCGAGATGTCGCGCAGGCCGGCGAGGCTCATCTGCAGGGTGCGCGGGATCGGCGTCGCCGAGAGCGCCAGGACGTCGACCTTCAGCTTCAGCTGGCGCAGCAGCTCCTTCTGCTTGACCCCGAAGCGCTGCTCCTCGTCGACCACGACCAGGCCGAGCTCCTTGGCGCGGACGTCGCGCGAGAGCAGCCGGTGGGTGCCGATGAGGACGTCGACCTGGCCCGCCTCGAAGTCCTTGAGGGTGGCTTTCACCTCGGCGGCGGGGCGCAGCCGGGAGACGCCCTCGACCCGGAACGGCAGGTCGGCGAGGCGCTCGCGGAAGGTGCCGAAGTGCTGCTGGGCGAGGATCGTGGTCGGGACCAGGACCATCACCTGCTTGCCGTCGGCGGCGGCCTTGACCGCGGCCCGCAGCGCCACCTCGGTCTTGCCGAAGCCGACGTCGCCGCAGACCAGCCGGTCCATCGGCCGCTCCGATTCCATGTCTCCCTTGACCGCCTCGATCGCTTCCAGCTGGTCGGCCGTCTCGCGGTAGGGGAAGGCCTGCTCCATCTGGATCTGCCACTCGCCGTCGGGCGAGAAGGAGTGGCCGCGGCGGGAGCGGCGCTCGGCGTAGAGGTTGAGCAGCTCGCCGGCGAGGGCACCGGCCGCTTTGCGCGCCCGCGCTTTCATGTTCTGCCAGCGTTTGCCGCCGAGCGCCGAGAGCGACGGTTCGCCGCCGGCGCCGACGTAGCGGCTCAGCTTCGCGAGCTGGTCGGTGGGGACGTAGACGCGGTCCTCGCCCTTGTATTCGAGGTAGAGGTAGTCGCGGGTGACGCCGCCGACCTCGCGCGTCTCGAAGCCGGCGAAGCGGGCGACGCCGTGGTCCTCGTGGACGACGTAGTCGCCGACCCGCAGTTCGCCGAAGGCGAGGCGGCCGCGCCCGGCCCCCGGTGCCGGCTCCTCGGTGCGACGGCGATGGACGAGGCGGCGGTAGGGGTAGACAGCGAGCTTCAGCTCGGGGCTGACGAAGCCCTCGCGCAGGCGCGCCTCGGCGAAGGAGAGGCCGGGCTCGGGCGAGAGGCGGCCGCCGTCGAGCAGGCGGGCGTCGAGCCGGTCGAGGCCGTAGCGGGCGCGCTCGGCCTCGCCGCGGCTGTCGAAGGCGACGACGGCGCGGTAGCCGAAGCGGACGAGTTTCTCCAGCTCGCCCTCGGCCTCCTTGACGCTGCGCGCCGGCGACTCGGCGCGGGCGGCACGGAAGGCGTCCTCGTCATCCTCCCCGGCGGCGGTCAGCGAGAGCGCGGCCCGCTCGGCCAGTGGCCCGGCGACGTCCACGTAGAGGTGCTGGGCGTCGTCGGCGTGCATCGCGGTGGTCGCGTCCTCCCAGTGGTCGCGCAGCGCCGGCTCGATCTCCTCCGCGGCCGCGAGCACGACCGCGGCGCTCGCGGGGACCAGGTCGAGCGGGGCGCGAAAGTGCTCCAGCGGCAGCAGCTCGGCCAGGTTGGCGAGCTGCTCGCCCTCCTCGGCGGCTTCCAGCGCCGCCAGCTCGGCCAGCTCCCGGTGCTCGGCGTCGAGCTCGGCGGCGGGCGCCAGCTCGACCCGCTCGGCCTCACCCAGCGAACGCTGGGTGAAGGTGGAGAACCAGCGCATCGAGTCGACCTCGTCGCCGAACAGCTCGATCCGCACCGCCCGCTCCTCGGTCGCCGGGTAGACGTCGAGGATGCCGCCGCGCACCGCGAACTGTCCGCGCTCCTCGACCTGCTCGACCCGTTCGTAGCCGGCTGCGACCAGGTCGTCGGAGACCGCACCCAGCTCGACTTCCTCGCCCCTGGCGATCGCGAACCCGGCCGGCCGCAGGGAGGCGTCGGGCACAGCCTCGGCGAGCGCCGTGGCGCTGGCGACGACGACGGCGTCGGCTTCGCGGCCGAGCGCGTCGAGCGCGTCGATCCGCAGCCCGACCAGGTGCGGCGGCGGCGTCACATGGGAGGCGTAGCCGGTCCCGCGCGAGGGGTAGAAGCGGACCCGGCGCGGGGCCAGATAGGCGCGCAGGTCGGCGGCGAGGTCGCGAGCGGAGCGGTCGTCGGCGCTGACCAGGAGCGCCGGCTGGCCGGCGAGCCCGCGGTCGTCCTCGAGCAGCGCCGCCAGCAGCAGCGGCCGCAGCATCGCCGAGCTCCGCACGCTCGCCGCCTCCCCCCCGCCGGCGGCCGCGCGCACGCGCCCGGCGAGCGCGTGGACGCGCTCGTTCTCGGCGGCGATCTCTACGAGGGGACGCAGGCTCATGGGCAGCGGAAACGCCCGGGCCAGCCGGTCCGGGGCGCTTCGACCGATTCTAGGTGGCCGCCTACTCTGGCCGTTAGAGGTCCATGATGCGCGCGACCACCCGGTCGAAGGCGCGCGTGGGGATGACCAGCTTCAGCCGCGCCTGCACCTTGGCGTCGAGGCCGACCAGGTAGCGGGGGCGGGGACGGCTGGCGCTGAGCGCGTGCTCGATCGCCTTCGCCACCTTCTCCGGCGGGATCCCCCGCTCGGCCGTCTGCCGCACCACCTCGCGGTAGCGCTCGATCGCCCGGCCGTAGAGCGCTTCGCGCCGGGGGGAGCGCTCGCCGACCTCGTCGGCGCTGCGTTCGCCGCGCTCCCAGATCGGGGTGTCGATCGAGCCGGGCTCGACGATCGAGACGGCGATGTCCCAGGGCCGCAGCTCCTGCCTGAAGATGTCGCCGACCGCCTCGATCCCGAACTTGGCGGCGTGGTAGGCGCCGGTCATCGGGAAGGCGATGCGGCCGCCGATCGAGCTGATGAAGACGACGCGGCCGCGGGCGGCGCGGACCTGCGGCAGCAGCGCCTGGGTGACCGCCACCTGCCCGGTCAGGTTGACCTCGACCTGGCGCCGGAAATCGTCGATCGGCATCGTCTCCAGCGGGCTGGGGATCGCCATGCCGGCGTTGTTGACGAGGCCGTCGAGGCGCCCGCCCGTCTCCGCCTCGATCCGCCCGGCCGCCGCGGCGATCTGCCCGCCGTCGGTGACGTCGAGCAGCAGCGGCGCCAGCCGCTCGCTCCCCTCCCGCCGCAGCGACTCCGCGTCCTCCTCCCTGCGCACGCCGGCGAAGACCCGCCACCCCGCCCGGTCCAGCCGCAGCGCCGTCGCCCGGCCGATGCCGGTCGAAGCTCCGGTGACGAGGACCGAACGCACGCACCCAGGCTACTGGCGCGGCGTAAGCTAGATCCGTGGTCGACCCGAGGGACGACGCCGAGCGCAAGCAGGTCACGGTCCTGTTCGCCGACGTGAACGGCTCGATGGACCTGGCCGAGCAGCAGGACCCCGAGGAGTGGCGCAAGATCATGCAGCGCTTCTACTCGCTCCTGGCCGACGCGGTGGACCACTACCAGGGCACCGTCGACAAGTTCACGGGCGACGGGATCATGGCCGTGTTCGGGGCGCCCGTCGCGCACGAGGACCACGCCCAGCGCGCCTGCTACGCGGCGCTGCGGATGCTCGACGACACCGCCGAGTACGCGGCCGAGCTGCGCCGTGGCCTCGGGCTCAACTTCTCGGCCCGGATCGGGATCAACTCCGGCGAGGTCGTCGCCGGGGCGATCGGCGCCGGCGGCGGCGAGTACACGGCGATCGGGCACACGGTCGGGCTGGCGCAGCGGATGGAGTCGCTGGCCGAGCCGGGGCGGGCCTACCTGACCGAGCACACCGCGGCGCTGGTCGAGGGCTTCCTCGCGCTCGACGACCTCGGCGAGTTCGAGATCAAGGGCTCCAGCCAGCCGGTCCGGGTCTCGCGCCTGGAGGGCGTGGGGACGGCGCGCTCGCGCATCGACCTCTCCCGCGACCGCGGCTTCACCCGCTTCGTCGGGCGTCGCGAGGAGATGACCGAGCTGCAGCGGGCGCTGGCCAAAGCTGCGAGCGGGGACGGCGGCGCGGTCGGGATCGTCGCCGAGCCGGGCGTCGGCAAGAGCCGCCTCTGCCACGAGTTCGCCGAGCACTGCCGCCGCGAGGGGTACGAGGTGTTCGAGGCCCAGGCGCAGGCACATGGCACTTCGAGCCCGTACCTGCCGGTGCTGCAGATGCTGCGCTCCTTCTTCGCGATCGGGGACGCCGACCCCGACCAGCAGGTGCGCGAGAAGATCGCCGGCCGGACGCTGCTGCTCGGTCCCGAGCTGGTCGGCGAGCTGCCGCTGCTGTTCGAGTTCCTCGGGGTCCCGGACGCCGACCGCTCGCTGCCGCAGCTGAGCGCCGACGCGCGCCAGCGGGCGCTGACCGACCTCGTCTGCGGGATCGTCAACGCCCCGAAGCGGGACCGGACGCTGGTGCTCGTGGTCGAGGACCTGCACTGGATCGACCCCGGCAGCGAGGCGATGATGGCGACGCTGCTGGAGACGATCGCCGCCACCAACACGCTGCTCGTCGTCAACTACCGGCCCGAGTACGAGCCCGGGTGGCGGGGCGCGCCGATCTACTCGACGCTGTCGCTGACGCCGCTGGAGCAGGCCGACACGAGCGAGCTGCTGCGCCACCTCGCCGGCACCGACCCCTCGCTCGACGGCCTCGACGAGCCGGTCCACGAGCGCACCCAGGGCAACCCGTTCTTCATCGAGGAGCTGGTACGCGAGCTGGCCGAGTGCGGCCACCTCGAGGGCGAGCGGGGGGCCTACCGGCTGGTCCGCCCGATCGACGACCACGGCGTCCCGGTCACGGTGCAGGCGGTGCTGGCGGCGCGGATCGACCGCCTCTCCCCGGAGGCAAAGCAGCTGCTCCAGGTCGCCTCGGTGGTCGGCAAGGAGATCGGCGCCGAGGCGCTCGGGCTGACCGCGGGGCTCGACGCGGACCAGCTCGACCCGGTGGTGCGCGAGCTGGTCGGCGCCGGCTTCCTCTACGAGGCCGAGCTCTACCCGCGACGCGTCCTCGCCTTCCGCCACCCGCTGACCCGGGAGGTCGCCTACGGGACCCAGCTCGCGGAGAGCCGCGCCGACACCCACGCGGCGGCGGCGCGGGCGATGATCGAGCTCGAGCCCGACCGCCACGACGAGCTGGCGGCGCTGATCGCCGGCCACATGGAGGCCGGCGAGGAGCTGCGGGAGGCCGCGCGCTGGTCGGCGCGGGCGGCGTACTGGGCCGGCCACCGCCGTCCCACCGACGCCCTGCGGCTCTGGCAGGACGTGACCAGGCTCGCCGAGCAGCTCGAGGACGACGACGAGAAGGCGGCGCTGGCACTCTCCTCGCGCCTGCAGCAGCTCGACTTCTCCTGGCGGCTGGGTATGGACCCGGCCGAGGCCGACGCGCTCGCCGCGGAGGCGAAGGAGATCGCCGACCGCACCGGCGACCTGCGCTCGCTGTCCCTGCTGAAGCTGATGACCTCGGCCCGGCCCGGCGTCTCCCGCCGCGCCTCCGAGTGGATCGCCTCGGCGCACGAAGCGATCGCGCTGGCCGACGAAGCCGGCGACCTCGACCTGCGAATCGCGATCCGCAGCGTCGGTGCCTACGCCCAGATGTGCGCCGGCGACCTCGACGCGGTCGACGCCGTCCTCGACGAAATTTTTGAGCTGACCGGCGACAACATCGAGGCCGGCGCCAACATCGTCATCACCTGTCCCTACTCGTGGGCGCTGATGGCGCGCAGCATCGTGCTCAAGGAGCGCGACCGCCTCGAGGAGGCCGACTCGGTGGCGAGCAAGGCGCTGCACGTCGCCGCCAGCTTCGGCGACCCGGAGACTGAAAGCTGGGCGCGGGGTAACCGGGCGACGATGCTGGCCGAACGCGGCATGGTCGAGGCGGGGCTGTCGCAGGCGCAGCGCAACTGCGAGCTGACCGACCGGCTCGGCGACGTCTTCTCCCGCGCGGTCGCGCTGACCGGGCTCGGCCTGGTGCAGACGCTGGCTGGCGAGCACGCCGCCGCGCTTGAGACCCTCGACCTGGCCGAGGACGTCTACCGCGAGGCGATGAACACCGGTGGCGAGCAGGAGGCGTGGCGCGGCACCCTCAAGGCCTGGGCGCTGCTCGGCCTCGGCCGCGACGAGGAGGCGCTGGCCCTGGCGGAACGGGTCACCGCGATCGCCCGCGAACGGGAGATGAACTGGCAGCTCCCTTCCGCCCTGCTGGCCCTGGGGCAGGCCCGCCGCGCGAACGGCAGCGACGGCGTCGACGAGGCGTTCGACGAAGCGACCGCACTCTGCGAGCGGCTCGGGCACATGCAGACGCTGCGGAAAATCGAGGCGGAGCGGGGAGCGACGGCTGCGGCCTGAAGCGTCGCTCGGCTCAGCGCCGCTCGGAGCGGTGGCGCTCGAGCTCGGCGACCATCAGCTTCGTGTGCAGGGCAGCGATCAGGTCTTTGAGCGGCTGGGCGCCGGCTTCGAGCATCTCGACCACGCGCTCGGGCGACACCTCGCCGGCCAGGCGGCTCATCACCACGTCGACCTCCTGGCGGACCAGCTCTTCGAGCGCCTCCTTGTAGCGCAGGGTGTCGTAGACGGTGAACCCGATCTCCTCGTCGTAGCCGCCGGCCCGGAAACGGCTGATCGCCTCGATGATCTGCACGTCGGAGGGCGAGTAGCCGCGGCTGTTCGGGGTCAGGACCTCGAGCTCGGCGAGGCGGTCGAGCACCTCCTTCGGGACGCCGTAGCGCTCGCGCACCTCGGTGGCGCTGGTCCGCGCCCGCTCGCCGGCCAGCGCCCGGTCGAGGATCCGGTCCTCCAGCTCGAGCATCGCCGCGGCCCGCTCGGGGTCCTCGTCGAGCACCTGCTTGATCGCCTTCAGCGGCATGAAGCGCTCCTCCTGCAGGCGCTTGATCAGCTTGATCCGGTCGACGAACTCGGGCGGGTAGTAGGCCATGTTGCGGCTGGTCTTGACCGGCTCCGGCAGCAGGCCCTCACGCAGGTAGTGCTTGATCGTCGGCGCCGGCACGCCCGAGGCCTCGGCCAGCTCCCCCATCCGCAGCAGCTCGGCGGACTTGGTACTCACGCGCGGAACTCCGTCGGCTTCGCGTCGGCGGCCGGGCCGGCGGCGGCGCCCGACTCGAGCATCGCCGCGATCTCCTCCGCCGAGTAGCCGGCCTCGCGCAGGACCTCCTCGGTGTGCTCGCCGAAGGCGGGCGCCGGCCGGGTCGGGTCGGCGGGGGTGCGGCTCAGCTTCACCGGGTTGCCGAGCTGGCGCACCGTCCCGAGCTCGGGCTGCTCGACCTCGACCACCATCTCGCGGGCGCGGACCAGCTCGGAGTCGAGCGCCTCGTCGATGTCGTAGACCGGCTCGATGCAGCAGTCGTGCTCGTCGTTGAAGGCGAGCCACTCCTCGCGGGTGCGGGAGCGGAAGACCTCGGCGACTTCGCGCCAGCCGTCGGAGCCCGGCGGGTCGAACTGCCGCTCGATCAGGTCGGGCCGGTCGACGCCGTTGCAGAGCGCGGCCCAGAACTTCGGCTCCAGGGCGCCGCAGCTGACCCAGCCGTCGGCGACCTCGTAGGGCATGTAACAGGCGAGGCCGCCGGCCAGCTGCTGCTCGCCGCGCTGCGGCACCTCGCCGTCGCAGAAGTAGCGGCCGGCGACCATCGCCAGCCAGGAGAGGGCGCCGTCGGCCATCGAGATGTCGACCATCTGCCCCTCGCCCGAGCGCCGCCGCTCGTGCAGCGCCGCCATCACGCCGAAGGCGGCCATCAGGGCGCCGCCGCCGAGGTCGGCGATCTGGCCTCCCGACTGCACCGGCGGGCCGTCCTTGGCGCCGGTCAGGCCGAGCAGCCCGATCAGGCCGAGGTAGTTCATGTCGTGGCCGGCGCGCTGGGTGTAGGGGCCGGTCTGGCCGTAGCCGGTGATCGCGCAGAAGACGAGCGCCGGGTTCGCCTCGCGCATGCGCTCGTACCCGACCCCGAGCCGGTCGAGCACGCCGGGGCGGAAGCCGTCGAGGACGACGTCGTGGCGCTCGACCAGGCGCAGCAGCGCCTCCCGCCCCGCCTCGCTCTTGAGGTCGAGCCGGACCGAGCGCTTGCCGCGGTTGAGCGAGAGGTAGAGCGAGGAGCGGGTGCCGAGCGCCTGCTGCTCGTCCGTCCCGTAGTAGGGCGGCGCCCAGCGGATGTAGTCGCCCATCCCGGTGTCCTCGACCTTCAGCACCTCGGCGCCGAGGTCGGCGAGCAGCAGCGAGCAGAAGCCCCCGGGCAGGAGCCGGGTCAGGTCGAGGACCTTGACGTCGCTGAGCGGCAGGTCGCTCACTGCGGCTCCACCCCGACCGGGAAATCGACCGAGTTGGCGATGAAGCAGAGCTCGTGGGAGCGGTGGTGGAGCGCCTCGATCGCATCGGGAGGCGGCGGCTCGCCGGCCCAGCGGACGCGCGGGCGCAGCGTCGCCGCGGTGAAGCGCTTGCCGTCGAGGACCCCGTCGGCGTCGTCTTCGTAGGAGGCGACCTCGAACCCCTTTTTCCGCGCCAGCGCCAGGAACCAGAGCATGTGGCAGCTGGAGAGCGCGCCGACCAGCAGCGCCTCGGGGTTCGACCTGGCGTCGTCGCCGCCGAGCTCCGCCGCCGAGGAGCTGGGAAGCGTCTGCGCCCCGAGCAGGACGTCGTGGGCTTGCACGTCCTCCCCCTCGCCGCCGTTCCAGGCGACGCCGGCGCGGTGGATCGTGGCCGCCACGCTCAGGCCTCCGCTCGCCTCGGCACTCCCAGCAGCTCGCGCGCCTCGGCGACGGTGGCGGCGCGGCGGCCGACGTCCTCCGCCATCTGCCGCGCCTTGGCGATCAGATCGCCGTTCGACCTGCACATCTCGCCGTTCGGCAGGTAGAGGTTGTCCTCGACCCCGGCGCGGACGTTGCCACCGAGCACGAGCGAGGCGCCGAGCAGCTTCCACTGGTCGCGGGAGATGCCGATCACCTGCCACTGGTTCGGGCCCTCCGGCCCGCCGGGGACCTGGTCGGACATCAGGTTGACGTTGCGCGGGGTCGGGCGGATGCCGCCGACCACGCCCATCACCAGGGAGACCTGGAGCGGCGTGCGGTCGAGCAGGCCCATGTCGATCAGCGGGTCGAGGTTGGCGACGTGGCCGGAGTCGAAGCACTCGTGCTCGGGCTTGATCCCGAGCTCCTTCATCGCGGTGAGGAACTCGACGATCGTGTCGAAGCTGTTCTCGAAGACGGTCTTGAAGACGAAGTCCTGGCGCCGCTTCGAGTACTTCGCGTAGTTCATCGAGCTCATGTTGAGCGCGGCGACGTCGGGGCGGCAGGCGCGCAGGTACTCGATCCGCTTCTCGATCGAGATCCCGATCGCCCCGGTCGAGTAGTTGACGATCACGTCGCCGACCTCGGCCAGGATCGCCTCGGTGATCGCCTGGAAGTCCTCGACCTCATATGAGGGCGTGCCGTCCGGTTTGCGGGCGTGGATGTGGATCTGCGAGGCGCCCTCGTCGACCGCGCGCCGCGCCTCGGCCGCGTACTCCTCCGGCGTGTAGGGGATCGCCGGGCACTGGTCGCGGTTGGCGATCACCCCGGAGATCGAGCAGCTGATGACCACCGGGTCCTCGAAGCGACTCATCGCAAACCGCCCATGGTCGAGTTTCCGTCGCATACCGACGGAAAAGCGCCCC
This sequence comes from Solirubrobacterales bacterium, assembly GCA_036280745.1. Lineage (GTDB taxonomy): Bacteria > Actinomycetota > Thermoleophilia > Solirubrobacterales > 70-9 > VAYN01. Next base: position 12,991 of record DASUQC010000019.1, read on the forward strand.
GTGCCCTCATACCGGCATCACCCCGTGGCGTTTCTTCGGCTTCTCGACTTGTTTGTTGCGGGCCATGCGCAGGGCGTTGACGATCGTCGGGCGGGTCTCGCGCGGGTCGATGATGTCGTCGATCACCGCGTTGCCGGCGGCGATGTAGGGGTCGATCTGCTGGCGCACCGCATTCAGCATCGCCTCCCGGGTCGCCTCCGGGTCCTCGGCCGCCTCGATCGCCGAGCGGCCGATGATTTCGACCGCGCCCTCGGCGCCCATCACCGAGATCTCCGCCCCCGGCCAGGCGACGATCAGGTCCGGCTCGTAGGCCTTGCCGCACATCACGTAGTAGCCGGCGCCGTAGGCCTTGCGGACGATCACCGTCACCTTCGGCACCGTGGCGCGGCTGACCGCGTAGAGCATCTTCGCCCCGTGGCGGATGATCCCGGCGTGCTCGACCTTCGAGCCGACCATGAACCCGGGGACGTCCTGGAGGAAGACGAGGGGGATGTTGAAGGCGTCGCAGAGGTTGATGAAGCGCGCCGCCTTGTCGGCCGAGTCGTTGTCGAGGATCCCGGCCAGCTGCTTCGGCTGGTTGGCGACGATCCCGACCGGCTGGCCGCCGAAGCGGGCGAAGCAGGTGATCAGGGTCTTGGCGAACTTCGGCTTCAGGTCGAACCACTCGCCGTCGTCGACGATCTCGCGGATCACGTCGTACATGTCGTAGGGCTGGCGCGAGGAGTCGGGGACGATCTCCAGCAGCTTCTCCGACATGCGGTCGATCGGGTCGGAGACCGCGGCCACCGGCGGCTTCTCCTCGCAGTTCGACGGGAAGAAGGAGAGGTAGGCCTTGACCTTGGCGATGCATTCCTCGTCGTCCTTCACCTCCAGGTCCCCCACCCCCGACTTGCGGCAGTGGACCTTGGCGCCGCCGAGCTCCTCCATCGAGATGTCCTCGCCGGTCACGGCTTTGGTCAGGTGCGGGCCGGCGAGGGCCATCGCGCCCTGGCCGGAGACCATCGGGACGAAGTCCGAGAGCGCCGGGATGTAGGCGGTGCCGGCGGCGCAGGGGCCCATCATCGCCGCGACCATCGGGATCACCCCCGACATTTCGACCTCCTCGCGGAAGAGGTGGCCGGAGCCGGCGAAGAGCGACCCCGCCGCCTCCTGGATGCGGGCGCCGGCGCTGTCGAGCAGCCAGACGAACGGCATCCGCTTGGAGAGCGCCATCTCGCGCAGGCGGGTGACCTTGAGCTCGCCGGTCATCCCCATCGAGCCGGCCATCACCGTGAAGTCGTAGGCGGCGATGCAGCAGGGGCGGCCGTCGACGTCGCCCCAGCCGGTGATGACGCCGTCGGCGGGCGCCTCGACCCCGTCCATCGCCCGCTGGGCGAAGTGCGGGCGGCCGTGGATGCCCATCTCGACGAAGGTCCCCTCGTCGACCAGCAGGGCGATGCGCTCGCGGGCGGTCAGCTTGCCGCGCTCGTGCTGCTTGGCGATCTTCTCCTCGCCGCCGCCCAGCCTCGCCTTCTCGCGCCGCGCGTGCAGCTGCTCGTTCAGCTCCGCCAGCGAGGCGGCCCCCGGGAGGAGGTGCTTCTCCCCCTGCTCCTGCTCGGTGCTCGCCACTAGCGTCCTTTCCACTCCGGGTCGCGTTTCTCGAAGAATGCGGTGACGCCCTCGACGATGTCCTCGGTGGTGAAGGTGAGCGAGAGCTGCGAGCGCAGGAACTCGAGCGCGTCGTCGATCGCCATGTCCTGCTGGCGGTACATCGCGTCGTGGCCGAGCCGCATCAGCACCGGGCTCTTCGAGGCGAGCTTCGCCGCCCACTCGCCGACCGCGGCGTCGAACTCCGCCGCCGGGACGACCTTGTTGGCAAGCCCGTACTCGACCGCCTGCTCGGCGCTGAGCCGCTCGCCCAGCAGCATCATCTCGTTGACCTTCTTGCGCGGGACGTTGCGGTAGATGATCGACATGATCATGTAGGGGAAGGCGCCGACGTTGATCTCCGGCGTGCCGAAGGTGGCGCCCTCCCTGGCGATCACCAGGTCGCAGGAGAGGGCCAGTCCCATCCCCCCCGCCAGCACGTGGCCGTTGGCGGCGCAGAGCGAGGGCTTGCCGAGCCGCGGCATCAGCCGGAAGAACTCGAGGAAGAGGTCGGAGGCGAAGTGTTTGGCGACCAGCGGCACGTCGGCGGCGAACCCGCCGAGGTCGGCGCCGGCGCAGAAGACCTTGTCGCCGGCCCCGGTGAGGACGACGGCGCGGACCTCGTCGGAGGCTTTCGCCTCCTTCATCGCCGCGACCAGCTCGGCCAGCATCTGCCCGGAGAGCATGTTGCGTTTCTCCGGGTTGTTCAGGGTCACCGTGGCGACGCCGTCGGCGACCTCGTAGGCGACCAGCTCGTAGCTCCCCTCGCTCATCGGCGGCAACCATAGCGAGTTGTGCTGAAAGTGGGAAGTGCTACTGTCTACTCGCTCTTGAGGCGGCCTCGCCGCCGGACCAAACCGAGGAGGAGAGACCAGTGGCGACCGCGACGACCAACGGCTCCAGCGTCATCAAGCCCGACCACGCTGCCGAGCGCAAGCACATGATCTTCACGCAGGAGCACGAAGACCTGCGTGAGTCGATGCAGTCGTGGGTCGAAAAGGAGCTGTGGCCCAACCGCAACGAGTGGGAGGAGACCACCTGGCCGAACGAGGTGCTGACCCGCGCCGGCGAGCTCGGCTTCCTCGGCCTCTGCTTCCCGGAGGAGTACGGCGGCCAGGGCGGCGACTACTACTGCTCCCTGGTCCGCGCCGAGTGCCTCAGCTACTCGGGCTCGGGCGGCCTCAACATGGGCTTCATCGTCCACACCGACATGGTGCTGCCGCCGATCGAGCTGCTCGGCACCGAGGAGCTGAAGCAGCGCTACATGCCGGCGGCGATCAAGGGCGAGAAAATCGGCGCGCTCGGGATCACCGAGCCGGAGGCCGGCTCCGACGTCTCCGCCATCCGCACCAAGGCGATCCGCGACGGCGACGAATTCGTCGTCAACGGCTCGAAGATCTTCATCACCAACGGCGCCCGGGCCGACTTCATCGTGCTCGTGGTCAAGACCGACCCGGAGAAAGCGCACGAGGGGATCAGCCTGCTGGTCGTCGACCTGCGCGACGAGAACGGTGACCTGGTCCCCGGCTTCACCGTCTCGCGCAAGCTGGAGAAGATGGGGATGCACTCCTCCGACACGGCCGAACTCAGCTTCGAAGACGTGCGCGTGCCGGTCTCCAACCTGCTCGGCGAGGAAGGCAAAGGCTTCTACCACATCTCCTGGGAGCTCCAGAGCGAGCGGATGGTCGCCTGCGCCGGGGCCGTCGCGGGGGCGCAGCGGATGTTCGACCGCACCCTCGAGTACGCCAAGGAGCGCAAGGCCTTCGGCCGCTCGATCGGCAACTTCCAGGTGATCCGCCACAAGTTCGCCGAGATGGCGACGAAGATCGAGGCCGCCCGCCAGTTCACCTACGCGACCGCCTGGCGCTACGCCAACGGCGAGTACCCGGTCCGCGAGATCTCCCAGGCCAAGCTCTACACCTCACGCATCGCCTGCGAGGTGGCCGACGAGTGCATCCAGATCCACGGCGGCTACGGCTACATGAAGGAGTACGAGATCGAGCGCGCCTACCGCGACGTCCGCCTCAACCGGATCGGTGCCGGCACCGACGAGATCATGCTCGAGGTAATCGGCCGCAGCTACGGGGTCTAGGCGAGCGGCCAGGGACGAGCTAGGTTCGGGCGATCACGGCGACGATCGTGGCGAAGATGCCCAGCATCGTCGGGCCCCACAGCATGAAAATGAGATGCCGTAGGTCGCGCACCTCTCCGCGCAGCTCGCGCAGGTCGGTGTCGACGCGCTCCAAAGCGCGGTCGATATTGCTGAACCTGTCGTCAAGCCGCTCGTCGGTCCACATCGTTCGCTCCACCCCCTCCACGCTACAGAGCCAGGACGCAAGAGAAATGCTTTGTCTGCAAATTCATCGTAACGCCTTCGCGCCATGACCGGTGCGGAGCGCGTCCGCGCCTACTACGAGGCGCTGAACACGGGGGACGCGGCGGCGGTCTCCGCCCACTTCACCGACGACGCGACCCACTACTACACGCGGCTCGGCCCGCACGAGGGTGCGGAGACGATCGGCGGCTTCGCCGCGCTGGGCGTCGCCACGATCGACGCCCAGTGGTACATCGAGAACCTGATCGAGCAGGGTGACCAGGTCGCGATCGAGTGGACGATGACCTGGCGCGACCCGCAGAGCGGCGAGCGCCGCCTCGACCGCGGCGCCGAGCTCTTCCAGATCCGCGACGGGCGGATCGCCGAGGTGCGGGCCTACCACCACGGCGGCAAGAAGAACCCGCAGGGCGACCTGCTCGGCTTCGACCACAAGGGCCGCGGCTACCGGATGCTGGAGGACTGGCAGGCGCCGGCGCAGAGCGGCGAGGGCGCGGCGTGACCGTCGTCAAGGACAGCGGCGTCCGCGCCACCCTCCCCCCCTTCGGCGATGAGCACGAGGAGCTGCGGGAAACCGTCAGCCGCTTCGTCGCCAAGGAGATCGCGCCGAACGTCGACGAGTGGGAGGAGGCGCGGGAATTCCCCCGTGAGCTCTACTCGCGCTGTGCCGAGCTCGGCTTCCTCGGGCTGAAGTTCCCGGAGGAGTACGGCGGCCAGGGCGGCACCCACCTGCACGACGCGGTCTGGGTCGAGGAGCTGGCCCGCTCCGGCGGCTCCGGCGGAGTCGCCGCCGGCCTCAACGCCCACGCCTCGATCGCGATGCCGCCGATCTTCCACTTCGGCACCGAGGAGCAGAAGCAGCGCTGGCTGGCGCCGGGGATCGCCGGCGAGAAGATCGGCGCGCTCGGGATCACCGAGCCGGGCGCCGGCTCCGACGTCGCCGGCATCACGACCCGGGCGGAGAGGGTCGACGGCGGCTACGTCGTCAACGGGGCCAAGACCTTCATCACCAACGGGGTCCGCGCCGACTTCCTCGTCTGCGCCTGCAAGACCACCCAGGAGGGCGGCCACGGCGGCATCTCCTTCCTCGTCCTCGAGCGGGAGATGCCCGGCTACGAGGTGGCGCAGAAGCTGGAGAAGCTCGGCTGGCACTCCTCCGACACCGGTGAGCTCGCCTTCACCGACGTCGAGGTCCCGGCCGAGAACCTACTGGGCGAGGAGAATGGCGGCTTCAAGCTGATCATGGCCAACTTCGCCTGGGAGCGGTTGCTGATGGCGATCGGCGCTGTCGGCGCGATGCAGCGGCTGATCGAGCGCAGCGTCGAGTACGCGCTCGAGCGCCGCGCCTTCGGCCGCCCGATCGGCCACTTCCAGGTGATCCGCCACAAGATCGCCGAGATGGCGACCCAGGCCGAAGCCGCGAAAGCGATCACCTACAACGCCCTGCGCCTCTTCCACGAGGGCCAGAACTGCATCCAGGAGGTGACGATGGCCAAGCTCGTCACCCAGCGAGCGGTCCTCGAGATCGCCGACGAGGCCCTCCAGATCCACGGCGGCTACGGCTACATGCGCGAGTACGGCATCGAGCGAGCCGTCCGCGACGCCCGCCTCGGCCCGATCGGCGGCGGCACCGACGAGATCATGAAGGAGATCCTCGGCAAGCAGCTGGGGCTGTAGGGCCGGCTCGAGCAGCCGGCGGGGCGGGGTCGGCGTCGGGACCAAGCGCGAGCGCGCGCGTTCGCAGCCCTGCGCCCGCGACCCCTCGACACCCTGACGATTGCGGGCGCAAATTGGCCGCGGTTGAGGGCGCCCGGGCCCGATGCCCTGGATCTCGGCAAGCCCGGTCAGGATCGGCTTACCTAGATCTCAGTCATGCCCCCGGGGCGGACGGACCTCCCCGGGGCGAACAGTCTCAAGGAGGAACTCTGATGAAGAAGACGATCGCAGCAGCCGTTCTCGGCGTTCTCGCAGTCGTGATCCTGGCGCCGGCGGCACTGGGCAACAACTGGAAGCACCACGGCGAAGAAATCACCCAGAACAAACAAATCACGATGACAGGGCAGGTGAAAGTGCAAGGCCAACTCGGCTCTGTCGAATGTCAAGTCACAGCGCAGATGAGCCTGCTCTCCGGCACGACCACAGCCGTGATGACGAAATTCGAACCAGATCTCGACGAGGCGGGGTCGACGGTCACACAAAAGTGCAAAACCGGTGGCGGCCTTGCCTTCTGCCAAATCCACGCCGTGCAACCCGTCGCCCTGCCGTGGCAGGCCCACAACCTGACAAATGAAGTGCGGCTCCTACCGCAACTGACTCATGTCTCGATGACAGGTGGATTCTGCGCCGCGAAAACGGCGACAATCACAGAAGGCACCGTCCTCTCGACCCCCAACCAACCCAAAACATTCTCGTCGTTCACCCTAGGCGGCTGCGCGCGGCTCGACGTGAACGGAATGGAAGACCCGTGCTCCCCGGTTACGGGCACGCTCAACGTCCTCGCCCCCAACGCGGCGACATACAGCCTCGAATGATCGCGGCTACGAACTCGCTCTGACAGCCTGAGGGCGGTCGGGGTGGCATCGAGCCGCTCCGACCGCCGTCATCTCTCAACCCGCGGGGCGGTCAGCGCCGCGGGCCGGCGTCGCACGTCTGCGACTTGCCCCAGCCGGGGCCGCCGTCGCAGTAGTCGTGGCCGGCGCCGCCGTAGAGGCGGTCGGGCTGGGCGCCGCCGTAGAGGCGGTCGTTGCCGCCTTCGCCGTGGCAACCGTCCTGGCCGGGGCCCATCACGCAGACGTCGTTGCCGGGGCCGCCCCAGCAGCCGTCGCTGCCGGTGCCGTGGCGGCAGTAGTCGTCGCCAGTGCCACCGACGCAGTCGCTGTTGCGAGGGCCGGTGATGCAGACGTCGTTGCCGCCGCCGCCGATGCAGCGGTTGCGGCGGGCGCCGCCCGGATAGCAGGTGTCCCGCTCGCCGTTGCCGATGAACTTGTCCGAGCCGTTGCCCAGGTACACCGTCAGCGGGAACGGCATGCGGTCGAGGACCTTGATCATGTCCCCGCTCGGGCCCATGTTCAGTTCGATAGCGCCGACCCCCTTGGTCGAGCAGACGGCCTTCGTGCGGCCACGGGTGTAGCGGCAGCCCTGCGGCCGCGCGTGGGACATCAGGCCCTCGACCACGACGCGGGAGCCGTCCATGCTCAACCGCAGGCTGGAGCCCGAGTCGGCGCCGTAGACGACGATCCGCTCGCTGGTGGTGGCTGCCGCCGGGATCGCCAGGAGGGCGATCAGGGCAAGCGCGAAGATGAGGAATCCATGAGCTTTATGTGGGCGCTTGAAAATCGTCGGCATCCTAGGGGTTCGGGAAGACGGGCGTCTGAAGACCGGTTAAAGATTGCGATCCAAAAGTCGCTCTGTGCGCTTTAAACCGAATCGGCAGCGGAGATCAGTCCCGTCCTAGGATTGGACGAATGATCTATTTGCTCCGGCACGGCGACGCGGAGGACGGCAGCGGCGACGATGCCGCGCGCAGGCTAACGGGAAAAGGCGAACGGCAGGCCCGTGCCGCCGGGCAGGCCCTCGCCGCGCTCGATGCCAGGATCGACGCCTGTATCGCCAGCCCGAAGCTGCGCGCCGCGGACACGGCGCGACTCGCCTGCGAGGCCCTGGGAGTCGAGCCGGAGGTCGTCGAGGAGCTGCGCGGCGGCGACTTCGACGCCCTCTCGCTCGCCGCCGGCCGTGGCGACGTGCTCCTGGTCGGCCACGAGCCCGACTCCTCCGCCCAGGTGGCGCGGCTGACCGGCGGCAACGTGACGCTGCGCAAGGGCGGGCTGGCGATCGTCGACGGCTCGACCCTCCGCGCCCTGCTGCGACCCGGCGACCTCGCCGCGATCCCGCGCTAAGTTCCGTCCGAATACGCTCAACACGTTTTCCATCCCACAGGTGGAAAACGTGTTGACAACGAGCAGAGGAGGCAGCGATGCTGTCGTGGCTTGCGAAGAAGATGATCGCCCGCAACATGGCGCGGATCAGCGCCGGCGACACCGGGCCGACGCTGCAGATGGACGCGGAGGACGTGCGCTTCCGCTTCCCGGGCGACAGCTCCTGGGCGACCGAGCTGCAGGGCAAGGACAAGCTGGAGCCCTGGCTGCAGCGCTTCGCCGACGCCGGGATCCAGATCAGCCCCGACGAGGTCGTGCTCAAGGGCTTCCCCTGGAAGCAGACGATCTGCGTTCGCGGCACCGACTACCTCGACAGCCCCGAGGGCGGGCGGGTCTACGAGAACCGCTACGTGATCTGGGGGCACCTGAGATGGGGGCTGCTGCGCGACTACGAGGTCTACGAGGACACCCAGAAGGCCAAGCAGCTCGACGAGTACCTGGCGAGCGTCGGCAAGCTCGACCCGGCGGCCCGATGAAGCAGCGGGTCAGCCTCGTCACCCTCGGCGTCGCCGACCTCGGCCGCGCCCGCACCTTCTACGAAGCCCTGGGCTGGACCACCGGCGCGGCACCGGGCGACGACGTCATCTTCTTCCAGGCCGGCGAGATGGTCGTCGCCCTCTGGGACCGCGCACGGCTGGCCGAGGACAGCTGCGTCGAGGACTCTCCCGGCTGGGGCGGCATCACGCTCGCGCTCAACTTCGGCTCCCCGGCCGAGGTCGACGCCGCGATCGAGGAGGCGCGGGCAGCGGGCGCGACGATCGGCCGCGAGCCGGCCGAGACCTTCTGGGGCGGCTACAGCGCCGTCTTCCTCGACCCCGACGGCCACCCCTGGGAGATCGCCCACAACCCGCACTGGACCGTCACCGGGGACGGCGGCGTGCGCTTGTCCTAGACCCTCCTAGGCCGGCAGATCGTCGGGCAGGAGACGGAAGGGGCGGCCCCCCGGACCGCTCATCGCGCGGAAGTGCCGGCGGTCGAAGCTGAGCACGTCGACGGTCGCGTGCCGCTCGGCGAGCACCACGATCGAGGCGTCGGCCAAGCCGACCCGCAGATCCTCGTAGCGCTTCATCACCCCAGCGGCGGCCGCGACGTCGGCCGAGCCGAAGGGCGCCAGCTCGTACGCCCCCTCCACAATCTCGTTCAGCAGCGCCAGCTGCTCCCTCTGGCCGTGCCTGCTGCCGAGCATGTAGTCGAGCTCGGCGAGGACGAAGGGCGAAAGCAGGAAGGGGCCGTCGAGCGCAGCGACCGCACGGACCACGTCGGCGTGCCGTTCCCCGGTCGAACTGGCCAGCTGCAGCACCGCGCTGGTGTCGGCAAGGATCACGCCTCGCCGAACCCCTCGAGTGCCTCGTCCACCCGGTTGGGGTCGTCGAGCAGGGGATCGCCGAGCGCAAACAGGGCGGCCGGCTTGCGCACCCTGGGGCGATGGGCGTCGAGGACGTGGTCGACGCCCTCGCGGATCAGGTCGGACTCGGTCCGCGTGATCCGCGAGGAGAGCAGCTCGAGCTCGCGCTTCTGCGCATCGGTGAGATAGATGGTCGTCCGCTTCACGCCATACATCGTGCCATATGTGGGAGCGGCAAGCGTCGCCATGGGATTCCTAAGTCACCCAGACCTCGAAACTCTCCCCCTCCCGCGAAAACTGGCCAGCTGACCAGGACCGGACCGTTCCCTGTAGCCTCCGGCGCCGACTTCACGAACCAAAGGAGACGTAGAGACCAATGGGACTTCTCGATGGGAAAGCGGCGATCGTCACCGGGTCGGCGCGGGGAATCGGCCGGGCGACCGCCGAGCTGTTCGTCAGTGAGGGCGCCAAGGTCCTGATCAACGACCTCGACGCCGACGTCGCCGAGCAGACCGCCGGCGAGATCAACGGCGAGACCGCCGTCTACGCCGGCGACCTGACCAAGGAGGGCGCCGCCGACGAGCTCGTCAAGGCCGCCGTCGACGCCTTCGGCACGGTCGACATCGCCGTCAACAACGCCGGCTACACCTGGGATGGCGTCGCCCACCGGATGAGCGACGAGCAGTTCCAGGCGATGCTCGACATCCACACCGTGGTGCCGTTCCGGGTCGCCCGGGCGCTCGCCCCGCACTGGCGCGAGGCGGCCAAGGCCGAGCGCGGCGAAGACAAAGAGGTCTTCCGCAAGCTGATCAACGTCTCCTCGACCTCGGGGACGATGGGCAACGCCGGCCAGGTCAACTACTCGGCGGCCAAGATGGGCGTCGTCGGCCTGACCAAAACCCTCGCCAAGGAGTGGGGCCAGTTCAAGATCAACGTAAACGCGGTCGCCTTCGGCTTCGTCGACACCCGCCTCACCGCGGCCAAGGAGGAGGGCGGCGAGATGACCTCCCCCACCGGCGAGAAGATCGAGCTCGGCATCCCCGAGCAGATGCGGGCGATGGCCTCGGCGATCATCCCGATCGGCCGCCCGGCCACCCCGGAGGAGGCCTCCGGCCCGGTCCTGTTCCTCGCTTCCCCGCTTGCCAACTACATGCACGGCCAGGTCCTCAACGTGACCGGCGGCATGTTCGGGGGGATGTACACCTGAGATGACCGCGGAAGCGGCAGGAGACCGGCGGACGCCTCGCTACCTCGACGTGGCGGACCACGTCTGGCCGGTCATCTGGCGCTTCATGGGCGCCCACACGTTCCTCTACCAGCGGACGGGTGGGCGCCTCGGTCACACCATTCCCGGCGTGCCCGGGAAGATGTGCCTGCTCGACCACGTCGGGGCGAAGAGCGGCACCAAGCGCACCTCGCCGCTGCTCTACGTCAAGGACGGCGAGGACATCGTCGTCGTCGCCTCCAAAGGCGGCTTCCCGAAGAACCCGGCCTGGTACTACAACCTCAAGGCCAACCCCGACACCACGGTGCAGATCATGGGCGAGCACCTGCCTGTCCACGCGCGGACCGCGAAACCGGAGGAGCGCGACCGGCTCTGGGCGATGGCGGTCAGGGCCTACCCCGGCTACAAGGAATACGCGCGGCGCAGCAAAGGCCGCGAGATCCCACTGGTCATTCTCCAGCCACGGTGAGAACCCACCCCGATAGGGGTGAAGCGTCTTGTACTTTTTCGCCGCGTCCGACCACGGTCAGCCGCAACCGACGTCGAAAAAGTTAAGCGAAACCCCTATCGGGGTGGGTTCGGCCGGCGTTCCTCGGCGACCGGGTCGCCGCCCTCGGTGGCGATCGCCTGCGGCGGCCAGGGCCCGGCCCAGTTGTCGCGGGCGCCGTCGATCGTGATCGTCGTCCCCGAGTAGAAGTCGCCGGCGGGCGAGGCGAGGTAGGCGACGAGCCAGGCCATCTCCTCCGGCCGGCCGGCGCGGCCGATCGGGATCGAGCGCTCGAGGTTGTCGACGACGACCTGCGGATACTTGGTCAGCAGCGTCTCGGTCGCGAACTGCCCGGCGGCGAGGGCGACGGTCTTGATCCCGAAGCGGGCCCACTCGACCGCCAGCGTCCGCATCATGTTCTCGACCGCGGCGCGGGCGGCCCCGGAGTGGACCATCCCCGGCATCCCGTTGTGCGGGGAGAGGGTGACGCTCAGGACTTTGCCCCCCTCCTGGGGGATGAAGGCCTTGGTCGCGGCGGCGTGGGTCATCAGCCACGTGCCCTGGACGTTGAGGTCGATCACGGTGCGGAACCCCTTGGGCGTGATCGCCTCGGCGGGGCTGAGGAACTGGCCGCCGGCGTTGTTGACGAGCACGTCGAGGCGGCCGTGGCGCTCCAGCAGCCCGTCGAAGAAACGGCCGACCGGCTCCTCCTCGCGGATGTCGAGCGTCTCGTGCTCGAAGGAGCCGGGCAGATCGGCGGCGAGCTCCGCGGTCTCCGCCAGCGGCTCCTCACGGCGGCCGCAGGCGACGACGACGGCGCCGAGTCGGGCGAGCTCCAGCGCCGTCTCCCGCCCCAAGCCGCTGCCGGCGCCGGAGACGACGCAGACCTGCCCGTCGAGCAGGCCGTCGCGGAACACCTGCGAATGCGAGCGTTCAGCCATCGGCAGAGGAGCCTATAGACGGGAAGATCGGCGGTAAGGTCAGCCGCGATGAAGGTCCAGGTTGAGGCGCAGCCCTTGCACGAGCCGCTCGCCGGGGGCACCCGCGGGGCGACCGTCGTCGTCGAACCGATGATCGCCGGCCACGTCGAATGGTCGCGCAACATGATGGAGAGCCCCGGCGGCCGCCTTGTCACGCTGAAGGTGCTGCGGGCGCTGCTCAGCGGCAACCCGCCGTTGAAGGTCCCCGTGCCGTCCTACCTCATCCGCCACCCGAGCGCGGGCGCGGTCCTCGTCGACACCGGCCTCCACCCCTCGGTCGCCACCGACGGCAAGGAGAACTTCGGCGGCGTCGCCAGCCGGGTCGGCCACCCGACGCTCGACGCCGGCAAGGACGTGCCCTCGCAGCTGCGCGAGCGCGGGCTGAGCGCGGGCGAGGTCCCGGTCGTGGTGATGACCCACCTGCACATCGACCACGCCTCGGCGATCTCCGAGTTCCCCCAGGCCACCTTCGTCGTCAGCGAGCCCGAGTGGCGGGCCGCCGCGCACGGAGGGCAGCCGCTGCTCAACGGCTACCGCCGCCAGCAGTACGACTACGCCTTCGACTACCGGACGATCGACTTCGACCGCGCCAACATCGACTCCTACGCGAGCTTCGGTCGCACCTTCGACCTCTTCGGCGACGGCTCGATCCATCTCGCCTTCACGCCCGGGCACAGCGCCGGCCACATCTCGGTGATCTGCCGGCTGCAGGAGAACGACTTCGTGATCGGCGGCGACGCGACCTACACCGTCGCCCAGCTGGCCGGCGACGCGCCGCTGCCGCCGCGCCCCTTCGACGCCCACAACTACCGCCGCTCGCTGCAGGAGCTGCGGCTGTTCCGCAATCAGTTCCCCGGCGCGACGATCACGCCGGGGCACGATCCGGACTTCTTCGCCCGGATCGAGGCGCGCTACCAGTAGCGAGCCCTTCGTAGAGCTCCCGCACCCGGTTGAAGATCTCCGTCGCCGCCTCGAGCTGGCGCTCGTGGCTGGGCTCGGTCTCGGCCGGGAACGAGATCGGCTTGCCGAACTGGACAGTGATCTTGGGGAAGCGGAAGCGCTTCCAGCTGCGCACCTTGGCGGAGCCGTAGATCGCGATCGGGACGACCGGCGCTCCCGATTCCAGCGCGATCCGGCCGATGCCCGGTTTCGGTTCGCCCAGCCGGTCGGAGCGGGAGCGGCCGCCCTCCGCGTAGACGAGCAGCATCTCTTCCTGGCGGAGGATCTCACGCGCGGTCTCGATCGCCTCCTCGTCGTGATGGCCACGGCGGACCGGGAAGACCCCGCCGTGCTTGTAGATATAGGTCAGCACCGGCGGGCCGAACATCTGCGATTTGGCCATGAAGCGGATCTTCCGCCACAGGTAGACGCCGACGAAGAAGTGGTCCATCTGGCTGAAGTGGTTGGGGGCGAGGATCAGCGCCCCCTCGCGCGGCACGTTCTCGAGGCCGATTTTCCGCGGCCGGTAGAACAGCAGCGTCGGCAGGGTGAGGACGATGCGGCCGAGCGTGTACGTCCAGCCGACCCCCTTGCGCGCAGCCTCGTGGAACTGCTGGAAGTACTCCGCCGGGCGCGGGTCCTTGTAGACCTGTGGCTTCATCTCAGACATGGACAAGACGGCGGCGCGGAGCCGCCGCCGATGCCTACCCTCGGCGGGGAACGGGGTTACGCACGTTTTTGATGAGTTCACCCCCGGATCTCAGGGGTTAACTCATCAACTCTCCGCCCAGCCCCGGGACCGCTCCAGCGCGCGGTGCCAGTCGGCGAGCAGGGCCTCGCGCTCGTCCCCGCCCATGCGCGGCTCGTAGCGGGCCGCCTCGCGCCACATCTCCCCCACCTGCCCGGCACTCCAGACCCCGGTCGCGGTCCCGGCCAGGTAGGCGGCGCCGAGGGCGGTCGTCTCGGCGATCTCCGGCACCACCACCGGGGCGCCGAGGACGTCGGCCTGGAACTGCATCAGCCAGCCGTTGGCGACGGCGCCGCCGTCGGCCTTGAGCGCCTGCAGCCGCTCCCCGCAGGCCTCTTCCTGCGCCCGCACCGCGTCGACCGCCTGGTAGGCGATCGCCTCCAGCGCCGCCCGGGCCAGGTGGGCGCGGCCGCTGCCGCGGGTGAGGCCGACGATCGTGCCGCGGGCGTAGGGGTCCCAGTGCGGAGACCCGAGGCCGGTCAGGGCAGGCACGAAGTAGACGCCGTCGTTGGAGTCGAGCGAGGAGGCCAGGCCCTCGGTCTCCCCCGCCTCGGCGATCACCCCGAGCCCGTCCCGCAGCCACTGCACGGCAGCGCCGGTGACGAAGATCGCCGCCTCCAGGGCATAGGCGCGCGCCTCGCCGACGCCGCAGGCGACCGTGGCGAGCAGGCCGTCGGGCGGTTGCGGCGCCTGCTCGCCCGTGTGCAGGAGGACGAAGCTGCCGGTCCCGTAGGTGTTCTTCGCCGAGCCAGGGTGGTGGCAGGCCTGGCCGAACAGGGCCGCCTGCTGGTCGCCGGCGATCCCGGCCACCGGCACCTCGCCGCCGAACTCCGAGGTGGTCCCGTACCCGTGGGAGGAGGGCAGCGGCTCGGGCAGCCGCTCCGGGTCGACCCCGAGCAGCTCGCACAGCTGCGGGTCCCAGCCGAGGCGGTGGATGTCGAACAGCATCGTCCGCGAGGCGTTGGTGAAGTCGGTGACGTGGCGGCCGGTCAGCTTGAAGAGGAGCCAGGAGTCGATCGTGCCGAAGACCGCTCGCTCCGCCCCCTCGGCGTTCCCCAGCAGCCACTCGATCTTGGTCCCGGAGAAGTAGGGGTCGATCGTCAACCCGGTCCGCTCCCGCACCAGAGCCTCGTGCCCGGCGGCCCGCAGCTCGTCGCAGCGGGCGGCGGTGCGCCGGTCCTGCCAGACCAGCGCGCGGTGGACGGGCTCGCCGGTCGCGGGGTCCCAGGCGACGACCGTCTCGCGCTGGTTGGTGATCCCGATCGCGTCGAGCTCCCGCCCCTCGATGCCGGCGGCGGCGATCGCCTCGGCCCCGACCCGCCGCGTCACCTCCCAGATCTCCGTCGCGTCGTGCTCGACCCAGCCGGGCTGTGGGAAGTGCTGTTCGAACTCCGAGTAGGCGCGGCCGGCGATCCGCCCCTCGCGGTCGAAGACGATGCAGGTCGTCCCAGTCGTCCCCTGGTCGATGGCGAGGATCACGGTCGCCGCAACTGTAAGCCGCTCAGGCGCCCCGGACCTTGCAGCTGCGGGTCAGGGTCGAGGAGAGGGTGCGACCGTCCTCGAACCCCATCGAGGCGCGGGCAAAGGGGAAGACGGCGCCGGGGAAGCCGGCGGGGGCGGAGCAGGCGGCGCTGATGTAGCTGCGGCGCTTGCCCCGGTAGGTGTAGGTGCGGCGAAAGTCGAGGCTGATGCTCTTCAGGTAACCCCAGCGGATCAGGGAGCGGGGCAGGTTGCCGCTGAGGACCGTCCCGAAGGTCCCGTCGGTCTCGTGGATGCGGAAGACGATGATGCGGGTGATCGGCACCGGGTTGTCGCCGTAGACGTGGGCGAGGACCGCCTTCTGCCCGTCGACGATCGCGTTGAAGGCGAGGATGCGGCCGCGCGAGCGGAACTCGTCCTGTTCGGGGAAGGCGATGTCGGCGACGTAGGCGCCGGTGCCGACCAGCGACTCGCGGCAGCGTTCGAGCGCTTCTTCGCTCGAGGAGGGCTCGATTTGGCGCCGTTCGCAGACCGGGAGGCCGCGGGAGTCGATCTTGCCGCCGCGGTTGAGCGCGATCGAGATCCGCCGCACCGACGGCGGCCGCTCCCCGGAGAGGGTCTTGATCACTCCCGTCATCTGCACCGAGATCGGGGCCCGGTCGTGGCGCGGCAGCGCGTTCGGCTCGATCCCGCCGCTGAACCTGATGAAGAGGTCGCCGTGCTCGACCAGCTCGGCCTGGGCGAGCGAGGCAGCAGTCAGGGCGACGCACGTCGTCGCCAGCGCCACGATCCGTCTCCGCCTGCCGGTCATCCCACTCCCAGGCTAGCGGCGCGCCAGGTACGTCTTTACGAAATCTCGCATTTGCGCCGCGCGGTGGAGGAAGCCGCCGACGGTGCGCCCGGTCGCCCGGTGGGCGAGGTCGAGCTCGTACTCGCGCAGGCGGTAGCCGGCGCGGACCGCATCGACCGTGATCCCGATCTCCATCCCGAACCCGGCGGCGAAGGGGAGCGTCGCCCGCAGCACCTCGGCCCGCAGCGCCCGCTGGCCGGAGATCGGCGCCTCGGTCTCGGCCCCGCTGAGGCGGCGGATCGCCCAGCGGGCGAAGCCGAGGGCGAGGCCGAAGCCGCCGCCGACCCGGCGCGAGAAGGCCGCGACCGCGAGGTCGCACTCGCCCCGCTCGACCGCCGCGACCAGGGGCGCCAGACGGGCCGCCGAGGCGCCGAGATCGCCGTCGCAGAGGAGGACCAGACGCGGCGCCGGCTCCGCGCTCAGCGCCGCCTCGGCCGCCGCGGTCATGTTCCCGCCCTTGCCGTGGGGACGGCCGCGGCTGACCACCTGGGCGCCGGCCGCCAGGGCCGCCTCGGCGGTGCCGTCAGTCGAGGCGTCGTCGGCGACCCAGATCGCGGCCGCCGGAAAAGCGGTGCGCAGCGCCGCCACCGTGTCTCCGATCCGGTCTGCCTCGTTGCGGGCGGCGACTATGGCGGCGAGCGAGTCCATCGCGGCGGCTATTGTGCCCGCCCATGCCAGACATCGAGGCGCACATCACCGGCAACGTGTGGAAAGTCGAGGTCGCCGTCGGCGACGAGGTCTCCGACGGCGACACCGTCGTCATCCTCGAGTCGATGAAGATGGAGATCCCCGTCGAGGCCGAGGACGACGGCGTCGTCAAGGAGATTCGCTGCGAGGAGGGCCAAGCTGTGAGCGAAGGCGACGTCCTCGTGGTGCTGGAGTAGTCAAGTGGAGGAGCTCGCGGGCGGCAAGCTGGTCCTCGACCGACCCGCCGAGGCCGTCGCCCGCCTCCGCATCTCCAGCCCCGAGCGACGCAACGCGCTCGATCACGAGATCCTCGACGCCCTCGCCGAGGTGCTGCCGCAGCTCGACCGCGGGATCGAGACCCGCTGCGTCCTCATCACCGGCGCGCCGCCGGTCTTCTCCGCCGGGTACGACATCGCGACGATCTCGGATGAGACCTTTGAGCGCGACGCCGAGGCGCTGGTCGCCCACCCCTTCCACGTCGCGATGGAGCGGCTCGCGCGCCATCCCTGGCCGACCCTGGCGGCGATCAACGGCCACTGCCTCGGCGGCGGCCTCGAGCTGGCGATCACCTGCGACCTGCGGATCTGCGCCGCCGGCGCCAAGCTCGGCATGCCGCCGGCGAAGCTGGGGCTGATCTACGGCCACACCGGCCTGCGCAAGTTCCTCGACACGGTCGGCCTGGCCCGCACCAAGGAGCTGTTCCTGACCGGGCGCAACTTCGACGCCACCAGGGCCGAGAGCTTCGGGCTCGTCAACGAGGTGGTGAGCGACGAGCGGCTGGAAGCCGACTCGGTCGCGCTCGCCGCCGAGATCGCCGCCAACGCGCCGCTCTCGATGCGCGGCAACAAGCACGCGATCGACCTGCTCAACGCCAACCCCGAACTTTCCGAACAGCAGGAGTCGGGCCTGGTCGCGCTGCGCGAGTCCTGCTTCTCCTCCGAGGACCTGCGCGAGGGGATCCGCGCCTTCGGCGAGAAACGCGCGCCCGAGTGGACGGGCCGGTGAACGCCGCGGCCCGGGCCCTCGCCGCTTCCGACCCGAAGATGGCGGCGCTGATCGAGCGGGTCGGGGAGATCGACCTCGCCACCCGGCTGCAGCGCCGCAAAGAGGAGCGGCCCAACGACGCCTACGGCGCCCTGCTGCGGGCGATCGTCGGCCAGCAGCTCTCGACCAAAGCGGCGCGAACGATCTACCTGCGCGTGCTCGACCTCTTCGACGGCACCACCCCCACGCCCCAGCAGCTGCTGGAGGCGGACGAAGCCGACCTGCGCGGCGCCGGGCTCTCCGGCCGCAAGGTCGAGTACGTCCGCGACCTCGCCACCCACGTGCTCGACGGCGAGCTGGAGCTGGACCGGCTCGGCGACCTCGCCGACGAGGAGGCGATCGAGGAGATCGTCGCCGTGCGCGGACTCGGCCGCTGGACCGCGGAGATGTTCCTGATCTTCCACCTCGAACGGCCCGACGTCCTCTCCGGCGGCGACCTCGGCATCCGCAAAGCGGTGCAGCTCGAGTACGAGCTGGAGGAGATGCCGACGCCCGAGCGGGTGGTGGAGATCGGCGAGCCGTGGCGACCGCACCGCAGCCTCGCCAGCCTCTACCTCTGGGAGTCGCTGGCCGCGGTGCCGGGGGGCTGAGGTGCGCCTGCGCTTCTGGGTCGGGCTCGCCGCGGTGCTGGCGATCGCCGCCGGGGCGGTCGCGGCGGCGGCGGTCGTCTACGTCGACGACCGCGCTGACTTCGACCGCATGCAGGAGGACGAAGCGGCGCGGGCAGCGCGGCAGGCGGAGGCGGTGGCGGCGCTCTCGATCGGCCAGCTCGCCAGCGCCGCCGCCTTCTTCCAGGCCGAGGGCGAGTTCACCGAGCACGAGTTCGACGTGATCGCCGAGCCCCTGCTCGAGCAGGGAGCGCTGAGCGGGACCGCCTTCTTGCAACGCGTCCCGGGCTCCCGGCGCGAGGAGTTCGAACGACGGCACGGCGCCCAGCTGCACGAGCTCCGCGCCGGCGGGCCGCGGCGGGCGCTGCAGCGGGAGGAGTACTTCCCGATCGTCTACGCGGTCAGCGAGCGGGGGACGCTGGCCCCGGTCGGGTACGACCTCGGCAGCGACCCGAACCGGGCGCCGTTCCTGCACCGGGCCCGCGACCTCGGCAAGGCGGTGGCGACGCCGCCGCTGCCGCTGATCCTGGGCGGCACCGGGATCAACGTCTACCGTCCCGTCTACCGCGACGGCGCCCCGACCGCGACGGTGGCGCAGCGGCGCGCCGCCCTCACCGGCTTCGCCACCGGGGCCTTCCGCGTCGACGATCTCGCCGCCTCGGCGTTCTCGAGCGTGGCCGACGAGGTTGACGTGCAGCTGCGACTCGACGAGGACACCGTGCTCGGCGCCAGGGGCGACCTCGCCGACGGCGCCTCGGCGCCGGTGCGGATCGCCGACCGGACCTGGGTCCTCGTCGTCCGCGACCCCGACAGCCCCGGCATCGCCCTGCCGCTGCTGCTGGCCGGGGTCGGGATCTCGCTGGCGGCCCTGCTGACCTCGCTGATCATCTCCTGGAGCCGCAACGAACGGATGCAGGAGCTGCAGCGCCAGGCCAGCCTCGACTCGCTGACCGGGCTGAAGAACCGGCGCCGCTTCGAAGAGGATCTGCGCGTGGCGATGGCGCGGGGCCGGCGCGACGGCGGCACCGGGGCGGTGCTGATGCTCGACCTCGACCACTTCAAGGAGGTCAACGACTCCCACGGCCACCAGGCCGGCGACCGGATGATCCAGGAGATCGCCGCGGTCCTGCGCGATCGCACGCGGGAAAGCGACGTCCTGGCGCGGATCGGCGGCGACGAGTTCGCGATCGTCCTGCCCCGCTGCACCCCGGCCGAGGCGCGGGTGGTGGCGGAATCGGTGGCGCAGGCGATCGCCGAGCACCGCTCCGGCGACGAGCGCCTGGCGCCGGTCACCGCCAGCGTCGGGGTCGCGATGTTCGGAGAGGACCCGCGGACCAGCATCGAGTCGGTGATCTCCGAGGCCGACACTGCGATGTACGCGGCCAAGGACGGCGGCCGCGACGGGGTCCGCGTCTTCGACCCGGTCGCGGTGCGCGACGAGGCCGAACCCTCGCGCTAGCGGTCGGCGAGCCGGCGGCGCAGGTCGAGGACCCGCTGCGCCGCCGCCTCGAACTCGCCTCGATCCAGACGCCCACCCCGGAGCTCCCCCACCAGCGCCCGCCAGGCCCGTTCAGCCGGGGCCGGCTGGGTGAAGAGAAGGAGGTCGGAACCGGCGCGGGCAGCGGCCAGGCCCGCCTTCGCCGGCCCCCCGAAGGCCCGCACCGCGACCGTGTCGAGCGCGTCGGTGATCGAGACCCCCTCAAAGCCGAGGCGGCCGCGCAGCTCGCCGGTCGCGATCTCGTGGGCGAAGGCGGCCGGCTCGGGCGAGAAGGCCGGGTAGATCGCGGTGCCGAGCATCACCATCTCGCCCCCGGCGGCGACGAACGCCCTGTAGGGCACCTCGTCGACGCTGCGCAGCGTCTGCTTGGAGAGGCCGATCCGCTGCACCGCGAAATCGGTGTTCTCGGTCGCCGCCCCGAGGCCGGGGAAGTGCTTCGCGGTCGCCGCGACGCCGCCCCGCTGCAGCGCGGTCGCGAAGGGGACCGCGGTCGCGGTCACAGCTGCAGCGCTCGCGCCGAAGCCGCGTTCGGTGGTCGCGATGGTGCCGCCGGGCCGGGCGACGTCGAGGACCGGGGCGAGGTCGACGTTGAAGCCGACCGCACGCAGATCGGCCGCCGTGCGCCTTCCCTGCCCGCGGCTGAACGTGGGACCACGCGCACCCATCTCCGCCGCCGAGGCGGTGGGGGCGCCGGGGAGCCGCTTCACCAGACCGCCCTCCTGGTCGACCATGACCAGCAGCGGGTCGCGCAGCGCCCGCGGGCGGCGGACCGCCTGCAGGTCGGCGACCAGGCGGCGCGACGCCGCCCGGCCGGGAAGGTTGTCGGAGAAGAGGACGACGCCGGCGACCCGGCCCCTGCGGATCGCCGTCTCGACGCTGGGCGGCACCGCGGCGCCGCCGAAGCCGAGCACGATCCGCTGCCCCGCCAGCTGCGGGGCCGGGAGCGTCTCGGCGACCGAGATCTCCACCTCCGGCTGCGGCGATCCCGAGTCCCCGAGGGCAACGCCGATGGCAAAGGCCCCTGCGGCGAGGACCACCAACGCCCCCAGCGCCAGCCGCCGTCTGCGCGCCTTCGTCCGCTCCATGCGCCGATGCTAGGCGTCCGGGTCGGTTCTTAGCCTTGCGCCAACCCCTCGGCACCTCCCGGAAAGAGACCCGCATGCCCTCTCTGATCACCTTCGACGAAGCGCTGCAACTCGGACAGCAGACCGGCCACGACGAGATCGGGGAGCTGGTCGAACGGGCCTGGGAGGTGCGCCGGGAGAACTTCGGCGACTCGACCGACATGTGCTCGCTGGTCAACGCCAAGTCCGGCGGCTGCGCCGAGGACTGCGGCTTCTGCGCGCAGTCGCGTTATGCCGAGGCCGACACGCCGATGCACGCGATGATGGAGCCCGACCAGATCCTCGAGCACGCCAAAGCCGCCGAGGCCGCCGGCGCCCACCGCTTCTGCATGGTCACCCAGGGCCAGGGCCTCTCCAAACGGGACTTCCAGAAAATCCTCGAGGGCGCCCGCCTGGTCGCCGACCAGACCAACTTGAAGCGCTGCGCCTCGATCGGCCACATGTCCGCCGAGCGGGCCAAGGCGCTGCGTGAGGCGGGGATCCAGCGGGTCCACCACAACGTCGAGTCCTCCCGCTCCTACTACCCGGAGGTCTCGACCACGGTCCGCTACGAGGGCCGGCTGCGGACGATCCAGGCGGTCAAGGAGGCGGGGCTGGAGACCTGCGTCGGCGGCATCCTCAACCTCGGCGAGTCCCCGGAGCAGCGGGTCGAGATGGCCTTCGAGCTGACCGAGATCAACCCCACCTCGGTGCCGATCAACCTGCTCAACCCGCGCGAGGGGACCAAGTTCGGCGACCGCGGCCTGATGGACCCGTGGGAGGTCGTCAAGTGGGTGGCGATCTTCCGGCTGATCATCCCCGGCGCCCTCTTCCGCCTTTGCGGAGGACGCGTGGAGAACCTCGGCGAGCTGCAACCGCTGGCCGTGAAGGCGGGTCTGAACGGGGTGATGATGGGCAACTTCCTCACCACCCTCGGGGCCGAGCCCGAGGACGACCGGGCGATGTTCGAAGAGCTCGGCCTCAACGTCGCCCGCCAGCCCGACAACGGCGCCAACCCGCGGCCCGACAACCGCTCCGGCTGGCTCGACGGCGAGACGCCGGCGACGCCGATGGAGGAGCTGATCGACCGCCAGGAGGAAGCGGACTTCTGGGACCCCTCGACGCAGCTGCGGGTGGTCAAGAAGACGAAGAAGCCGCCCCCCTACCCGCAGGCCGCGTGACCGACGTCGCGGAGCGGCTGCAGGAGCTCCGCAGCCGCGGGCTGTACCGGCACCTGCGCCTGGTCGAAGGGCCGCAGGGGCCGCAGGTGCTTTTGCACGGCAAGCCCGTCCTGCTGCTCTGCTCGAACAACTACCTCGGGCTCGCCGACCACCCCCTGGTCCGCGAAGCCGCGGCGGAGGCGGCGATGCACTGGGGGACCGGGGCCGGGGCTGCGCGGCTGATCTCGGGAACGATGGAGCCGCACGTCGAGCTGGAGGCCGGCCTCGCCGACTTCAAGGGGTACGGGGCGGCGCTGCTGTTCGGTTCCGGGTACCTCGCCAACACCGGCACGATCGCCGCCCTCGCCAGCCGCGGCGAGGTGGTCTTCTCCGACGAGCTCAACCACGCCAGCATCGTCGACGGCTGCCGGCTCTCCGGGGCCGAGACCTTCGTCTACCGCCACGGCGACGTCGAGCACCTCGCCTGGGGCCTGCGGGGCGCCGGCGAGCGCGCGGCGCTGATCGTCACCGACGGCCTCTTCTCGATGGACGGCGACGTGCCGCCGCTGCCGGAGCTGCACGGGCTGGCGCGCCGGCACGGCTGCCGGCTGATGGTCGACGAGGCCCACGCGACCGGGGCGCTCGGCCCCCACGGCCGCGGCTCGGTCGCCGCCGCCGGCCTCAGCGGCGAGGTCGACGTCGTCGTCGGCACCCTCGGCAAGGCGCTCGGCTCCTACGGCGCCTACGTCTGCGCGGCGACGGAGACCGTCGAGTTCCTCGTCAACACGGCCCGGCCCTTCATCTTCTCCACCGCCCCGCCGCCGCCCGCGGTGGCCGCGGCGGCGGCGGCGCTGGAGCTGCTCCGCTCCGAGCCGAAGCGGGTCGAGCAGCTGCAGGCCAACGGCGCGACCCTGCGCTCGGCGCTGGCCGCAGAGGGACTGCGGGCCGGCAGCTCGCGCAGCCAGATCGTGCCGATCGAGATCGGCGACGCGGGCCGCACGATGGAGCTCTGCGAGCGGGTGCTGGAGCGCGGCGTCTTCGCCCAGGGCATCCGCCCCCCCACGGTCCCGGAGGGCTCCTCGCGGCTGCGCTTCACGGTGATGGCGACCCACCACCCCGCCGAGCTGAAGCAGGCGGCAAGGCTGGTGGGCGCCGCCGCCCGCGAGCTGGACCTGACGGCGGGCGCCCCCGGCCTCGCCGAGGCCGCCTGAGCCCGACCGGCATGGAGGGGCCGCTCGCGGGGGTGTTCGTGACCGGGACCGGCACCGAGGTCGGCAAGACCGTCGTGGCCGCCGCGCTCGCCCGCTCGCTCGCCTCCGCAGGTCTCGCGGTGAACGTCTTCAAGCCCGCGGTGACGGGGCTGGAAGAACCCGGGGAGACCGACCCCGAGCTGCTTCGCCGCGCCGCCGGCTCGGCCCAGAGCGACGAGGAGATCGCGCCCTACCGCTACGGGCCCCCGGCCTCGCCCCACCTCGCCGCGGCGCTGGCCGGCGAGGAGATCGACCCGGCACGACTGCTCGCGGCGGCCCGAGCCGCCGGCGCCGGCGCCGACCGCCTCGTCTGCGAGGGCGTCGGCGGCCTGCTCGTGCCGCTCACCAGTCGAGTTACTCTCGGTATGCGAGAGGAACTCGACTCGCCCTACCTGGTCAGCGACCTCGCCGTGGATCTCGGGTTGCCCGTGGCGATCGCCGCCTCACCGGGGCTCGGCACGATCAACCACACGCTGCTGACGATCGCGGCGGCGCGGGGCGCGGGGCTCGAGGTCGCCGCCGTGGTCCTCACCCCGTGGCCGGAGGAGCCGAGCGAGATCGAGCGCTCCAACCGGGAGACGATCGCCGCCCTGGGCGGCGTCGAGGTGAAGACCCTGCCGCGGCTCGACCTGAGCGAGCCGGACTCCTGGCCGACACTGAGCCTCTGATCCGGCGCCTCTAGCCGGCGACGATCACGTCGAGCCTGGCGCCGGAGAGCTCGACCTCGAAGCCGGCGCCGCGAGCGATCTCCGCCGCGCCCTGCGGATCGGCGGGCGCCTGCTTCGCCAGCAGCAGCGCCCGCGCCACTTCTCCCCGCACCGCCTTCGCCATGTGGGTGACCGGCTTGCGCTTGCCGCCGGCGAGCTTGAACGCGCCCACCGCCAGCAGCGTCGCCTGCCGCGGCTTCCACGCCGCCGCGTAGGCGGCGGAGCGCATGTCGACGATCAGCTCGCCGGGCTCGTCCGGGACCGCCGCCGCCAGCGGCTGGCGCCACCAGGCGGCGAGCGGTCCGACGCCGTCCAGCCTCGCTTTCGCCGAGAGGCGGTAGTAGGGGATCCGGTCCTCGGGCCGCAGGAAGCCCCAGAGGGCGCTGGCGATCAGCACCTGCCGGCGCGCCTTCGCCGGCAGCCCGGGCAGGTCGAGACGGTCGTAGAGGACGCCGGCGTAGACCTCGGCCGCGGCAGCGGCCGGCGCCCCGCGCAGCCCGGCGTCGACCGCGATCTCGCCCGCCTGGCCCTTGGAGACCGCCAGCTGCTTCACCGCCTTCGCGGCCGGCAGCGCGGGCAACCGCTCGAGGGCGTCGAGCAGCTCTTCCCGCCGCCCGGTCAGCTCTGCGGCGAAAGCGAGCGAGTCGAGGTCGACCGGCGCCCCCTGCTCGGGCGCGGCCTTGCCCTCGGAGGGCGGCAGTAGGACCTTCATCGGCGCGGATCCTTAACCGGCGGCGGCCTCGCGCGCGGCCAGCGCCTCGCCGCCCGGGTTGACCTCGGCCTCGGCGGCCCCCGGGGTCACCTCGCGCTGCCGGGCCCGGATCGCCAGGGCGGCGACGGCGGCGCCGAACAGCGCGACGAAGGCCGAGACCTCCATCGCCACCCCGAGCGCGTCGACGAAGTCCTGCGGGCCGGCGGTCTCGAAGCTGCCCCCGACCGCGCCCTGGAAGATCGCGCCGGTGACGGCGATGCCGAGGCTGCCGCCGACCATGCGGAACATCGAGAGCACGCCCGAGGCGATACCGGCTTTCTGCACCGGCACCGCGTTCATCGCGGCGCTGGTCATCGGCGACATCGTCATCGCGATCCCGATGCCGAGCAGCATGAACCCGGGCAGCAGATCGAGGTAGCCGGAGTCGACCGCGAGGCCGCTGAAGCTGAACAGGGAGGCGGCGACGACGACGAGGCCGCCGGCGATCAGCCAGCGCGGGCCGATGCGGTCGGAGAGCCGGCCCGAGATCGGCGCCACGGTGACGATCATCAGGGTCGAGGGCAGGAACCGCACCCCCGCCTCCAGCGGCGAGTAGCCGAGGATGTTCTGCATGTAGAGGGCGAGGAAGAAGAAGACGCCGAGCATCGCGAAGGAGACGATCAGCGCCACCACCACCGCGCCGACGAAGTTGCGGTCGGCGAAGAAACGGAACTCGACCATCGGCGCCTTCACCCGCAGCTCGGTCGCGACGAAGGCGACGGCCCCGACCCCCGCTCCAACCAGCAGCGCGACGATCTCCGCCGAGCCCCAGCCCCAGGCGTTGCCCTCGATCAGGGCCAGGACCAGCGCCGTCAGCGTCCCGGTGAGGAGGACGACACCGGCGAAATCGACCTCGCGGCCGACGCTGGTGTCGCGCGACTCGCGCACCGCGAACAGGGCCGCGGTCACCGCCCCGATCGCGACCGGGATGTTGAGGTAGAAGATCGCGCGCCAGCTGACGTGCTCGGTGAGGAAGCCGCCCAGCACCGGCCCCACGGCCAGCGCCAGCGCCGAGATACCCGCCCACGTCCCCATCGCTTTGCCGCGCTCGTTCGGCGGGAAGGCGTCGGTGACGATCGAGAGCGTGGCCGGCATCATCAGCGCCGCCCCGACGCCCTGGGCGACCCGGCTCAGGACCAGCGCGGTCGTGTCCGGCGCGAAGCCGGCCGTCGCCGAGGAGACGGCGAAGATGACGACGCCGAAGAGGAACATGCGGCGGCGGCCGAAGATGTCGCCGAGCCGCCCGCCGGTCGCCAGCAGCACCGCGAAGGAGAGCGTGTACCCGTTGACCGTCCACTCGAGGCCGGAGATCGAGGCGTCGAGGTCGCGCTGGATCGAGGGCAGGGCGACGTTCACGACCGTGTTGTCGAGCATGATCATGAACAGCGCGAAGCACATCGCTCCGAGCGTCCACCACTTGCGGTTGTCGTCGGTGATCAGGTGGCGGTAACGGGTCAAGGTTCGACTCCTTTCAGGTGCTCGAACGTCTGCGCGATGTCATCGCGGTCCATCAGCGCCTCGACGGCGGCGTCGAGCTTGCGGCGCTGGGCGGGGCTGAGGGTTGCGGCGAAGGCCTCGATCCCGGCCTGGCGCACGGTGACCAGC
Source organism: Solirubrobacterales bacterium (assembly GCA_036280745.1). Taxonomy (GTDB): domain Bacteria; phylum Actinomycetota; class Thermoleophilia; order Solirubrobacterales; family 70-9; genus VAYN01. Next base: position 39,350 of record DASUQC010000019.1, read on the forward strand.
GTCTCGACCAGGTCCTTGCCCCTGGCGGTGATCCGCACCTGGCGGGCGCGGCGGTCGTCGGGGTCCTCGACCCGCGTCGCCAGCTTTTTCTTCACCAGCGCGTCGACCGCCCTGCTCATCGAGGGCAGCGAGACCCCGAACAGCTCGGCGAGGTCCCCGACCTGCCAGGCCTCCGACGCCTGCCCGAGGCCCCCCATCTCCAGTAGGACCTTGCACTGGGTTATCGACAGCCCCGACTCCTCGATCACCCGCAGCTGGCTGCCGCGGTCGTAGAGGAAGACGTGGCGCAGCAGCGCGCTCAGGCGCGCTGCCGTGTCGTGAACCTCCGGGCTGGCCTCGGTCGCCCTCGCGACCGCTTTCACCGCACGCGCATGCATGCGACCTATAGTTGCGCTCCTGCAACTATTTCGCAAGAGCAATAGTTGCTCACGTGAGCAACATCACAGAACGGGGCTGTCCTCCGCCTCCTCCCGACGGTACGGGCCCGGCTTCGGCCGCTCCTTGCCCCCGGGGAAGGCGAGGCGCAGGATCGTCCGCTGCACCATCCCCAGCTGCTGCATGAAGGGGCCGCTGTTGTAGGGGAGGCCGTAGCGCCGGCAGATGTCTTTGACCTGTGGGGCGATCTCGGCGTAACGGGTGCTCGGGATGTCGGGGAAGAGGTGGTGCTCGACCTGGTAGCCGAGGTTGCCGCTGGCGACGTGGAAGAACGGGCTGCCCTCGATGTTGGCAGCGCCGACCAGCTGGCGGACGTACCAGCCTCCCGCCGACTCGTCCTCGACCTCCTCGGGGCTGAAGGTGAAGGTCTGGTCGGGGAAGTGGCCGCAGAAGATGATCGCGTAGGCCCAGACGTTGCGGACCACGTTCGCGGTCGCGTTCGCCTTCGCCGCCGAGCGATAAGCCCCGAAGCCCTTGTCCAGCGCCTGCCTCAGGCTTCCGGCCAGGCCGCCCTTGCGGCGGCGGCGAGCGCTGCGCGGCAGGGCGCCGCGCTGGTCGAGGCCGTCCAGGGCCAGCTCCACGGCCGCCGTCGCCAGCCCGCTCAGGAGCGGCCAGGCGATGTAGTCCTTGACGATCTGGCTCTTCGCCTTTTCGCGGATCCCCGCCAGCTCGCGCTTCACCTGCTTCTTCGACTTCTCGCCCTTGCGGATCGCCTCGAAGTCGAGGTCGTGGACCGCCACCCCCCACTCGAAGAAGGCGGCGAGAAGCAGGTTGTAGAACGGCTGCAGGAGGTAGACCGGGTTCCACTTCTGGTGCGGGTCGATCCGCATGATCTCGTAGCCGAGGTCCTTGTCCTTGCCGCGGATGTTGGTGAAGGTGTGGTGGACGTAGTTGTGCGAGTGCTTCCAGGCCTCCGCGGTCGAGGCCGTGTCCCAGTCCCAGGTTGAGGAGTGGATGCGGGGGTCGTTCATCCAGTCCCACTGCCCGTGCAGGACGTTGTGGCCGATCTCCATGTTCTCGAGGATCTTCGCCGCCGAGAGCGCCGCCGTGCCCCCGTAGCGGGCGGGCCGGTTGTTGGCAGCCAGCAGCAGCACCCGCGCGATCGTGCCGAGCCGGCGGTGCATCTCGATCATGCTCTCGATGTAGCGCCGGTCACGCTCGCCGAGCTCGGCTTTGACGCGGTCGCGGATGGCGTCGAACTCGGCCGCGAGCGCCTCGATCTGCTCCGGCGTGAGCCGGCTCAGCGGGTTCTCGGCCTCGGGTGGCCTCTCCGGTGCAGCTGCAGTTGCGTTCATCCTTTTCCTCTCGTTGTCAAAGTGCGATCTCGATCGGTCCCTCGGGGGCGTTGACGCAGGTGCGGACCATCTCCCCTTCGACGCCGTGGACCTCGCCGGTTCGCAGGTCGCGGATACGGCCCTGGCGAAGCTCGCCGACGCAGGTGTGGCAGATCCCCATGCGGCAGCCGTAGGGCAGGGTCGCGCCCGCTTCCTCGCCGGCGACGAGGATCGGCGTGGCGCCGTCGCAGCGGGCCTCCACCCGGCTCTTCTCGAAGCGAATCGTCCCCCCCTCGCCGCCGCTGGAGATGCCGCCGATGATCGGCTGGAAGCGCTCCATCGCCAGCAGCGCCGGGTCGCCCTGCTCCTCCCAGTGGGCGGCGAGGGAGTCGAGCATCTCGGCGGGCCCGGATGCGAATGCCTGGCGCTCGCGCCAGTCGGGACAGGTCTCGTCCAGGTGGGCGGCGACGAACCGGCCCCGCTCGCCGGTGATCTGAAGGTGCAGGCGGTACCCGTCCCGAGCCTCGGCCAGGGCGCGCAGGCGGTCGCCGAAGATCACGCCCTCAGCGTTGCGGGCGGAGTGCACGTGGACGACGTCGTCGACCCGGTCGCGCCGGTGCAGGCTGCTGAGCATGCTCATGATCGGCGTGATCCCGCTGCCGGCGCTGATGAAGAGCAGCTTCGCCGGCGGCGGATCGGGCAGGACGAAGGTCCCTTCGACCCCGCCGAGGCGAACGATGTCGCCCGGCCTCGCCTGCCGCACCAGGTAAGGGGAGACCTTCCCGCTTTCGACCAGCTTCGGGGTGATGCCGATGCAGCCGTCGGCCCGTTTCGGGTCCGAGGTCAGCGAGTAGGCACGCCAGTGGTGGATGCCGTCGACGACGACACCGATCCGCAGGTACTGGCCGGCTTCGTGTCCCGGCCATTCGTGTCCGGGGCGGATCAGCACCGTCGCAGCCTCGGTCGTCTCCGGCTCGATGCGCTCGATCCGCCCCCGCAGTTCCCGGGTCGACCAGAGCGGGTTGATGAGCTCCAGGTAGTCGTCGGGGAGCAGCGGCGTGAACAGCGAGCGCAGGGCGTGGAGCGCGCGACGGCGCATCGCAGGGACCTGGGGTATCGCGCCTCGCTCAGCCATCCGCCCCAATCATGACATCGATCGATGTAACATTTGTGGGTGTAATCACACAGTCTCCCTACCCGGATTCCGGCCGGACTCACGTCTAACGTCGAGTTCGATGCCGGATCCAGCCCAGCTCGACCACGATCACCTCTGGCACCCCTTCACGCAGCAGCAGGGCTGGAGCGAGGAAGTGCCGCTGACGATCGAGCGGGCAGAGGGCTCCTACGTGATCGACACCGACGGTCGCCGCTACATCGACGGCACCTCCTCCCTCTGGTGCAACGTCCACGGGCATCGCCACCCGGCCATCGACGCGGCCGTCCGCGATCAGCTGGAGCGGGTCGCTCACTCGACGCTGCTCGGCCTCTCCCACCCCGGCGCCGCCGAGCTGGCGGCGCGCCTGGTCGCGATCGCCCCGCCCGGGCTCAGCCGCGTCTTCTACTCGGACTCGGGCTCGACCGCGGCCGAGGTCGCGCTGAAGATGGCCTTCCAGTACCAGGCCCAGCGCGGCGGCGAGCACGCCCGCCGCACCTCCTTCGTCAAGCTCGACGGCGCCTACCACGGCGACACGATCGGCTCCGTCTCGGTCGGCGGCATCGACCTCTTTCACGGCGCCTACGGCCCGCTGCTGTTCGAGACCCACGCGGCGGCGCCGGGTGACGCCGCCGAGCTCGAGCGCGTGCTTGCCGCCCACGGCGCCGAGGTCGCCGCGGTGATCGTCGAGCCGCTGGTCCAGGGCGCCGCCGGCATCCTCGTGCAGCCCCGCGGCTACCTGCGGGCCGTCCGCGAGCTCTGCGACGCGCACGGCGTGCTGCTGATCTGCGACGAGGTCGCGACCGGGTTCGGCCGCACCGGCACGATGTTCGCCTGCGAGCAGGAGGACGTGGCGCCGGACTTCCTCTGCCTCGCCAAGGGCATCACCGGTGGCTACCTGCCGCTGGCGGCGACGCTCACCACCGAGGCGGTCTACGAGGGCTTCCTCGGCGCCCCCGAGGAGCAGCGCACCTTCTTCCACGGCCACACCTACACCGGCAACCCGCTCGCCTGCGCGGCGGCCCTGGCCAATCTCGAAGTCTTCGAGCGGGAGCAGACGATCGAGCGCCTGCAGCCGAAGATCGCCCAGCTCGCCGCTCGCCTCGAAGCGATCGGGGCGATGCCGGAGGTGGCCGAGGTGCGGCGCTGCGGCTTCATGACCGGCATCGATCTCGGCGCCCACGACCCGGCGCTGCGGATGGGCCACCAGGTGACCCTGGAGGCGCGGGAGCGCGGCGCGATCGTGCGCCCGCTCGGCGACACGGTCGTGCTCGTGCCGCCGCTCTCGATCTCCGGGGCGGACCTCGACCGGCTCCTGGACATAGTCGCCGAGTCGATCGAGGCCGCCTGCGCCCCAGTCGGACGCGAGGCGGTCCCGCTCGGGGCCGAGCGCCTTCCCTTCGCTGCCTGAGTCAGGCCCGACCCCGCTCGCCCGTACCCATCTGTGATGGATGCGAGCGCACGCCGTAGTAGGGGCATGGACGCCACGCTCGTCGCCCCCGCGAAAGAGGCACCGAGGGAGGGCGACCTCGCCTTCGACCGCCTCTACAAGTCGAGCCGCGACGACGTCTACGCCTACGTCGCCAGCCTGGTGCGGGACGCGGCGGCGGCCGAGGACGTGACCGCGACGGCCTTCGAGCGCGCCTACCGCAAGCGCTCCCGCTTCGACCCGAGCCGGGGCGAGCCGCGCGCCTGGCTGTTCGGGATCGCCCGCAACGCCGCCCTCGACGAGCTGCGCCGCCGCGGCCGCCAGGCCGAGCTGACGGCGGAGCCGGCCGACCTGGCGGCGGTCCCGGCCCACGAGAGCGCCGAGGAGAGCGAGCGCCGCCTCGCCGTCTCCACCGCCCTCGCCGGCCTCGACCCAGGCGAGCGCGAGCTGATCGCGCTCAAGTTCTTCGCCGGCCTCAGCAACGCCGAGATCGCCATCGTGGTCGGCATCGGCGCGTCGAACGCCGGCACCAGACTGCACCGAGCGATGACCAAGCTGAGGGAGGCATGCGATGGAGCCGTTTGAGGACGACCGCCTGGTAGCTGCACTGGAGTCGCTGCGCCCCGAGCCCCGGCCGGCCTTCGCCGCCGAGCTCGACGAGCGCGCCGCCGGGGGCTTCCCGCGCCGCGGCGGCTCACCGCTGCGCCGACTCACCGACCGCTTCCGCGCGTTCGAGCCCCGCCGCGCCCTGGTCCCGGCGGGTGCGACCGCGCTGGCGGCGGTGGCAGCGGCGACCGTCGTGATCTCCCTGAGCGAGACGAGCGAGGAGCGGGGCAACCTGTCGCTCAATTCCTCGGGGGCGGGGAGCGCCGGCGCCGGGAAGCAGCAGGCGTCGCCGGCCCGATCCGGACGACTCAACTTCGATGGCGCCGGCCGCTACAGCAAAGGCAGCAACAACCTGTACGACGCGGACGCGCCGGTAGCGGGCCTCGCGCAGAACTCCTCGAGCGCCGCAAGCGCGGCCGCCGAGGCCGTCCCCCAGATTCGAGCCTTCTCTAGACCGATCGAGCGCAGCAGCGGATACCTGACTCGCCTGCGAGCCCACCGCGAGATCGAACGCTCCGCCCAGCTCGTCCTCGGCACCGAGCCCGACCGGGTCCGCAAAGCCGCATCCGAGGTCTTCGAGACCGTCCACGCCTACCGCGGCATCGTCCTCGACAGCTCTGTCCGCGACGGCGCCGAGGGCGCGGCCGGCGCCCGCTTCGCGCTGATGGTCCCCAGCGCCAGGCTCGGCGACGCGATGGCCGACTTCTCGGCGATCGGCGAGGTCCGCACCCGGCGCGAGGCGACCGCCGACATCACCGCCCCCACGGTCCGCACCGGCGAGCTGCTGCGCGACTCCAGGGCCACGATCGAGGGCCTGCTCACCCAGCTCGCCGCGGCCGACACCGACGCCGAGCGGGCCGCCACCGAAGCGAAGCTGCGGGCCGAGCGCAACCGCGCCGCCAACCTGCGCTCGCAGCTGTCGGGCCTGAAGCGCCGCGCCAACCTCTCCCGCGTCCAGCTGCGGATCGAGAGCGGCGCTCCCATGACCTCCTCGGAGGGGTCGGGCACCTGGGGCGTCGGCGACGCGCTCGGAGACGCCGGCCGCATCCTCGCGATCGCCGCCGGCGTCAGCATCGTCGGCCTCGCCGTGCTCGGCCCGATCGTCCTCGTCGCCCTCCTGATCTGGCTCGCCAACCGCGCCCGCGTCAGACGGGCCCGGCAGCGCGCCCTCGCCTGAGACACCCGCCGATAGGGTGGGCCGATGAGCGAGAGAGAACGGGGGCCGGCCGAGGCGCCCAACCTCGGCACCCCCTCCGAGCCGCGCCCGGCGGCCTCCGTGGTGCTGCTGCGCCGCGGCGGCAAGCACGGCGACCGCGAGCTCGAGGTGCTGCTGCTGAAGCGCAGCGGGGAGGCGAAGTTCATGCCCAACGTCTGGGTCTTCCCCGGCGGCGCCGTCGATCCCGACGACGGCGCGGAGGAGGCCGGCTACCGCACCTGCGCGGCGCGCGAGCTGGCCGAGGAGGCCGGGATCGAGCTGCCGGCCGACGAGGAGCTGGTGCTGTTCTCCCGCTGGATCACTCCCGAGGTGATCTCGACCCGCTTCGACGCCTGGTTCTTCCTCGCCCTCGCCCCGGCCCACACCCCGCCGCAGCCGGACGGGGTCGAGACCACCGAGGCCGCCTGGTTCCACCCTGCCGCGGCGCTGGAGGCACAGGCCGAGGGCAGGATCGTGCTCGCCTTCCCGACGATCGCCCAGCTGCGCTCGCTGCTTCCCTTTCGAACCTCGGACGAGGCGCTCGCCGCCCACCGCGACCGTCCGGTCGAGCCGATCCTGCCAAAGGTGATCGGCACCAGGGAGGACCACAGGGTCGTCCTCCCGGGCGACCCGGACTACCCCGCCTGAACCGGCTCAGAACTGGCGCGTGCTGGCGCCGGTGACGGTCGCCGTCGAGCAGGCGTTCCCGGCCCGGTCGTCGGCGGCCGAGGAGGGAGCCCAGACCGGCGCCCGGCTTGCGTTGTCGTCGTTGAGGTTGCTGGTGGAGCTCGGCGCGCCGAGAACGATCGTCACCGTGCTGCCGCTCAGCGTCATCGAGGAGCCGGAGAAGCTGACGGTCTTGCCGCTGTCGACGTAGTCGCCTTTGAGCGAGACCGAGCCGAGATTGACCCCGCTCACGCTCAGCGTCTCGGTGCCGGAGGAGTCGGCGATCGAGACTTTGACGCTCTCCGCTTCCCCGTCCCAGCCGGACTTGACCGTTTCGGCCTCGGGCACGTCGTTGTAGGTGAAGGCGACCGCGTCGCCCTCCTCCGGCTCCCCCGAGTCGTTGCCCGACCCGTTGGCGGTCGCGAACGAGCTGCCGGCGAAGGGGCCGTTGTCGACGGCCACGGTGAAGTTCTGCACCCGCGAGTTGCCGGCGCCGTCGACGAGCGTCAGCGCGTAGGACTTCGTCCCGGCGCCGACTCCGCTGTCCACTTTCAGCTGGGCGCTGCGGTAGTTGTAGGCGACTCCGCCGAAGCTGTAGGTCCCGGAGGTGAGCGCTGCCGCCGTCTGCCCGGCGGTCAGGGCCGAGAGGTTGGCTTTGACCGAGGACGTTTTGCTCGACGGGTTGCCGGAGTCGGTGACGTTCGCGTAGACGCGGTAGCTGCCCCCGGCCCGCACGTACCCCGCCGCACCCCCCTCGGCCTTGCCGATCGCACTGGCGCCGGCGCCGGGGGCGAGGAAGTCGGTGACGGCGGTGATCGTCTGCGGGTTCTGGGTCGTGTCGGTGAAGCTCGCCACCGAGAAGCCGACCGCGAGGGAGCAGGCCGCGAGAGCGGCGAGGAGGAGCCCGGCAGTGCCGCGCGCCCTCATGCCCCTTCACCCTTCGCGGTGCCGTGCCACTGGAAGGTGAGCGAGGTCGAGGCCCCCTGCAGCGCGGCGTCGTTCGATGCTGCGGGCCAGCTCAGCGTAAGCCGGTATTCCCGGCTCACGCCGGAGGCGAACGAGCCGAGGTCGACGCTGCCGAAGGAGCCGAGCTTGCCGCTCCACTTGTGGGCCGCGCCGCCGCCGGTCACGTCCTCGACCTTGAGGTCGATCACCGCGGCGAGCGCGCTCCCGCTCAGCCCGCTCGCCTTCAGCACGACCGTCCCAGCCGCACCGCCTTTGTTGGCGATCGCGATCGTGCCCTGGCGGGTGTCCCCAGGCCTCATCCCGGAAGCGGCGACGATCGCCTGGTTCGCGGCCGAGGAGCTGAGCTGGATGCTGGCGGTCGCCAGCGAGGCCGAGTTGGCGCTCTTCGAGGTGAAGCTGGCGCCGCTGAAGATCGCCGAGCCGAGCGCCAGCGAGAGCAGCGCCAGCGCCGCCAGCAGCAGCCAGCGGCGCGAGTGGAAGACGATGCTCAGCCGGTCCATTGCGACTGCGATCCCACTCCGGCGGCTTCTTCCTCACGACGCCGCGCCTCTTCTCCGGCGCTGCGCCAGATCCCCGCGAGGAGCAGCAGGGCGACGATCACCGCGGGCAGGCCGATCGCCAGCGTCCGCACCAGGGGAATCGAGAGCCCGGCGAGCAGGTAGCCCACGTAGGGCACCGAGAACGCGACCCGCGCCTGCTCGGCGCCGTCGAGGCTGAAGGTCCAGGGGTCGGGACTGGGATTGGCGTCGCCCTTGGTACGGAAGGTGCGGGCGCCGCTCGCATCGGCGCCGATCCAGGCGATCCGGTGGGTGACCAGGTCCTGGGAGAAGGTGCCGGCGGGCGGCTCATAGGTGATCACGTCGCCCACCTTCAGCTCCTCGACCGGGACCGTCTCGTCGAAGACGATCGAGCCCTTGTCGTAGGTGCCGCTCATCGAGCCGCTGACGATCACGTAACGCTCGAAGCCCAGCGCCGCCGGGATCAGCAGGACCGCCGCCAGGGCGAGGCAGAGGACGGTGAGGGTCGCCCCGAGCCAGCGAGCTACCGGGACCGACGTCATACGCCGGCCCCGGCGCTTCGCCTGTGGGACGCCGCTAAGAAACGGCATCCCACTGATAGCCGACGCTCAACGTCGAACCCTTGTAGGCGTTGTCCCCGGTCGTCGCAGACGCCGGAGTGCCGCCGTCGGGGAACGTGACGGTGAATTTGTAGGTGCGGGCCTCGCCTGCGGCGAATTTGCCGAGCGACTGGGCACCCATCGCGCCGACCTTGCCCGAGTACACGCTGACCGGCGACCCCGCTTTGGTCACGTCCTGAATCGAGAGATCCAGCACTCCCGACAGCTGGCCGCCATTGGCGCCCGGCGTGTCGACGAGGTTGGTCTTCGACAGAGTGAACGTGCCGTCCGCGTTGCCGCTGTTGGTGATCGTCACCGTGCCGTTGGTCGAGGACCCAGGCAGCAAGCCGGCGGAGGTCAGGACCGCCGCGCCTTCCTTGGAATTGGACTGCGCGAGGTTGCCTGCGCTGAACGTGTTGCTGGGGTTCGCGGACTTCGAGGTGAAGCTCGCGCCTGATCCAACGACCGCGCCCATCGCCAGCAGCGCAACGAGCAGCGCTCCCAGCAGATGGCGAGGACTCGAGAGGATCACGGAAATGCGAGACATAAGTGCCTCCTTCGGGGCTCGGAAATAGGGCCTCGAAAGCGGCAGCCGAGCTGTCTCGAACGAAGTCGAGACCTCTAGCTTTGCGTCCCCGCCTCACGACGGGTTTGCCTTGAATCGCTTCCATGCCCAATCCGCATCGGCAGGCGGGCAGCGGAAATTGAGGCGCCGAAGGAAAAAGGAACCTGGGCGTTTAGAAGAACTGCGACGGGTCGACCCCGCCGCCCCACGCCCCGCCGCCGAAAGCGACGGGCAGGGCGATCGCCAGGATGGCCACGGCAAGCGCCAGGGAGAGACAGGAGCGCAGCCACCAGGCGTGGGAGCGGGGCAGGGATCGCATCCCGACCTCCATCGGCAGCGACGCGGCAAGCTTCAGCCCGGATGGACTTATTACCCAGGGCTAAATTCCAGCCTGGACCTATGTCCGAGCGGAACCCAGCTCAGGCGGGAAACGGCTCCAGGCCGGCGTGCCACGGGCCGGGCGGGTAGGTGTGGATGCCGCTCTCGTCCATCTCGCCCTGCAGCCGCTTGAACAGCTGCCCCGCGTTCTCCAGCGCCGCCTTCAGCTCCTCCTCACCACGCCCGCGCAGGCGCCAGAGAAACCAGAGCTGGCGGTCGTTGACGCCGAAGTCGATCTCCCCGCTCATCGTCGTCACCCAGGCGAGGAAGCCCGGCCCGAACAGCTCGCGCAGCGCCACCGGGTCGTACTCGCTCGGCACCGTCGCCAGGAAGCGCCGGTTGAAGTCGATCGACTCGAACTCGACCTTGCGGGTGAAGCGCTGGGTCACGACCTCGTGGCCCTCGACCGACTCGACGTTGAAGGCGGGCACGACCTTGGCCAGGTCCGGCATGTGGGCCTTGGCGAGGATCGCCGTCGGCAGCACCGCCTTGCTGAAGAGCCCGCCCACCTCCTTTTCGTCGGCGTCGCAGCTCGAGCCCCAGAACCCTTCCGAGAGCTCCCCGGTCAGCCGGTTGACGCCGCCGACGCAGAGCGCGACCGGGCCGTCCTTGGGATTGATCCCGCCGACCTCCTCGTAGGCGAGCCCGTTGCGCTCGCCGTAGCGGCGCACCGTCTCGGCCCACTCCTGCGCTTCCTGCTTAGTCCCCATTCGCCGAGATCCTACGCCCGGCGTTCGTCCTTTCCTGCGCCATATCGCCGAAAGGACGAACGCCGCAGCGTTTAGGATGCGGGCAAGCCCGGTCGACCACAGGAGCAGCCATGACCATCGCCCTCATCGTCGTCGCCGCGATCATCGTCCTCGCGGTCCTCTACTTCATCGTCAAGCGCAACTCGTTCATCGCCGCGCGCAACCGGGTCGACGAGTCCTGGAGCGGGATCGACGTCCAGCTCAAACGGCGCCGCGACCTCGTCCCCAACCTGGTCGAGACGGTCAAAGGCTACGCCGCGCACGAGAGCGAGGTCTTCGAGAAAGCGACGAAAGCGCGGGCCGAGGCGATGTCGGCCCAGGGCGTCGGCGACACCGCCCAGGCCGAGAGCAAACTGAGCGGGGCGCTGACCGACCTGCGCGCGGTGGCCGAGAACTACCCGACGCTGCGGGCAACGGAGAACTTCCAGCAGCTGAGCCGCAACCTCTCCGAGCTGGAGGACGAGATCCAGGCGGCGCGGCGGATCTACAACTCCAACGTCCAGTCCTACAACACCGACATCGAACAGTTCCCGGGCTCGATCGTCGCCAACGCCGGCAACTTCACCGGCCGCGAGTTCTTCGAGATCGCCGAAGCCGAGCGCGAGCCGGTCGCGGTCAGCTTCGACAAATAGGGCTCTAGAATCAGGCTATGACTGCGACCAAGGAAGCCACCCTCTGGATCTGCGACAGCTGCGGGTTCATCTACGACCCTGAGATCGGCGATCCCGACGGCGGCATCCCCCCCGGCACCGCCTTCGAGGACATCCCCAAGGACTGGTTCTGCCCCGTCTGCGGAGCGCGGACCACGGACTTCCGCCCGCTCGAGCCGGGCGAGGTCTGATCAGCCGCTCCAACCGGTCGAGCGTGGGTGAGATGAACTACGACTACGACTGGCTGGTGGTCGGGTCCGGCTTCGGCGGCTCCGTCTCGGCGCTGCGCCTGGCCGAAAAGGGCTACAGCGTCGGCGTCCTCGAGTGCGGGAAACGGTTCGGGGACAAGGACTTCCCGAAGTCGACCTGGGACCTGCGCCGATACTTCTGGGCACCGCGCCTGGGCCTGCGGGGGATCTTCCGCCTCACGACCTTCAAAGACGTCTCCGTGGTAAGCGGCTGCGGCGTCGGCGGCGGCAGCCTCGGCTACGCCAACACCCTCTACGTCCCCCCCACGCAGTTCTTCCAGGACCCGCAGTGGGCCGACCTCGAGGACTGGGAGGCGGCGCTGGCGCCCCACTACGCCGAGGCGCAACGGATGCTCGGCGTCGTCGTCCACGAGGACGACGACCCCGCCGACGATCTGCTGCGCGAGTTCGGCGAGCACCTGGGCGTCGGCGACACCTACCGCAAGACCCCCGTCGGCATCTTCTTCGACCAGCCCGGGAAGACCGTCCCGGACCCCTTCTTCGGCGGCGAGGGGCCCGAGCGCACCGGCTGCCAGCTCTGCGGCCGCTGCATGGTCGGCTGTCCGCACGGGGCCAAGAACACGCTGGTCAAGAACTACCTCTGGCTGGCCGAACGCCGCGGCGTCGAGGTCACCCCGGACCGCCAGGTGACCGAGATCCGGCCGCTCGGCGCCGCCGACGGCAGCGACGGCTACGCGGTCACCAGCGAGCGCTCGGGCCTGCTTCGCGGCCGCGGCAAGCGCACGATCACCGCCCGCGGCGTCGTCGTCGCGGCCGGTCCGCTCGGAACCAATAAGCTGCTGCAGCGCTGCCGGCTCGGCGGCGCCCTGCCGCGGATCTCGAACCGGCTCGGCGAGCTGGTGCGGACCAACAGCGAGATGATCCTCGCGGTCACCGTCCCCGAGGACTACCCCGACGACCTGACCAAGCGGGTCGCGATCAGCGGCAGCATCTACCCCGATCCGCACACCCACATCGAGACCGTCACCTACGGCAAGGACGGCGACTCGATGAGCATGCTCTACACGCTGCTGGTCGGCGACGGCACGCGGGTGACGCGGCCGCTGAAGTTGCTGGCGCAGATCGTCCGCCACCCCGGCCGCTTCGCGAAGACGCTCTGGCCGAAGGGCTGGTCGCGGCGCACGATCATCCTCCTGGTCATGCAGACGCTCGACAACGCGATCGCGCTGCGACCGAAGCTGAAGCGCTCCGGCGACGTGCGGCTGCAGACCGAACAGGACCCGGAGCGCCCCAACCCGACCTACATCCCGGTCGCCAACGAAGCGGCCGAGTGGCTGGCCGAGCGGACCGGCGGCATCGCCCAGAGCTCGACCGCCGAGGCGCTGATGAACGTCCCCACCACCGCCCACATCCTCGGCGGCGCGGTGATCGGCCACAGCCCCGATGACGGGGTGATCGACCGTCGCCAGCGGGTCTTCGGCTACGAGAACCTGCTGGTCTGCGACGGGGCGGCGATCCCGGCCAACGTCGGGGTCAATCCCTCGCTGACCATCACCGCCCTGGCCGAGCACGCGATGAGCAAGGTGCCGGCCAAGGGCGAGGCGGAGCCGCGGCCCGAGGCCGCCGACCCCGCCCCGCTCGCTTAGGTCCTAGCTGGCGTCGGCGAAGCGCTGGGAGACGTAGTCCCAGTTGACGACGTTCCAGAAGGCGTCGATGTAGTCGGGCCGTTTGTTCTGGTACTTGAGGTAGTAGGCGTGCTCCCAGACGTCGCAGCCCAGCAGCGGGGTCTTGCCGTCGGAGATCGGCGAGTCCTGGTTCGGGGTTTTGGCGACGGCGAGGCCGCTGCCGTCGTGGACGAGCCAGGCCCAGCCGGAGCCGAACTGGGTGATGCCGGCTTCTTTGAACTCGCTCTTGAAGTCGTCGAAGGAGCCGAACTTCTCGGCGATCGCGGCGCCGAGGTCGCCGCCCGGCTCGCCACCGCCGTCGGGGCCGAGCATCTGCCAGAAGAGCGTGTGGTTGTAGTGGCCGCCGGCGTTGTTGCGGACCGCGGCCTGCTTGTCGGCCGGCAGGCTGGAGAGATTCTTGAGCACGTCCTCGACGTCGCGGTCGGCCCACTCGGTGCCCTCGAGCGCGGCGTTCGCTTTGTCGACGTAGGCCTGGTGGTGCTTGTCGTGGTGCACGCGCATCGTCGCCTCGTCGATATGCGGCTCGAGCGCGTCGTAGGCGTACGGAAGATCGGGAACGGAGAAAGGCATCTGGTGACTCCTCGGTCTAGGTCGGAACTGGTCCCCGGAGCCTACTCACCGGCGACTTCGAGTTCTTCGCCCAGGGGGCCGAAGAGGCCGCGTTCGACCGTGTCGGCGTCGCCGCCGGTCCAGGCGTTGAAGCGGTACCAGGCCGGCTTCGCCCGGCGCTTCTCCGTCAGCAGCCCGGCCGAGCGACAGAAGCTGCAGCTGCCGCCTTCGTCGGTCCAGGTGAACCACCAGACGCCGCCGACCCGCCAGCGCACCCGGTTCGCGGAGAGCATCGCGAAGGCACTAGAGAGCTGCTGCGCCTGCCCGTAGAGCCCGCGCTCCCAGCGGGTCGGCCCGCTGCGGGATCCCCAGCCCAGCTCGGTCACGTAGATCGGGGTACGGGCGTCCCCGTGCTCGCGCATGATCCGGCGCAGGTTCTCGATCTGCGCCCCCATCGCCCGGGCGCGGGCGACGTAGGGGTGCAGCGCGACCCCGTCGAAGTGGGGCTTCACGCCTCCGGCCGCGTAGAGGCGGGAGAGGAAATCGCCCGAGGCCATGTTCGGCGGGATCTGCAGCGGCCGCCCGAAGAAGCCGCCGACGATCACCTTGGCGCCGGGGTCGACACGGTGCAGGGCCCGGCCCGAGATCCGGATCAGCCGGGCGAAGCCGGGCGGGTCCGGCCGGTCGGCGAAGGTGACGATGTTCTGCTCGTTCCAGATCTCCCAGCGGCGGATCGGCAGGAAGTTCAGCTCCGGGTTGTCTTCCCAGAAGTAGCCGTCCGGCCCGTAGCGCCTTGCCGCTTCCCGCAGCAGCTTGGCCCAGCCCCAGCGCTGCCAGGCGCTCCGCACCGGCAGGTCGATCACCTGCGGCGCCGCCCATTCCGGCGTGCCCCAGACGAACGGCATCACCCGGATGCCGGCTTCGGCCGCCAGCTTGACCTCGCGGTCGAAGCCGTCCCAGTCGGCCTCGGCGACCAGCGGCGAGGACTCCTGCACGACCGACCAGTAGAGCGGCAGCCGCACGCTCTCCACCCCCGCCGCTCGCATCAGCTCGAAGTCCTTGGCGGTGGCGGCGCTCTGCGGCGAGATCCCGACGAAACCGGGCTGCAGGTAGGCATGCGCGGCGGCCGGCCAGGTCGCGGCCAGCGCCAGGAGCAGGGGAATGAGGAGGGTCTTCCGGATCATCGCCTTACTGGAACAGGGCTCCCGCGCAAAGTAGCGGCCGCTCCGCCGGGGGGCGGACCCGCCCCGGCGGCCCGCTCTGAGATAATCGCCCTTCTCGGGGCGTGGCGCAGCCTGGTAGCGCGCACCGTTCGGGTCGGTGAGGTCCCCGGTTCAAATCCGGGCGCCCCGATGAATCACATCGCACCCAGCCGTTCGGTCAGCTGGTTTCGCCGGCGCCCCCGAGCGCCTCCCGGAGACGGGGGCTTGCGAGGTAGCCGGTGCTCCTGCCGCGCCCGCGCTGCTCCACGAACCCGGCGTCGTGCAGGCGCCTGAAGTCCGCGCTCGCCGTCGCCGGCGACACCTCTGCCTCGCCCCCGTACCTTGCCCGGTCGGTCCCGCCGGCCAGGCTCTGCTCGAGCGCGATGACCAGCCGGTCCGGCCAGCTCCGGTCATCGACCAGCCTTTCCAGAGCAGCCCAGCGCGCGGCGGCGCCTTCGATCTGCGCCAGGCGGCGGCCGGCCTGCGCGACGTGGGCGTTGACGCAGAAGGCGACCCATCCGCTCGCGTCGCGTTGCGGTTGGTAGCTCCCCCCCTGCGCCTCGCGCAAGGCCGCGTAGTACTCGTGAGTGTGAGCTCCCAGGTACTCCTCGATCGAGAAGAACTCCGGAGCCGCCAAGCCCTCCCGAGCGAGGACCAACGACTGCACGATCCGCGAGATACGGCCGTTGCCGTCTCGAAACGGGTGAACCGAGATCACATGGAGGTGGGCCATCGCCGCCCGCACGACGGAGTCGGCATCGAGGTCTCCGTTGGCGAGCCAGTCGACTACCTCGTCCATCAGCGATGCCACCCGGTCCCCGTCGGGCCCTTCGAACTCCAGCGAACCGTCAGGCCCTGTGACCCCGATCGAACCGGTGCGCCAGAGGCCCGGAGCCTTGTCCCGCTGGAAGTAGCAGGCCTCGAAGTGCAGGTCGAGGACGACCCGGTCGACCCACCTGAACGAGGGGTCGACGCCCATCGTCCCCACATGGTCCATGGCGCGGGCGTAGCAGGCGACTGCCTGGCGGTTCTCCTGATCGCGCTCGGCTTCTTCGCGGTTATCGACCAGAGCGAGTGCTTCCTCGGGGGAGACGCTGAAGCCCTCAATCGAGGTCGAGCTCTCGATCGAACTGGCTCGCACCTCGCGACGGAGGCTGCCCATCCACCGCGACCGAGTCTTGACTCCCTCGCCCAGAGCTGCGCGTAGTCGCGCCAACTCGTCCAGCTGCTGCTGCAGTTCTGCGCTAATCGGTGGGGTCTCGTAGATCACGACCAGTAGATTAGACGATTAAACGTATAATCGTCTGGCACCTCACCGCTTGGAGCCGCAGGTACTGAGCGCGATTCCCAGAAGACTCGATTTGTCTTCGAACCTCATCGTTGCCCGGGCCTGAAGCCTGCCGTCGGCGCACCTTGCGCTGAACACGCTGTGCCCCTTCCCTTTGTATCCGTATCGCTTCCTCATCTGGAGAGAAAAGGCGGTCGCGGAGCCGTGCCTATCCGCGATCGGCGGGATCCTCACTGCCGCCCGCAAGCCGTACCGTCCCTGATCAACCTGCTCGATCTTCACCGTGCTGATGACCACTTCGTGGATGGGCATAGTGATTGCCCCCCAGATGAAGAAGGTGGCAACTCGGCCTTTGACACCCCCATTGACCAAGAGCAGGTCGCTTGCCGCGGGCATGGGAGCGTTTTCCGGGTAGGCGATGAGGACCTCGCCCGTGCCCCTGCCGACGATCGCATCTCGACAGGCCGCTTCTACAACCGCCTTCTTCATCGATTGCAGGCGGCGTCTCGGGCAGACCGGCAAGCCAGTCGTTTCGAGACTTCCGGCGCTGTCGATTGCGAGGATGACCTTCCGCAGCGCCGGCGGAACTCCACTAGTCACGTTGCTGAGATCGCCCGAGACCCAGAACTCGACCGGTACCGACTCGTGACGCGGAAGCTGCTTCGGCTTCACACCGGCCGCAAGAAAAGCAATGGGCTCGATGTCCTCGGTCCCAGCGGATCGAGCGCCGAATGCTGCTGCTGCCAGCACAACCCCAGCCCCGATCGCCGCCATCCTCCTCCCCATACGGCGAGGCTAGTCCAGAACACGCCGGTTCGGTACCGGCTCAGCGGACTTCGGCGATCGCCCGCTCGACCTCCGCCAGACCCGCGCCGTCCTGGAGCGTCCGGGTCCCATCGGGCCCGGTGACGATCGTGGCCTGGCCGGTGCGGATGCCGAGGTCGCGGCCGAGCTCCTCGTAGCCGGCGAGGCGCTCGGAGATCGGGCCCCCGGGGGCGCCGTTCTTCTCGAGGTCTTCCTTCCATTTCGGGTAGTCGAGTTCCTCGATGCCGGCGGCGATCGCCGCGAGGAACTCCTGGTCGACGCCGAAGTGCCCGGCTTCCTTCTGGTTGCGGAAGAAGAGGTAGGTGTACTGCCATCCGTAGTTCTGTTCAGCCGCCGCCTCCGCCCCGTAGAAGCCGAGCTGCTCGGTGTTGATGCTGTTCGAATAGTGGCGGTAGAGCAGCTGGACGTCGCCCGGCCGCGCGTAGTCTTCGGCCAGCGTCGGGACCGTGGCGAGGAAGTCTTCGCGGCAGTTCGCGCACTGCAGGTCGTTGAAGACCTGGATCGTCACCGGGGCGTTGTCGGACCCCAGCCGGTCGCCTTCCTGCGGCACGCCGCCGAACAGCCGCTGAGCGTCGTTGATGCCGGCGACGTCGATGGTCGGATCGCCCGGCTCGAGGGTGGCGATCGCGACAAGGAGGTAGCCGAGCCCCCCGATCGCAACGGCGAACGCCAGCAGCACCCACATCCGTCCCCGGCGCGGGATCGCTCTGACGGCGGCTTCGGACACGCGCCCATTATCGCGACCGACCGACCCCGGCAACCGCCCCCTTCGGGAGATTGACACGTCCGTCACGAGCGGTAAGACTGAGTACCCACTTTTCAACGACACGGAGGTCTCATGGCCCATCACCTGACGCCCAGCGAGCTCGCCGACCAGCTGCAGATGAAGCGGCAGGAGGTGATCGGCAAATGCGTCGAGATGGGCGTCCCGATCTTCCACGGTCGCATCGACCGCACTCTGTTCGAAACCTCGCTCCGCAGCCCCGCGAGACGGCGGCAGCCGGGAGCAGCCTCCACCGGCTGAACCTCAACTAGACTTCTCCCCGCAATGGGGAGGGGAACCCACTCGAAGACCCTGGCCGACCTGCTGCCGCTTGCCGCGCAGGTCTACGGCGACGCGCCCGCCGTCCGCTACAAGGACGGCGAGAAGTGGGTCGACCGCAGCTTCAACGAGGTGGTCGAGATCGTCCGCCCGCTGGCCCTCGGGCTGGCCGAGCTGGGGGTCCAGAAGGGCGACCGCGTCTCGATCCTCGGCAACACCCGCGCCGAGTGGACCTACTTCGACTTCGCCGCGCTCTCGATCGGCGCCACGGTCGTCCCGATCTACCAGACCAACTCGCCGGACGAGTGCCAGTACGTGCTCGAGAACTCCGACGCGAAGGTCGTCGTCGTCGAGGACGACGAACAGATGGAGAAGATCCGCAAGGTCCGCGACCAGCTTCCGCAGCTCGAGCACGTCGTGCGGATGACCGGCTCCAGCGAGGACGCGATCTCCAGCGAGGACCTCACCGCCAGGGGCGCCGCCGTCGACGCGGCCCGCTGGGAGTCGCTCTACGCCGCGGTCACCCCGGCTGACATCTGCACCTTCATCTACACCTCGGGCACCACCGGCCCGCCGAAGGGCTGCGTGATCAGCCACGGCAACTACCGGGCGATGCTCGACATGGTCAACGAGACCAGCGTCATCGAGAACGAAGACGTCACCTACCTCTACCTGCCGCTCGCCCACTCCTTCGCGCTGCTGATCCAGCTCGGCAGCTTCGACCTCGGCGCCACGATCGCCTACTGGGAGCGCGACCCGCTGAAGATCATGCCCAACCTGGCCGAACTGAAACCGACCTACTTCCCGTCGGTCCCCCGCATCTTCGAGAAGATCTACACGATGGCCACCAGCGCGATGGAGAAAGAGGGTGGCCTCAAAAAGGCGATCTTCGAGTGGGCGATCAAGACCGGCGGCAAGATGCGCGAGACCGAGCGCGCCGGTCGCAAGCCCGGCTTCCTGCTGCGCAAGCAGTACGAGTTCGCGGACAAGAAAGTGCTCTCGAAAATCCGCAACCTGTTCGGCGGCAACCTACGCCTCGCGGTCTCCGGCGCGGCGCCGATCAACCCCGACATCCTGCGCTTCTTCGACGCCGCCGGCGTCCTCGTGCTCGAGGGCTGGGGAATGACCGAGACCTCGACCGCGGCGACGATCTCCTCCCCCGACGACTTCAAGATCGGGACGATCGGCAAACCGTTCCCGGGCTGCGAGGTGAAGATCGCCGACGACGGCGAGATCCTGGTCAAGGGCCCGAACGTCTTCCAGGGCTACCACAAGAACCCGGAGGCGACCGCCGAGACGATCGTCGACGGCTGGCTGCACACCGGCGACCTCGGCGAGGTCGACTCCGACGGCTTCATCAAGATCACCGGCCGCAAAAAGGACATCATCATCACCGCGGGCGGGAAGAACATCACCCCGGCGAACCTCGAGGCCGAGATCAAGCAGCACCCCCTGGTCTCCCAGTGCGTGGTCGTCGGCGACCGCCGGCCCTACCTGGTCGCCCTGGTCACCCTCGACCCCGAGGAAGCGGCCGCCTACGCGCAGGAGAACGGGCTGGGAGAAACCCCCGAGCAGCTCTCCGCCAACCCGGACGTGAATGCCTCGATCATGGCCCATGTCGAACAGATCAACCAGAAGTTCGCCCGGGTCGAGCAGGTGAAGAAGATCGCGATCCTCCCGGAAGACCTCTCGCAGGAGAACGGCGAGCTGACCCCGACGCTGAAGGTCAAGCGCGCTGTCGTCACCCAGAAGCGCGAGCCTGAGATCGAGCAGCTCTACGCGGGCTGAGGCTAGGAAGCCTCGCCGCTCTGGCGCAGCAGCACTGAGGTCGTCTGCTCCAGCACTCGCCGCCAGGCGGAGATCTGCTCCGGCTCCTCCTCCGCGGCCCGCTCGACCACCCGGCGCACCCGGCGCTCGGAGATCTCGAGGCCGTGGCGCTCGGCGATCTCCTTGTAGCGGTCGTAGTCCTTGGCCAGGGTGGCGGTGACCGATTCGAACCCGTGGCGGGCGATCTTCAGCCGTCGCGAGTAGTCCATGATCGGGGTGCCGAACATCAACTCGTCGTTCGGCTCAGGCTCGATCAGGACGATGTCGACGCCGGGGTATTTCTCTTGCCACATCCCCACGGCCTGGTGCAGGCGCTGGTGGGCGATCAGGCGGAAGGTCTGGTTGGCGATCGCCGGCAGGCCCATGTCGGAGACGCGGCGCACGCGGCTGCCGGTGACGGTCGGGATCGTCTTCGAGAAGTCGTTGACGAAGGGGACCAGCGGGTTGACGACGACGATGAACTTCGCGCCCTTCTCGACCGCGATGTCGACGTTGGTGGTCGAGCGGATCCCCCCGTCGACCAGCTGCCGGCCCTTGAGGTCGACCGGCTTGTAGACGATCGGCAGGCAGGTCGAGCACTGGATCGCCTTCGAGATCGGCACGTCTTCCCAGCCCTCCTCGCCGAAGACGATCCGCTCGCAGGTGTCGAGGTCGGTCGCGGTCAGGTAGAGCTCGCGGTCGAGCAGGCGGAAGTCGTTGACCCGGCCGGCTTCGGAGAGCGCTTCCTCGACGTAATCGGCCAACCCCGCGCCCGAGTAGATGCCGGTCGGCAGCCCCTCCGCGAGGCCGACGCCGATGTCGATCGCCGAGAGCTCGCCGATCCGGGCCAGCTGGCGCACCAGCTCGAGCGTGCGCAGGGGCAGCGAGACCGCTTTTCCGAGGAACCCGAGGTAGTTCAGCTTCAGGACCCGGTTGAGATCGAGGTCCTCCATCTCGGAGGGGACGCGGGCGTTCAGCACCTGCATCATCTCGTCGGGGCTGACCCCGTTGGCCAGCATCCCGCCGACGAAGGAGCCGGCGCTGGTCCCGACGTAGACGTCGAAGTTGTTGACGGTGCTGTTGACCGCGAGCAGGTCGAGCGCCCGCAGGGCGCCGATCTCGTAGACGCCGCCGGTGAACCCACCGCCACCGAGGACCAGCGCGGTCTTCGAGGGCTTTTTGCGCCCCCGCGGTTTCTTGCGGCGGGGCTTGGACTCGATGTCGACGACTTTGCCCATCAGGAACACGCAGTATCCCAGGCGCATCGGCCGGGCGAGCCGCTACCTTGGCCGCCTCCCGTGTTCCTACCGGCGATGAGACGAGTCCCGATCCTGCTGGCGGCGCTCTGTGCAGCGCTTTTGCTGTGCACCGGGGCGGCCCGGGCCAGTCAGGCCTGCGACCAGATGCGCGGCCTGCTGACCCGCGGCGGCGGCCCCGCCAGCGGGCTGATCGTGGTCGAGGCGGAAACCAGGGACGTGGTCTGCGCCCGCGCGCCGGGCCGGCAGCGCCCCCTCGCCTCGAACATGAAGCTGTTCACGACGGCGACCGCCCTCTCCCGGCTCGGACCGAAGACGCGGATCCCGACCAAGGTCTTCGGCGACGGCCGCATCGACGCCGGCGGTGTCCTCCACGGCAGCCTCTACCTGCAGGGCGGCGGCGACCCGGCGCTCGGCACGCCGACCTTCTACAACAGCTACCTGGGCGGGCTCGGCACGAACCTCTTCTCGCTCGTCCCGCAGGTCCGCGCGGCCGGGATCCGCGCGATCACCGGCCGCCTCTACGCCGACGACACGATCTTCGACCGCCTCCGCGGGGTCGCCGACTCCGGCTACGCGACCAGCCCGTACATCGGCCCGCTCTCCGGCCTCGCCTTCAACTCCGGCTTCGCCGGGGCCACCAGCAGCAGCGGCTTCTCCTCCGACCCCGCCAAGCTGGCCGCCTCGAAGCTGGCCCGGGCGCTGAAAGCGGGGGGCGTCGCCGTCCCGTCCCAGGTCGCGCTCGCCCCCACCCCACCCGGGGCGGAACGGGTCGCGATCGTCCGCTCGCCGACGATCAACCAGCTCGCCAACATGACCGACGTCTACTCGAACAACTTCTTCGCCGAGACGCTGATGAAGCTGATCGGGGCGCGCCTGGGGGCGGCCGGGACCACGCCGGCCGGTGCGGCGGTCGTCGAGGAGTTCGCCCAGGCCAACGGGTCGGGCGTGCAGGCCGCGGACGGGTCGGGCCTGACCCGCTCCAACCGGGGCTCGCCCCGCCAGGTGGCGGACCTGCTGCTGGCGATGCGCGACGACCCGGCCGGGGACGACTTCATCCAGGACCTCGCCCTGACCGGCAAGGAGGGCACGGTCGACGGCCGCACGGTCGGCACCGCCGCCTACGCGCGCTGCCGGACCAAGACGGGCACGATCAGCGGCGTCAGCAACCTCTCCGGCTACTGCTTCAACAAGAGCGGCCGGATCATGGTCTTCTCGATCCTGATGGGAAGCGTCAGCGACCTCGGCCTCGCCCACCTCACCCAGGACCGGATCGCCGGCCTCGTCGCCGGCTACTGATCCCGGCGCTTACGGCGTTTGTTGCGCTCGTCGAGGAAAAAGAAGATCGAAAAGTAGAGCAGGAACCCCAGCATCGCGAAGCCCTGCTGCACCGCTTCATCAGCGTTCTTGAGGAGCATCGCGCCAACGAGAAGGACTGGAGCCGTGACCGCCAGCGCGATGTGCACGAAGCGCAGTAGTTCTTTTCGTTCATCCATGGTCCGATACCTATCTCAGACAACTAGTTTCATTCAGAATAGCGAACGAGTAGGTCGATCACGGCCGCCACCACACCCGCTATCCCGCCCCCATAGCCGGTGATGAGCACTCGCTCGTCCCGGAGAACACGTGGCCAACCGGCTATGGCGCCGACCGCCCCGGCCAGGAAGCCGCCGAGCACGATGCCTGCTCCCACCGCAGTCGCGAGCGCTTCCATCACGTTCGTGAAGAACCCGATCTGACCCGCCGCCATACGCCAGAGACTGACGGCCGCCGACGCACCCGTGGCGCGCAGATCGTGCCGACTCTGACTTGCCTTCCCTACCGGACCAGTGCGATAAGGCCGTCTTCGTCGAGCACCTCGGTGCCCAGCGATTCGGCCTTGGCGAGCTTCGAGCCGGGGCTCTCGCCGGCGACGACGTAGTCGGTCTTCTTCGAGACCGAGCTGGTCACCTTGCCGCCGGCCGCCTTGACCAGGGCCGCGGCCTCCTCGCGGGTCAACTCGGGCAGGGTCCCGGTGAGGACGACGGTCTTGCCCTCCAGCGGGCCGCCCTCGGCGCGCCGTTCCGAGGCGTCCGCCTCCAGGCTCAGCCCCTTCGCCTTCAGCTTCTCGACCAGGGCCCAGGTCGGCTCGTCGGCGAGCGACTCGGCGATCTGCACGGCCATGATCGGCCCCACCCCCTCGACCTCCTCGATCTGCTCGGGGTCGGCCTCGTGCAGAGCGTCGATCGAGCCGAAGTGGTCGGCCAGCGCCTCCGCGGTCACGTAGCCGACGCCGGGCAGTCCCAGCGCGTAGAGGACGCGCTTGAACGGCCGCCCGCGCGAGGCGTCGATCGCCGCCACCAGGTTGCGGGCGGAGGTCTCGCCGAAGCGCTCGATCTCGACCAGCCGCTCCTCGGTCAGGTCGTAGATGTCGGCGACGTCGGCGATCGCCCCCTGCTCGAGGAAGACCGACGCCTGCTTTTCCCCCAGCCCCTCGATGTCCATCGCCCCCTTGCTGACGAAGTGCTTGACGTGCTGGAAGGACTGCCCGGGGCAGCCGGCCCGGTTCGGGCAGATGGTGAAGACGGCGCCCTCCGGCTTGACGGTCTCGGTCCCGCAGGCGGGGCACTTCTTCGGCGGGCCCGGCTTGCGCGCCCGCGGGTTCTTCCGCGGCAGCTTCGGCGAGACGACCTGGGGGATCACGTCCCCGGCCCGCATCACCACCACCTCGTCGCCGACCCGGACGTCCTTGCGCGCCAGGTCCTCCTCGTTGTGGAGCGTCGCGGTCGTCACCGTCACCCCGCCGACGTGGACCGGCTCCAGCATCGCGAACGGGACCAGGTGACCGGTGCGACCCACGTTCCAGACCACCTTGTGCATGGTCGTCGTCGCCGTCGTCGGCGGGAACTTCCAGGCGATCGCCCAGCGCGGCTCGCGCCCGACCACGCCGAGCTCGCGCCACAGTGCCCGCTCGTCGACCTTGACCACGACCCCGTCGATCTCGTAGTCGAGCTGCTCGCGCCGCTCCTCCCACCAGTGACAGCGCTTGACGACCCCCTCGACCCCCTCGTAATGGGCGGTGTCGGGGTTGACCTTGAAGCCGCGCTTGTCGAGCCATTCGACCTCGTCCATGTGGGTCGCCAGGTCGAGGCCGCGGACGGCCCCGATCCCGTAGATCCAGGTCGAGAGCGGGCGTTCCGCCGCCAGGGCGGGATCGAGCTGGCGGATCGAGCCGGCGGCAGAGTTGCGCGGGTTGGCGAAGGTCGGTTCCCCCGCCTCGGCGCGGCGCTCGTTGAGCTCTTTGAAGGCGGCGATCGGCAGGTAGATCTCGCCCCGCACTTCGACCAGCTCGGGGGCGTCGGGGATGCGCAGCGGCACCGAGCCGATCGTGCGCAGGTTCTGGGTCACGTCCTCGCCGACGCGGCCGTCGCCGCGCGTCGCCCCCCGCACCAGCACCCCGTCCTCGTAGGTGAGCGAGACCGCGAGGCCGTCGATCTTCGGCTCGGTCGTGTAACTGAACTGCGAGGCGGTGATGTCGAGGCGCTTGAGGTAGTTGGCGAGGCGGTTCTCCCAGGCGCGCAGCTCCTCCTCGTTGCGGGCGTTGCCGAGCGAGAGCATCTGCTCGTGGTGCTCGACCTGCTCGAAGCGGTCCAGCGGCGGCGCCCCGACCCGCTGCGTCGGCGAGTCGGGCGTGCGCAGCTCCGGGTGCTCGGCCTCGATGTCGCGCAGCTCGTCGAGCAGCCCGTCATACTCGTCGTCGCCGACCTCGGGGTCGTCGAGGACATAGTAGAGGCGGTTGTGGCGCTCCAGCTCGCGCCGCAGCTCGGCCGCCCGCTCTGCCGCAGCGGCGCTCACTCGGCGCTGGCCGGCGCGCAGGCGGCCAGCATCTGCTCGAAGCCCCATCCGCGCAGCCGCTCGAGGCCCCCGTGGTCGGTGAGGTCGAAGTGGATCGGCGTGACCGCGATCCTGCCCTGGGCCACCGCGTGGAGGTCGGTTCCCTCGATCTCCTCATAGCCCGGCTGCCAGCCGTAGATCTCGTAGTGGCGACGGCCGTCCTCGGCCTCCTTGACCAGCCTCAGCTCGTCGTTGTAGATGCGTTTGCCCAGCCTGGTCACCTCGACCCCGAGCGGTTCACCGGCCGGGCAGTTGACGTTGATCAGCGTCGCCTCCGGCATCCGCTCGTCCCGCAGGCGGTCGACCAGCTGCGCCGCGAAGGCCGCCGCGTGCGCGAAGTCGAAGCGGCCGCTGACATAGCCCATCCCGCCCCCCGACGACTGCTGCGAGAAGGCCACCGCGGGGATGCCGAGGACGATGCCCTCCAGCGCCGCCGCCACCGTGCCCGAGTAGGTGATGTCGTCGCCGAGGTTGGAGCCGTGGTTGATCCCGGAGACGATCAGGTCGGGTCGCCCGCCGACCAGCCCCAGCTCGGCGAAGCGCACGCAGTCGACCGGGGTGCCGTCGGTCGCGTAACCGACGTCGCCGTCGCCGAACTCGACCTCGTCGATGCTGAGCGGCGAGCGGGTGGTGATGCTGCGCGCCGTCGCGCTGCGGTTCGAGCTCGGCGCGATCACCTCGACCTCGACGCCGTCGAGCTGGCGCAGGGCCCGTCGAGCCGCCTGCAGGCCGGGGGCGGAGATCCCGTCGTCGTTGGTCAGGAGGATGCGCATCGGATCGATTCTAGGAGTAGCCAACGGACTCCAAGTAAAGGCCGTGGGGCGGAGCCGTGTCGCCGGCGGCGGTTCGCGGGGCCCCCTCGAGCAGCTGCGCAAACTCCGCCGGCGTGCGGCGGCCGGAGGCGGCCTCGAGCATCGTGCCGACCAGGACCCGGACCATGCTGCGCATGAAGGCGTCGGCGCTGATGCGGAAGGCGAGGATCTCGCCCGGCTCCGACTCCCAGGCGGCGCTGAGGACGTCCCGCTCGAAGCGCACGTGATCGGTCTGGGTCGGGGTGAAGGCGGTGAAGTCGTGGCTGCCCGGCAGGCCGGCGGCGCAGGCCTCGAGCGCCTCACGATCGACCTCGTGCGGCCACCAGAGCGCGCGACCCTGCTCGAACGGGCTCGGCGCCCGGCGCGCCAGCAGCCGGTAGCAGTAGCTGCGCGAGGTCGCGTCAGCGCGGGCGTCGAACCCGTCGGGGGCCGGCCCGGCAGCGGTGACGGCGACGTCGTCCGGCGCTAGGCCGTTGAGCCGCCGCGCCAGGTCGGACGGCACCTCGGCTGCGGTGCGGAAGCTCGCCACCTGCCCCCAGGCGTGGACGCCGGCGTCGGTACGGCCGGCGACCGTCAGCTCGACCCGCTCGCGCAGGACCGTCTCCAGCGCCGCCTCCATCTCGCCCTGGACCGTGCGCAGCCCGGGCTGGCGGGCCCAGCCGGAGAAGCGCGAACCGTCGTATTCGATATCGAGGCGGAAGGAGCCGGCGCTCAAACCAGCTCTAGGTACACCATCTCGGTGCTGTCCGAGCGGCGCGGGCCCAGCTTGACGATGCGGGTGTAGCCGCCGGGCCGGGTCGCGTAGCGCGGCGCCACCTCGTCGAACAGCTTGTGGACGATGAACTTGTCGTTGTGCAGCGTCGAGAGCGCCTGGCGGCGCGCGTGCAGGTCACCCCGCTTGGCGAGGGTGATGAGCTTCTCGACCTCGGGCTTGACCGCCTTGGCCTTCGCCTGGCTGGTCTGGATCCGCTCGTGCTCGATCAGCTGCTTCGAGAGGTTCGAGAGCAGCGCCTCGCGGTGCGCGCGGTCACGGCTGAGCTTGTTCCGCTTCTTGCGGTGGCGCACAGGGTTCTCCGCTCCGCTCTCTCAGTTCCTCAGTCCGCCTGCAGATCGAGGCCGCGCGCGTGCAGGGTCTCGATCACTTCCTCGATCGACTTCGAGCCGAAGTTGGGGATCGCGTTCAGTTCGCCGCGGGACTTGCGGACCAGGTCGCCGACCGTCTGCACGCCGGCGCGCTTGAGGCAGTTGTAGGAGCGCACGCCCAGTTCGAGCTCCTCGATCAAGATCTCGTCGAGCCCGTTGTCGCCGGCGACACCGTTGCCGCCGGAGGAGGAGAGCGAATCGGCCGGAAGCGCCGGGACCGGTTCGCGGGCGGTCAGCTCCTCGACGCGCTCGGCGTCGGTGAAGATCGCCAGGCTCTTGATCAGGATCTCGGAGGCCTCGCGCAGCGCTGCCGCGGGCTCGATCGAGCCGTCGGTCTCGAGGTCCAGCTCCAGCTTGTCGAAGTCGGTGCGCTGACCGACGCGGGCCGCCGAGACCGCGTAGGAGGCGCGGCGGATCGGCGAGAAGATCGAGTCGATCGGGATCACGCCGATCGGCTGCTCGTCGGACTTGTTCTCTTCCGCCGGCGAGTAGCCGCGGCCGCGGCCGATCGTCAAGTAGACCTCGAGCTTGGTTTTTTTCTCCAGCGTCGCGATCGGGGCCTCGGGGTTGAGGATCTCAACCCCCGAGGGCAGGTCGATGTCCTTGGCCTTGACCTCGCCGGGGCCGGTGGCCACCAGCGGCGCCTCGACCTCGTCGGCGTCGGTGTGCATGCGGACGACGAGATCCTTGAGGTTGAGGATGATGTCGGTGACGTCCTCTTTGACGCCGGACACGGTCGAGAACTCGTGCGCGACGCCCTCGATGCGAACGCTGGTGATCGCGGCGCCGCCCAGCGAAGAGAGCAGGACGCGGCGCAGGCTGTTGCCGAAGGTGTAGCCGAAGCCCTTGTCGAGCGGCTCGATCGTGAACGTGCCGCGACGGTCGTCGACCTTCTCGGAGGTGATGCGGGGGACCTGGAAATCAGTGGTCATGAGTTCCTTGCGTATGCGTGTTCAGAAATTGGTGGTTCCGGGCTACTTGGAGTACAGCTCGACGATCAGCTGCTCCTGGACCGGCGCCGAGATCTCGGAGCGCTCCGGGTAGCGCAGGACTTTGGCGGTGAGAGCGTCGTGGTCGGCCTGCAGCCAGGCGGGGACCGTCGACACCAGTTCGGTGGCGCGGCGGATCGTGTCGGTCGCCGAGGAGCTGGGCTTGATCGAGATGATGTCCTCCGGGCGCACCTGGTAGGACGGGATGTCGACGCGGCGGCCGTTGATCATCCAGTGGCCGTGGTTGATCAGCTGCCGGGCCTGGCGGCGGGAGGCCGCGAAGCCGAGCCGCACCAGCACGTTGTCGAAACGGGACTCGAGCAGGCGCAGCAGGTTCTCGCCGGTGACGCCGTCCTGGCGCGAGGCCTTCTCGTAGTAGGCGCGGAACTGTTTCTCCAGCACCTGGTAGTAGCGGCGCGTCTTCTGTTTCTCGCGCAGCTGCAAGCGGTACTCGGACTGGCGCAGACGGCCACGGCCGTGCTCGCCGGGCGGGTAGGAGCGTCGCTCGACACCGCACTTGTCGGTGAAGCAGCGCTCGCCCTTGAGGAAGAGCTTCTGGCCCTCGCGCCGGCACTGCTTGCACTGCGGGGAGGTGTCGCGAGCCACTAGACGCGCCTCCGCTTCTTCGGCCGGCAGCCGTTGTGGGCCTGCGGGGAGACGTCCTTGACCGTGGTCACGTCGAGACCGGCGGCCTGCAGCGAGCGGATCGCCGTCTCGCGACCGGAGCCGGCGCCCTTGGCGAAGACCTCGACTTTCTCGAGGCCGTGTTCCATGCCCTTCTTGGCAGCGGCGTCGGCGGTCACCTGCGCGGCGAACGGGGTCGACTTGCGGGAGCCTTTGAACCCGGCCGAGCCCGCCGACTCCCAGGCGATCACGTTGCCGTCGGTGTCGGTGAGGGTGACGATCGTGTTGTTGAAGGAAGTCTTGATGTGCGCCTGCCCGTAGGTGACGTTCTTTTTGACGCGGCGCCGCGAGCGCCCCTTGGCGGGTTTCTTCTCAGCCATCTACCTGCTCCTATGCCTTGCGCTTGCCGGCGACGCTGAGGCGGCGCGGCCCCTTGCGCCCACGGGCGTTGGTCTTGGTCCGCTGCCCCCGGACCGGCAGGCCGCGACGATGCCGCAGGCCCCGGTAGGAGCCGATCTCCATCAGCCGTTTGACGTTCTGCGAGCGTTCGCGCCGCAGGTCGCCCTCGACCTCGCGTTTCTCGACCGCCTCGCGCAATTTGATGACCTCGTCCTCGGTCAGGTCCTTGCCCTGCGTCTGGGGGTCGATCTTGGTCTCGGCGAGAATCTCCTGAGCCGTCGAGCGGCCGATCCCGAAGATGTAGGTGAGGCCGATCTCGATCTGTTTGTTGACGGGGATGTTGACCCCGGCGATACGTGCCATGCGCTAGCCCTGCCTCTGCTTGTGGCGGGGGTTCTGGCAGATCACAAGGACCGCCCCGTTACGGCGGATCACCTTGCACTTCTCGCACATCGGCTTTACGGAAGCTCGAACCTTCATTGCTCCGGTCTCGTATCGAATACAGGATTCCCGCCAGCCCCATGAGTCGGACGGCAGGCGACTACCCGGCCCCAATGGCCGACCGCGAAAGATAGCAGGGGTCGCGCCTTGGCTGTCGCCCAGCCAGGCACAGGTCAAGCCTGCTCGACCAGGGCGATCGTAAAGCCGTCGTAGCCCTTCGAGCCGACCGTCTGAATCGTCGTGGCGCTGACCCGTGGGTCGCCGGCGAGCATCTCGTGCAGGCGGCGCTGGGCCTTGACGGCGGGATCGGGGCTGGTCGGGTCGGCAAGGGTGCCGTCGCGGACCACGTTGTCGGCGACGATCAGGCCGCCGGGGCGCGAATGGTCGAGCGCCCAGGCGAAGTAGTTGGGCGTGTTGACCTTGTCGGCGTCGATGAAGACGAGGTCGAAGGGCCCGGCGCCCTCCTCCTCGAGCGCCGGCAGGGTCTCCAGCGCCGGCCCCACCCGCAGGTCGACGACGTCCCCGAGGCCGGCCCGCTCGATGCTCCCCCGCGCGACCTCCGCGTACCCGGCGTCGGCCTCGAGCGTGATCAGCCGCCCACCCGCCGGCAGCGCCCGCGCCAGGAGGATCGTGCTGTAGCCGCCCAAGGTGCCGAACTCGAGGATCGTCCGCGCTCCCTGCAGCCGCGCCAGCAACTGCAGCAGCCTCCCCTGCGGCGGCGAGACCTGGATCTGCGGCAGCCCCGCAGCCTGCGCCGCGTCGAGCGCCCCCTGCAGCGCCTCGTCCTCCGGCGCCAGGGTCTCGCCGACGAAGGCGTCGACGGCGGTCCAGCTCTCCTCACCCATACGCGGATCGTCTCAGGTCGCCCCGGGGGGCGAGTTTCGGCTCCCGGGGACCTAAAGGGAGAGATGGGGTCCACGCTGGCCGTCGTCTCGCTGCTCTTCTTCTACTATGGACTGATGCAGACGTTTGTCTGAGTCGCGGGTGTCTCGACAAGGAGGACAAGATGAGCTTTCCCACCCACCGCTTCATGCTCTGCCTCGGTGCGGCGACTCCGATCGCGATCGCGATCTCGCTGGCTGGAGAATTGATGGACTGGAGCAACGGCCTCTCGTTTGCGGCGCTCGCGGTAGCCGGTTCCCTCACTGCGCTTCCCGCCCTTTACGGGAGCCCGCGAGACTGGTTCCGAGGCCGGAGTTAGTCGGCTCTACTCGGCTTCGTGCCAGGGGGTGAGGATCCGCGGGCCGTCGGCGGTGACGGCGACCGTGAACTCGAAGTGGGCGGCGAGCGAGTCGTCCTCGGAGTAGACCGACCAGCCGTCCTCGTCCATCCGCACCAGCGGGCCCCCGACGTTGACCATCGGCTCGATTGCCAGCACCATCCCCTCCTCCAGCTCCGGGCCCTTGCCGGGCTCGCCGAAGTTGGGCACCTGCGGCTCCTCGTGCATGTCGCGGCCGATCCCGTGACCGACCAGGGTGCGGATGATCGAGAGGCCCTCGGCCTCGACCGCACGCTGGATCGCGGCCGAGACGTCGCCGAGGTGGTTGCCGGGCCGCATCTGCTCGACCCCGGCGAAGAGCGACGCCTTGGTCACCTCGAGCAGCTGCTCGGCCTCGGCGCTCACCTCGCCGACCGCGACGGTCATCGCCGCGTCGGCGACCCAGCCGTCCTTGACGACTCCGACGTCGATCGAGAGCACGTCGCCGCGCTTCAGCTCGTACCGGCCGGGGATGCCGTGGACGACCATCGAGTTGGGTGAGGCGCAGATCGACCCGGGGAAACCGCGGTAGCCCTTGAAGGCGGGGGTCGCGCCCTGCGAGCGGATGAACTTCTCCGCCGCCGCGTCGAGCTCGGCCGTCGTGACCCCGGCGCGCGCCTTGCGCTCGAGCATCTTCAGGCAGCGGACCAGGATCTCCCCGGCCACAGCCATCTGCTCGACCTGCTCGGGCGTCTTCCGGATGATCATCCGCTTGTACACGCTAGACCCCGCCCGCCGGCGTCAAACGGTCTCGTCCTGCTCCAGGCGCATCGTCGCCAGCGTCCTGCGGATCTGCTCGGCGACGTCGTCCGGCGCGCCGGTGCCGTCGATCCGGCGCAGGACGCTGCGGTGGTCGTAATAGCCGATCAGCGGCTCGGTCTTGGCGTGGTAGGTCTCGAGCCGCTTGCGGATCACCTCGGGCTTGTCGTCGTCGCGGACGATCAGTTCGCTGCCGTCGATGTCGCAGACGCCCTCCCGCTCCGGCGGGTTGAACTCGACGTGGAAGACGTGGCCGGCCTCCTCGCAGGTTCGCCGCCCGCCGAGCCGCCGCACGACCTCGTCGTCGGAGACGTCGATCAGGAGCACCGCGGTGACCGCCCGGTCCAGCTCCTCGAGCTTGGCGTCGAGCGCCTCCGCCTGCGGCATCGTGCGGGGGAAGCCGTCGAGAAGGAAGCCGTCGAGCGCCTCCGCGGAGTCGATCCGCTCGGCGATCACCCCGACGATCACCTCGTCGGGCACGAGGTCGCCGCGGTCCATGAACTCCTTGGCCGAGCGCCCGAGCTCGGTGCCCTCCCGCACCGCGCCGCGGAGGATGTCGCCGGTCGCGTAATAGGGCAGGCGCAGGTCTTCCTGCAGCCGCTCCCCTTGGGTGCCCTTGCCCGAGCCGGGCGGGCCGAGCAGCACTAGGTTCAGCTCGGGCATCGCCGGGAGCCTATTTGAGGAAGCCCTCGTAGTTCCTCATCATCAGCTGCGCCTCGAGCTGCTTGACCGTGTCGAGCGCGACGCCGACGACGATCAGGATCGAGGTGCCGCCGAAGAAGAAGTTGGCCGACGTCTGGCTGATCAGGATCGTCGGCAGGGCGGCGACCGCCCCCAGGTAGAGGGCCCCGGGGAAGGTGAGGCGGGAAAGGATGCGGTCCAGGTACTCCGCGGTCGGCCGGCCGGGCCGGACGCCGGGGATGAAGCCGCCGTATTTCTTCAGGTTGTCGGCCTGGTCGACCGGATTGAAGGTGACCGCCGTGTAGAAGTAGGTGAAGATGATGATGAAGAAGACCTCGCCCGCCACGTAGGCCCAGGTGTTGGGCCCGAAGAAGGCGGCGAAGTCCAGCGCGGCCGGGGTGTTGAGCAGCTGGCCGACGGTCGGCGGGAAGGCCATGATCGAGGCGGCGAAGATGACCGGGATGACCCCGGCCATGTTGACCCGCAGCGGCAGGTAGGTCGAGCCGCCGGAGGTCATTTTCCGCCCGACGACGCGTTTCGCGTACTGGACGGGGATCCGGCGCTGGCCCTCCTGGACGAAGACGATCGCGACGATCACCGCGAGGGCGACGAAGGGCATCATCACGACGAAGACCTGGTCCGGGTTGCCCCACCACTGGGTGATGCCGTTCGGCAGCGAGGCGACGATCGAGGCGAAGATCATCAGCGAGATGCCGTTGCCGATCCCGCGCTGGGTGATCAGCTCGCCCAGCCACATCAGCAGGGTGCAGCCGGCGGTGAGGCAGATCACGATCATGAACAGCTTCGCGAAGGTGAGGTTGCCGACGACGCTGGTGCCCGCTTCGTTGCCGAAGGAGCGGAAGAGGAAGACGTAGCCGAGCGACTGGCCGAAGGCGAGGACGACGGTCAGGTAGCGCGTGTACTGGGTGATTTTCTGCTGGCCGACCTCCCCTTCTTTCTGCAGGCGCTCCAGCGAGGGCACGACCACGGTCAGCAGCTGCAGCATGATCGAGGCCGTGATGTAGGGCATGATCCCCAGCGCGAAGAGGGAGAGGCGTTCGAGCCCGCCGCCCGAGAAGAGGTTGAGGAAGCCGAGCACCCCGGAGCCGCCGAAGTTGCTCTGGATTTCCTTGACAGCGTCGACGTCGACGCCCGGCGCCGGGATGTACGCGCCGAGCCGGTAGAGCAGGAGCATCGCCGCGGTGAAGGCGAGTTTCTTGCGAATCTCGGCGACGCTGAAGGCGTTCGCAATAGTTTTGAGCATTACGGCTCCAGAGTGTGACAGGAACCGCCGGCCGCTTCGATCTGCTCCTTGGCGGCCGCGCTGAAGGCGTGCGCGTGGACCTCGAGCTTCTTCTTGAGCTCGCCCTTGGCAAGGACCTTGACGGGGTCGTTGCGCTTGGCCAGCCCCTTCTCCTTGAGCGTGGCCGGGGTCACCTCGGCACCGGCGTCGAAGCGCTCCTCCAGATCGGAGAGGTTCACCGGCTGCGTCTTGGTACGGAAGTTCTCGAAGGGCATCGACTGCTTTTTGTGCGGGCCGCGCAGCTTTCGCATCCGCATGTGGATCGGGTTCTGGCCGCCCTCGTAGTTGGCCTTCTGCTTGCGGCCCGAGCGGGCGCCGGCGCCCTTGTGGCCGCGGCCGGAGGTCTTGCCCAGACCGCTGCCCTCGCCGCGGCCGATCCGCTTGCGGGGCCGTTTCGAGCCCGGCTTCGGCTTCAGGTTGTGCAGCCCGATCTCCTCGGAGCGCGGCGTCTCGGCCATCAGGAGACCTCCACCAGGTGCGAGACGACCCGGATCTGCCCCTGCAGCTGCGGCGAGTCCTTCAGCTCCACGGATTTGCCGATCCGCCCCAGCCCCAGCGCCTTCAGAGTCGCTTTCTGGCTCGGGTTGCTACCGGCGGTCGACCTGACCTGCGAAATCTTCACCCCGCTCACGAGGAGGTCTCCTCAGCGGCCGGAGTCTCCTCAGCTTTCGGCTCCTCGGGCGGGGCCGTCTCCTCAACCGCAACGGCAGCGGCCGGGGCCGGGGCCTCGGCGTCAGCCGGAGCGGCATCTGACGCGGGTGGCGTGGAGGATGGCTCCTCGTCCGCGACAGGGCCCGCGTCCAAGTGCTCTCCATCGGTAGTCGAAGTTCCGTTCTGCAGTCCCAGCACCTGGGTCACCGTCAGCCCGCGCAGCTCGGCGACCTCCTCGGGCCGACGCAGCCGCACAAGCCCGTCCATCGTGGCCTTGACGAGGTTGATCGGGTTCTGGGTCCCGATGCTCTTGGTGAGGACGTCCTTGACGCCCCCGAGCTCGAGCACGGCGCGGACGCCGCCGCCGGCGATGACGCCGGTACCGGGGCTGGCCGGGCGCAGGACCACGTGCCCGGCGCCGAAGCGGCCGATGATCCGGTGGGTGATCGTCTGGCCGTATTTGGGGACCCGGATCAAGTTCTTGCGGGCGTCCTCGACGCCCTTCTGGATCGCCAGCGGGACCTCGCGGGCCTTGCCGTAGCCGATCCCGACCACGCCCTCTTCGTCGCCGACGGCGACCAGGGCGGTGAAGGAGAAGCGGCGACCGCCCTTGACGACCTTGGCGACGCGGTTGATCTCGATCACGCGCTCCTGCAGGTCGAGCCCGCGCGGGCTCACCGTCTCGACGTTTTTCGTGTCCATTCCCTTCATAGCGAGCGGTCCAAGGTAGCGGACTAGAAGACCAGCCCTCCCTCACGTGCCCCATCGGCCAGGGCCTTGACGCGGCCGTGGTACTGGTAGCCGCCGCGATCGAAGACGCAGGTCTCGACGCCGGCCGCCTTGGCGCGCTCGGCCAGCAGTTCGCCGGCCTTCTTCGCCTGCTCCGAGGCGCTGAGCTTGCGCAGCTCCGGCTCGATCCAGTTGACCGCGGCCAGCGTGTGGCCGGCCCGGTCGTCGATGAGCTGGGCGAAGACGCCCTTGTTGGAGCGGAAGACCGAGAGGCGCGGGCGCTCCGCCGTCCCCTTGATGCGGGCGCGGACCCGGTGGCGCCGTTTGAGCCGGCGCTGGCGCTTGGTGAGAACGGTCATGCGCGCTTGCCCACCTTCCTCAGCACCTGCTCGTCCTTGTAGCGGATCCCCTTGCCCTTGTAGGGCTCGGGCGGACGGCGCTTGCGGATGTCCGCTGCGACCTGCCCGACGAGCTGCTTGTCGATCCCGCGCACGATCACCTCGGTCGGCTGCGGGACCTCGAACTCGATCCCCTCCGGAGCGTCGATCGCGACCGGGTGGGAGAAGCCGAGGGCCAGCTCCAGCTTCTTGCCTTTGAGCGCAGCGCGGTAGCCGACGCCCTGGATCTCCAGGCGCTTCTCGAAGCCTTCAGTGACCCCCTCGACCATGTTCGCGATCAGGCTGCGGGTCAGCCCGTGCAGGGCGCGATGCTCACCGCGGTCGGTGGGGCGCGAGACCGTCACGGCGCCGTCGGCTTCCTCCACCGTCATGTCCTGCGGGTAGGTCTGCGAGAGCTCGCCCTTCGGCCCCTTGACGGCGATGTTGCCAGGGGCGATCTCGACCGTGACGGCCTCGGGCACCTGAACTGGCTTTCTTCCGATTCGGCTCATCTAGGTCTCAATCACCAGACGTAGGCGACGACCTCGCCGCCGACTCCCTTGGCACGGGCTTCGTGGCCGGTCATCACGCCAACCGAGGTGCTGACGATCGCCGTCCCGGTGCCGCCGTGGACCCGGGGCACGCTCTTGTGGTCGACGTAGCGGCGGCGGCCCGGGCGCGAGACGCGCTCGATCCCGATGATCACCGGCTGCCGGTCCTCGGTGTACTTGAGGCTGACGCTGATCGCCTCGCCGACCGTGGCGGGCTTCTTGTGGAAGTCCTGGATGTAGCCCTGCTCCTTGAGGATCCGCGACATCTCCATCTTCAGGCCCGAGGCGGGAATCTCCACCTCGTCGTGGCCCGCACGGATGGCGTTGCGGATTCGGGTCAGGTAATCGGCGATCGGGTCGGTCTGCATCGTTCTCGTCCTACCAGCTCGACTTGGTCATCCCGGGGATGTAGCCCTCATGGGCGGCCTCCCGCAGGCAGATCCGGCAGAGGCCGAACTTCCGGTAGTAGGCGCGCGGACGACCGCAGCGCCGGCAGCGATTGTAGGCGCGGCTCTTGAACTTGGGTTTGCGGCCCTGACGGGCCTTCTGTGAAGTCTTAGCCATTCTCTGAAGTCTCCTGATCGGCCGAGCCCTCGGCCTCGTCGTTTCCGCCCTCGGCGTCCTCGCCGTCGGCCTCGCTCTCGTCGGTCTCCGGCTTGGCGTAGGCGTCGGGGTTCTCCTCTTTCAGCTGCTCGAGCGCAGCCTGCTCGGCCTCCGCCTTGAGGCGGGCCTCCTCCTTGCGCTGCTCCTCCTCGGCCTCGGCCTCCTCCTCGGACCTGCCGGCACCCGGCCGGCCCTCCTGGGAGAAGGGCATGCCGAGGCCGAGCAGCAGCTCGAAGGCCTCCTCGTCGGTCTTGGCGGAGGTGGTGATCGTGATGTCGAGACCGCGCACCACGTCGACCGAGTCGTAGTCGATTTCCGGGAAGATCAGCTGCTCTTTGACGCCCATCGAGTAGTTGCCGCGGCCGTCGAAGGAGCGCGGGTTGAGACCGCGGAAGTCGCGGATCCGCGGCACCGCGATCGAGGTGAGGCGGTCGAGGAACTCCCACATCCGGGCCCGGCGCAGCGTCACCGAGACGCCGACCGGCATCCCCTCGCGCACCTTGAAGGAGGCGATCGACTTGCGGGCGCGGCGCACGTTCGGCTGCTGGCCGGCGATCGTCGCCAGCTGTTCGGTCGCCGATTCGAAGGACTTCTTGTCCTGTTTCTCCTGGCCGAGGCCCATGTTGAGGGTGATCTTCAGCAGGTGCGGAGCCTCCATCGGCGTCGAGTAGCCGAACTTCTTGGTCAGCGCGGGCAGGACCTCCTGCTCGTAGCGCTCGCGCAGGCGCGGCGGCGGGGCCGCCTGTGAGGTGGGAGCCACGGTCGCCTCCATCAGTCGACCACCGCCCCGGTGCGCTTCGAGTAGCGCACCCGCTTGCCACCGTCGTCGACGCGGACGCCGACGCGGGTCGGTTTGTTGCCTTTGGGGTCGAGCAGCATCACGTTGGAGGCGTCGATCGGCCCCTCCTTCTCGACGATGCCACCGGCCTGCGGGTTTTTCAGGTCGGTCTGCGAGCGCGGCCGTTCGTGGCGCTTGATCATGTTCAGGCCCTCGACGTAGACGCGCCGCTTCTTCGGCTCGGTGCGCACGACACGACCGGTCTTGCCGGCGTCCTTGCCGCTGATCACGACCACCTGGTCGTCGGTCCGGATGCGCATCGACTTCGCCATCGCTCAGAGCACCTCCGGCGCCAGCGAGATGATTTTCATGAAGTTGCGGTCGCGGAGTTCGCGGGCGACCGGCCCGAAGATGCGGGTGCCGCGCGGGTTGTTGCTGGCCGGGTCGATCAGCACCGCGGCGTTCTCGTCGAAGGAGATGTAGGTGCCGTCGGGGCGACCGAGCGGCTTGCGCGTGCGCACCACGACGGCCTGCACGACCTCGCCCTTGCGGACGCCACCCTGCGGGCTCGCCTGTTTGACGGTCGCGGTGATCACGTCGCCGACGCTGGCGTAGCGACGGTGCGAGCCGCCCTTGACGCGGATGCAGAGCAGCTCGCGGGCGCCCGAGTTGTCGGCGACCTTCAGCCTGGACTCCTGCTGGATCACTTCGCTCTACCTCGCCTTCTCGACCACGTCGACCAGGCGCCAGCGCTTGGTCTTGGACAGGGGACGGGTCTCGACGACGCGAACGACGTCGCCCTCGCCGGCCTCGTTGCGCTCGTCGTGCGCGTGCAGCGTGCGCGAGCGGCGGACGATCTTCTCGTAGGTCGGGTGCCGGCGGGCGATGTCGATGCGGACGGTGATCGACTTGTCCCCCTTGTCGGAGACGACGACGCCCTGCCGCACCTTGGCGGCGTTGGCCTCGCGCTCGGCCGGCGGCGTGCCGGTGCCCGGGGTCCGCTTCTCCTTCGCGGCGGCCCGCTCCTTGCGCCGTTCCGCGGCCTTCGCCTTGCGGGCCTCGAGGCGGGCGGCGGCGCGCTCTTCCGGGGTCTGCTGCGCCTTCGCCTGATGCGGCCGCCGCGACCGCTCCAGCCGCAGCCGCTCCTTCCAGGGAAGATCGTCGGCCGGATCCGGCTCGGAAGTCTCTTCAGCCTCGGGCGCAGGGGCATCCGGCTCCTCGGCGGGAGCGTCCTCGGACTCGGCGGCGGGCGCCTCCTCGACCGTCTCCTCCTCGGTCGCGGGCGCCTCCTCGGCCTGAGGCTCCTCGGTCGTCTCGTCTTTTTTCTGCTCGTCGTCGCTCATACGCGCTTCATCTCTTTCTCTACGTCAATCCCTCTCGCCCTGGCCACGGTCAGCAGGCGCGCCACGTCCTTCTTCGCCTGGCCGAGGCGGGCGGTGTTCTCGAGCTCGCCGGTGGCGTGGCGGAAGCGCAGGTTGAAGGCCTCCTGCTTCGCGTCGGCCAGCTTCGAGACCAGCTCCAGATCTTTCAGGTTGTGGACCTCGGTCGCCTTCATCAGTCCTCGGCCCCCT
Source organism: Solirubrobacterales bacterium (assembly GCA_036280745.1). GTDB lineage: Bacteria > Actinomycetota > Thermoleophilia > Solirubrobacterales > 70-9 > VAYN01. The sequence continues at coordinate 77,937 of DASUQC010000019.1, forward strand.
CGCGACGGACGAATTTCGTTTTGACCGGAAGCTTGTGCCCGGCGAGGCGCAGCGCTTCGCGCGCCAGGTCCTCGGGAACTCCGGCCAGCTCGAACATCACCCGTCCGGGCTTGATCACCGCGACCCAGCCCTCCGGGTTGCCCTTGCCGGAGCCCATCCGGGTCTCGGCCGGCTTTTTGGTGTACGGCTTGTCCGGGAAGACGTTGATCCAGACCTTGCCGCCACGTTTGATCTTGCGGGTCATCGCCACGCGGGCGGCCTCGATCTGGCGGTTGGTGATCCAGCCGCGCTCGAGCGACTTCAGCCCGTACTCGCCGAAGGCGACCGTGCTGCCGCCCTTGGTGTTGCCGCGCATGCGGCCACGGAACTGTTTGCGGTGCTTGACCCGTTTCGGCATCAACATCAGCGACCACCTCCACGCTGCCCGCCGCGGCCGCCACCGCGACCGCCGCGGTCGCCACCCGGGCCGCGTCCACCGCGGTCCCCGCCTGGCCCGCGTCCGCCACGGTCTCGCCCGCCGCGCCCGGACTGGCCCTGCGGCGGCTCGTCGGTCGAAGCGAGATCGGAACGGAAGCCCTCGGGCATCACCTCGCCCTTGTTGATCCAGCATTTGACGCCGATCCGGCCGGTGGTCGTCCGCGCCTCGAAGAAGCCGTAGTCGATGTCCGCACGCAGCGTGTGCAGCGGCACGCGGCCGTCGGAGTAGCTTTCGGTCCGCGCCATCTCAGCGCCGCCGAGGCGGCCAGAGACCTGGACCTTGACGCCCTTGGCGCCGGAGCGCATCGCCGAGGTCAGCGCCCGTTTCATCGCGCGCCGGAAGGCGACCCGGTTCTGCAGCTGCTCGGCGATCGACTGGGCGACCAGCTTGGCGTCGAGCTCGGGGCGCTTGACCTCGCGGATGTTCACTTTCACGGGGCTGCCCGTGAGCTTGTGCAGCTCCTTGCGCAGGGCGTCGACTTCGCTGCCCGACTTCCCGATCACGATGCCCGGGCGGGCGGTGTGGATGTCGACGGCGACCTCGCCGCGGCGCTCGATCGTGATGTTCGAGAGCCCCGCGTGCGAGAGCTTGTTGACGATGTGGTCGCGGATCTGCAGGTCTTCCTGGAGGACGTCGGCGAAGTTTTTGTCCTCGAACCAGTTCGACTTCCAGTCGTGGATGTAGCCGACGCGGAAACCCTCGGGGTGGATCTTCTGTCCCATTGCTAGCTCAGTCCTCTGCGGGGGTAAGCGCCACGGCGATGTGGCTGGTTCGCTTGTGGATCGGGGTCGCTCGCCCCTGAGCCCGCGGCCGGTACCGCTTCAGGGTCGGGCCCTCGTCGACCGTGATCGAGGTGATCGTCATCTCATCGCCGATCAGGTCGTGGTTGTTCTCCGCGTTGGCGGCGGCCGAGTCGATCAGCTTGTGGATGTCGCGAGCGGCGCCACGCGGGGAGAACTGCAGCAGCGCCCGCGCCTTCTCGATGTGCATGCCGCGGACCTGGTCGGCGATCAGGCGCGCCTTGCGCGGGGCGATCCGCACGTAGCGGGCGCTGGCGCGGACGACCGGCGGCGCCACGGGCGCTTTCGGCGCGGCTTTTTTGGCCGGCGCTTTTTTGGCTTTCGAAGATTTTTTCGCCGTCTCTTTTTTGGCTTTGGCTTTTTTGGCGGCTTTTTTCGGCGCCGCCTCTTTTTTGGCAGCGGTTTTTTTCGCCGCTTTTTTCGCCGGCGCTTTTTTGGCTTTGGCCTCTTTGCTGTCTTTTTTCTGTTTCTCGTCGGCCATCGCGCTTATTCCTTGCCGGTGCCGGAGTGCGAGCGGAAGGTGCGGGTCGGCGCGAACTCGCCCAGCTTGTGGCCGACCATCGACTCGGAGATGAAGACGGGGACGTGTTTCTTGCCGTCGTGGACGGCGATCGTGTGGCCGACCATCTCGGGAAAGATCGTCGAGCGGCGCGACCAGGTCTTCAGCATCGACTTGCTGCCGGAGGCGTTCATCGCCTCGACGCGCGCGAGCAGACGCTCCTCGACGTACGGTCCCTTCTTGGTTGATCGACCCATCGTTCAGCTCTCCTAACGCTTCTTCTTGCCGCGACGGCGACCGCGGACGATCATCGCGCTGGACTGCTTGTTCTTCTTGCGGGTCCGGTACCCGAGCGTGGGCTTGCCCCACGGGGTCTTCGGATGCCCGCCCGGGCCCTTGTGGGCCTCGCCGCCGCCGTGCGGGTGGTCTACCGGGTTCATGGCGATGCCACGGCTCTGGGGACGCTTGCCCTTATGGCGGCTGCGACCGGCCTTGCCGACCGTGACGTTCTGGTGCTCGGCGTTGGAGAGCGTGCCGATCGTCGCCCGGCACTCGGCGCGGACCATCCGCATCTCCGAGGAGGGCAGCCGCAGCGTGACCAGATCGCCGGTCTTCGCCACGACCTGGATCGCGGTCCCGGCGGAGCGTCCCATGCGGCCACCCTGCCCGGGCTTGAGCTCGACGCAGTGGACCGTGGTGCCGGTCGGGATGTTGGCCAGCGGCAGGGCGTTGCCGGCGCGGATGTCCGCTCCGGGGCCGGACTCGACGGTGTCGCCGACGCCGACGCCCGCCGGAGCGAGGATGTAGCTCTTGTGACCGTCGGCGTAGTGCAGAAGCGAGATGTAGGTCGTGCGGTTGGGGTCGTACTCGATCGTCGCGACCTTCGCCGGCACGCCGTCCTTGGTGCGCCTGAAGTCGATCTGGCGATAGCGGCGCTTCGCTCCCCCGCCACGATGGCGCGCGGTGACGCGGCCGCGGGCATTGCGCCCACCGGACGAGTTCTTGCCCTTCGTGAGCGCCTTGTGCGGGCGCTTGGCGGTGACTTCCTCGCGCTTCTGATAGGTCGAGAAGCGCCGGCCTGGGCTGGTCGGTTTCGTGCGTCGCATCGCCATTACTCGGCCACCGCCCCTTCGAAGAGCTCGATGCGGTCGCCCGGAGCGAGCTTCACGATCGCCTTCTTCCACGAACGCGTCTTGCCCGAGTGGAGACCGCGGCGCTTGGGCTTGGAGCGGACGGACTGTGTGCGGACGTTCAGGACCGTGACGTCGAAGACCTCTTCGACCGCGCGGGCGATCTGAGTCTTGTGCGCGCGGTCGTCGACGCGGAACGTGTACTTGCCGTCGGCCATGAGCGCGTAGCTCTTCTCGGAGACGACCGGCTCGATGATGATCGACCTGGACTCCATCACGAATCACTCCCGGCGCTGGGGTCAGACCCCTTGCGCGTCACGTCGCCGCAAC